>JAOAUC010000077.1 GCA_030157785.1 Zoogloea oleivorans
GATGGCCTGGACTTGTTCGAGGTTGTTGACGTTGAACGCAGGCAGGCCATAGCCGAATTCGGCGGCGTGGTCGAGCAGCTGACGCATGGAAACGAGGGACATGTTTTTTCTCCGAGGGCCGGGAGCCCGGCCGGGTATAGACGTAAAAAACCGGATTCTAGCGTGTCGGCATGAGGCCTGCTCGCCTGGCAGGCCTCAAGATTTCGTGACGCGTGGTGCCGGTCACGCGGGGAGCTTGTCAGGCGTTGGGTTTCGGGGTGTCGCCGACGCGCACGATCTTCATCGTGTTGGTGCCGCCGGCCGAGCCGATGGGCTCGCCGATGGTCAGCACGATGAGGTCGCCGTAGTTCACCACGCCTTGTTCCAGCAGGATCTGTTCGGCTTCCCACAGCAGCACGTCGCGGTCTGCGTGCACCTGCGACATGAGCAGCGGGTAGACCTCGCGGTAGAGGGTCATCTGGTTGCGGGCGGAAACTTCCGGGGTGAGGGCGTAGATGGGCACGCCGCTGTTCAGGCGGCTCATCCACAGAGCGGTGGAGCCGGTCTGGGTGAGGGCGGCGATGGCCTTGACCTTGAGGTGGTAGGCAGTCCACATGGCGGCCATGGCGATGGACTGGTCGATGCGCGTGAAGATGCGGTCGAGGAAGTCCCGGTCCATGGTGACTTCGGCGGACTTTTCGGCTTCGAGACAGATGCGCGCCATCGATTCGACGACTTCGACCGGGAAGGTGCCGGAGGCGGTTTCTGCGGACAGCATCACCGCATCGGTGCCGTCGAGTACGGCGTTGGCCACGTCGGAGACTTCGGCGCGGGTCGGCACCGGGCTGTGGATCATCGACTCCATCATCTGGGTGGCGGTGATGGCCAGCTTGTTACGCTCGCGGGCAGCGCGGATCATGCGTTTTTGCAGGGCCGGCACGGCGGCGTCGCCGACTTCGACGGCCAGATCGCCGCGGGCCACCATGATGCCGTCGGAGGCGTCGAGGATCTCTTCCAGATTGGCGACCGCTTCGGTGCGCTCGATCTTGGCGATCAGCATGGCGCTGCTGCCGGCGGCGCGCAGCAGCTGGCGGGCCATGTACATGTCGGCGGCGCCCTTCGGGAAGGAGATGGCGACGAAGTCGACGCCGATCTGCGCGGCGGTCTTGATGTCGTCCATGTCCTTGGCCGTGAGGGCCGGGGCGGTGAGACCGCCGCCCTGGCGGTTGATGCCCTTGTTGTTGGACAGCTCGCCGCCCACCTTCACGACGGTATGGATTTCGTGCCCAAGCACGCGCTCGACACCCAGCTTGAGGCGTCCGTCGTCAAGCAGCAGCACGTCGCCGGGCTTCACGTCGCGGGGCAGATCCTTGTAGTCGAGGCCAACCCGGTGGGTGTTGCCGGGGCCGGGGAAGGCGGCGTCGAGAATGAAGGCGGCACCTTTTTGCAGGGTGATCTTGCCTTCCTCGAACTTGCCGACGCGGATCTTGGGGCCTTGCATGTCGGCCAGGATACCGACCGGCCGGCCAGCCAGCTGGGAGGCTTCGCGGATCTGGTTGGCGCGGGCAATGTGGTCTTCGGCCTTGCCGTGGGAGAAGTTCAGGCGCACCACGTCCACGCCGGCCTGCACCAGGCGCTCAAGGGTGGCGATGTCGGACGAGGCGGGGCCGAGGGTGGCGACGATCTTGGTGTGACGGGACATGGATTCTCCAGGGTGGTGTGGCGCGGAACAGCTCAGTCGATGCATTCGGCGCACATATTATGGTTCAAGGGGGGCGTCTTGCGCGGCACTGGCGCCATTGCGTCCGTTCATCTTGGCCCGGTACATGGCGGCATCGGCGCTGCGGGTGAGGCTTTCGAGATCTTTGCCATGGTCTGGATAGAGGGCAATGCCGATGCTCGCCGACACCAGGCATTCGCGGCCATCGAGCACGAGGGCTTCGTTGAGGGCGCGGCGGATCTTTTCGGCTACGCCAAGGGCTTCGTGCATGGTGTGGATGTCGTGGAGCAGGGCCATGAATTCGTCGCCTCCCTGCCGGGCCAGCAGGTCGCTGGCCCGCAGGCCGTGGCGCATGCGCCGGGCTGACTCGATCAGCAGGGCATCGCCGGCCGCGTGGCCGAGGGTGTCGTTGATCTCCTTGAAATGGTCCAGGTCGAGAAAGAGCAGGGCGAAGCGTGTCTTGTGGCGCTGGGAGATCAGCAGGCTGGTGTTCATCTGGTTCATGAACATGGCCCGGTTGGCCAGCCCGGTCAGGGGGTCGTGGGTGGCCAGGTAGTGGATGCGCTCTTCCGAGGCCTTGCGTTCGGAGATGTCGGTGATGGTCAGGATCACCCCCTGCAGCCCGCCGCGTGCGTCGATGTGGGGGGCGTCGGTGACGATGGCGGTGATAACCCGTCCGTCGGCATTGCGCAGTTCCTGTTCGCTGGTGGCGGCCTCGCCCCGCTTCAGGCGCTCGCCCAGCGCGCGGCTGCGTGCGCTGTCCTCCATGGGCCACAGGCTGTCGAAGCGCCGGCCGATGAGTTCGCCTTCCGGGTAGCGGAGCAGCTTGAGCAGGCGTGGATTGAGGAAGGTGAAACGCAGTTTGGTGTCGAGGGCTGCAATGCCGTCCTGGGAGAGATTCACCAGCGTGCTGTAGCGGGCTTCGCTGGCGCGCAACGAGGTGCCGACCCGGTCGAGTTCGCGGGCGCGCTGGCGTGCCGAAAAGAAGAAGGCTGTCAGAAGTACGAACAACGCGCCGATCAGCAGGACGGCCGCGCGTTCCAGCTGGCGGACGCCTTGATCGGTCAGGAAGGCCGGGTTGCTGTCGAAGGCCAGTGTCCAGACCCGGTTGTCCAGTTCGAGCACGCTCCGGCCGCCAAGGGCACCGGGCTGCTGGCGGTCGGGGCCGCTGTCGAACAACAGGGATGCCGCATTTTCGTCGTGACCGTCGTAAATGCGCAGCCGGATGCGTGGCGCCGAGTCGCCGAGAGTGCCGGTAATCAGGTCACGCATCCGGAAAGGGCTGTAAACCCAGCCAAGGAAGGCCCGCTCCTGCTGGGCCGGCGTAATCAGGGGGGCGCCGTGGCGAAATACCGGCAAGTAGAGCAGCACGCCGGCCTGGGTGTCGGTGCTGGTTTCCTGGACCAGGCGAACCTTGCCGGAAAGGGCCGGCGTGCCCAGGCGACGGGCCCGTTCCATGGCCTCATGGCGGACCGGCTCGGAGTACATGTCGTAGCCGAAGGCCCTCTGGTTACGCCAGTCGAAGGGTTCCAGGAAAACGATGGCGGTGTATTCGGCGCGGTGGCCCGGCGGGCTGATCCGGTAGTCGGGGAAGCCTTCACTGCGGATGCGCTGTTCGTGGCTGGCCAGTTGGCTTGCCGGCACCGGCACCGCGAAACCCACGCCCTGGATACCCGGGTAGTCGGCGTGGAGGCGCAGGGCATCGACGTAATTCTGCCATTCCCTGCGGGTGACTTCCTGAGACGCGGCGAACAGTGCCCGGGTGCCGCGCAGGACTTGTCGATAGGCCTTCAGGCGCTCTTCGATCTTCCGGGTGATCTCACCGGTTTCGTAGGTGAAGGTGTTCTTGAGGACTTGCTCGTGGGCCTCGTCGAGGCGTGCGATGAGAAGGCCGCCCAGCGCGATGGCCAGGGCCAGCGCAACGAGGGTGGGCAGAATGACGGCGGTCTGCAGATTGCGTTGAAGCCATCCGGAGAATGCCTGCATGGTCGATGTTTCTCCATTCCGGGGGACGTGTCTGCCCGGTGTCGGGCAAGTCCCAATATCGCCTGATGCCCATTAACGGCAACAGTGACCCTGAAATTGACCCAAAGGGAGTGTCATAATTATGGTCTTTGACCGTTTCAGCCAGCTCGGGCTTGGCTGCTCTCCGTCTGACACGCACCGGCTTCAATCGATTTTCCAAGGACTCTCCATGATTCTCGTAACCGGCGGCGCCGGCTTCATCGGCGCAAACTTCGTACTGGACTGGCTCTCGGTGAGCGACGAACCGGTAGTGAACCTGGACGCCCTGACCTACGCGGGCAACCTCGAGAACCTCGCCTCCCTGAAGGGCGACCCGCGGCACATCTTCGTGCAGGGCGACATCTGCGACCGTGAGCTGGTCGACCGCCTGTTCGCCGAGCACCAGCCCCGTGCCATCGTCCACTTTGCCGCCGAAAGCCACGTCGATCGCTCCATCCACGGCCCTGGCGACTTCGTGCGTACCAACGTGACTGGCACCTTCACCCTGCTCGAGGCCGCCCGCGGCCACTGGATGAGCCTTGATGAGGCGGGCAAGGCCGCGTTCCGCTTCCATCACGTGAGCACCGACGAGGTGTACGGCTCCCTCGGTCCCAATGACCCGGCCTTTTCAGAGACCAAGACCTACGAGCCCAACAGCCCGTACTCGGCCAGCAAGGCCGCCTCCGACCACCTGGTGCGCGCCTGGCACCACACCTACGGCCTGCCGGTGACCACCAGCAACTGCTCCAACAACTACGGCCCGTATCACTTCCCCGAGAAGCTCATCCCGCTGATGATCGCCAATGCGTTGGCCGGCAAGCCGCTGCCCGTGTATGGCGACGGCCAGCAGATCCGCGACTGGCTGTACGTCACCGACCACTGCAGCGCCATCCGCGCCGTGCTCGCCCAAGGCACCCCGGGCGAGGTGTACAACGTGGGCGGCTGGAACGAGAAGCCCAACATCGAGATCGTGCACACCCTGTGTGCGCTGCTCGACGAGCTCAAGCCCGACCCCGCCGGCAGCTACACGCGCCTCATCACCTACGTCACCGATCGCCCCGGCCACGACCGCCGCTACGCCATCGACGCCCGCAAGATCGAGCGCGAGCTCGGCTGGCGCCCCGCCGAAACCTTCGAAACCGGCATCCGCAAGACCGTCCAGTGGTATCTCGCCAACCAGGAGTGGGTTGCCCACATCCTCAGCGGCGCCTACCGCGACTGGGTCGAGACCAACTACGCCGCCCGTTGATGAAGATCCTCCTTCTCGGCAAGAACGGCCAGGTGGGCTGGGAGCTCCAGCGCAGCCTGGCGCCCCTGGGTGAAGTCATCGCCCTCGGCCACGACGGTGCTCTGGGCCTGTCCGGCGACTTCGCCGATCCCGAAAGCCTGGCGGCCACCGTGCGTGCCGTCGCTCCCGGGCTCATCGTCAATGCCGCCGCCCACACCGCCGTGGACAAGGCCGAAAACGAGCCGGACTTCGCCCGCGCCCTCAACGCGCTGGCCCCCGGCGTGCTGGCTCGCGAAGCCGCCGCCCTCGGCGCGCTGCTGGTCCATTACTCCACCGACTACGTCTTCGACGGCAGCGGCAGCACCCCGTGGAGCGAGGACGCCACCACCGGGCCACTGTCCGTCTATGGCCGCACCAAGTGCGAAGGCGAAGAACGAATCCGCGCCAGCGGCTGCTGCCACCTGATCTTCCGCACCAGCTGGGTGTATGCGGCCCGCGGCGGCAACTTCGCCAAGACCATGCTCAAGCTCGCCGCCGAGCGTGACAAGCTGACCATCATCGACGACCAGCACGGCGCGCCCACCGGGGCCGAGCTGCTTGCCGACGTCAGCGCCCACGCCGCCCGCATGACCCTCGCCAATCCGGCGCTGGCCGGCACCTACCACCTGGCCGCCGCTGGCGAAACCACTTGGCACGGCTACGCCCGCCATGTCATTGAGTTTGCCCGCGCCCGCGGCATCCCGATCCAGGTTGCCGCGGACGCCATCCGGCCCGTGCCGACCAGCGCCTTCCCGACCCCGGCCGCCCGCCCGCTCAACTCCCGGCTCGATACCGGCAAGCTGCAGCGCGCCTTCGGTCTCGTCCCGCCGCCCTGGCAGCAGGGCATTGACCGCATGCTCGAGGAAATCCTGTAGGGGCGGCTCCAGCCGCCCACCACACCACGACACGATCTGAAACGGACAACACCATGACCCAACGCAAAGGCATCATCCTCGCCGGCGGCTCCGGCACCCGGCTGCATCCGGCCACGCTGGCCGTCTCCAAGCAGCTCATCCCGGTGTACGACAAGCCGATGATCTACTACCCCCTCAGCACCCTGATGCTGGCGGGGATCCGCGACATCCTGATCATCTCCACCCCGCAGGACACCCCGCGCTTCCAGCAATTGCTGGGGGACGGCAGCCAGTGGGGCCTCAACCTGCAATATGCCGTCCAGCCCAGCCCGGACGGCCTCGCCCAAGCCTTCATCATTGGCGAGGACTTCGTCAATAACGGCCCCAGCGCGCTGATCCTCGGCGACAACCTTTTCTACGGCCATGACTTCGGCACCAGCCTGCGTACCTCCAGCCAGCAAACCGGGGGCGCCACCGTCTTCGCCTACCCGGTGCACGATCCCGAGCGTTACGGCGTCGTCGAGTTCGACAAGGATGGCCGCGCCATCAGCCTCGAAGAGAAGCCCGTCGTGCCGAAGAGCCGTTACGCCGTCACCGGCCTCTACTTCTACGACAACCGCGTCGTCGACATCGCCAAAAACCTCAAGCCCGGTGCCCGCGGCGAACTCGAAATCACCGACGTGAATCGCCAGTACCTCGAATGGGATGCGCTGGACGTGCAGGTCATGGGCCGCGGCCACGCCTGGCTCGACACCGGCACCCACGAAAGCCTGCTCGAAGCCAGCCTGTTCATCCAGACCATCGAAAAGCGCCAGGGCCTCAAGATTGCCTGCCCCGAAGAAATCGCCTGGCGTGCCGGCTGGATCGACGCCGAACACCTGCAGAAACTCGCCGCCCCGCTGGCCAAGAATGGTTACGGCCAGTACCTGCTGCGCATCCTCGACGAAAAGGTCTTCTGATGAACGTCGTCCAGACCGCCATTCCCGGCCTGCTGATCCTCGAACCGAAAGTCTTCGGCGACGCCCGTGGTTTCTTCATGGAAAGCTTCAACGCTAGGGCCTTCCAGGAGGCCACCGGCCTCGACGTGAACTTCGTGCAGGACAACCACTCCCGCTCCGGCAAGGGCGTGCTGCGCGGCCTGCATTACCAGATCGAGCAAGCCCAGGGAAAGTTGGTGCGCGTCGTGCGCGGCTCGGTGTTTGATGTGGCCGTCGACCTGCGCAAGGCCTCACCGACTTTCGGCAAGTGGAGCGGGGTCGAACTCAGCGAGGAGAACAGCCGCCAGCTGTGGATTCCGCCGGGCTTCGCCCACGGCTTCCTGGTGACCAGCGAGTCGGCCGACTTTCTGTACAAGACCACCGATTACTACGCCCCGCAGTTCGAGCGCAGCCTGGCCTGGAACGACCCGACGGTGGGTGTCGCGTGGCCGCTGAGCGGCGAGCCGCAGCTGTCGGCCAAGGATGTGGCCGGCAAGGCGCTGGCCGAGTGCGAGACCTTCGCCTGAAGTGCCTGCGTAACTTCGTTGTTTGACAATTATTTCTTTGTTGGGCCCGGAGGGCGCGCGCCATAATGCGCGCCTGTCATTCTGCCTGTGGAGTCCCGTATGTCCCGTTCGCTCATCTATCTCGTCGCCGGCGCGCGTCCCAACTTCATGAAGATCGCGCCGATCGTGCGAGCCCTGCAGGCCCGGGCGGACCGCTTCGACTTCCGGATCATCCACACCGGCCAGCACTACGACCGGGAAATGAGCGACGTCTTTTTCGACGAGCTGGGCATTCCCAAGCCTGACTACCACCTCGAAGCCGGCGGTGGCAGCCATGCCACCCAGACCGCCAAGATCATGGTGGCCTTCGAGGAGATCTGCCAGAACGCCCGCCCCGACTGTGTGCTCGTGGTAGGTGATGTGAACTCCACGCTGGCCTGCTCCATCGACGCCAAGAAGCTGAACATTCCGGTCGCCCACGTCGAGGCCGGCCTGCGCAGCGGCGACATGCGCATGCCCGAGGAAATCAACCGTCTGGTTACCGACAGCATCTCCGACTGGTTCTTCTGCACCGAGCCGGCCGGCGTCGACAACCTGATGAAGGAAGGCAAGTCGGCGGCTGCGGTCTTCCACGTTGGCCACGTGATGGTGGACAACCTGCTGTTCCAGCGCGACAAGCTCGATGCCTCTGACAAGTCCGGCATGGAGACTGAAGCCATCAAGGCCAGGTATCCCAAGTACGGCGTGGTCACCCTGCACCGTCCGTCCAACGTGGACGATGAAGCCAACCTGCGCGGCATCGCCGGTGCGCTCAAGCAGATCGCCGGCGAGCTGCCGCTGATCTTTCCGGTGCACCCGCGCACCCGTGGCAACCTCGAAAAATTTGGCCTCGACCTCGGCCCCAATGTGGTCCTGACCAAGCCCCAGTCCTACATGGAGTTCCTCAACCTGTGGAAGGATGCTGCGCTGATCATGACCGACAGCGGCGGCCTGCAGGAAGAAACCACCGCCCTCGGCGTGCCCTGCCTCACTTTGCGCGAGAATACCGAGCGCCCGGTGACCGTTGATGAAGGCAGCAACGTGCTGGTCGGCACCGATCCGGCCCGCATCCTCGAAGAAGCGGCCAAAGTGCTCGCCGGTAACGGCAAGCAGGGCTGCCGCCCGGTGCTGTGGGACGGCAAGGCCGCCGAACGTACCGTGGCCGAGCTGGATCGCCTGCTGCCGGCCTGATTGCCCTGCACCAAATAAAAAGCCGCTGCGGGTAATGCCGCAGCGGCTTTTTGTCTTTTGGTGGCAGTCGCGGGTTTATTCCTCGCTGTTGCCTACCGGTACGAACAGGGCGTCGACAAACTCCCTGGCCCGGAAGACCTGCAGGTCGTCGATCTGCTCGCCGATGCCGATGAAACGCAGGGGCTTCGGGCACTGACGGGCGATGGCCGCCACCACACCGCCCTTGGCGGTGCCGTCGAGCTTGGTGAGGACCAGGCCGGTGATGCCGATGGCCGCGTCGAAGGCCTTGACCTGCTGGAGGGCGTTCTGCCCGATGTTCGCGTCGAGAACCAGCAGCACTTCATGCGGGCCGCTCGGCTCGGCCTTCTGGATGACCCGCCGGACCTTGGCGATTTCTTCCATCAGATGCAACTGGGTGGGCAGGCGGCCGGCGGTGTCGGCCAGCACAATGTCGATGTTGCGGGCGCGGGCGGCGCTGATGGCGTCGAACACGACCGCCGCCGGATCTCCTGACTCCTGGGCGATGACGGCCACCCCGTTGCGTTCGCCCCAGGTCATCAACTGCTCGCGGGCAGCAGCGCGGAAGGTGTCGCCGGCAGCCAGCAGCACGCTCTTGCCCTGGCTCTGGAAGTGCTTGGCGAGCTTGCCGATGGAGGTCGTCTTGCCCGAGCCGTTTACCCCCGCGATCATGATGATGTAAGGCTTGTGGGCCGAGATCTCGAGAGGTTTTTCGAGCGGGGAGAGGATGGACAGGAGGCCTTCGGCGAGGGCGCCCTGGAGCTGGTCAGCGGTTTCCAGCTTGTCGCGCTTCCAGCGCAGGCGCAGTTCCTTGAGCAGGTGCTGGGTGGCATCGACGCCACAGTCTGCCATCAGCAGGGTGGCTTCGAGTTCTTCGAGGAGTTCCTCGTCGATCTTGCGGCGGGAGAACAGGCTGGTCAGGCCGCCAAGGCCGCCGCCGATCTGGTCACGGGTACGGGACAGGCCGCTACGCAGGCGGTCCATCCAGGAACGTTTTTTTTCGGGCTCGGGAGCCGGTGCCGGCGGCGGCACGACGGCGGTGGGGGCTGGAGCCTGCAGAGGTGCCGCGGGGGATTCCGCGGCGGCGTCGGGCACGGGGGCCGACGCATCGCCCGGCTTGAGGGCTTTCTTCAGGAAACCAAACATGTGGAGGCAGGTCAGAGAGTGGGTCGATCGGGACGGGCCGAGAATCTGCCCGCCATGCCCGGTTGGCCGCATCGCCGTAATGCCGCTATGATGCCGCGCCATACGCCGGCCCGCAGCCATTGTTTTTCAATTTTACCAGATGCTTCAAGAGCCTATGATGAATCGCAGTTTGCGGATCACCTCCGTCGCCCTGGCCCTGTCCGCGGCACTGGCCGCCCCGGCCTGGGCCAATCCCTTCGAGACCGTTCTCCCCAACGGGATGAAGCTCATCGTCAAGGAAGATCGCCGGGCCCCTTCGGTGGTGCACATGGTGTGGTATCGGGTGGGGGCCATGGACGAAGTGGACGGCACTTCGGGGGTGGCCCACCTGCTTGAACACATGATGTTCAAGGGCACGAAGAAGGTTGGGCCGGGCGAGTTCAACAAGCTCGTCGGCGCGGCCGGCGGGCGTGACAACGCCTTTACGAGCCACGACTACACCGCCTACTTCCAGCAGGTGCCAAAGGAAGGCCTCAACAAGATGATGACCCTGGAGGCTGACCGGATGGCCAACCTGCAGGTCACCGACGAGTCCTTCAAGAAGGAGATCGAGGTGGTCAAGGAGGAGCGCCGCCTGCGCACCGACGACAAGCCCCGTTCGCTGGTCGTCGAGCAGTTGATGGCCACCGCCTTCCAGGCCCACCCCTACCGTCGTCCGATCATTGGCTGGATGAGCGACCTGGACAACATGACCGCCCAGGATGCCCGCGACTGGTACCAGCGCTGGTACGTACCCAACAACGCAACCCTCGTGGTGGTGGGTGATGTGGATCACCAGGCGGTCTTCAGGGATGCGAAGAAGACCTACGGACAGGTCAAGTCGCGCCCGCTGCCGGTAAGAAAGCCCCTCATCGAGCCGGAGCAGAGCGGCCCCCGTCGCACGGTGGTCAAGGCGCCTGCCGAGTTGCCCTACGTAGCCCTCGCCTGGCGTGTGCCGACCCTGCGCGACGTCAAGGCTGACGGCGACTTCTATGCCCTGCAGGTGCTCGCTGCGGTGCTGGATGGCTACGAAGGTGCGCGTTTGTCGAAGAACATCGTGCGCGGCAGCCGCGTAGCGGTGACCGCCAATGCCGGCTACGACGGTTCCGCCCGGGGCGAGTCCCTGTTCTACCTCGATGGTGCGCCGGCTGAGGGCAAGACGGTGGCCGATGTGGAGGCCGCGCTGCACGCCGAAATTGCCCGCATCCAGAACGAAGGCGTCTCCGAGGACGAATTGCGCCGCGTAAAGGTGCAGGCCGTCGCCGGCCAGGTTTACAAGCGCGACTCCCTGATGGGCCAGGCGATGGAGATCGGTATGGACGAGATGGTCGGTCTGTCGTGGAAGGACGACCCGCTCATGCTCGAACGGCTCCGCGCGGTGACCGCCGCCGAAGTCCAGGCCGTTGCGAAGAAGTATTTCCGGGACGATACCCTCACCGTCGCCCAGCTCGACCCTTTGCCGGTGGATGCCCAGGCCCGCGCCAAGGCCACGGCGCCCCATCGCCACTGACCGCCCCCGTTTTCGAGGTGAATTGATGATTTCCCATTACAAACGTCTCGGGGCAGCCCTTGCGCTGGCCTTCGCGACACTCCCGGCCCAGGCCGGGCTCGCCATCCAGAGCTGGACCACCCCGGGCGGCACGAAGGTGTTTTTCGTCGAAAGCCGGGCGCTGCCCATCGTCGACGTGCAGGTGGATTTCCGGGCCGCCGGCGCCGAGGCGCCGATCGGCAAGGCCGGCGTTGCCGGGCTGACCCGCGGCCTGCTGGATGCCGGGGCCGGCGCGCTGGATGAAGATGCCATCGCCAATCGCATTGCCGACCTGGGCACCCAGATCGGCGGCGGTGCCGACATGGACCGGGCGTCGCTGTCGCTGCGCAGCCTCAGCAATCCGGCCGAGCGAGACGGGGCGGTGGAACTCCTCGCCACCCTGATCCAGCAGCCGACCTTTCCGGCAGCGGCCGTCGAGCGGGAAAAGGCGCGCAGCATTGCCGGCCTGAAGGAGGCCGACACCCAGCCGGATTCCATCCTGGCTCGGCGTTTTTCTGCGGCCCTGTATCCGGACCATGCCTACGGACGCCTGCCGACGGTGGCAACGGTATCCGGGCTGACGCGTGACGACCTGGCTGACTTTCACAAGCGCTACTACACGAGCGGCCGGGCAGTGGTGAGCATCGTCGGTGACGTGTCGCGGGCCGAGGCGGAAGCCATCGCCACCCGCCTGACCGGCGCCTTGCCGGCGGGTGAGGCGCCGGCGCAGACAGTCAACACGACCGTGCCCGAGCGCCAGACGATCCGCATCCCCAACCCGTCGGCCCAGGCTCACGTGGCCATCGGTCAGCCGGGCATCCGCCGCGGCGATCCGGATTTCTTCCCGCTGCAGGTGGGCAATTACATTCTTGGCGGTGGCGGCTTCGTCTCCCGTCTGACCCGCGAAGTGCGCGAGAAGCGTGGCTACGCCTACAGCGTGTATAGCTACTTCATGCCCCAGCGTGACGTGGGCCCGTTCCAGATCGGTCTGCAGACCAAGGGCAGTCAGGCGGACGATGCCGTGCGCGTGGTTGCCTCGACCCTTGACGAGTTCCTCGCCAAGGGGCCGACGGAGGCCGAACTGCAGGCGGCCAAGGACAATCTGATCAATGGCTTCGCCCTGCGTCTCGACTCCAACCGCAAGATGCTCGAACAGGTGGCGGTGATCGGCAGCTACGGCCTGCCACTCGATTACCTGGATACCTATCGGGACAAGGTCAGGGCGGTAACGGTCCAGCAGATCCGGGATGCCTTCAAGCGTCACGTGTCGCCGGATCACCTGGTGACCGTGGTGGTGGGCGGCGACGGCGACAAGGCGGCCCCGGTCAAGGCAGGAGCAAAGCGTTGAGTCGAATCCGCATCATCGGTGGGGACTGGCGTTCCCGCCTGATTGACGTGAGTACGGTGAAGGGCCTGCGCCCGACGCCGGATCGCGTGCGTGAAACCCTGTTCAACTGGCTGGGGCAGGATCTCGACGGCAAGACCTGCGTGGATCTCTTTGCCGGTAGCGGTGCGCTGGGGTTTGAAGCTGCCTCCCGCGGGGCCGAAAAGGTGACGATGATCGAGCAGGATGCCGTGGCGTGTGCCGCCCTCCAGCACAATGTAAAGACCCTTCAGGCATCGCGTGTACAGATTGTGAGGGGCGATGCGCTAAAATTCGCCCGCTCCGCGATTCAGCCCTTTGATGTGGTCTTTCTGGATCCGCCTTACCGGGCGGGCTGGATCGAGCGGATGGCGCCGTTCCTGCCGGATCTCCTTGCCAAAAACGGGGTGGTTTATGTGGAAGCGGAATACGAAATTGAAAATATCGACCGATTGACGCGAATCAAGCAGGGCAAGGCAGGGCAGGTGTATTACCACCTCTTTGCTCTCGCTGCCTGATGCCCGCGCTGTTGCGCCGACAGGGGAGGGCTGCAGGATGAGGGACGGAATCGCGGTTTACCCAGGCACTTTCGACCCATTTACCCGCGGGCATGAGGATCTTGTCCGGCGGGCATCCCGGCTTTTTGAGCGGGTTATCGTCGGTGTGGCGGTGAGTGGTGGAAAGGGCCCGATTTTTTCCGTCGATGAACGGGTGGAGATCGCCCGGGAGGTGCTGGCGGCCTACCCGAACGTGGAGGTGCAGGGTTTTTCCTGCCTGCTGATGGATTTTCTCCACAAGAACAACGCACGGGTGATTTTGCGGGGGCTGCGGGCGGTGTCTGACTTCGAGTACGAATTCCAGATGGCCGGCATGAACCGCAAGCTTTACCCGGATGTGGAGACGGTCTTTCTGACCCCCTCCGACGAGTACATGTTCATCTCCGCCACCATGGTGCGCGAGATCGCACGGCTCGGCGGCGATGTAAGCAAGTTTGTGCAGCCCGGTGTTCTGGATCGGCTGCGTGCCAAGATCAACAAACAGTAAGTAACGAGGAAGTAAAACAAAATGGCCTTGATGATTACCGACGAGTGCATCAACTGCGACGTCTGCGAGCCGGAATGCCCGAATGGCGCCATTTCCCAGGGTGACGAGATCTACATCATCGACCCGAACAAGTGTACCGAGTGCGTCGGCCATTTCGACGAACCCCAGTGCCAGCAGGTCTGCCCGGTCGATTGCATCCCCTTCGATCCGGAGCACCCGGAAAACAAGGACGATCTGATGGAAAAATTCCTCAAGCTGACCGCCGACAAGTAAGTCAGGTCGCAGCCAGCCCGGATATTAAAAAACCGGACGCACTTTTCAGTGCGTCCGGTTTTTTTGCGCTGTTTTTTGGATGGATTGTCGCGTCAGGCCGCGCGGGCGGATGTTGCCGGAGCATCGGCCTGGGGCATGTCCAGCGCACGTTCGATGCGCTTCGCAAGACCGTCGAGCTGGCCGAGCTGGCGAACGAGGAGTTCTTCGGCCTGCTGCAGCTCGCGCACCCGGTCTTCCAGCGTGTCGGTGGCCTGATGGATGCGTTTGACGCTTTCGAGGCGGCGCTTCAACTGGAGCTGGTATTCGCGGACTTGGGTTTCGAGCGGCGCCATCACGGCGCGCAGCCACTGCTCGGCGTCCCGGTTGGCCACCTCGAAGGTGCGGCGGGCTTCCACCGCCACGGTTTCGAAGAACTTCTGGGTCAGGGTGTGCTTCTCGGTGGTGACGATGGTCAGCACCGTGTTGAACTGGCTGTTGAAGGCGGCCTCGAGGCGCTCGATCTCCTTTTCGTAGCGCAGCGTGGAGAAGGCGGTTGGCGCGGCCAGCTTGAGGCCGTGCTCGACGGTGAAGCGCTTGTACATGGCGTCGAGCATTTTTGAAATTTCGCCGATCTCGTCGGTGGATTTCTTGAGATTGCCGCGCAGATGCAGGAAGAAGCCCTTCATCGCCTCGCGCAAACCGCGGGAGAAGGCCGCGTCCAGCATGGCCTCGCGGGTGCGCCGGGTTTCGTCGCGCAGTGCGTCGAGGCCGAGGTGGCCGAACAGGTTGTTGGAGAGGCTGGAAAACACGCTGCGCACGGCGTAATACTTTTGCAGGCCCTGCTCGAACTCGTTTTTCTCGGAGCGCACCTTGCGCATCATGTATTCGATGACGTTCTGGTTCTTGCCGCGCAGGTCGGTGAGTTCCTGCAATTGTTCCTGCAGGCCGCTGAGGCGTGCGTTGAGCAGCTCGCGCGAACGGCCGACGATATCGGTCACGTCGCCGTAGGTGTTGTCGCGAACGATGTCGCGCTTGGTGGGCAGCAGCTCGGTGGACAGCGCCCGTTCCAGCTGGAGAAGGCGGCTGCGCTCAAGCAGCTCGGCGTCGTCGTTGACCTTGGCGACCAAGCCCTTTTGCGCTGATACGGGATAGACCTGGTCCGGCTCGATTTCGAGGGTGGCCGCGACGCTGGCGACCTGGCCGGCAATCTCGCGCTCGATGTCGGCCTCGCTGCGCAGGCCGTCCCACAGGCCGTCGATCTTGTTGAGCGCAACGATGCGGCCACGCTGGCGCCGGCCGGCATTGACGTGCTCGCGCCACACGGCGAGGTCGCTTTGGGTGACGCCGGTGTCGGCGGCGAGGATGAACAGCACCGCGTGGGCGTTGGGCAGCAGGTTTAGGGTCAGCTCGGGTTCGGCGCCGATGGCGTTGAGGCCCGGGGTGTCGAGGATCACCAGCCCCTGCTCGAGGAGCGGATGGGGAAACTGGATGACAGCGTGGCGCCACAGGGGGATTTCGATCTTGCCTTCGGCGTCCGGGCGAATGCCGTGCTCGCCGTTGTCGTCGATCGGAAAGCCCAGTTCTTCGGCTTCGGCCGCGCTGGCCCGCCGCGTTTCACCGACCTGGGCGAGGGCCTGCTGCAGGCTTTCTGCCGAGCTGGTGTCGAGGGGGCGCACCTGCCACTCTTCCGGATAGCGCTTGAGCTCGGTGATGCTGGCGTTGGTCTTGCGGCTTTCGATGGGGAGCAGGCGGATCTCCGGCTTGTCGCCTTTTTTCCACTGCAGCTCGGTCGGGCACATGGTGGTGCGACCGGCACTGGAGGGCAGGATGCGGTTGCCGTAGCCGGCGAAAAACACCGCATTGATGAGTTCCGACTTGCCGCGGGAGAACTCGGCGACGAAGGCGACGATCAGCTTGTCTTCGCGCAGGCGGTCCAGCAGATATTGCAGGCGCAGATCCGACTGGGCGTCGCCGATCTCGTTGTGGTGCAGCCAGGTGCGCAATTCTCCGATTCCGGAGGCGACATCTCCACGCCACCGGGTGTAGGCGGAGAAGTGTTCAGCAAGCATTTGTGCGTCTTTCACGAGCTTCATTCCTGGCTGGGAGCCGCTTCGCCGGCGAATTTTTACAATATTGATAGCATAAACGGGAAAGCTGCCAACCGGAATGGCTTTCAGCGCTGGCAGCGCGGGCAGTAGAACGTGGCCCGTTGCCCCATGATGCGCTTGCGGATCGCTGTTTGGCACTGCCGGCAGGGTTCTCCGTCGCGTCCGTAGGCGAAATACTGCTGCTGGAAGTAGCCCGGCGAACCGTTGCTGCCGACAAAATCGCGCAAGGTGCTGCCGCCGGCGGCAAGGGCGTCCTGCAGGGTCTCGCGGATGCAGGTGGCGAGGCGCTCGCAGCGCCGGGGGCCGAGTTCTTCGACGGGCGTGGTCGGGTCGATTCCGGCGCGGAAGAGGCTTTCCGATGCGTATATGTTGCCGATCCCGACCACGTGGGCGGCGTCCATCAGAAAGAGCTTCACCGGTGTCTTGCGTCCGCGGCTGGCCTTGTGCAGCCAGGCGCCGTCAAATTCCCCGTCGAGGGGTTCCAGTCCGAGGTCGGCGATCAGTGGGTGTGGTGCCTCGCCCGCCTGCCACAGGACCAGCCCGAATCGCCGCGGGTCGCGCAGGCGCAAGGCCTGTGTGCCGAAGATTATGTCCAGGTGGTCATGCTTTTCGGGTGTGAGTTCGGCGGGCACGATGCGCAGGCTGCCGGACATGCCCAGATGCACGAGCAGGCTGCCGTGGGGAAAGCGGAACAGCAGGTACTTGGCCCGGCGTTCCACGGCGAGCAGAGGCTGGCCGGCGAGCGTCTCGTCGAGATCGGCGGGAATCGGGTGGCGCAGGCGGCCATTGCGGATGATGACGCCGGTGACGCTGCGACCGCTCAGTTCGGGGGCGATTCCCCGGCGGGTGGTCTCGACTTCGGGAAGTTCTGGCATGGGCGTAAACGGCTCAAAGGGCTGGCGGGGGCGCTTGCTTGCTGGGCTTGGGGAAACCGCCTAACATCCGGCGAACCCTATTGTAACGGTGCGATCCAACCCGGTGTCGTAGCGCCGGCCGCCTGTTGTCGGCTACCGGGATTTCCAACGTATCGCCAGAGCCTTTCTCATGAAGCCAACTTTCCGTCTCCCGCGTCCGGCCCGCCTGCTGGCCTCCCTGTTGATATCGGGTGGTCTGATGGTGGGTCTGGCCCATGCCCAGCAGCCACTTTCCGAGGTGGACACCGAGGCGGAGGCAGCCACGACGGCTTACCCGGCTCAGGAGCTGACGCCCCAGATCCTCTATCAGTTGCTGCTGGCCGAAGTCGCTGGCGCGCGTGGGCAACTCGGTATGGCGGCCCAGTCATACGTGGACCTGGCCCGGCGCACGCGCGATCCACGCATCGCCCGCCGGGGGGCGGAGTTTGCCGTGGTGTCCCGGCAGGCCGATCTGGCCAGCGAGGCCTCACGCCTGTGGATGGAGCTCGATCCGGGCTCCATGCAGGCCCGGCAGCTGGCGTCCGGGGCGATGGCCAGCAATGCACGCATCGAGGAGCTGCAGGCGCACCTGGCCAAGGCGCTGGCCGGGCAGGGCGAGAACATCGGTGCGGCACTCATGGGGCTCAATCGCGGGCTGGCGCGCATCCCCGACAAGGCCCTGATTCGCCGGCTCGTGAGCGAGTTGACCGAGCCCTATCTCGAACATGCAGAGGCGCATTTCGCCCGCGCCAACGCGGCCTTCGTGGCGGGGGACCCGGCGGCAGCCTCGGCGGCACTGGACGAAGCCTTGCGTGTGCGGCCCGACTGGGAGCAGGCGGTTGTCCTGAAGGCCCAGTTCCAGCAGGAGGAATCGCCCGGCAAAGGTATCCAGACCCTGCAGGATTACGTTGCTGCCCACCCGGACGCGCGGGAGCCGCGCATCAGCCTGGCGCGTCTGCTGGTGGCCGCCCGCCAGTTCGGCCCGGCCCGAGAGCAGTTCGATGAGCTCGTCAGGCGCGCGCCGGACGACAAGGATGTCGTTCATGCGGCAGGTTTGCTGTCCATGCAATTGGGCGATGGTGCCGCGGCCGAGAAGCATTTCAAGCGCCTCCTCGATCTCGGTTTCGCCGAGCCGGACACCGTTCGCATCTACCTCGGGCAGATCGCCGAGGATGCCAAGCGCTTTGATGATGCCATCGGCTGGTACAAAGCCGTGCAGCCGGGCAAGCAGTTCGTGGCGGCTCAGGGGCGCATCGCCCAGGTGCTGGTGAACCGTGGCAAGCTCGCCGAGGCGCGCCAGCATCTTCAGTCGGTGGCTCGCGAGGCGCCGGAGGATCGTGTCCAGTACATTCTCGCCGAGGCACAGATACTGCGCGACGCCAATCGCAACGAGGACGCCTTTACGGTGCTTGACGACGCGCTGCGTGCGGATCCGGACAGCACCGATCTTCTCTACGAGTCAGCACTGATGGCCGAGCGGGTCGGGCGCATCGAGGTCATGGAAGGGCGGCTGCGCAAGCTCATCGCCCTCAAGCCCGAACATGCCCATGCCTACAACGCCCTCGGCTATTCCCTGGTCGATCGCAATCTGCGCCTCGACGAGGCGGAGGTGCTGATCCGCAAGGGGCTGGCGCTGTCGCCCAGCGATCCCTTCATCATCGACAGCCTGGGCTGGGCCCTGTATCGCCGCGGCAAGTTGCCAGAATCCCTCGAGCAGCTCCAGAAGGCCTTCGGGCTGCGCCCCGATCCCGAGATCGCCGCGCATCTGGGTGAAGTGCTGTGGATGCTGGGCCGTCGCGAGGAAGCCGCGAAGACCTGGAAGGACGCGGCAAAGGCCCATCCGGAAAGCACCGTGCTGGCCGACGTGATCAAGAAGTTCAAACCTTGAGGGGCCCGCTTCTTGTATTGGCGCTGAGCCTGGTCGGCTGTGCGGCGCCCGATGTGCGCCCGCCGGAGCCGGTGCGGCTGGCACCTCGCGCCGAGATGCTCCGATTCCAGCTCGAAGGCCGCCTGCAGGTTCGCGATGGCGAGCGGACCGCTGCCGTCGGTGTCGATTGGCAGCACGACAGCGGGCGCGACGACTGGTTGTTTACCGGCCCCCTCGGGCAGGGCCTGGCGCGCATCGAGGCGGATGCCGGCGGCGCGCGCATGACCCTGGCCGACGGCCGGCGTTCAGAGGCTGCTTCAGCCGCCGAGCTGGCCGAGGATGCCCTCGGTGTGAGCGCCCCCTTCATGCAGTTGCCCCTGTGGATCACCGCCCGCCTGCGCGACGGGGCGGCGGTGCGCGAGCTGGACCCGTCCGGGCGGCTGCGGCGCGTGGTGGACCAAGGGTGGACCATTGAATACATCGAGTACGCGGGAGACGGGCCGGATGCGCTGCCCCGCAAGGTCGACGTTCATCGTGGCGAAACCCGTCTGCGCCTGATCGTCGATGCCTGGAACCCCTGACATGCACCTTTCCGAATTCGATCCGACAGCCCTGTTGCGTGTCCCCGCACCGGCCAAGATCAACCTCTTTCTGCACATCGTCGGGCGTCGCCCGGACGGCTATCACCTGTTGCAGACGGCTTTCCGCATGCTCGACTGGGGCGACGAGATCACCCTGCGGCGGCGGGACGATGGCCTCATCCTGCGCACCACCGAGGTGCCGGGGGTGCCGGTCGAGGCGGATCTGGTCGTGCGTGCCGCGCGCGCGCTGCAGGCCGCCAGCGGGAGCGCCTTGGGTGCCGAGATCGGCGTCGACAAGCGGATTCCGATGGGTGGCGGGCTGGGGGGCGGAAGCTCCGATGCCGCCAGCGTGCTGGTTGCCCTGAACCGTTTGTGGGCCTGCGGGCTGTCCCGGGAACGCCTGCAGGAGATCGGTCTCACGCTCGGCGCGGACGTGCCTTTCTTCATCTTCGGACAGACCGCTTTTGCGGAAGGCGTCGGAGAGGCGCTCCAGCCCTTGAGTGTGCCGCCGGCCTGGTATCTGATGGTCGCACCGAATGTCTCCGTGCCGACCGCTGAAGTTTTTTCGGCGGAAGAGTTGACACGCGATAGCGAAATACTAATAATGCGGGCCTTCGCAATGCACACAACGCGAAACGACATGCAGGCAACAGTCTGCAAGAAGTTTCCGGAAGTGGCTGAAGCGCTGGTCTGGTTGTCACAGTACGGGGCAGCAAGAATGAGTGGTTCAGGGGCTTGTATCTTTGCTCCCTTCGGTTCGAAGGAGAAGGCAGAGCAGGTCGCCGCAGCAGCCCCGCAGGGTTTGAAGGTTTGGGTGGCCGAAGGGCTGGACAGGCATCCTCTGCAGGACTGGCTTGTGTGAGCAGTGAAAAAAGTTTCTTGGGGAGTCGCCAAGTTGGTCAAGGCACCGGATTTTGATTCCGGCATTCGAAGGTTCGAATCCTTCTTCCCCAGCCAAATTCAGCGGGCAGGCCAAAAACCTGCCCGTTTTTGTTTTACGATTTTCATTTTGCAGTAACGAGAGGTGATCATGGCTTCGGGCAGCCTGATGGTTTTCACCGGCAACGCCAATCCCAAACTGGCCGCAGACGTAGTTCGCCGCCTTGGGAAATCTCTGGGTTCCGCCACTGTCGGGCGGTTCTCTGATGGCGAAGTCAATGTCGAACTTCTCGAGAACGTACGCGGCAAGGACGTCTTCGTCCTCCAGCCGACCTGCGTTCCCACCAACGATAACATCATGGAATTGCTGATCATGGTGGATGCGCTGAAGCGGGCTTCCGCTGGCCGCATCACCGCAGCGATTCCCTACTTCGGCTACGCCCGTCAGGACCGGCGTCCCCGTTCGGCCCGTGTGCCCATCACCGCCAAGGTGGTGGCCAACATGCTCCAGGCCGCCGGTGTGCAGCGTGTCCTCACCGTCGATCTTCACGCCGACCAGATCCAGGGCTTCTTCGATATTCCGGTGGATAACATCTACGCCGCACCCGTGCTGCTGGATGACCTGGAAAAGCAGAAGTACGAAAACCTGATGGTTGTTTCGCCGGACGTGGGCGGTGTGGTTCGTGCCCGTGCCTTTGCCAAGCGTCTCGAGTGCGATCTGGCCATCATCGACAAGCGTCGCCCCAAGGCCAACGTGTCCGAGGTGATGAACATCATCGGTGAAGTGGAAGGCCGTACCTGCGTGATCATGGACGACATCGTCGATACCGCTGGCACTCTCTGCAAAGCCGCTCAGGCACTCAAGGAAAACGGTGCCAAGCGTGTGCTGGCCTACTGTACCCACGCGGTGCTGTCCGGCCCGGCGATCAGCCGCCTGAACGAATCCGATCTGGACGAACTGGTTGTCACCGACACCATTCCCCTGTCGGACGAAGCCAAGGCCTGCAAGCGCATCCGTTCCGTGTCCATCGGCGAACTGCTGGCTGACACGATCCTGCGGATCAGCAACGAAGAGTCGGTCAGCTCGCTCTTCAACGAGTAAGCGTTCAAGATTTCGAGCCGGTGGGTGTGAGCCCACCGGCTTTTTTCAGCCCGTCTGGTCGCGGCCGGGCTCATTTACTGGAGTAGTACACATGACCATTCAATTCAACGCCAAGACACGCGTTCTGCAGGGCACGAGTGCGAGCCGCCGCCTGCGTCGCGCCGGCAATGTTCCCGCCATCATTTACGGTGCCGGTGCTGCCGTTCAGATCGAAGTCGATCACAACGAGATCTTCCACGCCCTGCGCAACGAAGCCTTCCACGCTTCCGTGCTGACCGTGCTGCTCGACGGCGCTGCCCAGTCCGTGATCCTCCGCGACACCCAATGGCACCCGTACAAGCAGCAAGTCATGCACCTGGACTTCCAGCGCGTTGACGCCACCCACAAGATCCACGTGAAGGTGCCCCTGCACTTCGTGAACGCCGACATCGCTCCGGGCGTCAAGCTCGAAGGTGGCATGGTTACCCACGTGATGGCTGAAATCGATCTGGAATGCCTGCCGGCCAACCTGCCCGAGTTCATCCAGGTGGACCTGAAGGATCTGGCTTCCGGCCACTCCATCCACGTCTCCGACCTGGTTCTGCCGGAAGGTGTGAAGGCGCTGGTGCACGGTGAAAACCCCGTCGTCGCCACCATTCTCGCCATCCGTGGCGGTAGCGACGCAGCCGAAGAAACCCCGGCTGCCTGATCGCTGACCTGGGTTGAGAAGAGGCCACTGAGACGATGAGCCAGCCTGCACCGAAGCTCGTTGTCGGCCTCGGCAACCCCGGCGCTGAATACGCTGAAACCCGGCATAACGCCGGGTTTTGGTTTTGTGAGCGCCTGGCGCGTGAACTGGGTGTTTCCTGGAGCAAGGAAGCCCGCTTTCACGGCTTTGCCGCCAACGCCAGGACTGACGGCGTATGGCTGCTGATGCCCCAGACCTTCATGAACCGCTCCGGCCAGTCGGTGGCTGCCCTGGCGCGTTTCTACCGGATTGAACCGGCCGAAATCCTGGTTGTGCATGACGAACTCGACATTCCTCCCGGGCAACTGCGCGTCAAGTTCGGCGGCGGCCTCGGTGGTCACAACGGCCTCAAGGACATCACCGCCCATCTGGGCACCCAGGATTTCTGGCGTCTGCGGATCGGCATCGGCCATCCGGGCGACCGCAACGAAGTGGTGAACTTCGTCCTCAAGCCGCCCCGGCGCGAGGAATCCGATCTCATCGACGAATCCATCAATCGCGCATTGCTGGCTTGGCCCCTGTTTTCCAAGGCCGACTGGAATGCCGTCACTCAGCGCCTCAACGCCCGTCCTGCTGTTCCCAAGTAATCCGCTGCTTTCCGTCCTTAAAGATTAAGGCTCTCCGCGTCCTTGCCGTAAACCGCCCTACGAGTATTTACTAGACCGGGTCGCAGGTAGTCCGGCTGATTTGAGGGAAGAAACATGCGCAAGCTTGCGGACACGCCCATCTGGCTACGTCTGACCGGGGCCATCTGGTTGATGCTGGTGATTGCCTGGGGCGGAATGATCGCCTGGGAAACTCGCGTCAATCGGGACACGGCGATTGCCCAGGCAGAAGACTTCGCCCACAGCATCCACGAAATGACCATGGCTGGCCTGACCGGCATGATGATTACCGGAACTGTGGGGCAAAGGGAGGTCTTTCTCGACCAGATCAAGCAACTGTCGGTCATCAAGGATCTGCAGGTGATCCGCGGTGAGGCGGTGAGCAAGCAGTTCGGTGAGGGCAACCGGCCCATGCCCGTGCTCGATGCAGACGAGAAGGCGGTTTTTGCCAGTCGCAAAGAGGTCGTGCGGGTTGAGCGCGATGCCCAGGCTGGTGAGTACCTGCGGGTCGTCAAACCCGCACTCGCCTCCGAGAACTATCTGGGTAAAAACTGTATCTCCTGCCATCTGGTACCCGCGGGGACGCCGCTTGGCGTGGTGAGCATGAAGGTCTCCCTCGACAAGGTGAATGCCGCGGTCGATGCCTTCATGTGGAAGAGCATTCTGAGTGCGCTGATCCTGTCGCTGCCGCTGATTGCCTTCGTTGTCTTCTTCATTCGTCGTTTCGTGGTGACGCCTCTCACCGAGATGAACCGTAGCCTGGCCGAGATTGCCAAGGGTGAGGGCGACCTGACCCGGCGGCTGCACGTGGCCGGGCAGGACGAGATCGGCAAGACCGCGTCCACTTTCAACGAGATGCTCGGCACCATTGCCCAGCTTGTGCGGCAGGTGTCTGAGTCGGCCGCGAAGGTTGCCGGTTCGGCCCACCTGTTGTCATCGAGTGCCGGCCGGGTGGCGGATGGTTCCCGCCGCCAGAACGATCAGTCACTGAGTGCCGCTGCTTCGGTGGAGCACATGGCCGCCAACATCGCCAACGTGGCCGCCAGCGCCGAGCGGGTGCACCTGCGCTCCCAGGAAAGCCTCCGGCGTGCCGAGGAGGGCAGCAAGACCCTCGGCTCGCTGGTCGATGAAGTCAATCATGCAGAAAACTCTGTTCGCCAGATGGCCGATTCGGTGGAGCAGTTCGTCGAATCCACGACAGCTATCACGACCATGACCCAGGAGGTGCGCGAGATCGCCGAGCAGACCAATCTGCTGGCGCTCAATGCGGCGATCGAGGCCGCTCGGGCTGGCGAGCAGGGCCGTGGTTTTGCGGTGGTGGCCGACGAGGTGCGCAAGCTCGCCGAAAAGTCAGCTCGCTCGGCCGGTGAGATCGATGCGGTCACTTCGAAGCTGAGCAAGCAGTCGGTGGCGGTGCGGGCGTCGATCCACCAGGGGCTTGATCACCTGGCGTCGAGCCGGGTGGCGGTGAGCTCCGTGTCGGAAGCAATTTTGTCGGCCAACGAGTCGGTGGTGGCGGTGGGGCATGGGCTGGACGAAATCGCCGAGGCGACCGAGCAGCAGCGGAGTGCCAGTGCTGCCGTGGCGCAGAGCATTGAGTCGATTGCGGTGATGGCGCGGGACAACAACGAGTCGGTTGAATCTACCGCCCGGGCCGCGCGGGATATGGAGAATCTTGCGAGCCAGCTGCAGCAGACGGTGTCGCGCTTCCGGGTGTGAGCCGCAAGTACTGAAAATGACAAAGGCCCGGCAGATTTGCCGGGCCTTTGTCGTTGCGGGTTGCGCTGTTGCTTAGCGGATGCCTGCCCGCTGGATCAGGGCCTGGATCTCGCCGACGATGCCGCGCCGGAAGGCCAGCACGCAGACCACGAAGATCGTTCCCATGATTACCGTGACCCACGAACCGACCTTGTCGGCCAGTTCGTTCTGCAGGGTCACGATGGTGGCCGAGCCGACCGCCGGGCCGAGGATGGTGCCGAGGCCGCCAAGCAGCGTCATCAGCACTACTTCGCCGGAGGTGTGCCAGTGCACGTCAGAGAGCGAGGCCAACTGGAAGATCAGCGTCTTGGTCGCCCCGGCCAGCCCGGCCAGGGAGGCGGAGATCACGAAAGCCATCAGCTTGAACTTGTTGACGTCGTAGCCGAGGGAAATGGCCCGCGGCTCGTTCTCGCGGATGGCCTTGAGAATTTGCCCGAAGGGTGAGTGGATGGTGCGGTAGATGATGAAGAAGCCGACGCTGAACACCGCGTAGACCAGGTAGTACATGGCTATGTTGTCGGACAGGTCGATCAGGCCGAAAAGATGACCGCGTGGCACGCCCTGCAGGCCATCCTCGCCGCCGGTGGCCTTGATCTGCAGTACGACGAAATAGACCATCTGGGCCAGCGCCAGGGTGATCATCGCAAAGTAGATGCCGGTGCGGCGGATCGCCAGGATGCCAAAAACCCAGCCGAGCAGGCCGGCGCAGACGGTGCCGGCGAGGATGCCGATTTCCGGCGTGACGCCCACGTCGCGCACCATCAGCCCGCACACATAGCCGGCGGTGCCGAGGAAGGCGGCATGGCCGAAGGACAACAGGCCGGCAAAGCCGAGCAGCAGATTGAAGGCGCTGGCAAAAAGGGCGAAGCAGAACAGCTTCATCAGGAAGGTCGGGTAGATCGCGAAAGGGGCGATCAGCCCGAGGAGGAATAGCCCCGTGTACAAGACCTCGGTCTTTATCAGGGCGGTGGGCTGGCTGGCGGTGCTCATGGGATTTCCTTGTTCCGGGCGCTCAGGCGGCCTTGCCGAAGAGGCCGGCGGGCCGCAGCAGCAGGACGATGACCATGATGACGAAGACGACGACGGCGGAGGCTTCCGGGTAGAAAACCCGGGTCAGGCCCTCGATCAGCCCCAGTCCGATACCGGTGACGATGGAGCCGAGGATGGATCCCATGCCGCCGATCACCACGACAGCAAAGACGACGATGATCAGGTTGGACCCCATCAGCGGGTTCACCTGGAAGATCGGCGCGGCAAGCACGCCGGCGAAGGCGGCCAGCGCTACTCCGTAGCCGTAGGTGAAGGTGATCAGCAGGGGCACGTTGATGCCGAGGGCCTGGACGATCTGGGAGTTCTCGGTGCCGGCGCGCAGGTAGGCGCCGAGGCGGGTCTTCTCGATCATGTACCAGGTGCCGAAGCACACGGTGAGCGAGGCGACGATGACCCACGCCCGGTAGATAGGCAGGAACATGAAGCCCAGGTTGATGCCACCGGCGAGGGCTTCCGGTACCTCATACGATTCGCCGGAGATGCCGAACTGGTCGCGGAAGATGCCTTCGATGATCAGGGCCAGCCCGAAGGTGAGGAGCAGGCCGTAAAGGTGGTCGAGCTTGTACAGCTTGCGCAACATGGTGCGCTCGAGGATCACCCCGAACAGGCCGACCAGCATCGGCGCGGCGATAAGGGCTACCCAGTAGTTGATGTTCAGTTTGGTCAGGGCCAGCCAGGCGATGAAGGCGCCCATCATGTACTGCGCCCCGTGGGCGAAGTTGATGATGTTGAGCAGCCCGAAGATGATCGCCAGCCCGAGGCTGAGGACCGCGTAAAACGAGCCGTTGATGAGCCCGACCAGCAACTGGCTGCCCAGCAGGGCAGACGGCACGCCGAAGATTTCCATGGGTAACTCCAGTCCCGGGGCGGCGCTGGGCCACCCCGGGGATCTTGGTTTGCGGCTAGGCGTCGAGGCTTACTTCTTGACCAGCGGGCAGCGCGACTGGGACAGGGGCTGGAAGGCCTCGGCCGCCGGAATGGTCTGGCGCACGTTGTAGTAGTCCCACGGGTACTTGGACTCGGACGGCTTCTTCACCTGCATCAGGTACATGTCGTGAACCATCCGGCCGTCTTCACGGATCGTGCCGTTCTTGGCGAAGAAGTCGTTGATGGGCATCTTCTTCATCTGCGCCATCACCTTCTTGGTGTCGTCGGTGCCGACGGCCTTGATGGCACTCAGGTAGTGATAGACCGATGAATACTGGCCGGCCTGGACCATGGTCGGCATCTTCTTCTGGACGCCGAAGAAGCGCTTCGACCAGGCGCGGGTCTCGTCATTCAGATCCCAGTAGAAACCTTCGGTCAGGTACATGCCCTGGGTGGTCCGGAGGCCGAGGGAATGGATGTCGGTGATGAACATCAGCAGCCCGGCCAGGGATTGGGTCGGGGTGATGCCGAACTCGGCGGCCTGCTTGATGGCGTTGGTGGTGTCGGCGCCGGCGTTGGCCAGGCCGATGACCTGGGCGCCGGAGGACTGGGCCTTGAGCAGGAAGGACGAGAAGTCCGAGCCCGGGAAGGGGTGGCGTACGGAGCCGAGCACCTTGCCGCCATTGGCGGTGACCACCGCCGCTGCGTCCTTTTCGAGAGCCTGGCCGAAGGCGTAGTCGGCGGTGAGGAAGAACCAGCTGCGGCCGCCCTGCTTGGTTACGGCCTTGGCAGTGCCGTTGGCCAGCGCGTAGGTGTCATAGGTGTAGTGGACGGTGACGTCGTTGCACTGCTCGTTGGTGATCGGTGTGGAGGCGGGGCCGCTCATCAGGGCGATGCGTTCCTTTTCCTTGGCGACCTTCATGACGGCCAGGGCGACGGAGGTGGTGACCAGCTCGGTGGCGGTATCGACGCCTTCGCGTTCGAACCACTCGCGCGCCTTGTTGGAGGCGATGTCGGCCTTGTTCTGGTGGTCGGCGCTGACGACTTCGATCTTGAAGTTGGGCTTTTCCTTGGCGATGAAGTCCTCGACGGCCATCTTGGTGGCCAGCACGGCGCCGGAGCCGGCCAGGTCGGAATAGGTGCCGGACAGGTCGGTCAGTACGCCGATCTTTACCACGCCACCGGAAATCTGCGCCTGGGCGCCGGCGGACAGGGTGGCGAGGGCTGCGGTGCAGGCAACGGAAATCAGTTTCTTCACGGTCATGTGTCTCACTCCTTTGTTGTGTTTTTCCGGGTCAAACGCCCAGGGTGTGGTGCAGCCAGTCCATCTTCGAGGGCAGTTCTTCCTTGCTGATCGTGGCGATGATCTCGCCGTGTTCGAGCACGTAATGGCGGTCGGCCAGCGGCGCTGCGAAGCGGAAGTTCTGTTCCACCAGCACGATCGTGAAACCGCGCTTCTTGAGTTCGGTGATGACTTCGCCGAGTTTCTTTACGATCACCGGAGCGAGGCCTTCGGTGATCTCGTCGAGGAGCAGCAGCTTGGCGCCGGTGCGCAGCACGCGGGCCATGGCGAGCATCTGCTGCTCGCCGCCGGAAAGCTTGGTGCCCGGGCTGCTGCGGCGTTCCAGCAGGTTGGGGAACATGCTGTAGATTTCTTCCACCGACATGCCGCCGCTGGCCACCTGGGGCGGCAGCATCAGGTTTTCCTCGGTACTCAGGGAGGCGAAGATGGCGCGCTCTTCAGGCACGTAGCCGACGCCGTAGCGGGCCATGCGGTGGGTCGGCTCGTTGATGACTTCCTTGCCATTCACCATGATCGAGCCGCTGCGCCGGCCGACCAGGCCGAGAATGGACTTGAGGGTGGTGGAGCGGCCGGCGCCGTTGCGCCCCAAAAGGGTGATGCACTCGCCGCGGCCGACGTTGAGATCGATGCCGTGGAGGATGTGGGACTCGCCGTAGAAGGCATGCAGATCGTGGATCCGCAGCATCTCGGGCTTGGGATCGAAGGCGCTGGTCATGGCTCGGGCTTTCCGGTCAGTGATGGGCGTCGTTCATGTCGCTGGAGCCCACGTAGGCCTCGAGGACCTGCGGATTTTTCGAGACTTCTTCGTAGGGGCCTTCGGCCAGGATGCTGCCGCGTTGCAGCACGGTGATCCGGTCGCACAGGTTGGCCACTACCGACAGGTTGTGCTCGACCATCAGGATAGTGCGGTTCGCCGACACCTTGCGGATCAGGTCGACGATGCGGCCGATGTCCTCGTGGCCCATACCCTGGGTCGGTTCGTCGAGCAGCATCATGGTCGGCTCGAGGGCCAGGGTCGTGGCGATTTCCAAGGCGCGCTTGCGGCCGTAGGGCATTTCGGCGGTGACGGTGTCGGCGAAGCTGGTCAGGTCCACCGCTTCGAGCAGTTCCATGGCCTGGTCGTTGAGCACATTCAGGCTTTTCTCGGAGCGCCAGAAGTGGAATTCGGTACCGAGCTTGCGTTGCAGGCCGATGCGCACGTTTTCCATCACCGTCAGGTGCGGAAAGGTGGCCGAGATCTGGAAGGAGCGCACCAGGCCGCGGCGGGCGGTGACGGCGGGTGCTTCGCGGGTGATGTCGTGGCCGTCGAAAGTGATCTTGCCGCGGGTCGGCGGCAGGAACTTGGTGAGCAGGTTGAAAACGGTGGTCTTGCCGGCACCGTTGGGGCCGATCAGTGCGTGGATGTGGCCGCGGCGAACCTGCAGATCCACGTTCGACACCGCCGCGAAGCCCTTGAATTCCTTCGTCAGGCCGGCAGTTTCCAGGATGAACTCACTCATGGGGCTTCCCGGGTGGGGGGCGAAGCAGCATTTCGCCGGGGTGGACTAACGGATGCGAACGGGAATCGGTGCCGGGCGGTGCCGTTTGGCGGCGAGGTGGCGGGTGAGGCCGATGGCGAGAGCGATCGTGAGTATCGTTGCCAGGATGGGCAATGCGGTCATTTACAAAGTCTCCGTCGTTTTTATGGAGCAAGCCTAGGGCCAGACCTTGTCTACACCGTTGCGCAAATGTAACGAATGGTGCGAATTATGCCGGCCTGTGAAAAACGTCCCGCTTGCGCCGTTTGTGGCGTCATTAAGGCGTGATCAGTAGCGTGAGGCCAATGGGGGGATACCCGAATTCTCGCGAACGGAAGGGCACAGCCGGCATCAGGCGCTAGAATGGAAGATTGGCAACAATCCATTTGTTTGACGGAGTCCCACGAGATGCCCCAGTACCGTTCCCGCACTTCCACCGCCGGTCGCAACATGGCCGGCGCCCGCGCCCTGTGGCGCGCCACCGGCATGAAGGATGGCGATTTCGAAAAGCCGATCATCGCCGTGGTGAACAGCTTCACCCAGTTCGTGCCCGGCCACGTGCACCTCAAGGATCTCGGTCAGCTGGTCGCGCGGGAGATCGAGAAAGCCGGCGGCGTAGCCAAGGAATTCAACACCATTGCCATCGACGACGGCATCGCCATGGGCCACGGCGGCATGCTCTACAGCCTGCCCAGCCGCGACCTGATTGCCGACAGCGTCGAGTACATGTGCAACGCCCACACGGCGGATGCCATGGTGTGCATCTCCAACTGCGACAAGATCACTCCGGGCATGCTGATGGCCGCCCTGCGCCTCAACATTCCGGCGATCTTCGTCTCCGGCGGCCCGATGGAGGCCGGCAAGGTCAAGTGGGAAGCCAAGGTGATCTCCCTCGATCTGGTGGACGCCATGGTCAAGGCCGCCGACAGCAGCTGCTCGGACGAGGAAGTGGACGCCATCGAGCGTTCTGCCTGCCCGACCTGCGGCTCCTGTTCCGGCATGTTCACCGCCAACTCCATGAACTGCCTGACCGAGGCGCTGGGCCTGTCCCTGCCGGGCAACGGCACCGTACTGGCCACCCACGTGGATCGCGAGCACCTGTTCCTGCGCGCCGGCCGCACCATTGTCGACCTCGCCCGCCGTTACTACGAGAAGGACGACGAGTCCGTGCTGCCGCGCTCGATCGCCAGCTTCAAGGCTTTCGAGAACGCCATCACCCTCGACGTGGCCATGGGCGGCTCCACCAATACCGTGCTGCACCTGCTGGCGGCGGCCAAGGAAGCCGGCGTTGATTTCACCATGGCCGACATCGACCGCATCTCGCGCCGGGTGCCGTGCCTGTGCAAGGTGGCACCCGCCGTGGCCGAAGTGCACATCGAGGACGTGCACCGCGCCGGCGGCATCATGGCCATCCTCGGTGAACTCGCCCGCGCCGGCCTGCTGCATACCGAGCTGCCCACCGTCCACACCAAGACCATGGCCGAAGCCCTGGCCTCGTGGGACGTGATGCAGGCCCATGACTCCGGCGTGTTCAACTTCTACAAGGCCGCGCCGGGCGGCGTGCCGACGCAGGTAGCCTTCAGCCAGGACCGCCGCTGGAACGAGCTCGACATGGATCGCAGCCACGGCGTGATCCGCGACAAGGCCAACGCCTTCAGCCAGGAGGGCGGCCTTGCCGTGCTCTACGGCAACATCGCCGAAAAGGGCTGCATCGTCAAAACCGCTGGCGTCGATGAATCCATCTGGACTTTTACCGGCCGTGCCCGCGTGTTCGAAAGCCAGGAAGATTCCGTTGCCGCCATTCTTGCCGACCAGATCGTGGCCGGTGACGTGGTGGTGATCCGCTATGAAGGCCCGAAGGGCGGCCCGGGCATGCAGGAAATGCTCTACCCGACCAGCTACCTGAAGTCCAAGGGCCTCGGCAAGGAGTGCGCGCTGCTCACCGACGGGCGCTTCTCGGGCGGTACCTCCGGCCTGTCCATCGGCCACGCCTCGCCGGAAGCCGGCTGTGGCGGTGCCATTGGTCTGGTGGAAGAGGGGGACATGATCGAGATCGACATCCCGAACCGGCGCATCAACCTGGCGGTGACCGATGAAGTGCTGGCGGCTCGCCGCACGGCGCAGGATGCCCGCGGCTGGAAGCCGGCCAACCGTGTCCGCCACGTGTCGGCGGCGCTGCAGGCCTACGCGGCCCTCACAACCAGTGCCGATACCGGGGCGGTGCGGGACGTGACCCAAGTCCAGCGCTAAACCCTGCTCAAGCGCTCCAGGAAGCCCGGCTCCGGCCGGGCTTCTTCCGTTTACCCCGCCAATTCGAGGAGCGAGGCGTGGAGCTTGGGGATGAACAGGGCGTCCTGCTCGCTGATCTGGGCCAGGGCGTAGCTCACCAGCCGTGCGCCGGGGCTGCCGGCATCGGGGGCGTTGTCGAGTTCGATGGCGAACTTGCCAACGGTGCTTGCCACCAGCCGCGTGATGCGCGGGTTCTCGCCGAAGACCCGTGCAGTGCCGATGGCATTGCTGATCAGGTCTGCGGTGGCTTCGTAGGGGTCGGTTTTCTTCTTTGCCATGGTCTTTACTCCGTGACGGCGTCGTCCGCCACCCGATTGGCGCCGTAGTTCCTGAGGCGATCCTCGGCAGCGACACCGAGGGTTTTCAGCAGCCACGGCGGGGGCGAGTGGATCATGGCGTGCTGGAATCTGGCGACCATCTCGTCTGCCGTGCCGCCCTCCGGCACCTTGATCGGGTAGATGTCGGCGCGGATGATCTTGGCGGCTGCCGGGCCACCCACCGACACCACGTAAACCACGTCGCAGTCGCCGATGAGGCGGGCGCGGAACTGGTTCTTGTCGGGGGCGAAGTCGGCTTCGGCAGTGTTGCGGATGCCGATCAGGCGGTTCTCGGCGGGTGAAACCTGATAGACCAGGAAGCGCAGGCAGGAGCCGAAGTGGCCGTTCAGGTTGAGGCCGAAGTCGGAGGCGATGGCGACGCGCACCGAACCGGGCATTTCCCCGTCGGTATAGGACTCGGGCGTGGGCAGGTCCTCGCCGTCGTCGGTGTCGCCCCACAGGATGCGTACGGCGAGTTTCATGGCTTCCAGGCCGATGCCGATGTCCTCGCCATCCTCCTCGCCGTCCAGACTGCCGAAGCCGGTCTTGAGGTGGGTGACGGTGACGTTGCGCAGGCTGTCCGTGTCGATGCTCTCGCCGAGACATTCCTGCAGAACTTCAAGAAGCCGGGACAGGCCGATGTGGGGCAGGGCCCGGGCGGCCAGGGCCACGCGAAGGGCGGCTTCCCGGGTGATCAGTTCAGGTTTTTCCATGGGGGGCTCCGCAGGCTTGTGTTGTTTTCAGGGAACCCAGCAGATACGGTGCCAGTTTTTTCCGGTACCCCGCGCTATGCTTCAAGTGTCTGGAAGGAAAGGAAAAACAGTGTGGGTACGGAAGCTTGGCGGCGGTGGGAGGCATGTCGTGCTTGCAACAAAGCCTTCGTCGGGATGAAGCGGAGGGAGGGTTCTTGTGTCTTTTTGTGACTCCGTTCCGTGACTGGGCAAGGGGCTGGAAGTAGCATCGTGAGCATTGTTTTTTCCCTCGACTCTCCATGAAGAACATTCTCTGCAGCGCCATCCAGCATTCCCCCTCTGCTTTGTCGGCGGGGGGCTGCAGCGTGCGGGAGGTGACTGAGCGGGGAGAATGGGCGTCTCTTTATGGGCGGGCTCCCGCCCAGTCCATCGTGCAGGCGTGGGCCTACGGGGAAGCCAAGGTGGCCGCCGGAGGTTGGAGCGTCGAGCGCCTGGTTTTCGAGTGCGCGGGGCAGCCGGTGGCGATCTGTCAGGTGCTGGTGAAGCGGGTGCTGGGCCTGCGGGTGGCGGCGCGGATCAACCGGGGGCCGTTGTTTCTTGCTGCGAATCCAGATGAGGCTGACGTGCGCGCCGTCTATGCTGCCTTGCGGCGGCGCTGGCGCTTTGGTGTTCGTGGTGTGCTGTTGTTGGCGCCGGGGCTGGTGGACGCCGAGGCGCACCGGGCATGGCTGAAGGTGGCAGGTTTCCGGGCCCGCGGTGTGTCGGGCTGGTGTTCGGCGGTGCTTGACCTGCGGCTCGACGACGAAACCCTGCGCAAGAACCTGAGCGCCAATTGGCGTAATCACCTGAAGGTGTCCGAGCGGGGCGGGTTGTGCTTCGATGTTTCCACCGGGCGCAGTGCCGTCGAATGGATGCTGGCCCGCCACACCGAGAACATGCAGGAGAAGGGCTTCTCGGGCACGCCGGTGTCCTTCCTGCGTGAGTTGCAGCGCCAGGCGCCGGATGATTTCTTTGTCTGCCGGGCGCTCCAGGACGGGCAGCCGGTGGCCGGCATGATCGCCTTCCGGTTCGGGCGCAGCGCCGAGTATTTCATCGGCTGGTATGGCCCCGAGGCGCGCAAGGCCAAGGCCGGCAACTTCCTGCTCTGGCACGCAGCGCAGGCCATGCGCTCCCATGGTTGCGAGCGCTTCGACCTGGGCGGCTATTCCTCCTCGGACGGCTATGGCCGTTTCAAGCAGGACATGCGCGGTACGGAATATCGTTTGCTGGAGGAGTGGGTGGCTTTCTGATTTGCTGCCGAATGTCGGTTTTCCGACATGCCGGCCTCTTGTGTCAGCCTCCGAAACCCGCGTTCGTCGCGGGTTTCTGCTTTTCAGGGGCGTGGATCGAAGCTTGCTAGATATTCCTGCAGGCCCGCCGTGCCTGACGGCCGGGCGTCACCAATTCGGATTGCGGGAGACGGACATGGATGCAAGGGTAAGCAGCGTGATGGACAGGAACGGCCGGGTGATGACGGTGGGCGATCATGTGCGGATCCTCTCCGTGTCGCCGGACGTGGACATGGACGAGGATGATCTGGACATGATTTTGTTCATGGTCGGGTCGATTTCCGATATCGAGAAGATCGACGCCGAAGGCCGCGCATGGGTGACCATGTGGTGGAATTGCTCCGAAGCTACGGCAGTCAGCAGCGTCGGCCTGCGCTCCCACGAGATGGAGTGGGTGCCGCCCGAGATGGCCTGACGCCGCTGTACTGCAGGGCGGGCAAGTACATTAAAGAGAATATTGGAATATGCCGATAAGGCAATATCTCCATGTTCTCCAGGGTGAGCTCGTCTTGCCCCTTGCGCCATGTTCTCTCGATTGACCATCAAGGTCCGGTTGATTCTGCTGTTGTTGCTCAACGCCGGGTTGTTCACGGCAGCGGTGGGTGGGGTGCTCCTTCAGATGGAATGGAATCAGGCGCGCCTGGCCCGTTTCATCGATTCGGACCTAGCCCTGGAGCGGAACCTGGGCGATGCCTACGCCCAGGGGCTGCAGACGGGGCAGGCCTTGCGCAACATCCTCCTTGATCCGGCCAACCCCAAGGGGCATGCCAACTACGAGAAGGCCAGGGAGCACTTCGATGCAGCCATGACGGCCATCGGCGCGAGCTCTGGGAACAAGCGTCAGCTCGCGGCCGATGCGGCGGCCTGGCGCCCGGTTCGTGAAGATGTGCTGGCGCGGGTCAAGGGCGGCGACGTGGACGGCGCCAAGTCCTTGCTGGTGAAGGAGGAGACGCCGCGCTGGCGGAGTCTTCGGGAGAATCTGCTGGTGGCTCGCGAGGAGGCCCGGAAGAGTGCGCTGCAGACCCGCCAGGCCCTGGATGACGGCTACCGGGATGCCAGGCGGAAAGCTTTTGGTGTCGGTATCGTCCTGTTGCTGGTCAGTCTTCTTGCCACGCTTTCGATCATCCGCCGGCTGATGCGGCAGCTGGGTGGTGAGCCGGCCTTTGCAGCGGAAGTGGTCCGGCGTATTGCCCATGGTGACCTTTCCCTGCCCGTCGAGCTTGCCCGCGGCGACGATGGAAGCAGCCTGCTGGCGGCCATGCAACGCATGCAAAGCGATCTCAGCGCCGAGATTGGTCAGGTCAGGGATACCTCAGGCCTGCTGTCCGGCGCGATCGGGGTGGTCAGGGGTAATGCGCAGGCCATTGCCGATGTGTCGAAGGCGCAGAGCGATTCCTCTTCGGTGATGGTTTCCGCGGTGGCCGACCTGACCCGCAGCATCGGCGATGTGGACGCCAGCTCCGGGCAGGTGGAGCAACTGGCCCGGGCGACGGCGGAGGGCGCGGTGCGGACCATCGAACGGATCGGCCAGGTGGAATCGGCCATCGGCGAGATGGCCAGCCGCATGAAGAGTTCGGCGGAGATCATTGCCCACCTGGACGGCGAGGCGGAGGAAATCTCCCAGATCGTCACGGCGATCAAGGGGATTGCCGAGCAGACCAACCTGCTGGCCCTCAATGCGGCCATCGAGGCGGCGCGGGCTGGCGAGCAGGGGCGAGGCTTTGCGGTGGTGGCCGATGAGGTGCGCAAGCTGTCGGAGCGCACGGCTCTGTCCACCCAGGAGATTGCCGCCATGATCGCCCGTCTTCAGGGCTGCAGCCGGGGGGCCGTGAAGAGCGTCGCCGAGGCGGCTGAACTGGCGGCAGGCGGGGTTGGCCGCGTGCATGGGGCGCAGGAGGCGATTGCCGAACTGGAGTCGCGCATCGCGGAAGTGCGTGCGGCGACGGCTTCCATCAGCGGCGCGATGCACCAACAACTCCGCTCCTGCACCGAGATTTCCCGCCAGATCGATGGTGTTACCGGCATGGGCGAGGAGAACTCCCGGGTCAGCGCGGAAACCTTTCGCCAGGTGGAAGGCCTGGCAAAAATGGCCAGCGACCTGGATCAGGCCGTCGGGCGCTTCCGCCTGCGCTAGCCGGGGCCGTTCCTCAGAGTTTCTTTTCCATGAACATGGCCTGGCCCATGGCCGGGTCGAGCTGGTAGCCCTGGAAGCCGAAGTCCAGGTAGGCCTGGCGGGCGCCGCGGTTGCCTTCGAGCACTTCGAGGGTCAGCTTGCAGCAGCCGCGCGCTCGCGCCACCTGTTCGGCGTGGGCCAGCAGGGCGCTGGCGATGCCGCGGCGGCGGCAGTCTTCATGCACGACGATGTCGTGCACGTTCAGTAGCGGTTTGCCGGCGAAGGTGGAGAACCCCTCCACGCAGTTGATCAGTCCGGCGGCGCGTTGTTTTCCTTCTTCATTCCCGTAGGCAATGAAACTCAGCACGGTCGGGCGCTGGCGCAGCTCGGCCGGCAAGCGTGCACGCAAGTCGTCCGGCATCGGCTGGCCGTTGCCGGTGGGGCCGCGCATGTAGTGGTCGAGCAGGGCCAGGAAGTCGGCCGTGAGGGAGGGGTCGTCGAAATCGACGGACTGGATGGTGATGTCGGTCATCGTGGTGGCGGTTAGTGGATTTCCGTTTGGCCGGTCAGTTGGTTACCAGTCGCCCGGGGGGATTCCCCTTTTGAGGCGGTGGAAAAAGCCAAGCCCTTGTGCGTGAAGGGTTTTTGCCGGGCTCTCAAACTGGGCACAGTTCTTGTTAATTCCCTCTTCACCAGTGCGACGGTGCCGGCCCGCTTGCGTCGCCACAAATCAGAACATACACGGGCCCGATGTTCCAAGAGGGGGTTGGTTTCCATGACTGAAACTTTTTACGAGGTGCTGCGGCGGCAGGGGATTACACGGCGCAGCTTCATGAAATTCTGCAGCCTGACGGCCACCTCGCTGGGCCTCGGCAGCGCCTTCGTGCCGAAGATCGCCCACGCGCTGGAAACCAAGCCGCGCACGCCGGTGATCTGGCTGCACGGCCTCGAGTGCACCTGCTGCTCCGAATCCTTCATCCGCTCGGCCCATCCGCTGACCAAGGACGTGGTGTTGTCGATGCTGTCCCTCGACTACGACGACACCCTGATGGCGGCGGCTGGCCACCAGGCCGAGGCGATCATCGAAGAGGTCAAGAAGAAGTACAAGGGCAACTACATCGTGGCGGTGGAAGGCAACCCGCCGCTCAACGAGGACGGCATGTACTGCATCCACGGCGGCCGGCCCTTCGTCGAAGTGCTGAAGGAAACCTGCGCTGACGCCAAGGCCATCATCAGCTGGGGCGCCTGCGCCTCCTACGGCTGCGTGCAGGCCGCCAAGCCGAACCCGACCCGCGCCACCCCGGTGCACAAGGTGATCACCGACAAGCCCATCGTCCGCGTGCCCGGTTGTCCGCCGATCGCCGAGGTGATGACCGGCGTGGTCACCTACATGCTGACCTTCGACCGCATCCCCGAGCTTGACCGCCAGGGTCGCCCGAAGATGTTCTACGGCCAGCGCATTCACGACAAGTGCTACCGCCGGCCCCATTTCGACGCCGGCCAGTTCGTCGAGAACTGGGACGACGACGCGGCGCGCAAGGGTTATTGCCTCTACAAGATGGGTTGCAAGGGCCCGACCACCTACAACGCCTGCTCTTCCATGCGCTGGAACGGCGGCGTGAGCTGGCCGGTGCAGTCCGGCCACGGCTGCATCGGTTGCTCGGAAGAAGGTTTCTGGGACAAGGGCAGCTTCTACGACCGCGTCACCGACATCAAGCAGTTCGGCGTCGAGAGCAATGCCGACAAGGTGGGCGGCACGGCGGCCGGCGTGGTGGGCGCGGCCGTTGCGGCCCACGCGGCGGTGACGGCGCTGGCGCGGGCCCGTGCCAGGCCGGGTGAAGATCAGAATTCGGGAGAAAAATAATGAGTGTGCTTGAAACCCAGGGCTTCAAGCTCGACAACTCGGGCAAGCGCGTGGTGGTCGATCCGGTGTGTCGCATCGAAGGTCATTTGCGCGTCGAGGTGAATATCGACAGCAACAATGTGATCCGCAACGCGGTATCCACCGGCACCATGTGGCGCGGGCTGGAGGTGATCCTCAAGGGCCGTGACCCGCGTGACGCATGGGCCTTTACCGAACGGATCTGCGGCGTATGCACCGGCACCCATGCGCTGACCTCGGTGCGTGCGGTGGAGGATGCGCTCGGCATCCAGATTCCCGACAACGCCAACATCATCCGCAACCTGATGCAGCTGGCGCTGCAGATCCACGACCATCTGGTGCACTTCTACCACCTGCACGCACTCGACTGGGTGGATGTGGTGTCGGCGCTGAAGGCCGACCCGAAGCGTACCTCGGAGCTCGCCCAGAGCATTTCGGCCTGGCCGCTGTCGTCGCCGGGCTACTTCCGCGACGTGCAGAACCGCCTCAGGAAGTTCGTCGAATCCGGCCAGCTCGGCCCCTTCATGAACGGTTACTGGGGCAACCCGGCCTACAAGCTGCCGCCCGAAGCCAACCTGATGGCGGTTACCCATTACCTGGAAGCCCTCGACTTCCAGAAGGAGATCGTCAAGATCCACACCATCTTCGGCGGCAAGAACCCGCACCCGAACTGGCTGGTGGGCGGCGTGCCCTGCGCCATCAACATGGAAGGCGCCGGCGCGGTGGGGGCGATCAACATGGAGCGGCTGAATCTGGTCAGCTCCATCATCGACCGCTGCATCGAGTTCATCGACATGGTCTATGTGCCCGACCTGCAGGCGATTGCCAGCTTCTACAAGAGCTGGACCTACGGCGGCGGGCTGTCGAGCCAGTGCGTGATGTCCTACGGTGACATCCCCGACAAGGCCAACGACTACTCGGCCAGCAACCTGCTGCTGCCCCGCGGCGCCATCATCGGCGGCGATCTGAGCAAGATCCACGAAGTGGACCTGCGCGACCCGGAGCAGGTGCAGGAGCACGTGGCCCACAGCTGGTACAAGTACCCCGACGAATCCAAGGGCCTGCACCCGTGGGATGGCGTCACCGAGCCCAACTTCGAGCTGGGCAAGGACACCAAGGGCACCAAGACGCGCATCGAGAATATCGACGAAGGCGGCAAGTATTCGTGGATCAAGGCCCCGCGCTGGCGCGGCCACGCCATGGAAGTCGGCCCGCTGGCTCGCTACATCATCGGCTACGCGCAGAACAATGCCGAGTTCAAGGAGCCGGTGGACAAGCTTCTGCATGACCTGGGCCTGCCGCTTACCGCGATCTTCTCGACCCTCGGCCGCACCGCCGCGCGGGGCCTGGAGGCATCCTGGGCGGCCCACAAGTCGCGCTACTTCTTCGACAAGCTGATGGCCAACCTCAAGGCCGGCGACCTGAACACCGCCAACATCGAGAAATGGGACCCGAGCACCTGGCCGAAGGAGGCCAAGGGCGTCGGCTTCACCGAGGCGCCGCGCGGGGCGCTGGGCCACTGGATCCGCATCAAGGACACCCGCATCGACAACTACCAGGCGGTGGTGCCCACCACCTGGAACGGTGGCCCGCGCGACTCAAAGGGCCAGATCGGGGCCTTCGAGGCTTCGCTGATGGATACCCCGGTGGCGAAAGCCGACGAACCGCTGGAAATCCTGCGGACCCTGCATTCCTTCGACCCGTGCATGGCGTGCTCCACCCACGTCATGTCGCCGGACGGGCAGGAAATGGCGTCGATCAAGGTTCGTTAGGGAGAAAATGATGACCCCCACGCTCACGCTGTTCGCTGCCCCCCAAGGGGGCGCCGCCTCCCTCGGGGCGGCCCTTCGGGAGGCTTGATCATGCTTTCACAACAAGACATGCTGGAGGCCGAAAGGCACGGCCGGCAAGTACGTTCGATCTATGTGTATGAAGCCCCGGTGCGCCTGTGGCACTGGATCAACGCGCTGGCGGTGGTGGTGCTGGCGGTCAGCGGCTATTTCATCGGCAAGCCGCTGCCGACCATGCCGGGTGAGGCCTCCGACAACTTCCTGATGGGCTACATCCGCTTTGCCCACTTCGCGGCGGCCTACATCTTTGCGGTGGGGCTGCTCGGGCGGGTTTACTGGGCTTTTGTCGGCAACCACCATGCCCGGCAGATCTTCAGGTTGCCGATCACCAATGCGCACTGGTGGAGTGAGGTGTTCTTCGAGCTGCGCTGGTATCTGTTCCTCGAGAAGCAGCCGAAGAAGTACGTCGGCCACAACCCGATGGCCCAGTTGATGATGTTTTTCTTCTTTACTATCCTGGCCGTCGGCATGTTGTGCACGGGCTTCGCGCTTTACAGCGAAGGCCTTGGGCTGGGCTCGTGGGCAGATACGCTGTTTGGCTGGGTGCTTCCGCTGTTGGGCGGTTCAATGCAGGTGCACAGCCTGCACCGGCTGGGCATGTGGATCATGATGAGCTTTGTCGTGGTGCACGTGTATGCCGCCATCCGCGAAGACATCATGAGTCGTCAGAGCCTCATCTCGACGATGATCTCGGGCTGGCGGATGTTCAAGGATTGAGGGGCGCGGCGACCGCGTCTCCACGGTAGCGGAAAAGACCTTCCTCCCCGGGCCGGACTGCTCCTGGAACAGGGCACTCCGGCCTTTATACGTCTGCGCTCAGTGGGCCAGGGAAACCAGGTAGATGAAGCCCGAGGTGAAGATGGTCACCAGCACGACAACGGCGCTGCCTGCCGCCAGGATGGGCGTGTAGCTGACAATCGCGAAGTGCTTGCCGCAGTGCTTGCAGCGGAAGTAGTCGGTGAAGTTGATGCCGGCGAAACGGTGCGGATGCATCCGTGACTGGCGGACGTTGGTGCTCTTGCAGTGAATGCAATGGGGGCTGGAGCTGGTGAACAGCGAGAAGCGGCGGGCCGGCCGGCGCGGGGGCAGGGACTGGGTGGCGGTTTGCTTCCCGATAGAGGGGGGCATTTCGCTGTCCGGTGCGTCGTTTCTGACCTCTGCCAGCTGGCGATTGACCTGCCCGCGCCGGAACAGGAAGAAAACCAGACCGCCGGTGATGAAGGCGATAAAGGCCACTGCGCCGGTCATGATGTAGGGCTTGACGATCTCCCAGGTGCGCTGCATCTGATGGGTGTCGGACGGGGGCTCCACGGCCGTTTGTGTGGTCCTGGCTTCGCCGTGGCCCTGGGCTTTGAGTTCCCGCAGTTTTTCCTGGCCGTGCCAGGCTGCATCGGTCGGTGTCATGCCGGCGCGGAAGAGGATGACCGCATCGTCGAAAGCGAAGCCGGCTTCCCACCAGGCCAGCCGGTCTTTTGGCGAGAGTCCTTCGCGCTTCCACTGGACCGGGTCCGAATGGTCCAGGTCTGACATCAGGGTCCTGTTGTTCTTGGTCGAGTCCAGCCACTCCCGCGCCTCTTCAGCGTCGAAGCCCTTGTCCGACCAGGTGCGTGCGACCACGGGGGGAAAGCCGGCGGCCTTCCAGTCCATCGCCTCGTTGGGGGCAAAGTTGTAGCTCTGCCATTCCCGCGCTTCCGGCGGCTTCATTCCGGTGTCTTCCCAGCGGCTTACCTTCTGGATGGGCGGAAGGAGCTTGTCGCTGTCGTTCACGGTGTTTCCGCTTGCAGGGGCGATCTGGGGCGCCGCTGCAGGGGATTCAGCAGAAGGAGTCTGGGCGAGGGCCGGGGTCGCCGCGAGGGCGAGAGCGGTGAGGGCGGGTAGAAGGACTTTCATGGGAACAGGACAATAAATCACCGGGCTTTTAAACGTACCTCAAAATTATGTCGCAATGCGACAAAAGTCATATTGTTCAGTGCCTTTAGTTGCAATCGGCCTGTTTGCAGCAGATTCGGGTATTCGTTGGGCATCGTTGGCGCGGTGCCGGCCCGGGAGGACGACGGCAGGGCAGGATGGCAGAGGCTATGCGAAGCGCTTTTCCCGTAGTCGATGTGGGGGTGGAAGCTCGGGTTGCTTTTTTTGCTCGGAGTGGACGTACGCTTTTCTTTTCGTGATGAGGGCGCCGGCAGTCTGCTTGGCAAATCCCGGTCGGAGCCGCCCCTTCCTGTTTTTCTGTGAGGCTTTGAGGGAGTCGGCACGGAACTTGATTGTGTAATGCATCCCGTTACAAAAGACCTGTTCATGTCCTCTCCACCCAACATTCTCGTTCTGGGTATCGGCAACATCCTGTGGGCCGATGAAGGTTTTGGCGTGCGCTGCGTCGAGGCCCTGGCCGAGCGCTACGTGCTGCCCGATAGCGTGACGGTGATGGACGGGGGCACCCAGGGCCTCTACCTGCTGCCTTATGTCGAGGCGGCGAGGCGCCTGCTGGTCTTCGATGCCGTCGATTACGGCGACCCGCCTGGCACTCTGCGCATTGTTGTCGGCGACGAAGTGCCGCGCTTCATGGGCGCCAAGAAGATGAGCCTGCACCAGACCGGCTTCCAGGAAGTGCTGGCGTCCGCCGAACTCCTTGGGCGCCTGCCGGATGAACTGGTGCTGATCGGTTGCCAGCCGGTGGAGCTGGAGGATTTTGGCGGCAGCCTGCGTGATACGGTCAAGGCGCAGATCGCCCCGGCCCTCGAGGTGGCCTGCGAATGGCTGACCCGCTGGGGGGCGCTGCCGGTGCCCTGGAATGGCGTCGGTCGGCAACTCAATGTGGACAGCCTGTCGATGGCCGCCTACGAATCCGGCCGGCCGAGCGAGCACGACGCCTGCCGTACCGGTGATGCCCGTTTTCTGCAGGAGGACTGAGTCCATGTGCCTCGGCGTGCCGTACCGCATCATCGAATCCACCGCCTGGGTTGCCCGTTGTGCGGGCCCGGAGGGCGAGCAGCAAATCGACCTTTCGCTGGTCGGCGAGCAGCCCCCGGGCACCTGGCTGCTGACTTTTCTTGGCGCTGCGCGGGAGGTTATCGATGCCGACCGGGCCAGCGCCATCAACAATGCGCTGGCTGCCCTGGAGGCCGCCATGAGCGGCGACACGGCGCGCATCGACGCGCTTTTTGCCGATCTGGTGGGCCGGGAGCCAAGCCTGCCCGATCATCTCAAGGACCTGTCATGATTCTTCAGTTTGCCCCGCCCCAGTCGTCCCTCGACAAGCTCGACCTGGCCCTCCGGCGCCTTGTCGAGCGGAACGGTTTTGCCCGGGTGGCGGATGCCGCCACTTTCGAGGCGGGTGAGGGCTTTGTCCTGCTGCTCCTCACCGACGACCCGCAGCGCAGCCCCGAATCCCTGGATGTGGCTGTCGTGCTGCCCGAGGCCCTCAAGGCCCTGAATCTGCCGGCCCGCTGTTACGTCGCCGATTCCGTGCTCAGCCCCTTGCTCGCCCGGCGTTTCGGCCTCAATCGCTACCCGTCCGTGGTAGCCCTGCGCGACGGCGCCTACCTGGGCGCCTTTAGCGGCATTCTCGACTGGATGCCCTTCGTTACCGAACTCAACCTCCTTGCCGTGGCGGAGCCGACGCGCCCGCCGATCTCCATTGCCAGCCAGGATGCCAGGAGCTGTTCATGAAACCTTTCCCGATTCCCGTCGTGCCTGTTGGCCCCGGTAGCCAGACCGATGAATCCCCCGATTACCTGGCCATGCCCAGCGGCATGAACACCTTCCAGGCGCCGCGACTGCCGGAAGCTGCCACGGCCGCCGACATCGCCCGCGCGGTGGAGATCCTCGAAGGCCTGCTGGCCGTAATGTGCGCCCAGCCCATCGACGCCCCCCGGCCGGCGACAGCCGCGCTGGATGGCGAATCGGCCGGCGTGCGCGAGGTGTTGACCCAGTCCCTCGGCTTTGGCGAAGTCTCCGCCTTCACCCTGGCGCCGACTCGCGTGCGGGTGCAGGAAACTGCCTTCGCCGCCCTGTGGCGGGTGCTGGAGGAGGGTAAGGGCGGCGGCATCGTCGCTGATCGCCTCGAAACCTCGGCCGTGCCGATGGAGCTCTATGCCGCCATGCGCGCCTCCAGCCTGCCCGAGCTTGCCGTGCCGGCCCTGCTGCCCGACATGATGAACGGCGAAGCCCTGCTGGCCGAAGTGCAGTTGCAGTGCGCCCGCCATCAACCCGGCAAGCCGGCCCACGTGATCAACCTGACCCTGCTGCCGGTGACCGACACGGATCTCGACTACCTCTACGGCGCCCTTGGCCACCGGGAGGTGTCGATCCTGTCGCGGGGCTACGGCAACTGCAGGGTTACCAGCACGCGGCTGGCCAACGTGTGGTGGGTGCAGTATTTCAACAGTATGGATACCCTGATCCTCAACACCATCGAGGTGGTGGACATGCCCGAGGTGGTGCTGGCCGCCGCCGAGGACTACGCTGACAGTGTCGAGCGCCTGGGTGAAAACATCGCCATGCTGAAGGAGGATTGCTGACCATGTTCGAAGGCTCCTTCCTTGGCGACGGCGGCAAGCTCGCCGATACCGACCGGCTGGAGTGCGGCATCTGCTGGAGCGTCTACGACCCGGCGGAAGGTGACCCGCACTGGAACGTGCCGGCCGGCACGCCCTTCTCGCAGTTGCCGGAGCACTGGCGCTGCCCCACCTGCGACGCACCGCAGCACAAGTTCATGGTGCTCAAGGATGACTGATCCGGAGGGTGCCGATCTGGCCGCGCGCATCGAAGCCCATTACCGCGGCGTCGCCCGGGGAGCAATGGCCGACGTGCCCCTGTGCAATCCGCGCCTGTCGGTACGCCTGGTGCGCTTGATGGATTGGGAGGGGATGCGTCTTGGCGTGCTGGTGACGCCGTGGGCGATCAATCTTGTGCTCTTGCCGGGCACGGGCACCTGGCCTTCGGCGTTGCCGCTGTCCAAGCAGCTGTGGCGTTTCCCGAGCGGCGATTACGCCTTCATCCACGGCGAGGACAAGGGTTTCGGGCCTTACCAGGCGTGCTCGCTGTTCTCTCCGGCGCTGGAGTTCGATTCCATGGAGGCGGCCTGTGAAACGGCCGTTGCGGCCCTGCTGGCCTTGTTGCGCGCACCGATGGATGTGCCGGACACGGCGCCGGCAGCCGAGCCGGCAAGCCGGCGGCGCTGGTTGTTCGGGCGCACGGATGCATCCGGCTGTGCCGACGGCAACTTGCCGTGAGTACGCCGGGGCGCCTGTCCCTCGCCGGTGGTCTGAGCGTTTCGGCTCGCTGGCGGGACGGCGCCCTCGACGACTGGCAGGTGCGCCTGGTTCGGCCGCCGGTAGCCTTGGCGCTGGTCGGGCTGGCGCCGTCCGAGGCGCTGGCGCGGCTGCCCCTTTATTTCAGCTTGTGTGGCCAGGCCCAGCGGGAAGCCGGCCGGCTGGCCCTCGAAGCGGCCGGCTACGGCCAGGATGAGCCCGTTGCGTCGTGGCTGCTATGGGCGGAATGTCTCCACGAACACCTGTGGCGCCTGCTCCTCGACTGGCCGCAAACCTATGGCGAGCCACCGCAGACGGCCGCCTTCGCGGCTTGGCGAGCGGCACGGGGGTTGGGCCGGCGGGCACTGGTCGAGGCCAGCACCCACGTGATCGAGGATTTGTTGCTTGGTGGTGCCGGCGGTGGCCTGGTGGCCCGTGGCCTGATCCGTCTGCAGACCGAGGAGGGTTCGGCGCCCCTTTGCGCCGGCCTCGAAGCGCGGGTGGCCGCCGTGGTGGCGGCGGTTGAAGAGCTGGCGGCCGACGGCGTCTACCCCCACGGAGAGACGGGCGAGCCGGCGATGGGCCGTGGCGAGGCGTGGATTCATACCGCCCGCGGAGCCCTGCATCACGGCGTGCAGCTGAGCGGAGGAGGAGTTGCCGGCTGGCAGGTAGAGGCGCCGACCGATCGCAACTTTGTCGACGAAAAGGGTATTGTGAAACGCTTGCCGTCCCGCCTGGGGTCGGCTGCCGTGGCCCGTCGGGCGGTGGAGCGGGCGGTATTGGTGCTCGACCCCTGCGTGCCGTTTTCGGTGGAGATTTTGAATGCATGAAATGTCCCTGGCGGAAGGCATCCGCCAGATCGTCGAGGACGCCGGGCGCAGCCAGGGCTTTGGCAAGGTGAAGATCGTCGTGCTGGAAATCGGCGAGCTGTCGTCCGTGGAGCCGGAAAGCCTGCGCTTTTGCTTCGATGTGGTGATGAAGGACAGCATCGCCGATGGCGCGCAACTGCAGATCGACCCGGTGCCCGGTAGTGGCTGGTGCATGCAGTGTGCCGAAACCGTGCCGATAAGTGCCCTGTACGATCCTTGCCCGAAGTGCGGCAGCTACCAGGTGCAGGCCACCGGCGGCACCGAAATGCGGGTCAAGGAACTGGAAATCGAATGAAGGTGGTTTGAATGTGCAATGTGTGCGGTTGCGGAACCGGTGAAACCCGCATCGAGGGCGAGGCCGTCGATCACGAACAGGAACACGAGCACGTGCATGCGGACGGCACGGTGCATCGGCACAGTCATGGTGCGGCCGGCCAAAAGTGGGTGCCGGTGGCCGCGGGCCAAGTGCACCGCCATGCGCCGGCGGGTGAGCACGTCCACGAGCATGCCGACGGCAGCCTCCACTACGGCCACGGCCCGGCCGGCGCCCACGCACCGGGCATGAGCCAGGCGCAGATGGTGAAGATCGAGCAGAACATCCTCGCCAAGAACGATGGCTTCGCCGAGCGCAACCGGGGCTGGCTGGCCGAGCGGGGCATCCTGGCCCTCAATCTGGTGTCGAGCCCGGGCTCCGGCAAGACGACCCTGCTGGTGCGCACCATCGAGGCGCTGCAGAGCCGGGTGCCGGTTGCCGTTGTCGAAGGCGACCAGCAGACCAGCTTCGACGCCGAGCGCATCCGCGCCACCGGCGCCCCGGCGCTGCAGATCAACACCGGCAAGGGCTGTCACCTGGATGCCCACATGGTCGGCCGGGCGCTGGAAAAGCTGGCCCCGGCGGACGACAGCGTGCTGCTCATCGAAAACGTCGGCAACCTGGTGTGCCCGGCCGCCTTCGACCTGGGCGAAGCCGCCAAGGTGGTGGTGCTGTCGGTCACCGAGGGCGAGGACAAGCCTCTCAAGTACCCCGACATGTTTGCTGCGGCCAGCCTGATGCTGGTGAACAAGATCGACTTGCTGCCCTACCTGAACTTTCCCGTGGATAAAGCCATCGAGTACGCCCTGCGGGTCAATCCGCAGCTCCAGGTGATCCAGGTTTCCGCCACCACAGGTGCCGGCTTCGACGCATGGCTGGGCTGGATCGACGCCCGCCTGGCCGAGGCCGTGGCCGCCAGAACCCGGTGACGCGCCCATGCTGATGATCGTTGACCCGACCCGCGTGGCCCGCCGCCTGCGCGTGCGCGGCGTGGTGCAGGGCGTGGGCTTCCGGCCCTTTATCTACCGCTTTGCCAACAGCCTCGGGCTGGTGGGCTGGGTGCGCAATGACGGGGGTGGGGTGGAGATCGAGATCCAGGGCAGCGAGCCCGTTCTCGACGCCTTCACCCAGTGCCTCGCCAGCGAGGCGCCGCCGCTGGCACGGGTGGATTCCATCGAGCCGGAGGTGATTCCGCCCGATCATTCGCGCAAGGGTTTCGAGATCCTGCCGAGCGCGGAGGGCATTGTCGCCACCGCCATCGGGCCGGATGTGGGCGTATGTCCCTCCTGCCTGTCCGAACTCTTCGACCCGCAGGACAGGCGCTGGCGCTACCCCTTCATCAACTGCACCCACTGCGGCCCGCGCTACACCATCACCCGCAGCCTGCCCTACGACCGGGCGCGCACCAGCATGGCGGCCTTTACCCAGTGCCCCAGTTGCGATGCCGAATACCGCCACCCGGGCGACCGGCGCTTCCATGCCGAACCGAATGCCTGCCCGGTGTGCGGCCCGCAGCTGAGCCTCCACGAGCCCCACGGCGTGCCGGCCCTGGCGCGTGACCCGGTGGCCGAAACCCTGCGCCGCCTGCAGTTTGGCGAGGTCGTCGCCATCAAGAGCCTCGGCGGTTTTCATCTGGCCTGCGACGCGGCCAATAACGATGCCGTGCTGCGCCTGCGCGTGCGCAAGCGTCGCCCGCACAAGCCGCTCGCGCTGATGTTCGCCAACGTGGCCAGCGTGGCCAACTGGGCGAAGGTGTCGGCGGCCGAGGCGGCCACCCTGGAAAGCCCCGAGCGGCCCATCGTGCTGCTCGAAAAGCTGCCCGGCTTCGACGAAGCCCTGCCGGGCATTGCGCCGGGTCTCGACGAAGTGGGCGTGATGCTGCCCTACACGCCGCTCCATTACCTGCTCTTCCACGAGGCTGCCGGCCGCCCGGCCGGCACCGAATGGCTCGGGCACGTGCAGCCCGCGGCCCTTGTGATGACCAGCGCCAACCCCCACGGCGAGCCGCTGGTGCAGGGCAACGACGAAGCCTTCGAGCGACTCGCCGAGATTGCCGACGTGCTGCTGATGCACAACCGCGACATTGTCGTGCGCTGCGACGACTCGGTGCTGCGCGTGCGTCCCGATCTGCCGTCCGGGCCGGGCGATGCCGCGGGTGCCGGCGTGCAGTTCCAGCGCCGGGCGCGGGGTTTCACGCCTTTGTCGATGCCGCTGCCGGCCGATGGCCCGGCGGTGCTGGCCTTTGGCGCCCACTTCAAGGCGACCCTGTGCATGGCCCGCGAGAAAGAGGCTTTCTTGTCGCAGCACATCGGCGGCCTCGACAACCCGGCGGCGTGCACGGCCCTCGACGAAGCGGCCGAGCATCTGCAAAACATCCTGTCCGTGCGTCCGGCGGCCGTGGCACACGATGCCCACCCGGATTACTACTCCACCCGCGCCGCCTTCGCGCTGGCTGAAAAGCTCGATGTGCCGCTCATCGCCGTGCAGCACCACCACGCGCACATCGCCGCCGTGTGCGCCGAACACTGCCTTGACGGGCCGGTGCTCGGCCTGGCTGCGGACGGCGTCGGGCTGGGCACCGACGGCATGCCGTGGGGCGGCGAGCTGATGGTTGTCGATGGCGCCGAGTTCCGGCGTGTCGGTCACCTCAGCCCCTTGCCCCTGCCGGGTGGCGACCGGGCTGCCCGTGAGCCCTGGCGCATGGCCTGCGGCGTGCTCCATGCCCTCGGCCGTGGCGACGAGGCCATCGAACGCTTCAGCGCCCAGCCCAACGTCGAACAGGTGCTCGGCATGCTGGTGCGCGGCACCCGCTGTCCGCCCACCACCAGCCTCGGGCGCTGGTTCGACGCCGCTGCCGGTCTGCTCGGCGTGTGCGAAACGATGACTTACGAAGGTCAGGCCGGAATGGTTCTTGAAACCCTGGCCCGCTGCTACGGCGAAAGCCTGCCACTGTCCGGTGGTTTCTACATTGACAGCCGCCCGCCGGATGGCGTGTCGGTGCTCAACCTGTATCCGCTGCTCAACCAGTTGATCGACGAGGGCGACGCTGCCCGCGGTGCGGCGCATTTTCACGCCACGCTGATCGACGGGCTGGTGCAATGGATTGGCGATGCTGCCCACGCCACCGGCCTGCGCCGCGTGGCCCTGTCGGGCGGCTGCATGCACAACCGGATCCTCGCGACGGGGCTGCGCAAGCGGCTGGCAGCACGCGGGCTGGCGGTGTTCGAAGCGCAGCACGTGCCGCCCGGTGACGGCGGTCTTGCCCTCGGCCAGGCCTGGGTCGCCCGGGCGCTGCTGGCGAGGGGCGTGCTGTGAGGCGCGCCGGCTCCCCGACGATTTCATTGAAAGACTGAATCATGTGTCTCGCCATTCCGACCCGCGTGGTCGAACTCCTCCCCGACGGTCAGGCCCTGGTGGACCTGGGCGGCGTGCGCAAGGCGATTTCCCTCGAACTGGTGGATGACGTGGCGCCCGGCGATTACGTGATCGTCCATGTGGGCTACGCGCTCACCAAGCTCGATCAGGATGAAGCCGAGCGCACCCTCGCGCTGATGGTCGAGGCCGGCATCGACGTGTCGGGCGAGGCCGCCTCCGCATGAAGTACGTCGATGAATTCCGCGATGGCGAGGTGGCCAGGGGGCTGGCCGAGGCCATTGCCCGTGAAGCCCGGCCTGATCGCCGCTACGCCTTCATGGAGTTCTGCGGTGGCCACACCCACGCGATTTCGCGTTACGGGGTGGCCGACCTGCTGCCGCCCCAGGTGAAGATGATCCACGGCCCCGGCTGCCCGGTGTGCGTGCTGCCCATCGGGCGCATCGACCAGATCATCCGGCTGGCGCTGGAGGAGGGTGTCACCGTATGCAGTTACGGCGACACCCTGCGCGTGCCGGCTTCCGGGGGCTTGTCGATGCTGCGTGCGCGGGCCCGCGGCGCCGACATCCGCATGATCTATTCGGCCGCCGACGCGCTGGCGCTGGCGCAGAAGGAGCCGCAGCGGCAGGTGGTGTTCTTCGCCATCGGCTTCGAGACCACCACGCCGCCCACTGCGCTGGTGATCCGTCAGGCGGCGCAGCTGGGCCTGAAGAATTTCAGCGTGCTGTGCTGCCATGTGCTCACGCCGTCGGCGATCACCGCCATCCTTGAATCGCCTGAAGTGCGCGAGCTGGGCACGGTGCCGCTGGACGGTTTCATCGGCCCGGCCCACGTCAGCACCATCATCGGCAGCCGGCCCTACGCCCACTTCGCCGAGGAATACCGCAAGCCGGTGGTCATTGCCGGTTTCGAGCCGCTGGACGTGATGCAGGCCATCCGCATGCTGGTGCGCCAGGTGAATGAAGGCCGTGCCGAGGTTGAAAACGAATTCACCCGTGCCGTCACCGAGGACGGCAACCTCAAGGCGCAGGCGCTGGTGTCGGAGGTCATGGAGTTGCGTCGCGAGTTCGAATGGCGCGGCCTCGGCGTGGTGCCCTATTCGGCCCTGCGCATTCGCGACCGTTATGCAGCCTTCGATGCCGAGGCGCGCTTCGGCCTCAAATACCAGGGCGTTCCCGACCATAAATCCTGCGAATGCGGGGCCATCCTGCGCGGCGTCAAGCGGCCCCTCGACTGCAAGCTGTTCGGCTCCGTGTGCACGCCGGAAACACCCATGGGCTCGTGCATGGTGTCGTCCGAAGGGGCTTGTGCCGCGCACTACACCTACGGCCGTTTTCGCGACATTCCGGTTGTTGCTGCGTGACGGGGCGTGGAAAGAAGGTGTTGATGTCGAAAAGCTGCCGGATGGTTGCCCGTGCCCGTGACTTTTATCCGGTAATACCCGTCGAAAGGTTAAGTCTTGTCATGCAGTGGCCGATAAGCCGCCACACGGCCCGTCTCGAGGCCGGGCAAGGAGACAAGAAGTGAACCTGTTCAAGAAACTGCGTGGCGCGTCCGTCCCGGGCGTTGTGACGCTCCAGTGCCGCTCGTCGGAAGTGGGCCAGACGCTCACCTCCGCCTCGATTACCCCGACCTTCGTCAGTGGCTACGTGTCTCCCCACGTGGACATCGAGCAGGTTGCCCGCGCGGTGACGGCGCGCTTTCCCGGCGTGCCCCTGATGCTGTGCTCCACTGCCGGCGAACTGTGTGCGAGTGATGAAAGCCTCTACTGCCGCACGGGTGACAGCTGGGACAGGGTAGTGCTGCAGTGTTTCGACGCCACGCTGATCGCCCGTTCGCAGATCGTGGCGATACCGCTCGGCAGCGAGGACCTGCGCCGCGGCAACAGCGAGGTGCCGGTCAGGGAGCGCGTGGCGCGCATTGCCCGCAACATCCAGTCAGCGCGGGTGGACATGGACATCGACTACCGGGACACCCTGGCCTACATCATGTTCGACGGACTGTCGGCCTCCGAGTCCTTCTTCATGGAAGCGCTCTACGATTCCGGGCGCTTTCCTTGCCTGTTCGTCGGCGGCTCGGCCGGCGGCAAGTTCGACTTCAAGAACACCTGGATCCACGACGGTACCCGGAAGCTCGAGAACCACGCCCTGATTGCCTTCCTGAAGGTGGCCAGGGGGATGCGCTTCGGGGTGCTGAAGAGCCAGAACTTCGTGCCCGACGGCCCGCACTTTCCGGTCATCGGTGCGTCGCTGGAGCAGCGCTACGTGAGCCAGGTGATCGATGCCGACGGCCGTATCGTGCCCTTCGTTGACGCCCTGTGCGCGCACTTCCGCTGCGCCCCGCGGGATCTGGAAGGCAAGCTCGCCGATTATTCCTTCGCCATCCAGGTCGGCAAGGAGATCTTCGTGCGCTCGGTGGTCAACGTGAATGTTGAAGCCGGGCGGGTCAATTTCTATTGCGACATCTCCCCGGGTGAAGAACTGCTGCTGGTCCGGCGGACCGGTCTGGTGCAAAGCACCGAGCAGGATTTTCGCGCCTTCATGGCCGGCAAGCCCGGCGCGCCGGTGGCCGGTATCCTCAACGACTGCATCCTGCGTCGCCTCTACAACGACAAGGAACTGTCCAAAGTCGGCACGGCCCTGCCGTGCAAGCAGCTGGCTGGCTTCTCCACCTTTGGCGAGATCCTCGGCCTCAACCTGAACCAGACGCTGACGGCGGTGTTCTTCTTCCGGGTGCCGGAGGGCACGCCCTTCCGCGACGATTACGTGGACAACTTCGTTGCTCACTACGGCGAGTTCAAGGCCTTCTTCCTGCGTCGCCAGAGCGCCAAGCTGGCCGGGCTGTCGCGAGTCATCGTCAAGCAGATCGGCGATTACCAGAGCGGCTCTTTCGACAGCCAGCTCGATCCGTCCAGCTTTGACGACAACATCGGCCTGGTGGTGTATGGCCTCAACAGCCTCGGGCAGACCCTGAAAGCATCCAACGATCTGCGCAAGGACACCGGCCGCCAGCTGGAGTCCTGTGCCGGCGACCTGTATGCCTCGGTCGGCGCCCTGGCCGGCCACATCCAGGAGCAGGAGCGGGTGGTGCACGAGGCCGGCGAGACAGTCAGCGACCTGACCCGCCAGGCGGCCGACGCCGCCGACAGCGCGCGCAAGCTGGCCCACGCCAGTGGCCGCATCCAGGGTGTGGTGGAAGTCATCCAGCAGATTGCGGACCAGACCAACCTGCTGGCCCTGAATGCCGCCATCGAAGCCGCCCGGGCCGGTGAAGCCGGCCGTGGCTTTGCCGTGGTGGCTGACGAGGTACGCAAGCTGGCCGAGAAATCGCGCATGAGTGCCGGCGAGATTGGCGCAGACATTTCCACGCTGGCCAGCGAGATCGGCCGCGTGGCGGGCGAGATCGAACGCCAGGCCGGCGACGTTTCCAACCTGTCCGGCATGCTCACCAACATCGAGGCCTTCAGCGGCAAGACTTCAGAAACCGCCGGCCATACCCGGGCCGTGGCCGATACCCTCAAGAACCTTACCGAAAGCCAGCTGATCCAGGCCTGACCCGGCTCGCGCAAGCACCCGGGCTTGCCGCGCCGCTCAGGCCACTGAACGACACGACAAGCCCATGCCCTTCTTTTTCCGCCCCTGCGAAGGGCGCCGGTCATGTTGACTGGCGCCCTTCTCGGCATCATCGAGGATGCCGGCAAAGCCGTCCTGACCCTCACCGAGGGCGTGGATGACGCCACCCTTTTCTCCCTGCGTCTGACCCGCGAGGAGTCGGTCCGCCAGTTGCTGGTGATCGCCGATACGGCGACCAACCTGCCTCCAGACGTGCGTGCCACGCTTGCCGCCATCGATTGGGACGGCTGGGCCGTCACGGCCCGCGTGTTGCGTGGCCCCTATTCCGGCGCGGCCCGCGACGCCCTTTCCTTCGGCGTGCGCTCGATGGTGCCTGCCACCCTCATGGGCCTGCGCCTGTATCGCAAGAGCCATCCTGATCTGTTCGCCTTCAAACCATGAAAAAAGCCTACGTCCGTCCCCTTGACCTGCGTCACGGCACGGTGGATCTCTCCCACGGTGGCGGTGGCCGCGCCATGGTCCAGCTCATCGGCGAGATTTTCGGCCGCGCCTTTGATAACGAATGGCTGCGCCGCGGCGACGATGGCGCCGTGCTGCCGGCCCCTGGCCCTGGCGAACGCCTGGTGGTGGCCACCGACGCCCACGTGGTATCGCCGCTGTTCTTTCCGGGTGGCGACATCGGCTGTTTGTGCGTGCATGGCACCCTCAACGACGTGGCGGTGATGGGCGCCCGGCCGCTGTATCTGGCGACCAGCTTCATCCTCGAAGAAGGCTTTCCGCTGGCCGACCTGCAGCGCATCGTCGCCAGCATGGCGGCTGCGGCGAAGGACGCCGGCGTGCCGGTGGTCACCGGCGACACCAAGGTCGTCGAGAAGGGCAAGGGCGACGGCATCTTCATCACCACCACCGGCATCGGCGCGCTGCCCGCCGGGTGCGAGCTGTCGGGCGCCAACGCCCGACCCGGCGACGCCGTGATCGTCTCCGGCACCCTGGGCGATCACGGCATGGCGATCATGGCCCAGCGCGAAAACCTCGCCTTCGAATCCGAAATCCGTTCCGACACTGCCGCGCTGCACGGCCTCATCGCCGACCTGCTGGCCGCCGTGCCGCAAACCCGTGTGCTACGTGACCCGACCCGCGGCGGGCTGGCGGCGACGCTCAACGAAATCGCCCAGCAGTCCGGCGTCGGCATCGTCCTCGACGAAGCCGCTATCCCCGTTGACCCGCAGGTCGCCGCCGCCTGCGAGTTCCTCGGCCTCGACCCGCTCAATATCGCCAACGAAGGCAAGCTCATCGCCATTTGTCCGGCAGAGCACGCCGATGCTCTGGTCGCCGCGCTGCGCGCCCATCCCCTTGGCGCCCGTGCCGCGCGCATCGGCGAAGTCACCTTTGATGCGCAGCACTTTGTGCAGATGAAAACCGCCTTCGGTGGCCGCCGCATGGTGGACTGGCTGGCCGGCGAACAGCTGCCGCGCATTTGCTGAAGATGGCTCGCCATTCCCCGTTGCTGTCTGAGTGTATGATCGTACGCATCAATATGCGCATCGAGGTGCCTTCATGCTGAACCCCGCCAGTCTGGCCGCCCGGAAGGGGCGCCTGTCCCTGTCCATCAGCCAGGATCTGCTCGACCGCCTGGAACCCTACAAGCAGCAGGTGAACCTGTCGGCCCAGGCCGAAGCCTTGTTCGCCAGCATTCTCGAACAGCTGGAAAACCGCGACTGGGCGGCGCGTAACGCCGACGCCCTCGATGCCCACGGGCGCAGCATCGCGGCCAGCGGGCTGGCAGGCGAAGAGTTCGACAGGATTTGACCTTGGCCCAATTCCAGATCTATCCGAACCCGGGCAGCAAGAAGGCCGACATTCCCTTTCTCGTCGCCATCCAGAACGATCACATTTCGAGCCGTACCGGTGCTTGCGTGGTCATCCCGCTCCGGGCCAACACGCTGCCGGTGGAAATCATGGCGCCCCTGGTCGATGTTCCCGGCTACGGCCCCCTGGTGCTGTCGGCAGACGAAATTTTCGCCATCGACACGGCCCGCCTGCGCGGGGCTGTCGGCAGCCTGAGCCTCGAGGATCGGGCCCGCATCCGTCCGGCCATCGACAAGGTGCTCGGCGAATACTGAAGCGCGTGCCGGCCCTTGCGCGGCGATATCCCATGAAAATCCTCCTCCTCACCCACAGCTTCAACAGCCTCACCCAGCGCCTTTTTGAGGAACTGTCGGTACGCGGGCATGCGCTGTCGGTGGAGTTCGACATTGCCGATTCGGTGACCGAAGAGGCCGTGACGATGTTCCGGCCCGATGTGGTGCTGGCGCCCTTTCTCAAGCGGGCGATCCCGCAATCCGTGTGGTCGCGGCACTTGTGCCTGATCGTGCACCCCGGCATCGTCGGCGACCGCGGCCCGTCGGCCCTCGACTGGGCGATTCAGTCCGGCGCGGCGGAGTGGGGCGTCACCGTGCTGCAGGCGGAGGCCGAGATGGACGCCGGGCCGGTGTGGGCGAGCGTCACTTTTCCGATGCGGGCAGCGACCAAGGCCAGCCTGTATCGCAACGAGGTGACCGAAGCCGCGGTCACGACGGTGCTGGAAGCGCTGGGCCATGTGGACGACTGGCGGGCCGGACGCTGGCAGCCCGTGCGCCCGTTGGCTGATGATCCGGCCGTGCGTGGCCGCCAGCTGCCGACCCTGCGCCAGGCCGACCGGGCCATCGACTGGGCGCGTGACGACACCGCCACCATCCTTGCCCGCCTGCGCGCCGCCGATGGCTTTCCTGGTGTGGTGGATTGCCTGTTCGGCGTGCCTTGCCACTTGTTCGATGCGCATCCGGCCCCGGTTGAAGCCGGTGCGCAGCCGGGCGAGCTGCTTGCCCGCCGCGACGGTGCCGTGCTGCGTGCCACCCGCGACGGTGCCGTATGGATCGGCCATGTGAAGTGCGGCGACCGGGAGGCGGCCCTCAAGCTGCCGACGACCGTGGCCTTTGCGGCCGAGGTCGCCGACCTGCCGGAGCGCCCGGCGGACTTGTGGCGTGACGCCGCCGACGATGGTGCCGAGCTGCGCTACCGGGAAACCGGCGCTGTCGGCTTTTTGTCCTTCGACTTCTACAACGGCGCCATGGCTACCAACCAGTGCCGGCGTCTGCTGGCAGCTATCGACTTTGCCCGCTCCCGCCCGACCCGCGTGCTGGTGTTCGAAGGCGGGGCGGATTTCTGGTCCAACGGCATTCACCTCAATTGCATTGAGGCCAGCGAATCCGCTGCCGACGCGTCGTGGGCCAACATCAACGCCATGGACGACGTGTGTCTGGCCATCCTGCAACTCACCGACCGCCTGACCGTGGCTGCCCTGCGCGGCAATGCCGGTGCCGGCGGCTGCTTTCTGGCGCTGGCCGCCGACCGGGTGTGGGCGCGGGAAGGCGTCATCCTCAACCCCCACTACAAGAACATGGGCAACCTGTATGGCTCCGAGTACTGGACCTACCTGCTGCCCCGCCGCGTCGGCGCCGATGGTGCCCGCAAGCTGATGGCCGAGCGCTTGCCCCTGGGCGCTCCGCGCGCTGCGCACAGCGGCCTCATCGACGCCTGCTTCGGTGCCGACCGGGCCGCTTTCGAGCTTGAGGTGGTCAGCCGCGCCGCAGCCCTCGCCAGCGCCCCGGACTACGTCGGGCAAGTCGCCGCCAAGCAGGCCCGCCGCGCTGCCGACGAAGCCGCCAAACCACTTGCAGCCTACCGTGATGAAGAGCTCACCCACATGCGTCGCAACTTCTACGGCTTCGACCCCAGCTACCACGGGGCACGCTACCATTTCGTGATGAAAAGCCCCCAGTCCTGGACACCCCGCCACCTCGCCGTTCACCGGGAAATCAAGCGATGAACAGCCCCTTCAAACCCGCCGCCCGCCTGCCGGCCGTGCTGGTGGTGGACGACGAAGTCCGCTCCCAGGAAGCCCTGCGCCGCACCCTCGACGAGGAGTTCGAGGTGTTCACCGCCTCGTCCGCCGAGGACGCCCAGAAGATCATGGAGCGGGAGTTGATTCAGGTGCTGCTGTGCGACCAGCGCATGCCCGGCGAGTCCGGCGTCAGCTTCCTCAAGCGGGTGCGGAGCCAGTGGCCGGACGTGGTGCGCATCATCATCTCGGGCTATACCGATTCGGAAGACATCATCGCCGGCATCAATGATGCGGGCATCTACCAGTACCTGCTCAAGCCCTGGCAACCGGATTCGCTGCTGATGGCGATCCGCAACGCCGCCGAGCTGTATCGCCTGCAGGCCGAGAACCAGCGCCTCAGCCTGGAGTTGCGTACCAGCAGCCCGGTGCTCCGGAAGCGCGTCGAGATGAAGTACGAGCGGGTCAAGCGCGAGTTTGGCCTCGATGGTCTGACCCGCGCGCCGGACAGCCCGCTGGGCCCGATCTGCGATCTGATCGCGCAGGTGGCACCCTTCGACCTGTCGGTGCTGATCTCCGGCGAGTCCGGCACCGGCAAGGAGATGCTGGCGCGGGCCATCCATTACCAGAGCCGCCGCGCCGACAAGGCCTTCGTGGTCGAGAACTGCGGTGCGCTGCCCGACGAGTTGCTGGAGGCGGAGCTTTTCGGCTACAAGCGCGGGGCCTTCACCGGGGCTTACGAAGACCGCATCGGGCTTTTTCAGCACGCCGACGGCGGCACGCTCTTTCTCGACGAGATCGGCGAAACTTCGCCGGCTTTCCAGGTCAAGCTGCTGCGCGTGCTGCAGGAGGGCGAGTTCCGCCCGCTGGGCAGCCCGCGTCCGATGACGGTGGACGTGCGGGTCATCGCCGCCACCAACCGCGACCTGGAAACCGAGGTGCGCGAAGGGCGCTTCCGCGAAGATTTGTACTACCGCCTCGCCATCGTGCCGATCCACGTGCCGCCGCTGCGCGAGCGGCCGATGGACATCCCGCTGCTGGTCGAACGCCTGCTTGCGGTGAGCCAGGGCGCGCTGGGCAAGAGCTGCGAGGGCTTTACCCCCGAGGCCTTGGCCTGCCTCGCGGCCTACCGCTGGCCGGGCAATGTGCGCGAGCTGCAGAACGCCATCCTGCGCATGCTGGCGCTGTCCACCGGGCCGAAGCTGGGCGCTCACCTGCTGTCGCCGAAGGTCTTGCAATCCGGCACTGACGGGCACGATGACACCGATCTGGCGGCCGTCGGTTTTGCCGGCACCCTGCAGGAGCGGGTCGATGCGCTGGAAGCGCGGGTGCTCAAGGAAACCCTGATCCGCCTGCGCTGGAACAAGACCCGCGCGGCCAACGAGCTGGGCCTGTCGCGGGTTGGCCTGCGCGCCAAGCTGGTCCGCTACGGGCTGGACGGCGACAAGTCGGGGGGCGCCGAGTGAAGCTCCTGTGGCTGCAGTCCGGTGGCTGTGGCGGCTGCAGCATGTCCCTGCTGTGCTCCGGCGCGCAGGACGTGCTGGGGCTGCTGGCCTCGGCCGGCATCGAGCTGGCCTGGCATCCGTCCCTGTCGGAAGCCAGTGGCGACGAGGTGCGGACGATTCTGGCCGACTTCGAATCCGGCCGCACGCCGCTCGACCTGCTGTGCGTGGAAGGCTCGCTGCTCACCGGGCCGAACGGCTCCGGGCGTTTTCACATGCTGGGCGGCACCGGCCGGCCGATGATCGACTGGGTCAAGAGCCTGGCAGCCCGTGCCCGCTACACGCTGGGTGTCGGCACCTGCGCCACCTACGGCGGGGTGACTGCCGCCGGCATCAATCCGGCTGGCGCCATCGGCCTGCAGTACGACGGCAACCAGAAGGGCGGCCTGCTGGGGCCGGATTACCGTTCTGCCGCCGGCCTGCCGGTGATCAACATCGCCGGCTGCCCGACCCACCCGGACTGGGTGACGGACACGCTGCTGGCGCTGGCCCTCGGCCAGTTTGGCGAGGCGGATATGGAGGCCCTCGGCCGCCCGCGCTTCTACGCCGACCAGCTGGTGCATCACGGCTGCACCCGCAACGAGTTCTACGAGTTCAAGGCCAGCGCCGAGAAGCCCGGCGATCTGGGCTGCATGATGGAGCACATGGGCTGCGTCGGCACCCAGGCCCATGCCGACTGCAACATCCGGCCGTGGAACGGCGCCGGCTCGTGTACCAACGGCGGCTACCCGTGCATCAGCTGCACCGAGCCGGGCTTCGAGTCGCCGGGCCACGCCTTCGGGCGTACGCCAAAGGTGGCCGGTATTCCCATCGGGCTGCCCTCGGATATGCCCAAGGCCTGGTTCGTGGCGCTGGCGGCCTTGTCCAAGTCGGCGACGCCGGCGCGGGTGCGCCAGAACGCGGTGGCCGAGGTGCCGGTGGTGGCGCCGGCCATTCGGAAGACAGGGTTCAAGTGAAATGAGCCGGATTACTGTCGGACCTTTCAACCGGGTCGAAGGCGACCTGGAAATCAGCCTCGAGATGGAGAACGGCCGCGTCGCGGCGGCGTATGTGAATTCGCCGCTGTTCCGTGGTTTCGAGCAGATTCTGGTGGGCCGCGAGGCGATGGACGCGCTGGTGATCGTGCCGCGCATCTGCGGCATCTGTTCGGTGTCGCAGTCGGCCGCCGCGGCTGCGGCGCTGGGCGATCTGGCCGGCGTGCGGCCGACGCCCAACGGGCAGCGGGTCAGCAACCTGATCCTTGCGGCCGAGAACCTGGCCGATCACTTCACCCATTTCTACCTGTTCTTCATGCCCGATTTTGCCCGCGAGGCCTACCGGGCGCGGCCGTGGTTTGCGGCGGCGGAGGCGCGCTTCAAGGCGGTCAGCGGTTCGGCGGCGGGGGATGCGTTGCCGGCCCGGGCGGCCTTCATGCAGATCATGGGGCTGCTGGCCGGCAAGTGGCCGCACACCCTTACGCTGCAGCCCGGCGGCGTGGCGCGGGCGCCGCAGGCGGCCGAGCGTCTGCGCGTGTTTGCGGCCCTGCGGGAATTCCGCGCATGGCTCGAAAAGCGGCTGTTCGGCGACCGGCTGGAGAGCATCGCGGCCCTCGAGTCAATTGCCACGCTGCGGCGCTGGATGGATGGGCGGTCGGCGACGAGTAGCGATTTCCGTCTGTTCCTGGAAATTGCCGACGACCTGCAACTGGCCCGCTACGGCCGGGCGACTGACCGTTTTCTGAGCCACGGCGCCTATCCGCGGGACGGCGGCTGGCTGCTGCCGCGGGGCGTGCTCGACCTGCCTGCCGGCTCCCTGCAGCCCTTTCTGCCCGCCGACGTGCTGGAGGATGTCAGCCATGCCTGGCTGGAGGACGATCAGCCGCGTCACCCCTCGGAGGGCGATACCCGTCCGGTGGAGGAGAAGGCTGGCGCCTACACCTGGTGCAAGGCGCCGCGCTGGCAGGAGCAGGTAGTGGAGTGCGGGGCGCTGGCCCGTCAGGCGGTGGCCGGCCATCCGCTGATCCGCGAACTGGTGGTGGAGGCCGGCGGCAATGTGGCCAGCCGGGTGATCGCCCGGCTGCTTGAACTGGCGCTGGTGGTGCCGGCCATGGAAAGCTGGCTGCGCGATCTAGATGACGGCCCTTTTTGCGTACAGGCCGAGATCCCCGCCGACGGCCGCGGCTGTGGCCTTATCGAAGCGGCCCGCGGCGGGCTGGGTCACTGGCTGACCGTGCGCGGGGGCCACATCGTGCGCTACCAGATCATTGCCCCGACGACCTGGAACTTCTCGCCCCGCGATGAGGCCGGCACGCCGGGGGCACTGGAGCAGGCCCTGGTGGGCCTGCCGGAGGGCGAACCGCTACTGGTTCAGCACGTGGTGCGCAGCTTCGATCCTTGCATGGTGTGTACCGTGCATTGATTTTTAGATGTTTAAAATCAACGGCTTATTTTGGTGTGTTCGGAACTTGTTCGGAATCTGTTCTTAACTTCGTATCGACGGTGATCCATTCATCTCCTCGGACGTCATGATAAACGGCCGTCGTGTTCGCGCTCTTGTGGCCTGCGAGTGCCTGCGAGTTGATGCCTTGCTTGTCGTAGAGGCGAAGAGAAAGGCTGCGCATCTCGTGGAAGCTGGGTGGGTTCTTGCCCGGGACAGTGATCTCAACAGCGTCGCGCGCGGCGGCGAACATTTGGCTTAACGTGATGTTGCGGATCTTCATGCCGGGCTTGGCCTGGCCGGCATGGTAGGTGTGGTGGACCATATAGCGGCTTAGGATCGAGTTGCGGCAGCGGGCGATGATCTCGGCCACGCTCCACCCGAGGGCGTCGAGCCGAAGGTCTGTCGGAATGGCGATCTTGACGCCGTGCTTCTCAACTTTGCCGGGGATGACGTGGAGGATGCCATCTGAAACCTGCCGGAATGTCATGCCGGCGATGTCTTCCTTTCGCTGCCCGGTCACCATTGCCAGTTCGTACGCTCGCACGGCCCACGGTGGTTGGTTGATGACGGCCCATTCATATATTTTCAGGAAGGCTTCCAGCGACAAGCGGCCGCGCTGGGTCTCAACCCTGGTTGATCGCGTTGCGTCGACCGGGTTGATGGGTATCCATCCCGCGCTGATGGCTTCCCGAAACACGTCCAGCAGGATGGACCGCACTGCCTGCTGCATGCGTGGCGTTCTTGCCAGGCCGGCGAGATGATCCGCGATGATCCGGGTCGTGACCGCTTCCATCCGGTGCATGCCGATGTGCTCCTTGATCTTCGCAAGGCGCTGACGAAAGGTGGCCCGGGTCGACTTGGCTAGATCACGCTTCTCCAGAATCTTCTCGTATTCGGGTATCCAGTCGGCGACGGTGTCGGGCTTGCCTTGGACTGCATGCAGCAGGCGGGGCTGGCTCAGTTTGCCGGCGACGTGCAGCATCACTTCCGTGACCTGGGCGATTGCATCGTCAGGGCTGATCCGGCCGAGTGTAAAAACGCCGCCCGCTGGCGGCTTGGTTTCCAGGTGCGGGAGCACGTCTGCAGGGGGCTCCCAAGTGAAATAGCCCGGGCGGGGTTCTCGCAGCCCCCGGGGCCATCCCCGGCGGGCGCGGATGCGTGGTCTAGCCATAAAGGAATTTCTCCAGATCGAAGGGCTTGCCGCTTGCGCTGGCGCTCTGGGTCGGCGTGCCGAATGCGGAATACTCTGCGTCGGCCGGCACGCGCCATTCGCGGCCTTCTCGGCGGGCGCCGGGGATGCGGCCATCCCGGCACCAGCGGCGCAGTGTGGTGACCGGCTTGGGTGGATCGTGGCGGGCTTCCGACCACGCGGTGACGGGGATCAGCTTCGCCGGTTTGGTCGGTGCCGTTGTTGCGATCCGGTCTAGGAGGCTCATTTCGTTCTCCTGTAGGTTTTTTTGAGATCTGATTGGATGCTGTGGCCTCGGCGGCGTAGCGCATTGGCGAGTCTGGCGCGGTCGGTATGGCTATGGGATGCTTGCCCAAGCAGCCCAAAGTAGCTGTTGGCCGTCTCGAAAATCTCGTCCTGGTCGAGGTCCTGGATGCGATGAATCGCATGGGAGACTGTCTTGCGCCGGGTCGTGCGCCGCCAGGGCTTGATGACCTGGCCAACGAAATCGACGCCGCGGGCGATAGGCTGCAGGATCGACTTCGAGGGGTTTAGCCGGATGCTCAGGGTTTCGACAACGAAGGCTTCGATATCGGCCCGTGCAGCGTTGAGCCAGTCGGCCGATTCGTGCAGCAGGATGAAGTCGTCGACGTAGCGGATGTAGTGCTGCGCCCGGATCGCGTGCTTGGCGTGCTGGTCGAGCGCATCCATGTAAACGTTGGCGAAGAACTGGCTGCTCAGGTTGCCGATCGGCAATCCTAGGTGCGCCGGCTGTTCGATGAGCCGCTTGTGGCGAGGAACGCGCTGCAGGCTTTCCGGGCGCCCGCGAAACTCGTAATCCTGCCGTGGATCATGAAACAGGATGATCTCGGCTAGGCGCATCCACCAAGGTTCGGTAACGCGGCGGGCGAGCTGCCCGTGCAAGATCTGCTTATTGATGCTGACGAAGAAGTTGGCGATGTCCAGCTTCAGGTAGTACGCCGGCCGGCTCCAGTTGTGGGTGATGCTGCGGATCTTCGATTCGAGCCGCTTGGCCGCGTAGAGCGTGCCCCGTCCCGGGATGCAGGCGCAGGAGTCGGCGATGAATCGCGCGTGGAAGCGCGGCGCGATGTGGTTGTAGAGCAGGTGGTGGACGATGCGATCGCGAAAATCAGCAGCCCATACCTCGCGCGCTTTGGGTCGGGTAACGACGAAGCAGATGGAGCGACCGGGCGTGTAGACGTCTGCGCGCAGATCGTCGTAAAGCGTGCCAAGGTTGCGTTCGAGATCGATCTCGAAGTGCAGGGCGCTCGCGCTGTTGCGCTTAGCTCTGCGGCAATCGAAGTAGGCCTGTACCAGCGCCTCGAAAGAAAAATCAGCGTGGCCCTGACAGGGGCTTGGATCTGCGGACGGCGCGGGCGCGGGCCGGGAAGGACTTGTCGTTGTTGTTCTGGTTGCCATTGTCGAAGTTCTGGTTCCAGGCGTTGTTGGCGTTGCCCGCGTACTGCGTCGGTGCGTGCTATCTACATCGGTAAGGCGAGGGCGGGAGGCCTTCGCCCTGACGACTGCGCAGGACCGGGCCTGGCGGTTGCCAGCGGTATCCCTGGTGCGCATGGCGGTGGCCGTGATGGCCAGCGGCACGACCAGATTCAAAATCGCACAGGCCTGGGCGCCGTGACGCTCAGGCAGCAGGCGATGCGGAGTGCTTGCGCCATCCATTGGCTTGTTTCCCGATTGTGTCTGTGAGGGAGATCGCACCGGCGTACTGCCCAGTGCTGATCAAGCGCAGGTCGCGCGATAGGCGCAGGAGGAGCTCGACGACCTGCATCCGTTCGAGGAGCATCTGCAGGTGCGGGGCTTTGTCCCGGGCGCTATTGGCGCGATAGATCAGCACGACCAGCTCCATGCATTCCTCGCTGAGCTTCTTGCCGATCGTGCCCTTGTGGTTCCGGGGCATGTTGGCGGTAAGCGGCGTGACGGCAGTGAGCAAGTCGTACGTGACCTTGTAGATGGGCAGAGCGGTAGTCAGGGCCATGCTGAAAAAAACCGATCGAAGCCGGGCTGCGCCCGGCTAAAGGGTTGAAGGGGTCAATCGATCAGGAATCTGCGGACGGCGCGGGCGCGGGCCGGGAAGGACTTGACGTTGAGGTCCTGGAGGCCATCGTCGAAGTGCTGGTCCCAGGCGAGGTCGGCGCCGCCCGCGAACCGCGTGCTGGTCCAGTACCAGCCGTCAAGGTTGAAGGTCTCCGAGGCGTTCAGGTACGCAAGGCGCAGCTCATGGCGAGCGGGGAGATACCAGTCGTTGAAGCCATTGGACGTGAGGCTGAGGGTATGGCTGACGGCCGGAAAACGCTTGTCGATGGACTTGGCGTAGTCGCGGATTGCGAGGCTGTTGCTCAGGCCGTTGCGGTCGCTGATGGCGCCCGAAATCATCTTGTCGTCTTCGCCCCACTCGATGTCGCTGAGTTCGGTGTCGCGCGGGGCGATGATGAGGTGATAGTTGTGGCCCCACTCGCCGCGCATGACCCCGGCGTAGATGCCGCCCTGCTCGCGCCACATTGCGCCGATGGGCGGGGGCGTGCTGGCCTTGGTGGGTGTGGCGGTGCCGACCTCGGCCGGCTGCTCGGGGTGGATCTCAACGTGTGCGGTAATGGTGTTCATGCGGATCTCCGAAATTTTGCGAAGCCGGGCTGCGCCCGGCTAAAGGGGTAAAGGGGTCAATCGATCAGGAATCTGCGGACGGCGCGGGCGCGGGCCGGGAAGGACTTGCCGCTGGTGCCCTGGTAGCCACCGTCGAAGAGCTGGCCCCAGGCGTAGTAGGCGTAGCCCGCGTACTGCGTGCTGCTCCAATACGCGCGGGGTGCAAAAGCCTCGGTGCCACCTATCTGGAATGCCTCGACTGGGGTCATGTCCGGAAAGTTCGGGCTATAGGCATAGCCAACCGGCAGGCTGCTGGGGTTGTCACCGCTACCTGCGTAGTTTTCCTCCTGGGTCGGCTTGAGGTTCCGATGCAGGAGCTCAAGCTCGTCGCGGGCCGGGAGGAACCAGTCGGAGTGGCCGCCGATGGTGAGGCTGAGTGCCCACCGTGCCAGTTCACTGCCGGCATCGGCCATCGCTACCGTGTTGGCGGCGCCGTCGAAAAAGCTCATGGCTGCAGGGACTTCAGCGCGCAGCCCCCAGGCCTTTTCTTCGATTTCCCCTTCAGCCTTCGGCGCCACGAGCAAGCCATAGGTGTGATCGCCGATGCGGATCAGTCCAGCGAAGAAACCGCCGCCGAAGGCTTCGCCGATGGCGGGGAGGGTGGATTGAATGCGGTCCATGATGTGTCCTTGTGCGTTTTGCGCGAAAGGGTCGCGCGGCCCGTCTATGGAGCTCATGCCGGCAGCTCCTCGTTGTCGAATTCATGCGGGGCCGAGGGGCGGCCGGGAAGGTAAAAGTTGCAGCTGCCCGAGGCTTTCACGGGGGCATCCAGCTCCACGCAGTGGCGGTCATTTCGGCTGGCCTGCAGGCGCAGCTTTGAAGTGGTAACCATGGCGCACGTGGCGCAGAGTTCCTTCCTGGCGCCAGTGCAGTAGCCGGCTTCCCGGCGGCGGTCGTTCGGCGTCTTGGTAGTCATTGCGTTGTCCCTTTCTTCTTCGGGGCGGCCTGCTTGGTGCCGGCGTCCACACGCTCCTGATCCTTCCGGACACGCTCGGGATCGATGCCGATGCGGATGGCGGCTTCGAGCAGCCGGGTGGGTTCGCTGGTGCCAATCCACGAAATGGATTTCACGTCCTGGGCGAGCACGATGTCGCGCAGGACGGCCATGAGTTCGGTGTCGGTCATGTTCGGCAGGCGCTCGTGCAGCCGTTCGAGTGCTTCCTTCCTCTTGCACTCGGGGTACCACGTCTGTGCGACCAGGTAGCGGTATTCCTCGTAGAGGCGGGTGAGGCCGAACTCGGCGAGTTCCAGCAGATCGACGGTGGTGAGCATGAGCACCGGCTGAGAACGGATTTCGTTGAAGAGCCGGCGCCGGTAGCGGTTTTCGGCCTCGGCCTTTTCCTCTTCCTTCTTGCGTTCGGCGGTGCCGGTGTTTGAGCGTGCGATGAGATTCACGCCTACGGCTTTCAGCGCAGTCGAGAGGTCTGCCTTGACGACGATCTCGCGCAGGCATTCATCGTCCGGATGGTCGAGCATAGTTACGGGCACTTGTCCGGTGGGCACTTGCTCATACAGCTCGCGGTAATAGGGGTAGTCCTCGATCTCGTAGCAGCGCTCATCCAGTGCGACATAGCCCTCGCTGCAGCTCGATGTGAAGTAGGATCGGATTTTCTTCGCGTCGGCACCGCTGATGATCGGCCGGCCTTCGGCCTCGGCCGCGGCCCGCTGCTTCGCCTGGTGGGCTTCGGCCTTCTGTCGGTAGCACACACTGTCCGTGCAGACGTCTGCAAGGTCCGGGGCGGTGTCGGGCTGATTGCCGAGGCGGTCACAGCACTTGGTGCAACTGGTGGAAGCCGGGTGCAGATGCTCGTCGGTGGTGTCGAACGGGGCGCGGGTCAGTCGGTGGGTGAAGTCGCGCTGTATCCATCCGGCCGCCTGGCGGTAGCTCATCGGCTCTCCGTTGTAGTCGGGCGCGATCACCCCGGCGAGCGCCTTCCGCTGCAGTTCGGGCACGGGGATGCGTGCAATGAGCAGGGCGACGCTCTCCTTGATCTTCTTTTCGCGCAGCGCGGTGCGAGCCTCTTCGCGCAGATCCAGAAGCTTGACCTTCGCGTAGATGTAGGCCTTGCTCTTGCCCACGCGGGTTGCGACTTCCTGTGTGCTCATGCCCTGTTCCAGCAGCTGGCCAAAGCCTTCGGCTTCATCGATGGCATTGAGGCCTTCGCGCTGAAGGTTCTCGACAACCTGCATGCAGATCACAGTCCGGTCGTCCAGATGTCGAAGCAGGATCGGCACATCGGCCATGCCGGCCAGCCGGGACGCGCGCCAGCGACGCTCGCCGGCGACGATCTCTAGCTCGGCCTGGTCGGCGAGCGGTGCGACGCGGGCCTTGATCTCTGCCGGCAGCGGGCGAACAAGGATCGGCTGCATCACGCCGAGTTGCTTGATGCTCTCGGCGAGCTCCAGCAGCTCGGCCTCCGGGAAGCTCTTGCGGGGATTCGTGGGGCTGGGAAAGAGTAGTTCCACGTCTGCGCGCAGCAGCTGGCCTTCGTCGGGGATTGTGTCGCGCGGGTTCATGCTGCGCTCCGGATCAGTTGGGATGCGTCGAGGGGGACGGCCTTCCAGCCGGGCGGTATTTCGGATGCGAGCGCCCAGCGCTTGCCGTTGTCGATCAGGTGCAGGCCAGCGGCAGCGGCTTGGTGGGCGATTTCCCACAGCGTGGCGTCGTCGGGCACCAGGGTGATGACGTTGTTCATTTGGAGTCCTTAGTCAGTAGCTCCAGCCGGCGCGACCCGCCGCCGAGGTTCTTCGCCGCCCACTGTTTGTCCGGGCCTGCCATCAGGTGCAGTGCCCGGCGGATGGCTGGGGCCTGCATGGCTGCTTCGAACGTGACGCCAGTGTCAGCAAGGCGCGCGCGGCGGTAGGCCTCGCGCAGCTGCTCCTCGGTGGGGGTCGGCCGGATGATCATTGAGGGATTTCGGCGACGAGTGGGGTCATGACGTACAGGGGGATATCAAAGCCCTGCAGCCGGATCTCGTACTCAGTGCTGCCCGGAAAACGGTCGATCTCGACTAGGTCGAGCCGCGTGATCGCGGCCTCCATACGCGCGGGGGTGACTGGCCCGGCTGATACCCACACCAGAATGTGCGGGCCTTGTGCCATGCCGTGTGCGCGGGCCTGGATGCCCTGGCTCTGAACCTGCTGGGCGAGATTTTCGGCTTGGGCGATGCGCGTCGCGGCTGCGGCAAGAGATGCCCGGCAGTTCTCGGCCTCGGCCTCAACCTGGCGGGCAATGTGGGTAGTCAGATCGGGCATGTCAGGCCTCGCCCGGCGTGCTGGCCACATCGGCCGGCGTGCAAAGGGTAGTGAGCGTGGGCGTGGTGCCGGTGCCGCAGTCCTTCCCTGTTATGTCGCCGATGCCGTGTGTTTGGGGGGCGTCGCTCGTGGGCATTACGACCCATGGCGTTGAATTGGGCTCAGCGTGTAAGCCTGGCTTACACGTTGCCGCCGGCTTGGCACTGTGCGGGTAGGCCCGGTGGAATGCGGCGGCACGCTCGATGCGCTCAATGTCAGCCCGGCGGGCAGCGGCTGCGGCCTTGCTGCGCTTGCGGTCGATGCGGCATTGGCCAGCTAGCCCGATCATCGCGACGACGATGAGCAGGATGGCGAGGACGGCGGCGATCGTGAATAGCGCTGTCAGGATCGTATCGGGGCGGAAATCAGCCATGGCAGGTGCCCTCCATGGCGGTGCGGATCTCGGCGCGGGCCAGCAGCGTGCAGCGGTTGTGCCAGTGGTCCATGCTGGCCACCGCCCGGGTGTGCAGCTTGCGCAGGGTGGCCCACTCGGTGCCCTGGCGCGGGTCGGCAGGGATGCGGGCAATGCGGTTGCCGGCCAGCTCGGCAGCAAAAGCGGCATCACGGAACTTGAGGCAAGCGCGTTGCCAGATCGCATGAATGCGGTCGGTGCGCTGCTGGGCAGTTTTGGCGGTGGTCATAGGCCCTCCTGGTCAAAAATTTCGCGAACGCTGCGCTTCGCGCAGCAAATGGCTTAATTGATTAATCGATCAGGAATCTGCGGACGGCGCGGGCGCGGGCCGGGAAGGACTTGACGACGTTGAGCTGGTTGCCATTGACGAAGTACTGGAGCCAGGCGGTGAGGGCGAAGCCCGCGTACTGCTCACAGGACCAGTGCCAAGTGGGCTTGAAAGCGTCCTTGCAGTTGGCGAACAGGAGGGATTGCTCTTGGCGAGTCGGCAGGGCGCCGCCGACCTCGGCGGCCCATGCCGTGGCCTCGTCCCAGGTCAGGCGGTCATCGGTCTGCTGGGGGAGCAGGATGATGTGGTGCGTGGGTTTGCCGTCGGTGTCGAGGGCAATGCCGGCGTAGCGCTCGCCGGGGTTGATGGTGGGCAGGGCCAGCAGGGTAAGGGTGGCGCTGACGGGTTCGGTGGGGTGTTGTGCAGACGTCTGCATGGTGGGCTCCAGACCCCTAACCGTTGATCGGCGATCAAGCGCGGTGGGGCATGGAGAGACAATAGCCGTATATGGCTATATAGGTCAAGCCATATACGGCTATTTTGTGGCATGCTTCAGCCGTGCCCGATGAGCGGGCATGAAAAAGCCCGCGCGGGGCGGGCTATGATTCGTGGATCAAGGAGAGCGTAATGGACTTGCTGGACTACGTTGAGGCTGAGGCTAAAGCGAGCGCGGAATTTCAGGTTGCGTGCAGGGATGCGGTGCTAAAAGAGGTGAACACCACCGTGGCCGGGCTGTTCGGCGGAGGGGTCGGGGCGCTTGCGTACGCGGTCGGTCTGTCGGAAAAGCCGGCCATGCTGTGGGCGTCGTGGGGTATGGCGGGCAGTGGCGCTTATCTGCTCGCAGTGGCTCTGTGGGTGGTCGTGCTGTGTCTGCGGACGCAGACGGTGTGGCCGCCGGCCAATGACCCCGGCTTGCTGCTAGATGCAGATGAACTGAACGGGGTGGGCGATGCCGAGGGCCTGGTAGCCCTGCGCCGTGCAAATTTACGTTCGAAACAGCGTTCCATCGAGCGAAACCGATCTGCAAATGCCCGCGTCGCGGTATGGCTGGACCGGCTCCGCCTGGCAGCCCTTGCAGTGCCGCTGGTGTTTATCGGGGCTGCGGCTGTGGCGGCTTGTTGATCGGCCAGGGTTGCTGGTCGCGGCGGCTGGGCGGAGGGTCTTCGAGGTGCGGCACGGTGATGTCTCCTGGTGGCTAGTCTTGGAACTCGGGGGGGATGGGCGGGGCGCTGATGGCTTTCCCGTCGCGGAAGTCGACACGCAAGGTTCGGGTTCCGCTGAAGCTGCTCACATAGACCCACACATAGATGAGTACATCGCCCTGTGACTTGACGCTATTCGGGGCTCCGACTAATTGAGTAACCTCGGCGGTGCTCATGCCTGGCTGAATCTGTCGTGCCTGTGACCATTTGAACGGAGTTCCCGCGCAGGCCGCGAGCGACAACGCGAGGATGGCGATTAGTTTCTTCATGAGAGGTGTTCGATCCAATGATTCTCGCGGGCGAGCTGCGCGATTGTTTGTGTGCTCATTGCGAAGGGCTTGGCGTTTGCTGTCCGATGCGCTTGCGCATGTAGGCCAAGGCTTCCGCCTCTTCCGGGGCGATTTTCTTTTCAGTGGCAACCATCAGTTCGCAGGCCTCAAGGACGGCATTGCGGGTCGCGGTGTCGAGCTTTGCGAGTCGGCCGCAAATGAGCTTGAATGCCTGCATTGAAGGAAGTGGTAACGAGGCGCAGGCGTGGTCAATGTCGGCCAGGGTGATGTGATGGGCGCCGCTCTGTGCTTGGCAGTATTGCAGGAAAACTGCTTTCTCTTTCTTGGTGAATCGGCCATCCGCCTTGCCGATGTAGAACAGGGCTCGTAGCGCATCAGTTGCCGTGCTCAGTAACTCTTCCATTGCATAAGCTGGGCTTGCTTGGTAGCGGGCCAGCGCCCAAGCGGGGAGGTCATCAAGAACTTCGCCGGTTTCCATGTCGATAGCCCGCTTGACGCGATCCATGCGAAATGTTCGGAACTCGTCGCGCAGTCGACAGTGGCCGGTGAGGTAGCCAGCGGGGTTGTTTGTGTCGCACTCGCGGACTTGAACTTCGCGTTCAGTCTCTTGGCCGCCGCCATCCTTATAGGTCAGCTTCAGCAGCCCTCCAATCGGCTTGGGGTCGGAGGGGGCATATTCGGCGGTGGCGTCCCAGCGCTGTTCGTCGAGATCGGCATAGCGCGTCCGCGTTACCCCGACACGGGGCTTCTTTTGCGCCTTCCAGAAGTAATACAGGCCGGCGACAAGCAACAAGAGGGCGATGAATTCCATGTTGGCTGTTGGGATAAGGGGCTTATTAAGGGTCAGGGGCTGACCACGCGAGCGTGAGTTTAGGCGGCGCCTTCTTGTCTGGTGTCACCGTCAGCAAGGGGCTGGGTGCCGATGGTTAGCAGGCCACTGACGACACTGCGGAGCGGGTCGTTAGGGTCGGCGCCGGCATGTTGGCGGCCGAGTGCTGCGTCCACAATGGCCTGAGCGCGCTCGCTGGCGGCGCAATAGCTGAGCCACAGTTCGCGGGCTGCTGGGTCGGTACTGTCGGGGACAGCTTCCAGCGGCGCGGGTTTGCTGTTTCCGCTGCTCTTGGGGGTTAGTAGCTCGGCAGGGGTGCGGCCGAACGCCGCGGCAATCGCGGTGAGCTTCTCAACCGTGATGTTGCCGTCCCCGTTTCTAGTTCTGCGCACCGTTCCAAACCCAATTCCAGACTTGGCTTCAACTTTTTGGAGCGTATCAAGCCCTGGGGTTGTTGCCATCCAATCGGCTAGGTTTTTGGAAATGATGTTTGCAATGTCCATGTCTGGATTTTCTCGAATTGTCGTCGCCATGTGCGGCTATTGCAAATAGCCATAAATGGCTATACGATTCCGCCCATGAATATCTACGACTACGTAGTGGCCTGCCTGGCCGCGAAGCAGATCCCGCAGCGGCAAGTGGCGAGGGAATCCGGCGTGCCGTTCTCGACAGTCACGAAGATTGCCCAAGGTGTCGTTTCCGACCCCTCCGTGCACACCGTGCAGAAGCTCTGTGACTATTTCCTGTGTCAGCGCGATGTTTGCCCGACCTTGCCTCGGCCAGTCGCTAATCCGGCAGAGGCTTGATTCCCTCCCTCCCCGGCGTGGCGTCTCCTCCGCCGGGTGCTTCCCCCGCCGGCCATGTGGTTGGCGGGGCTTTTTTGGAGTCTGAAATATGGCCCGCCCGGCGACTGAGTACCGGAATGAAGCCAAGACCCGTTTGACGGACTCGGCGTATGCAGTTGTGCAGCACGTAATGCATCTGCAGGGGATTTCGGAATCCCGTGCGATTGCGCTGTTGGTAGAGCGTGGGGCGTTTGGCATGGTGGGGACTCTACCGACCGCACTTGACCATAACAGCCCCGAAACGGCCATTAGCGGCCCGGTAATGGTTCGGTGAAAAAACCTATTCAAATCATAGAGGCCGAGATTCCCGCTGCCGAGTTTGCTGACCTGGCCTTGCGTGCGGCAGCTGCGGGTGTGAGCCGGGGGTATTACTTCGGGATTCTTTTGCTTTCAGGCGCTTACGGGATTTCCCACCCCGATGTAATGGCGTTTTCAAAGCGGGACAAGTCGGCCGTTTCCGGCCCGGTAATCAAGGGCGTGGAATCGTGAGTGCGCCGGTGCTTGACCTGGAGGCAGTGGCCGTCAGGTTTCTGGCGGTGCCGCTGCATTTGCTGCCGGATGCCCAGCAGCGGGCGCCGTGTTTGTTTTGCGACTTCGTGAGCCCCGCGCCGACGTGCGGGGTGATGCGTGATCGGGTCAGTGCGCTGGGTCTGCCGGATTGCGCCGGTGGCTATATTTATCGACAAGCGAGGGGTGATTGAAATGGTGCCTGCACACGTGCGGGGATGTTTTGACGGGACGTTGCGCGAGCAGCTGGCGCACCTGGCGGCGGATGTTGAGCGGCTGCAGGGCTTTGGGCTGTCGGGTGGGCCGAAGAAGCTGCATAACCTGACGGGCCGCCCGCGAGGCGGTAGCCCCATGGTGGTGGTGCACAAGGCTGCCCGGGTGCGCATTCTGGCGCGCAACGGGGCGGACGACGGCTGGCGGGAAGCGCAAAGCGTGGTGGCGCGCGAGCTGGGCTTGTCGCTGTCCATGGTGAAGAAGATCCGCACCGAGTCGTATGGGGGGGCGGAATGCCGGGGGTGATTCGCGATGTGATTGAACGGCCGATTGAGTTAGTGCCAGACAAGCACCGGGCGTTGCTGCTGGAGGATCGCGGCGAGCTGGCGCTGCCCATGCGCCCAGCGCCGGATGTCGCCCCTGCGCTGCGGCTGGCGCTGGTTGATGCGCTGGAGGCTGTGGGCGTGGATGGCCATGGCATGCAGCCGGCTGAGCTGCTGGATGCGGCCTTTCGTGACGGGCTGCTGCCGGAGTGGCGGTGCCCGTGGGGGCGTGGGGGTGATCGGCTTTGGGGGCGCGAGCCTTGGGCGAAGATCGGCCTGCATTTCCATTACGCCAGTCGCAGCTATGAGGCACTGCGGCTGGTGTGGCTGCCGTCATCGACCATGCCCCGTGCCGCGGCAAGGCTGGTGCTCAAGATAGACGATGTGGGTATCGGTGCTGACGAGGCGGGCGCCCTGGTGTGGCGGATCGCTGTTGAGGTGTGCCGGTAGGGCTTGGCATGGACGGTATTTACATCACTCGCGCCGAGCTGGAGGCGCTGGAGGACGCCGAGGGCGTGCTCGTCAAGGGCTACCTATGGCTGAGGAGCCGGATGGACCTGCGTACGGGGATAGTGGGCCGGGTGACCGGCATCAGCCACGTTTCGGTGGCAGAGCACTGCGAGTACGTGATCAAAAAGGGTCAGGGGCAGCAGCGCTTCCAGATCGGCAATACGCCCAAGGAGATCAAGGAGGCCGGCCGGCGGGTAACCGAGCGACTGGAAAAGATCGGCCTGCTTGTCAAGCAGGGCGGGCCACTGCTGTGTTTTTTGTGCCCTTTTGCCCGACGTGCGTCAGTGCGTCCAAATCAAACGGGCCACCATCGGGCCACCCCTTTACCCACAAAACGGGACACGGTGTCGGGGCGTTCAGAGCCCAGTGTTTACGGTGGTTCTGAAGGTTTTGATGTGGATTGGCGGTATGAACGGGCCACCCCCAACGATGCGAGTTGTGGCCCGAACGGGCCACACATCAGAGTTCAGGGTTTATACCCTCCTCAATCATCGTCAACAGACTCAACCGAAGTAGGGGTCGGCTTCGGCGAAAACGCGGGGGGCTTCAATCGAGATCGGGCTACGCCCTCACAAGCCTGTCCGCTTGGGCGGACCGGCGAAAACGAGGAAGGCGTTTATCGAGATCAGGCTGCGCCTTCTCACGCCGGGCAGCTTTCGCAGCCCGGCAAAACCTACGGAGACTCGGCTCGAGGTCGGGCTTCGCCCTCGGAGGGTGGGGGCCACGCTCTACGGCCCGGCGCTCCGTCCGACGCGGGTACCAGCGAAGCCCCTGGTGGTTTGGCAGAGAACGAGTCGCCACCGCCGATCGCGTTGTCCGCCTCGACTCCCGGGATTGAAACGCTGGTCGAGGTGCTGAATCGGCGAGCGCTGCGTGTCCCGACGAAGCCGGACGTGCTTCAGGGCTGGCTGGCCATGGGCGTGACGCCGCTCGAGCTGGATCTCGGCATAGAGCGGGCGCTGGCCGAGCGGGTCAAGTCTGGGTCGCAGCAGCGGCTGAACGTTGGGTATGTCGCGTCGATTATTCAAACCGCGCGGTCGGAATCCCGCCGTGCTGCTGAGGTATCGCGCCAGGCGGTGTCGGGCCGAAAGCGTGGGGCGGCTGATGAGGACATGGAGGCGCTGGCGAAGCAACTGGGCATTCCGCGCTCGCGCCCCGGTGAGTCGACGCAGGCTTTCCGGCTGCGGGTCTTGTCGGCGGCCGAGGCGGCATTGGGGGCGGGCGATGAGTAAGCGCCCAGCAATAACGGCCGAGGAGCGGGATCGTCTCCGGATGGAGGCGCGAGAGCTGTCCCGGGCGCGCTGTGCCGCTGCGGCGGCGGCAAAGACTGTCGAAGCGCAGGCGTGGTTGGTTGCTCAGGGCGCGATGGTGCCCGGCGAAGGGGTAGGCGCCGGCCTGCGGCGGTTGGATGGCTACCGTCGCGCCTTGTTGCAGACGTCTGCACCGTCGTATCGGCCGACTGCTCGCCAGCTGCAGGCCGCGCCAGTGGCCGGCATTGTGGAGATTGAGTTTTGACCAGGATGCAGATACCGGCGGTGTATTCCGCTGCTGTGCGGCAGTTTGTTGAGGATTTCGGGCAGGTAACGGCCCTGTGGGTGCGCAATGGCATTCATTCCGGTGCAGAGGTGGCCGAATGGAAAGAGATAATCAAATCGGATATGCAGAGTGAAAATGGTGTAAATCCCGCCATTGACCCGCGGTCGCGCGGGGAGCGGATAGATGCGTGGTGCAAGACGTGGCGCGAGCTGGCGATAAAACTGGGGGTGTGAAATGGTTGTAGCGGTGCAGCAGCGGGCGGGGTTTGTGAGTGATCAGCAGCGGCGGGTTCGGGACCGCATGGATCGGATGCATGCGGTGATGGAAGAGTGGGCGGACTGGATGCGGCTGGATGACTCCCGTATTGGCTACCCGGGGCACTCTGCTCTGGTGCGTGGTGCGCCCGGCTGCTCTTACGAACGGGCCGATGGCGTGCGGGCTTTGCTGGTAGACGCTGCGGTTTCAGATCTTGAGCCAATCCAGCGAGCGGCAATCCAAAAACAATACAAAGTGTGCGCTGTGTGGGTCTTCCCTCGGCTCAATTACGCCGAGGTGCTCGATAAGGCCCATGCAGCCTTGTTGGTGTTGCTTCGAAAAAAAGGTGTTGACCTAGATTCGTGACTGGTCGCAGTATTCGGGCCGTGGGGAGAGTTGCGCCCCGAGTAAGCCCGCTTGGTGAAAACCGGCGGGCTTTTTCATCTTAGAGGGGCTGTGATCCAGGTTAAGGTCAATACGGCTCGTTTCGAGCGGCGATTGCAGGCAGTTGCTGCTGAGCAAGTGCCCTACGCGACGGCTGTAGCGCTTAATGAGGTTGCATTCAAGATCAAGCGCGACACCGGCCCAGCTGAGATGCGCAAGGTGTTCGACAGACCCTCGCCGTGGACGTTGAGATCTCTGTTCGTAGTGAGAGCCACGAAAACAAGGCTGACCGCCCGGGTTGGATGGGGGCAGGATTACTACTCAAAGAGTCGCCTTACCCCTGACGAGATCATCGGGCACCAGGTGTCTGGTGGGCCGAGGCGTGAAAAGGGAATGGAGCACTGGCTTAGACAATCAGGTCTTTTGGGTGGCAGTGAGTTCATCGTGCCTGGTGCTGGGGCGCGTCTGGATCGTTACGGCAACATGTCCCGCGGGCAGACGGTACAGATCATGAGCCAGCTCAGGCTTGGCCTCGATCCGTACATGTGGAGCGGGGGCAGCAAGCGCAGTAATCGTAGCGTGGCACGGGCAGGCCGCATCTTCTGGTCTCGTGGTGATCGCATCCCTAGGGGGGCGTGGATCGTTACTGGCAAGACCATCAAGCCGCTGTTGGTAGTGGTGGGTTCAACGAACTATAAGCCGCGCTTCAACATACGCAACGTTGTTGAGACCACGGTGGCAAAGTCCTTCCCGGGCGCGTTCCGAAAGGCGCTCCGCATGGCCATGAATACCCGTCTATAAAATCCGGGTCCCTTTTTTAAACGTCCATTACGGGTAATGCGAGCCGCGTTTTCTGGCTACTGTTAGTTGGTGCAAGGGGGCCATAAACGATGCCTACTCAGCAACAGATCGCAGAGCATCTAGACATGAATCAGTCGGAAGTGTCGCGGCACTTGGCGCGACTGGATATCGACTGGAAGACGGCGAGCATAGATGCCGTGCGCGTGGCTTACATCCGGAACTTGCGGGCGATGGCATCGGGCCATCGGGCAAGCGACGGCAGTGACCTGGTGCATGAGAGAGTGCTTACCGAACGCGTGGATCGTGAGCTGAAGCAGCTCACGGTGGCCGAGAAAAAGAAGCTGCTCATCAATGTGGAGCAGTTGGAGCCGGAGCTGGTGCAAATGGTGGTTGCGTTTCGGACCGAGTTGCTTGCACGTGACGACAAACTGGCGTCGGAACTGACAGCGCTGTACGGCGTCGAGGTGGATGCCGCCCTACTGAACGAACACACACATGCAGCCCTCGCACAGCTCGCTCGATACGACGCAAGCGGTGCAGGCACTGGTGCGTCGTCTGGCCGCACTGCTGGCGCCGCCGATCAAGATGACGACGACGGAATGGGCCATTCAGCGCCGCCGGTTGTCGGCGAAGGCATCGGCCCGGCCGGGTCGGTATAACCCCGAGATCACGCCCTGGGTCGTGGGGATGCACGAAGCCCTGGACGATCCGACAGTCACCAAGGTCGTGGCCATGAAATCGGCCCAAGTGGCGTGGACGGATGGCGTTCTCCTGAACTACCTGGGCCGCCGGATCGATATTGATCCATGCCCGATGATCGTGATGTTTGCCAAAGACGGCGCAGCTCGCGAGTTCAATGATGAAAAGTTCACCCCCATGGTGGAGGTGACGCCGGCCCTTGCCGAGAAGATCCCGGTGCATAGGGCACGCAACCGTGATAACCGGGCAGAGTACAAAGGCTTCGCGGGTGGCTTCTTAAAGTTCGTTGGGTCGAATAGCCCGAGCTCTGTGAAATCGACGCCGGCCCCGGTCGTCGCTGTCGAGGAGCCGGACGACTGTAACGAAAACGTCCGCGACCAGGGCGACACGATCACCCTGCTTGAGGAGCGGACAAAAACCTACGCCCGCCGAAAAGTGATTTTTGGCGGCACTCCGACAATCGAAGGCGTGTCCCGTGTAGAGGCCGCCTACCGCCAGTCCGACCAGCGGAAGTTCTTCGTGCCATGCCACGACTGTGGCGAAGAACAAGTGCTGGCCTGGGAGAACGTGCGCTACAGCCGCCGGACAGATCTACACCACGAAGTGTATGGCGACGCGGACCCGGAAACGGCGACGTACGTATGCCCACACTGTGGATCGATCTGGGATGACCGGGCCAAGAACCGCAATGTCAAGCGGGCAGTGTGGCGCGCCACGGCGAATTTTCATGGCATCGCTGGCTTCTACATCAACGAGCTCTACAGCCCGTTTCCCGGGTCGATGCTCCCGCGCTTGGTCGAGAAGCGGCTGGTTGCCGAACACGCCCTGCGCAATGGGGACGACACGAAGATGCGCAGCTTTCGGAACAATACCGAAGGCCTGCCATATGCCTACAAGTCGGACCTGCCGCTTGAAGCTGCGCTGAAGCTGCGGGCCATGCACTACGCTGAGCTGACCGTGCCGGAGGGCGGCCTGGTTCTCACTGCCGGTGTCGACGTGCAGCACAACCGTCTCGCGATCATCATTCGAGCGTGGGGGCGTGGGGAAGAATCCTGGCTGGTCTATTGGGGCGAGATCTATGGCCAGACGCTGGTCGCCGAGCAAGGCGCCTGGCTTGATCTCGACAAGCTTTTGGATGCCGAGATCAAGCATGCGTCGGGCGTTGGAATGCGTATCCGGGCTGTCAGTATCGACAGCTCGGACGGGCAGACGTCGGATGCAGTTTATGCCTACGTTCGGCGGCGCCTCGCCAAGGGATACATGGCGATCAAGGGCGGCTCCAAGTTCAAGGGCGGCAACGATGATGGTCGAGAAATCTTCAGTCCGCCGCGTTCGTCGGTCGAAACTGACCGCAAACAGAAGGCTGCAAAGTATGGTGTCAAGCCCTACATGGTCGGCACCCAGAAAGCCAAGGATCTGATTCTGGGCTTCGATGAAGGCGCAGGCCGAATCAAGCTTCTCGGCCACGGCCCCGGGCGCATGCACTGGTATGACGCTGTGCGGCCCGACTACTACGAGCAGCTCCTCGCCGAAGTGAAAGCCCCTCACAAAACAGTGAAGGGCAAGCTAGTGTGGACGAAGAAAGCAGGCGCACGAAACGAAGCGCTTGACTGCGAAGTGTATGCGCTCCACGCGGCCCGAAGTCTCAAGATCAACCTTTGGCGTGACAGCCATTGGGAAGCCATCGAGTCGAAGCTGCGGCAGCAGGATATGTTTGCTGCGGCCGACTCTGAAACAGAGTCTGACCGTATCAACCAGGAAGGAGGTGATCCGTCTGGGGGCAGCATGCAGCCCGATGCAGCTCCCGCCGTTCCGGCCCTGCCGGCGCCATCTGCGGTGCCGGCCGATCCGCCCGTCGTGGCAATCCGGCCGGTTGCACGGCAAATCTCAGCACCCAAACCGAAGCCCGCCTCCAGCGGGCTTTTTTCTGGCCGCCCGGGCGGCGGTGGATTCAAGGCAGGACGGTGGTAGATGAACATTCCGCAAACAATCACGCAGGGCGACAGCGTCAGCTGGATCGACGAAGCCTGGGTCGGCACCGATGGCCAGCTTTACGCGCCGCCGGACTACACGCTGACCTATGCCCTGCGCGGCCCAGGCACACCGCTGGATATCGTGTCCGCCGCGCAGGGCACCGCCTGGCTCACCCGCCTGTCGGCTGCCGCCAGTGCAAACCTGGTGCCGGGTCGGTGGTGGTGGTCAGCGACTGCGGAGAGCGGCGAAGTCCGCGCCACGGTCAGTGGGCAGATCACTGTTCTGCGCAGCCTCAGTGTCATCGATGGCATCTATGACGGCCGGTCCCAGACCGAGAAGGATCTGGCCGCTGTGGATGCCGCCATCTCCGCCCGCCTGGCCGGTGGCGCGGTAGCCGAATACAGCGTGGCCGGGCGATCGCTCAAGCGTGAGCCCATGGCTGCATTGCTGGCCTTGCGCTCCACCCTGCTTATTCGGCTGCGCACCGAGCAGGGCGCATCGCGCAATCTACTCGTGAGGTTCCGGTAATGCAGACGTCTGCACGCATCTTGAATGTTGTCGACCAGTACGACGATGCCACTATCACGCGGCATGGCTCTCGCGTTCTGTCTGCCTTTGGCCAGCGTCGCGCAGCTGAGCGGGCCGCTGTGCAAGAGGCTACCCGCCGGGCACAAGCGACCACACAGGCCCGGGCATATGCGGGTGCGCAAGTGGGGCGCCTCAACTCCGACTGGGCCGCTCTCCAGACCAGCGCAGACAGCGAGATCCTCACCAGCCTGCGGCTGTTGCGCGCCCGCTCTCGCGAGCTGGTGCGCGACAACGAATACGCCAAGCAGGCTGTGCGCATCATCAAATCCAATGTGATCGGCACGGGCGTAGGTCTGCAAGCTCAGATTGCCAGTGCATCCGGCAAGCTTCAGACCGCGCTCAACTCGGCAATTGAGGAAGTGCACGACGAGTGGGCGTGTGGGGACGGATGTCATACCGCCGGCCTCTTGGCCTTCCCCGACATCGAGCGCCTGATTTTCGACGAGCTCGTGACAGCCGGTGAAGTCCTCGTGCGCTACATCAACGAGCCGTTCGGCAGTAGCCGTATCCCGCTTGCGATCGAGATCATCGAAGCCGACCGGCTGATGGATAACTGGCAGGCAGCCCGGGCGCCCAATGGCAACGCCATTCGTATGGGCGTCGAGATTGATAAATGGCATCGGCCCGTCGCGTACTGGCTTTATCCGAATCACCCCGGTGATTACCAGTTCACAACCTTCACGCCGAGCAAGTTTCTCCGCATTCCGGCCGAGGAGATCGAACACCTCTACATCATTGACCGCTGGCCGCAGACCCGGGGCGAGCCATGGATGCACGCCACGCTAAAGCGCCTGCACAACATGGGTGGCTATGAAGAAGCGGAGATTGTTGCGGCCCGTGCCAGCGCGAATATTGTCGGCTTCATTCGCACGCCCGAGAGCATGACGCCTGACGATACCGAAGCCGGCCGCGGCGTGGTGGATACCGAGCCCGGCACCTGGCAGACGCTGTTGCCGGGTGAGCAGATCGACGGCTTCAACCCGTCCCGGCCCAATGCCAGCCTCGAACCGTTCATGCGCTTCATGCTGCGCGGCTTTGCAGCCGGCGTAGGTGCCAGCTACGAATCAATCAGCCGGGACTACTCGCAGAGCAATTACAGCTCTTCGCGCCTGGCGCTGCTGGATGACCGCGACCTGTGGCGCGTGCTGCAGGGCTGGTACATCCGGCGCTTCCGCTGGCGCCATCACCGGCGGTTCCTGGACGCCGCCGTACTGGTCGGAGAAGTGAAGATCCGCGATTACTACAGCAGCACCCGCAAGTACCAGAAGGTCCGCTTCAAGCCCCGCGGCTGGAGCTGGATTGATCCGTCGAAGGAAGTGACGGCCTACAAGCTTGCCGTCCGTTGCGGCTTTATGAGCCCGGATGATGTCATCGGCCAGACAGCCAACGGTGCCGACGTCGAAGACGTCTATTCCGCGATCGCTCGCGCCCGTGATCTTGCCAACGAACTGGGCCTGGTGTTCGACACCGATCCGACGATGGTGAATGAAAAAGGGCAAGCGCAGGCGACAGCCGGTGGCGATGCTGGGCAGCCCGAGGCCGAAGAAAAACCCGAAGCCGGCGACGACGCCGAAACTGGAGAGAAGTAATGACGATCATCATCAACCGCGCTCAGCGGATTGCCGGCGTGCATTACGCCGAGAACCAGTCGCTGACGCTCGGTGCGACGACGGAAACGGATTGGGTGAATAAGGGCTGGGCGCGCTGGGCTTCGGGCAGTGAGCCCACGTCGCCCGAGCCGCTGTATGTAACGAAATCGGCCCAGGGGGTTGTATTGACCGGGCTGCTCGTGGCATTTGATGCAACCCCCACGGATGCTAGCGCAGCCGCATACCCCGTCGGCACGATTTTTGTCAGCCCGGCCTGAGTCGTCATGAGCATCCAGATAAAAACCGGCGCAGGACTTGTGCCGTTCACGGCACATCTCAAAACGATTTCGGGCCTCGTCGCCGCTGCGCTGCACGTCAAAACAGCCGGCGGGCTTGTGCATCTCACTGGCACTGGATCTGCCCCTGGCGGCCCCGTGATTGTCAGCGCAGCCCTCGGCACGCTCGCAGATCCGATAAGCGCTGGATCTACAATAAACAAAACAACGACATGGGCAATGATGCAAAGTCTGCCTGTCGCAGCGACCCTGAAGTCATTCAAGGTCTATGCAACTGCTGCTGGGACGATAAAGTTAAAAATTCTGCAGCCCATTAAAGGGGGGGCATTTAACGTCATCAGCAATCAGACATTGAATGCAGTCATTGGTGTGAATACCTACTCAGTGTCGTCTGCATCACTCGCCGAAGTGGTTATGCCGGCAAATAGCATCGTGGCGATACATACGCCGAGCACCGGGGGCGCGACCGTCAGTTTTAAGTCGAGCGAAGCCCCTCTGTATTCTGCTGGCTACCTCGCTGGCAGCGGAGATCTCTCAGGCAACGGCGTCGCGATGGGTGTGTCAGCGGCGTACGGTAACGAGATCGAGTCAAAATGCACTGTCGAGTACGACAGGGCGACATCGTTCCCTGGCACATATTTTATTGACGAGAACTTCTCTGGGGCTGCACTGCCAGCATTCGCAATTAATCAAGCAAGTGCCCCGTGGGTGTTCGCTGCTGGGCAAGCAACAAGCTCAGGAACGGGCCTTGCGAACTTCCTAGACTGGTATCAAACAACAAACATTGATCGCTGCACGTTCGCTGTTGAGTTTGAGTTTACTTCCGTAGCTGACAGATTTGCGATATATCGCAAGCCGGTGCTGGGTGACTCGTCGGCTGCCGAGGGAACTATCGCTGAGATCGATGCTGCGGGAAATCAACTGGTTTTTTATCGGACGTGGGTCGGGGGAACAACATACACGCTACCCAGTGTCTGCGCGACCCTGCCGCTTACGAATTTAGCTCTCGCAGCGGGTGTGCGGTATAGAGCCGAGCTGTCAAAAACGGCAAAAATAAACTCGTTGCGGATAATCAATCTCGCAAGCGGGGCTGAACAAACGTTGATGTCAGACAACGATCCAACAAATCTATCCGGTTTGTGTTTCGGCCGCCCGGGTTTCGCAAATCTGGCCGGGAGTGCGATTGTAAAGTCCGCTCAGTTTTATCCGGGCGTGTCTAATCCGCGAGTCTTGATTGTCGGCGACTCGATCACAGAGACGAGCGGAACAGCGGATGAGACGGGCTATGGACAGCTCACAATAAATGCGCTTAAAACGCCTGGCGCGGGATGGTACTCAGGCGATGGGGGCACTACTGCGCTCAATGTTTTGCGCCGCCTGCGTCACGACCTGCGATTAGCTATTCCGCGGTTCGTCGTCGTTTACATCGGCGCGAATAATGCCGCTAGCGATGCGCTAACAACGGCATTCGGCGCGGATATACAAGCAATTTACGACACTATTCTTGCCGCTGGCAGTACTCCCGTCATTTGCACACTGACACCAAATAGCTCGGCTGCCGAAAATGCCCGCGTCGCGACGATGAACATGCTGCTATTGTCAAAAGGCTGGCGCCTTGCTCGATTTGATCTTGCTATATCTCTCGCAAATGATGGATCCACTTATGCCCCTGCGATGATGAGCGATGGGGTGCATCCAAATACCGCGGGGCATGCGGCGCTAAAAGCTCGGCTTGCCGCAGATTGGCCCGAGATATTTGATTGATTTCTAACCCCCGCCGCGCGCGGGGATGACCCTGTTTCACCGTGCAGACGTCTGCACGCTTTGCCGTCCTGGCGGTTTCTAGGCGCCGGCGTAGGTTCCGGCAATAACCGGCCCCGAGTCTTCCTCGGGGCTTTTCTTTTTATGGAGGCCACATGTCAATCCGACACCACCCCACAAAGTTGGCGCCTCAGCAGCGGTTCTTTTCGCTGCGGGCGTTGGCGGATGTGGGGGGCGAGCGGGCGCTGGTCGATGCCGATACCCGAACCATTCGACTCTCGTTTTCGAGCGAGGCGCCGGTGGACATGTGGTATGGCACCGAGATACTGAGCCACGCCAAGGGCGCAATGCGCATGGGGCAGCGGCAGGCAACAATGCCGCTGCTCTACAACCACAACCGGGACAAGCTGCTCGGTGTCGTCGAGTCCATCGAGCTGGATGCCACAGCCCGCAAGGGTTATGCGACGGTGCGCTTTGCGCCGGGCGAGCATGGCGACTGGGCAATGCAGCAGGTCAATGCCGAGGTGCTTGTCAATGTCTCGTTCCTCTACCGTGTATTCAAATGGATGGAAGACACCGAGACCGAGACTTACACGGCGATCGACTGGGAGCCGTACGAAGTCTCGCTAGTCACTATCCCGGCAGATGCCTCGGTGGGCGTCGGTCGGTCGGCCGATGTCCTGGAAAACACGGTAGAGATCCAGCGTCAGGGCGATCCGCCCTCTGCTGAGAAGTCCGATCAACCCGCTGCGGCGGGCTTTTTTACGTCTGGTGGCCGTGAGGCCGAAACCCCTGAGCCCCCGAAAGGAGCCGAAATGAAGCGCAAACTCCATCGCCTGCAGAACCAGGCTGGTGACGAAACCCAATCCGCTGGCGGCGGCGGTGTTGGTGTCGTTGATGCAACCCGCGAGCAAGCCCGTGGTGCCGAAGCCGAACGCAAGCGTATGGCTGAAATCGAAGCCCTGTGCGACAAGTACAAGGTCGGCATCGATCTCAAGCGCGAGATGATCCAGAGGGGCGCGACCGTCGAGCAAGCCAAGCTCACGGTTGTCGACTTGGTGCTGGAGCGCAGCAAGCGCGACAGCAAGCCCTCTGCCGATTTTGGCGACACTCACAACCCGGACATGACCGAGCGCGAAAAGTCCCGCTACTCGATGATCCGCGCAGTGAATGCCGCGATCTCCGGTAACTGGAAAGAAGCCGGCTTCGAGCTGGAGTGCTCCAACACCATCGGCCAGCGCCTCGGTCGTGGTGCTCAGGAACGTGGCTTCTTCATGCCCACCAACCTGCAGTTCGCCGCCCGTGCGCCCTATGCTGTTGGCGCTCAGGGCACGGGTGGTGCCATGGTTGCGACCAACCTGCTTGCCGGCAGCTTCATCGAGGTCCTGCGCAACAAGGCCCGGGTGCTGCAGCTCGGCGCCACGGTGCTCTCCGGCCTGGTGGGCAACGTCGATATCCCCCGCCAGACCGGCGCTACTTCCACCTTCTGGACCGCAGAAGGCGTGAACACCAGCGAAGGCGAAGCGACTTTCGACAAGGTGTCCCTGGCGATGAAGACCATCGGCACGTACAGCCAGATCAGCCGCAACATGCTGCTGCAGAGCACGCCCGATATCGACATGATTGCTCGTGCCGATCTCATCGCGCAGATCGCGCTCGGCGTCGATCTGGCAGCCCTGTCCGGCGCCGGCTCCGGCGGCCAGCCGATGGGCATCGCCAACACTTCTGGCATTGGCTCGGTTATTGGTGGCACCAACGGTGCACAGCTCTCCATCGATCACCTGATCGACTTGGAGACCGCCGTCACGTACGCGAACGCGCCCGAGGATTCTCTGGCCTACCTCACCAACGCCAAGGCGGTGGGCTGGCTCAAGAAAGCCAAGAGCTCGACGGGTCAATACCTCTGGACGGGCGCTCCCAATGGTGGCCGCAGCGCCACTCCGGGCGAGATCAACGGCTACACCGTTGCCCGCTCCAACCAGGCGCGCAGCAATCTGACCAAGGGCACTGCCAATGGCGTGTGTTCCGAAACGTTCTTCGGCGCCTGGTCTGAGCTGCTCATCGGCGAGTGGGGCGTGCTGGAAGTGGTGCCCAACCCGTACGCGGCCGAGGTGTACAAGAGCGGCGGTGTCCTGCTCCGCGCCCTGCAGTCGCTGGATATCGGCGTTCGCCACGCTGCCAGCTTCTCCGTCATGTCCGACGCGCTGACCGTCTAAGCGTCCGCTCTGTAATCGACCCCCGAGGGGCGGCTCCGGCCGCCCTTCATCATTCTGGAGATTCAAAATGCCCAAGCGCTACATTGTTCGGGACGGCTACGTCGTCACTCTTGTCAGCGAAGACAGTTCCGGCAACAAGCACGATCGCACCTTCATCGGTGGTGACGCCATCGTCCTCGATGACGACCAGGCCAAGGACCATCTGCACAAGCTGGAGTTCGCGGACAAAAAAGACCGCGACGCTGCTCTTGCTGCCGAAGCTGCCGAGCGCGCCAAGACCGCAGCCGCCAACCCGGCCCAACTGATTGCCGACTTGGTTGCGGCGCTGTCGCAGGCGCAAGCCCAGGTCGCGCCGGCAGATCCCGAGGCCTGATCGTGTTCGCGGAGGATGCTTCTCTGTTCATGACGGACGCTGACGCGTTCGTTACCTGTGGGCCCCAATCCACCCAGGCATGGTTCGATCTGCCCGGGCAGGATGCGCTTGGCGGGCGTGTGCTCTCAAACGAGTACCGCATCACCTACCCGTCCGGGGCGCTCACGCTCTCCAGCGGGGTGGTGCTCACAGTCAATGGCCTGCAGTACAAGGTCCGGCGTGATGCTGCTGCCGACGACGGCGTATTCCGAGAGGCCCTGCTCGAAAAGGTATCGCCGTGAGCACCCTCCGCGAACTGCTGCTGCAAGCTGTTCAGGCCCGGTTGGTGGGGGTAACGCCGGCCGGTGATCACGTGTTTCGCTCCCGGGTCATTCCGCTGGAGCGGAGCTTGTCGCCGGCCATCGTAGTGCGCTGGTCTTCAGATAGCCCGCGGGAGAAGCTTTCCCGTGATTTGCAGCCACGTGACCTGACGCTCCTCGTCGAGGTTCTCACCCGCGGCGACGTCCCTGACGAACTGGCTGACCCGATTGTCGTAGCTGCGCACGCTGCTCTGTTTCAAGACCCGACATTCGGTGGCCTGGCTGCCAACACCATTCCTGCCGATGTGATTTTCGAGGCCGACGACGCCGATGCTGCAGCCGGCGTCACCACGGCCATCTTCACCATCCGTTATCTCACCCGCGCGTCCGATCCCACGGCGCGCAACTAGGAGGCCTCAACATGATTAACTTCGGCGTCGGCAAGCTCATTGCCGTTCCGACTCACCTGGCTGACGGCACTGCCATCGCCACTCCGACCCCGGTCATCCTCGGCACCATGCAAGACGTGTCGGTGGACTTGAGCGTGGAAATGAAAACCCTTTACGGCTCCAAGCGCTATCCGATTGCTGCGGGCCAGGGCAAGGGCAAAATCGAAGTCAAGGGCAAGTATGCCGAGATCGACGGCGGAATTCTTGGCTCGCTGTTCTTCGGCAAGGCTGCGTCGGCGGGTGTCAAAGCTGCGGTGTTTGATGCGCCTGCAACCATCCCTGCCACGCCCGGGCCCTACACCCTCACTGTTGTGCCGCCGAACTCTGGCACGTTCGTGGCTGACCTGGGCGTTATCGATGCCACTACCGGCGTACAGCTGACCCGTGTGGCTACGGCGCCGGCCACGGGTCAATACGCCGTGACCAATGCGGGTGTTTACACGTTCGCATCGGCTGACCAAGGCAAGGGTGTCCGGCAGAGCTACGAGTACAGTGCAACCGCTGGCGGCCAGTTCTGGACGATCACGAACGAAGTGATGGGCTACACGCCTGCCTTCACCTTGTTGCTCCAGTCGGGCTACCAGGGCAAGAACCTGGTGCTCAAGCTCAACCGTTGCGTGTCCGGCAAGCTGGCCCTGCCGCTCAAGGCGGATGATTTCACCATCGGTGATTTCGATGCCGAGGCGTTCGCTGACCCGGCCGGCGATCTCGGCTACATCTGCCTGTTCTGACCATGACCGCTCCCGTCGTCATCGCGCCGTCTGTCGGCGCTGGCTGGCCGGTGCGCATGGCTGCGCGGGTGCGTGGGCTGTTCTCCCGCCGGGTGCTGTTGCGCCTGGCGGGTGTGCCTACGGTTGTCCTGCAGGGCCATGTGTATGCCGTGCGTGCTGTTCCCCTGGGCGTAGCTCGCGACATGGTGCCTGCGCTGCTGCGTTGCTCGCGTCACTTTGCCAAGTGGGATATCAGCGAGGCGCTCTACGATGACCTGGTGCAGGTGCTGGCCCTCGGGCTGCATGCCCCTGTGCGCAGCATCGAGCAGCTCACCATCCCGCTGTGGGATCTGGCTCCGGTCGTGGAGGTCATCGCCCGCGCCAACGGCATGCCCGTGGTCGAAGCGGGTACGCCGCTGGGGGAGCTGTCGGCGCTGACGAAATCGATTGGGACGGACTCATCGCCCGCATCGTCAGCGCCACCGGCTGGCCCTGGGAGCACGTCACCCAGTGCGTAACCCTGCCGCAGGCTTCGGCCCTCGGCAAGCACTGGGAGAGCGTGCCTCCCCCCGATGCCCAGCTGCGGCGCATCGCTCTGTTTCTCGGCCTACCCGATACCGCACCCCGGCGCACATCCCCGACAAACACTGAGGACTCGCTGCGCGAAGCCCTTGCTGCTGGCCTGCCCGTGATGGAGGGTCGGCCGGATGACCCCATGCTGGATTTTCTGGACCTGTAGCCATGACCCGTGATGTTGATTTCGAGATCGGCGCCAACGTTTCGCCGCTGAAGCAAAAGCTGCGCGAGGCCGGCGACGCGATCAAGCAGTTTGGCCGCGAAGGCGAAGCCGGCCTGTCTGGCATGACAGGGCCGCTCGATGCCCTGCAGGAAAAGTTTGTGATGGTCGGTGCCATCCTTGCCGGTGGCGCCGTGTTCAAGGAGGCCGTGCAGATGACGGCCAACTACACAAAGGAGAGCATCAACCTCGGCCGGGCACTGGGGATATCGGCGACTGAAGCGAGCAACTACATCGCAGCCCTGGAAGATGTCGATGTCAGCCAGGAAGATTTTGTCGGTGCGGCAAAGGCGCTCTCTAAGGAGCTCAAGAACAACGAGAGCGATCTGCAGAGCATGGGCCTCAAGACGCGGGATGCGGCCGGCAATCTGCGCCCGCTGAATCAGCTGACTGTCGAAGCAATCGAGATCCTCAACGGCTACAAGGAAGGCACCGACAGGGCTATCGCTGGTCAGGTTATGTTCGGAAAACAGTTCCAGCTCACGGGTAATCTGATCGAACTCAACAGCCAGACCGTTGCCGACAATGCCGAGCTGCAGCGCTCGCTCGCGTCGGCAGTAGGGCAAGAGAGTGTCGAGGCCTTTGCCGCTTTCGACAGTGCCGGCGACAAGTCGGCGCTCACGCTCAAGTCGGTCAGCATTGCTATCGGCAATGCGCTGCTGCCTGTTCTCACCGACTTGGCCAACTGGTTTGTGTCCATCGGCCCGGCCGCCATCGTCATCATCCGTGGCGCCCTGGGCGGGCTGGTAGCTACATTCCATCTCGTCACTACCGGCGTAACCGTGCTGTGGGAAACCATCAATGCCATGGTGGTCACCGTGGCCGAGCCGATCCGTGCGCTGGCTGAGGCGCTTGGGCGTGCGATCTCCGGCGACTGGGAGGGTGCCAAGTCGGCCATCACTGGCATTGCCGGAAACATCACGGGGGCGTGGGGTAAAGCCTTCGACACCATCGGCGCAAAGGCGCAAAGCACGCGTGACCGCATCTGGAATCTGTTTGCCGATGGCACGCCGGTAGCGGCCCCGACAGGGGAGGGCAAGAGCGCGGCCGGCCTGGTCAAGGCTGATGGCGGCAAGGACAAGAAGGTCAAGGCGCCAAAGGCCGACCCCAGCATGATGCCGTACTACGAAGCGGGGCTTGCCGAAGCCAAGCGGGTGGCCTCCGAGGAGAACGCCCTGCGCGAGTACACAAAGAGCGAAGAGCTCGCGTACTGGCAAACCCTGCTCGATGCCGCGCAGCTTGGCGCAAAAGACCGCTTGGCTATTGATAAAAAAGTAGCCGACCTGACGGTGCAGATCCGGCGCGAGGCTGCGAAAGAGGTTGTCGCCCTCGAGGCCGAGGCGTCGCGCAATCGCAGTGCGATGTCGCTGGGCTACATCGATGCAGCACGGGCGGGTGCTCAGGCCGCAGTGGATCTTGAACAGATCACGAAGGCGCAGATGGCGGAGCTGGAAGTCAAGTTCGAGTCCGACCGCTATGCCATTCAAAAGGCTGCGCTCGACGAACGCTTGATGCTCGCGGAACTGGACCCCAACGCCAGCCCGGTAGAGCTGGCCCGCATCAAGAATGAACTGCTGGAAATTGAGCAGCGCCATCAGCTGGCGCAAATCACTCTGCAGGGACAGTTGAGCCTCGCAAACAAGCAGGCGGCGGCAGAGAGCCTGCAGGTGTGGGCCTCGCTCGGGGATCGCATGGCGGGTCTGTGGGACAAGGGTGTGCAAGCCATGATGAATGGCACGCTCACCTGGCGTAACGGCGTCAAGGCAGTTGGTGCCGAAATGGTGGCGTGGTTTGCCAAGGACGTGGTGGGTAAGCAGGTAATGCTGTGGCTGGCTGGCGAGGCAAAGAAACTGGCTATCAAGATCGGGTTCCTGAGCCAGGAGACTGCCGCCCAGGTTGCAGGCTCGACTGCGGTGGTCGGCATCAAGGGTACGGAAACCGCTGCGGTGGCTGGCGGCAACGCCGTACAGGCGGGTAGTGGCGCTGCTGCTGCAATGTCGTCGATTCCCTACATCGGTCCCATTCTGGCGCTGGCAGCAATGGCAACGGTATTTGCTGCCGTCTCGTCGCTCGGTGGTCGGAAAAGCGCGGCCAAGGGCTACGACATTCCCAAGGGTATCAACCCGCTGGTGCAAACCCACGAAGAGGAAATGATCCTCCCCGCAAAGTACGCCAATGCCATCCGCTCCATGACGAATGGAGATGGGGCAGGCGGTGGCGGTGGTGGCACTTTCTCGCCGTCAATCAATGTGCAGGCTCTCGACTCGCGCGACGTTGTGCGCACCCTGCGCAAGGGCGGCGCCCTGCATTCGGCCATTCGCGGTTTGCATCGTGACTTCCAGCGGATCTGATTATGTCAAACGCCATCTTTCCGACCTTCCCAGGCCTCAAGTGGGGTGGAACAAAAACCCCTGTGTGGAAAACCATCAACCACGAATCTGTGTCGGGCATGGAGCTGCGCACCAGCTTGATGAGTTACCCGCGCTACAGGATCTCGCTGTCGTATGAGGTCCTGCAGGCCGGCAGCGTGGGTGACTTTCAAGCGCTGATCGGTTTCTTTAATTCTCGGCGCGGTTCGTGGGATGACTTTTTGTGGCTCGACCCGGCCGACCATGCCGCAGTGGTGGCAGGTTTCGGTACGGGAGACGGTGCAACAAAAGTGTTCACGCTCTCGCGGGCCTTCGGTGGCTTCCGTGAGCCCGTGCAGGACTTCGTTTCTCCGCCTGCTTTGTTCGTTGATGGGGTGCTCCAGGTTGTTCCGGGCGACTACACGATCAGCGCCGGGCGGGTCACTTTCGTGACGGCGCCTGGCGCGTCGGCAGCGCTCACATGGACCGGCCAGTTTTACAAGCGCGTCCGATTTGTACGCGATGAAACCGAGTTCGAGGAGTTCCTGGCCGACTTGTGGGCGGCCAAGAAAATCGAACTGATTACCGTGAAAGCCTGAGCCATGAAAACCACCACACCCGAATGCGCTGCGCTGCTGGAGTCTGCCCGGGCGGTATTCATGGTCGAGCTGCTCACGCTCACGTTGATCGGCGGATCTGCTATCCGGTGGTCAACGAGCGACGTGGCGATCGTGTATGACGGACTCACGTGGCACCCCGGCCCGATCATCGAGCGCGATTCAATCCGGCTTGCGATTGGCATCGAGGTATCAACATGCAACATCACGTTGCACGCGAGTGATGCCGTCACGGTTTCGGGCGTGCCGCTGTTGCAGGCAGCCCGGCGGGGCATGCTGGGCGGTGCCGAAATCAAGATTGAAAAGGGTTTTACGGATGACCCGGCAAACCCCTTGCTGGGCACTGTGCATCTGTTTGAAGGGCGCATCGGTGACGTTGAGATAAACAGCACGTCGGTGCAGTGCGATGTGCGCAGCTTTACCGAGCTGCTCGATACCCAGGTGCCGCGCAACGTCTATCAAGCCTCGTGCCTGCACACGCTTTACAGCCCTGGCTGCGGGGTGAACAAGGCGCTCAGTGCGCTCAATGTGTCGGCGCAGTCGGGCAGCACTGCCGGCGTGCTGTTGTGCGCTGCGCTGGGTGCGGGTGTTTATGACCTCGGTGAGCTGGTATGCACCTCGGGCGTCAATGCTGGCGTGCGGCGGTCGGTTAAACGGCATACGGCTGGGCAGCTGGTGCTGAGCTTTCCGCTCCCCGATGCCCCGGCCGTGGGCGACACCTTCACGGTTTACAAGGGCTGCGACAAAACCATGGCCACGTGCATCGGCAAGTTTGCCAACGTAGTGCGGTTCAAGGGTCAGCCCTTCGTGCCGGCGCCGGAGACGGCGGTATGACCGCCGTTGCCCAGGCCCGTGCAGACGTCTGCACGCTGGCCCGCCAGTGGCTCGGCACCCCGTGGCATCACAAGGCCCGGCTGCGCGGTGTGGGTGTCGACTGCGCGCAGCTGCTGATTGCGGTGTATGCCCAGGCCGGCGTGATCGAGGATTTTGACCCAGGCGACTATGCCATCGATCACATGATGCACAGCGACCAGGAGGTATTCCGGGGCTGGTGCGAGCGTTACGGCCGGCCCACGGATACGCCGGCACCGGGCGATGTGGCGATCTGGAAGTTTGGCCGGTGCTATTCGCACGGGGGCATCGTCGTTGCGTGGCCGGGCCGCGTCATTCACGCCTTCCGTCCCTTTGGCGAGGTCTGCGAAACCCCTTCCGATGCGTCCCGCCTGGCGGGTCATGACGTGATCCATTACACATTTTGGTGATATGACATGGGCGGTTCTTCTAGCACGGGCACAACGCCCCAAAAACTGACGACGCTCAGTGTGCAGACCAGCTCCTACGGCATCTGCATGGGCCTTGCGTGGGGTACGCCCCGCGTGACTGGCAACCTCATTTGGTACGGTGATTTTGTCGCGACCCAGGTGTCCGAGGAAATGGGCGGCAAGGGTGGCGGCGGCGTCACGAGCATCAGCTACACGTACAAAACGGCGTTCGCTTTAGGTCTGGTCGAGAGCGAGCTAGTGAGCATCCCCCGGGTCTGGGCCGACAAAGACAAAACAGATCTTGCGGCCCTTGGCCTCGATCTGATTGCCGGTGCTGCGGGGCAGTCGCCCTGGTCGTATCTCGTCAGCAAGCACCCCGACGAAGCCCTCAACTACCCGGGCCTTGCGTACGTCGGTGCGGCATCGTTCGAGCTGGGCAACTCGGCCAGCATGCCGAACCTGGCCTTTGAGATCGAGACTACGACAGCCGGGGCCGGTGGTACGCCCGATGCCGCACCCTGGGTGATCGTCGAGGATCTGCTGGCCGCTGGAGGATTCCCTGCCGCTCGTGTCGGGTCGATGGTGGACTACATCAACTTCACGGGCGCCAATGGTCTCTTCCTGTCTCCGGCGCTGACTGAGCAATCGCGTGCTGCTGATCATGTGCAGAGCATCCTGGACATGACGCACACCGCTGCAGTCACGTCCGAGGGGATGCTCAAGCTGGTGCCCTTTGGGGATACCGCAGCGGTGGGTAACGGCTACACGTTCTCGCCCACGACGGCCCCGGCTTACGATCTGACCGATGATGACTTCCTCGGCCTCGATGGTGATTTGCCGATCCGGATCAAGCGTAAGGCGCAGTCGGATGCAAAAAACCGTCTACGGATTGAGTTCAAGGACCGCGAAAACGAGTACGCAACGGGCACAGTGAGCGCTGCGGATGAGGCGCATATCGCAGAGTTTGGTGAGCGCCCGGCCGACACGGTCCGATACGATGCAATCAAGACGGCAGAGATCGCCAGCAAGGTTGCCTACCTGAAATTGCAGCGTGGGCTCTACGTGCTCAACACGTATGAGTTTCGGCTCGGGTGGCGTTACTGCCGGGCCGAGCCCATGGATATCCTGACGCTGACCCACGGCCTGCTGGGCATGTCGCGTGTGCCTGTGCGGGTCCTGGAAGTCGAGGAGGATAACGAGGGCGCCCTGACCATCCTGGCTGAGGATTTTCCGCAAGGGGCAGGGCAGGCGCCGGTACATCCTCCGCAGCCGCCAAGCGGCTACAGCACGGACATGAACGTCGCACCGGGCAACGCTGCGGCCCCTGTGATATTTGAGCCGCCTGTCGGCCTGGCTGGCCAGCCGGAGTTGTGGCTGGCCACGTCGGGTGGGGCAAGCTACGGCGGCTGCGCGGTGTGGGTGTCGCTCGACAATGTGACGTATCAGCAAGTCGGTACGCTGTCGGGCAAGTCGCGGCACGGCATCACGACTGCGGCCCTGCCGCTGGGGTCTGACCCGGACACAACCAGCACCTTGTCCGTCGATCTGTCTGTTTCCGGCGCGACGATCCTGGGCGGAACTGCAGACGACCGCGATCTCTACAACACTCTGTGCTGGGTGGGTGGCGAGCTGGTGAGTTATCAGCACGCGGCCCTATCTGGCGTCAATCGCTACAACCTGACGAGTCTGCGGCGGGGTGCCTACGGCTCTACCCGTACGGCTCACGCCAGCGCGAGTCAGTTCGTGCGCTGTGATGAGCGGGTGTTCCGCTACCCGTATGACCCGGCCGTCGTTGGCAAGACGCTCTACGTCAAGCTGCAGGCCTACAACATTTACGGCGGCGCCTGGCAGGATCTGGCGGACCTGACGCCCACGGCTTACGTGGTGCAAGGGGCACCGCTTGGCACCGTGGGTGGCCTGGTGCTGGAGCAGCCGTTCATCGGCACGTCCTGCGCGATCAAGTGGGCAGAGTACAAGGGTGCCAGTAGCTACGCCGTCGAGGTCGTGGCAGGAGGGGTTATCCGTCGTACGGTGTACGGACTGGCCTCGACCCGCTATTCCTACAGCTATGAGGATGCCAAGGCAGACGGCGGGCCGTTCCGCAGTCTGGAATTGCGCGTCTACGCCATTTCGGCAAATGGGAGTAGCGGTAGTCCTGCAGTTGTCACGGCCAGCAATCCCCAGGTGGGGGCGCCGACTGGCATTGCGACTGCAGCGGCAGGGGCATCCCTGTCGATCTCAGCCAACAAGCCGGCAGACACTGACTACGCAGGCACGAAGGTCTGGATAAGTGCGACCAGCGGATTCAGCGCGGGCGGCACAACGCCAGCTTACGACGGCCCGAACACATGGTATTCCGCCATGGGGCTGGCCGCCGGCACCTACTACGTGCGCATCGCACACTACGACGTGTTCGGGGCTGACGGAATCACTACGTCCGGCGAGCTGGCGATTACCGTTGTTGGCGCTACCGGAGTGCGCAACGTAACCAGTCTGCCGGCTAACCCGGCAGCAGTGGGCGGCGACCTGGCGGTGTTCCTGGATACCTCTGTCGCGAGCCAGCGGGGTATCTGGGGATGGGACGGAACGGCATGGAAGTTCACGCGGGATGGCGCCAACCTGGTGGCCAACAGCATCGCGGCCGACCGGCTTGCGGTGTCGCAGCTCTCGGCGATCAGCGCCAACATGGGGGCGCTGACCTCGGGCTCTCTCACGCTCGATGCTGCTGGATTCGTGCGGGGTGGTCAAACGGCCTTCAATACGGGCAATGGTTTCTGGGTTGGCTATTCCGGTGGAGCCTACAAGCTGTCCATCGGTAACAGCTCTCAGGGGCTTACGTGGGATGGTTCTACGCTGTCGCTGTCCGGCACTATCGTCGGTATGGCAAACCTGCAGTCGGCAGTAACTTCGTCGATTTCATCGGCACAGACAACTGCAAATACAGGGGTTTCCAACGCTGCCACTGCTCAAGGCACGGCCAATGCTGCGCTCTCAAACGCCGCCACGGCCCAGTCGACAGCAGTTGCCTCGGCTGCTACGGCAACGCTCGCGGGGCTCACCGGCTCAGCTGCCGGCGTGACATTCAACCCAAATGCCACGGGGTCAGCCCCGGTTCTCTGGAACTCCAAGTTTGCCCTGACGGCAAACGGTGACGCCGCATTTTCTGGGCAACTCAATGCAGCTACCGGAACGTTCTCCGGGTCGCTATCGGCTGCCTCGGGGAGCTTCTCCGGAACGCTGACGGCGGCAGCTGTAAATGCTGTCGATACGATCAACCTGGCCGGCAATGCAGTCACGCTGGCTGCATCGACGTCGGGCGGCGGAAGCTGCGCCATTTCATTCACGATCCCTGCTGGCGTGACGCAGCCGGTGATTGTGCTGGGGTACGGAAAGTCCAATAGCGGTGCCATGGGGCAGACGGTCACCCTCACCCGCAACGGCTCGGCGATCGGTACGGCCTATGCCGTGGCCGCCGTGACGGGAGTCGGCGATGGCTTTGTCAGCTACTCGGAAGCCGGCGCCACTGTGATCGCAATCGACAGTCCTGGGCCTGGTACCTACACCTACGGGTGCTCGATTTCTGGCTCGTCGGCACAGACAAAAATAGTTCTATTTCTCGGAAAACGATAATGATTGACTTCACTGTTTTTAATCCGGCGACGGGCCATATTTTGTGGTCTGGCCAGTGCAACGATGGCGACCTCGGTGACCAGGGCGGCGGCGGGAATGCCGTCATGGAGGGTGCTCACCCTTACGGGTCTGGCTGGATTGAGTATGTTGGGATTGACGAAGTGCCGACGTTCTACGATTTCCCGGCTCGCCCCAGTGAATTCCACGAGTGGTCTTACACGGCCAAAGCATGGGAGATCTCGAGCAGTCAGATCACAGCGGCCCGGGCTAAGAAGTTGTTTGATCTTGGTCTGGCTTACGCGTCGAGCCGGGATGTGCCGTTCGCGTACAGCGGCAACTCACTCAGTTCTTCCGACCTGGCAATTGACGGTATCCGCTGCGTCGTGTCGCAGATCGAGAACGTCGGCCTGATGCCTGACGAGTGGGCAGGCTGGCGTACGACGGACGGCACCCGCTTGGCTGCGCTGGGGACGCTCGAGGGGGAGTTGGCCCGCGCAAAGTCGATCCTCGTGAGCGCAGAGAGTCGGCGCGCAAAGCTGCTGTCGCTGTTCTGGAATCACTGCGATGCCATCGCGGCACTGACTACCGTGTCGGCGATTGCAGCGTACGACGTTACGACCGGATGGCCGTCGTAGATCGAGGGTGCAGGCGTCTGCACGGTTTGATTTGACCCGCTTCGGCGGGTTTTTTTATGGGAGGAAGGATGGCAGAACCAGCAGTGACGACGGCCTCGGGCGTCAGCCTGACGGTGCTCTTTGTGGCGCTCCTGGGGCCGATGGCGGGGCCGTATGTACTGATTGCGCTGTCGGCGGTCGCCGGGGCGATGTGGCCTCTCTCGGCGGCTCGGACCGAGTCCCGGATCGCGGGCGCCTGGCTGTTGCTCCGCTGTACGGCGACGGCTCTGGTGCTCACGTCGGTGCTCGCCGGCATCGTTGAGCGGACATGGGGGCTCCCGATCAGCGAAGGGCTGGCGCCCGTGGCGCTGATCATTGGGGCTATGGGTAATGGGTGGCGGCCGATCTTTCAGGTCCTCGGCGCCATCGTTCAAACGTGGGCCGGTGAAGGGGGGCGCAAGTGATCCTCGTCCTGACTGTCATGCACGTCTGCATGTGTCTCTATCTGTTCGGCTCGGTGTTCGTTCGGGCGGTGTTCATGAGTCGGGAGGTCGTTCACGCGGACGTCCGTCTGGTGTTTTGGGTGCTTGCAGTCGCGGCGCTCTGGGGCTTGGGCGCACCCGTCGTTGTCGGCTGGTCGCCGGATGCCTATTCGTTGCTGATCACGCTCGCGATCTGCGCCGTGCAGCACGTCACTGGACGTTATTGGAAAAGCAGGGTGCCCGAGGAGTTCTGCAGGCCGGAGTATCGGCCCCGGTTCCGGCGGGCGACTGATCAAATTCAACATCGAGGGACAGCATGATCAATTCACGAAAGATCGAGGATCTTCACCCTATCGTCGCGGCCAAGTGCCGCGATTTTCTTGCCCGCTGCAAGGGCTTCGGGATCGACGTCCTGGTCACCAGCACTTACCGCGATAAAGAGTCGCAGGCGGCGCTCTATGCCCAAGGCCGGACGACGTCAGGGGCGCGAGTGACCAACGCCAAGGCCGGCGAGAGTTGGCATAACTGGCGGGTGGCGTTTGACGTTGTCCCGCTCCGGAGCGGTAAGCCAGTGTGGGGGACGTCCGGCACAGACGGTGAGCTGTGGGAGCAGATGGGCCGGATCGGCGAGGCCTGCGGGCTTGAGTGGGCCGGCCGCTGGCATTCGTTCCGCGAGCTTGCCCATTTTCAATTTACGGGCGGTCTGACGCTCGCGGACTTCCGCGCCGGTCGGACGCTCGGCGGAGTGGCCGTCCAATAAACAACAAAGCCGGCGATTGCCGGCTTGCGTACCTGAAGAGAAAGGAGGGCGACCGCGCACGGTGTTAGAGCACCGGGCTCGGCCCCTCTGCCGCAGATGGTCCCTGCAGCAGAGGGGCTTCAATATGGGGTGTGGCGGCTTCCTGCTATTCGTCGTCCTCTACTCCTGTGAGGTGATCAAATTGAACCTCAAGCTTGGATGTATCGAAATAGAGGGCGTTTAGAAGGGCGATGGCCCGCTGCGCTTCTCTTATTTCCTCGGGGCTGTCGGGGGGGATGCGCTTCAACGACAGTCCTCGGTCGAGAAGCCAGTCCTGAATCTCCGAGATCGCGGTGAACGTGATTCCGTGGCGATGAAGGTCGCCTGCCGATAGGTTCGACATGTATTGTGGTGTCAGGCTGCCTTCATTTGGAAGCTTTAGCGCAGTAATCAATCCGTCCACGAGGCGGTCTCGAAGCCCCGCTGTGGGCTTGTTGATCAAAGCATCGAGCTTCGATAGATAGTCCGGGTTGGACCTAATGGCGTCGAGATCGTACGGGAGGGATATTTCCCTGCACAGGCGGCTCAGGTTGTTGACGGCTTGGCCAGCGCTTATTCCTACGGCTTCACCCGCTTTCTTGAGCGTGCCTCCCGCTGCAACAGCGCGAAGGATGGAGGCCTTCTTCTCAATGTTGAACATTGCATCTCCCTAAAACTTCCTCGGCGAAATCGGCGAGGAAGGTTGGGATTCTAGGTGTTTAACATTCAGATTGGTTAAGTCTTGCTTTAACTGATGTTTGTTTTTCGAGTAAAAATGTGTTCGGAATTTACATGTAACCCATTGATTTTAATAAGTCGATTTTAGCCGTTTCGACCCGCTAGAACGTTCTGTAAAAACAATGGTAAGTATTTGATTTTCCGTTTTTAACTGTAATTAAATATAGTCTGCATGGTGTGCACCGTGCATTGACCGGGCTGACGGGCGATCAACGCTCGTCGCGGCGATCGCCGCGGGGGCCGTTGCCACGTTCGTTACCCCGGTTCGGCTCGCGGTTCTGTTGCGGGGGGGCAACCTGCGGGCGAGGCTGGGGCGCCGGCTGTGCCTGCTCCTGACGCGGCGGGCTGGCGCGCTCACGCTGCTGGATGAGTTGCAGGGGCGCGGGTTGCGGCTGGGGCTGCTGGCCTTGCTGGGTGGCCCGGTCGCGCAGTTGCAGTAATTGCAGCTGGGGTTGTGCTTCCGGTTCGCGCTGCATCTGGCGGGGCGGAGGGATTTGCTGTCCCTGCTCCTGGCGCTGCGGGGCGGGGCGCTCTCGTTCCCGTTCCCGTTGTTGCGGCGGCGCTTGCTGTTGCCATTGGGGCTGTTGCTGGGGGCGCTCCCTCTCCCGTTCCTGCATTGGCGGGTAGGGTCGTGCGCGTTCGCGTTCGCGCTCCCGTTCATTGTCACGCTCGTGATCCCGATCCCTGTCCTGGCGGGGCGGGAAGGGTTGATTCCAGCTACCCCGGTGTTCGGGGTAGGGCATGGCGCGCGGGGGCATCGGGCGCGGTTGCGGCTGACGCCAGTGACGGGGCTCGTTGTACCAGGGCTGGTTGCGGTAATGGTGGCTCCAGTAGTCGCCCATGATGAAGGTAACCAGCGGAATGCCGATGAAGCTGCCGTACTGGGGGATGGGCAGTGCGTCGCCCATCCACGCATAGGACAGGCTGCCGCCGTAAACCCAGCCGCGCTGGCCGTCGGGGAGTATTACGTCGCACCACTGGTAGCCCGGCAGGCAGCCGGCCACCTGGACGCCCACGCCCGGGTAGAGGGTGAACAGGATCGGATAGTCGGTGTCGGGGCCGGCATAAAGCTGGACCGGCGCGCTGATGTAAACCTGTTGCGCCTGGGCGGCTGCGGGCAGCAGCAGGGCGGCCAGGGCAAGGGGGCGAAGCAGGGAACGAAGGGACATGGTGTGCTCCCGGAGGAGTGAAAAGAGGCGGATCAGGGGGCGATTCGGTGGCCGGTCAATCAGCCGGCCTTGCCATCGTAGAACGCGCGAGGCGAGCTGTCCGGCTGACATCGACTGTGTAAGCGCACATTTCCGGGCAAGCCTGTGAGCTCCCCCTGTGACGGTAAAGTTGTGGGCTGCGTGGCCGTTGAGTCGGGCATATCCCTGCATTATGAGGAGTCCGCCATGAAAATCGCTGCCGCCAGTCTTGAGCTTGCCGCCTTCCATCACAGTTCCAGCAAGGTTGAAGTAGAGGAGCGCCTGGCGGCGTGGGTGGGGCGACGGCAGCCTTCGCGGGCGGACGGCGAGGGGGCGCAGGCGTCCCGCAATGTGCTGCTCTCCGATGCGGGGCGGCAGGCTTTGAGCGGCGACAAGGGCGTGACGGTCGGAGCCAGCGCCCCGGTGTCCGGCGATGGCGTGGAAAACGACCCGAAGCTGGAGCTCCTCAAGGCCATTGTCGAAATGCTCACCGGTGAGCACATCAATCTGATGTCGGCCTCGGATGTGGCGCCGAATGGCCAGCCGGCCGGCGCTGCCGCACCGGTGCCTGAATTCGGCCTCGAGTACGATCGCACCGAAACCCGGCAAACCACCGAAGAAACGGGCTTCGAGGCGAGCGGGACGATTCGTACCGCCGATGGGCAGGACATCCAGTTCAGTGTCGGCCTGTTCATGTCGCGCAGCGAAACGCAAACCAGCAGCTTCAGCCTGCGAGCCGGCAACGCGGTGAACAAGGATCCGCTGGTGGTCAATTTTGGCGGCAACGCGGCGAGCCTGCGCAACCAGCATTTCAAGTTCGATCTGATGGGCGACGGCAAGCAGGTGGATGTGCCGGTGCTTGGCCAGGGCAGCGGCTTTCTGGTGCTCGACGCGGTGGGCAGCGGCAAGGTGGCGTCCGGCAAGCAGTTGTTCGGGCCGGCCAGCGGCGACGGTTTTGCCGATCTGGCCAAGTACGACAGCGATGCCAATGGCTGGATCGATGAGGCCGACCCGGTGTTTCAGCGCCTGGGCGTATGGACGCCGGATGCCAGGGGCGGTGGCGCGGTAGCGAGCCTGGCCGGTGCCGGTGTGGGGGCGCTGTACCTGGGGCACAGCGCAACGCCCTTTACGCTTAAGGACGGGGCCGAGCTGGGCGCGGTGCGCAGCTCCGGCATTTATGCCCGCGAGGACGGCAGCGTGGGCACCCTGCAGCAGGTGGACCTGAAGGTCTGAGGCGCCCGGCTCTTACGGCTTGGGAGCCAGCAGGTAAACCTTGGCCTCCATTTGCAGTGGCGGGCCATCGGGCTGGTCGGGGTCTTCTTCCGGTATGGTTTCGCCGTGCATCAGTTCGATGGTCCAGGCCGCGCCGTAAAGGGCGGTGACTTCCTCGTCGATGCGGTAAGGCGGCGGGGCCACGTCGCCTTCCGGCGATTCGGTGGTGAGCAGCAAGGTGCGGCTGGCCTTGGGCAGGATGCGGATCATGTGCGCGGCGTAGTCGCGGCGGGTGGCTTCGGGCAGGGCGGTGAGGGAGGTGCGGTCGTACACCACGGCGATGCCGGCGACGTGGGCCGGGTTGAGGTCGAAGAAGTCGCCACAGAGGATGGTCAGGTTGCCGTGGCGCCACGCCATGAAGCGGCCTTCCTTGCGACGCGTCGGGGTGAGGCCGCTTTCTTTGAACAGCGCGGTGATGGCGATGGGGCTGAGTTCCACGCCCAGCACCGGGTGGCCCTGCGCTGCCAGCCACACCAGATCGCGGCTCTTGCCGCACAGGGGGACGAGAATCGGCGCGCCGGCCGGCAGGCCGAGGTCGGGCCAGAAGCGCCGCAACAGCCCGTTGCCCCCGGCCTGATGGAACTCGATGTCGTTGCGTCGCCAGCTGTCGCGCCAGTCCTCGTTGCTCATGGTGTCTCCTCGGGGCTCAAAAGGGCCGAACACGACTCCGGGGAGCAATGCAGGGTGGGGTATGGCCTCGTGAGACGCAAGTTCCGGGCCGTGCCGGATCGGCCGGCCGAAACGGGGCTGTGGGTGGCAAGGCCTGTCGGAGAGCCTCCGGCAGGTGGTCTGGCGGATGGTCCGGGTCGTGTTTACGCCACTGCCGGTGCGCCGATCTTGACCCGGAAGGCCTCCGGGATGCCGGCGGCCCGCTTGGCGGCGTAGTCGAAGAAGAGGATGCCCATCTTGCCGCGGGCCACTTCGCGGCCGCTGGCCTTGTCGGCCACGCGCCACATCAGGTCGAAGCCGTACTTGTTGAAGTCGGTGGGGGCCATCGAGAAGACCAGGGTTTCGCCGTGGAAGGCTTCGGACTTGTACTGCAGCGCGGCGTCGGCGACCACGATGCCGACCCCTTCCACGTCCAGCTCGTCGTAGCCAAATGAACGGAAAAAGCGCACGCGGGCTTCCGACAGCAGGGCGATGAGAGCGGCGTTGTCGAGGTGCTGGGCTTTGTTGATGTGGGTGATGTAGATCGGCACATCGGTGGAGAACAGGAAGTGCTCGGGCAGATCGATGAGGATGCGGGCCATGGGGAAGGTCCTGGTGGAAGGCGGGTCGGAAAGTGTCCGATTATCGCAGTGCAGCGATCTTGAGGGGGCGTCGATTGCGCCCGTGTCATGGGCGCAGGCAGAATGGGCCGATTGATCCTGTCCGGAGTCCCCCGTGGAACGCTTCACCATTTCTCTCGACGAAGACCTGGCTCGCGAGTTTGACGCATTGATTGCCGCGCGGGGTTACTCCAACCGTTCCGAAGCGGTGCGCGACATCCTGCGTGCCCAGATCGAAAGCCGCCGCCTGGCCAGCGAGGAGGCGAGCCACTGCATCGCCAACCTGTCCTACGTGTACAACCACCACGAGCGGGAGCTGGCCGAGCGGGTGACCCAGGATCAGCATGAGCACCACGACTTGTGTGTGGCCACGCTGCACGCCCACCTGGATCACGACAACTGCATGGAGAGCGTGATCCTGCGCGGCCCGACCACCGAGGTGCGGGCCTTTGCCGAGGCGCTGATCGCCAAACCAGGCATTCGCCATGGGGCGCTCAATCTGGTGACGGCCGAATTCCGCAGCCAGCCGCATTCTCATTCCCACTCCCATGGCCACTATCGGCCGCGGAGCTGAGCCATGAGCAATCCGGAGCGCCCGCTGCCCGAGTCCTCCGCCCTGCTGGCCGCGGCGCCGGAGGGGGTGGGCGAAGGGGCGTGGATCGACGTGATCCAGAAGATGGACGAGGTCTATTCGGACCTGCTTCAGTACGAGGTGGCACTGGAGGAGAAGAACGCCAGGCTGGAAGAGAGCCAGGGCTTCATCCTGTCGGTGCTGACCTCCATTTCCGACATTCTGGTGGTGTGCGACCGGGGCGGGCGCATCGAGGATGTGAACCGTTCGCTGGAGGTCTTCACCGGGCGCTCGCTGAATGAACTGCGCGGTAGCCTGTTCTTCGATCTGCTGGCCGACCAGGCTGCGGTGGGCGTGGCGAAGGGCCTCTTCGCCCTGCGCAGCGATGCGCCGGTACACGATTGCGAGCTGGCCCTGCGGGCTGCCGACGGCAGTGCGGTGCCGGTGTCGCTCAACTGCACGCCGCGCTATTCGTCGGTGGGCAAGTCGCTCGGCGTGGTGGTCACCGGCCGGCCGGTGGGCGAGCTGCGCAAGGCTTACTCGGCGCTGCGCCAGGCCCACGACGACCTGAAGCGCACCCAGCAGCAGCTTCTGCATTCCGAGAAGATGGCGTCGCTCGGGCGGCTGGTGGCAGGGGTGGCCCATGAGCTCAACAACCCGATCAGCTTCATCCTCGGCAATACCCATGCGCTGAAGCGCTACGCCGCGCGGCTGGGCGAATACCTGGCGGCCGTGCACAGCGGTGAACAGCCCGAGGCGCTGCTGGCATTGCGCGAGCGCCTGCGCATCGATCGCATTCTTGGTGATCTCGACCCGCTCATCGAAGGCACCATCGAGGGGGCCGAGCGGACCCGCGATATCGTGGATGGCCTCAAGCGCTTCTCGGCGCTGGACCGGGAGGAGAGCGCCCGCTTCGATCTGGTGACGGTGGTCGAGCGCTCGGTGAGCTGGGTCTGCAAGGCGGCACCCGAGCGTTTCGTCGTGACGGTGAGGCTGCCGGACAGCCTGCCGGTGATCGGCTCATCGGGGCAGATCCAGCAGGTGGTGATGAACCTGGTCCAGAACGCCTGCGATGCGACGGCGGAACAGGGCGTGGCGCGGCTGGAAATTGCCGGCGTGGTGGAAGGGGCGGATGTGGTGCTGCGTTTCCACGACAACGGGCCGGGTATCGAGGCCCGCCATCTGGCGCACATCTTCGATCCCTTCTTCACCACCAAGCCGGTGGGGAGCGGCACCGGGCTGGGTTTGTCGATCAGCTACGGGATTGTCGAGCGTCACGGGGGCAAGCTGCTGGCGGCCAATCATGCCGATGGCGGCGCCGAGTTCGTGCTGCGCCTGCCGTTGACCCGCTGAATGTAAAAAACCCGCCGAAGCGGGTTTTTGTGCGGCGGGAGAGTCGCTCAGGCCTTGCGGCGACGGCCCAGCATCGCGGCGCCCAGACCCAGGCCGACCAGGGCCATGGAGGCGGGTTCCGGCACGGTGTTGCCGAAGGCATTGTCGGAATAGGTGCGGAAGGTGTAGTCGTAGCTCGGGAAAGAACCGTAGCCAGAGTTGGCATACACCTGGCCGTCGCCGTAGCCATTGTTGGTGTCACCATTGATGCCCATGGAGCTGTTGTTCGAGGTGAACACCAGGAAGTAGGTGGTGTCCGCCGCGATCGACACCGGCGACCAGAACACGTCCAGCCAGTTGCCCGATACGCCGGTACCGGTTGCCGAGGCAAGCAGGTTGCCGCCATTGTTCGGGAGCTGGTCGTACAGGGAAATGGTGATGTCGCCTGTGCTGCCACTGCTCCACAGATGGATGCCCGCGCCAGCGATGTTGCTGGTGCTTTGCTGGAAGGACTGGGCCAGATCGGTCTGACCGAAACCGGCCATGTAGGTGTTGTTGCCCGGTGCGTCCTGGTCGAGGACAACAGCGGCCTGGGCGGCGCCGGCGAAGGCCAGGGCGATCGCCAGGGCGATCTGCTTGCGGATGGTGATTTTCATGGTGTCCCTTGTCTGAGATCGATGGCGTTTGAACTGGGGCCAGAATGGGCCCCGGCCTTGATATGTGGCGTGACAGAGTTCACGGCATCGGGGGGTGAGCCAGACGATTGTGTCCCATTGTGAAATCGGTCATGGAGCAGGGGGTGACAGATTTTGTGGCTGGATTCGGGCTGGTGGAAAGTGCCGCTGGTGATTGAGTGGCAATCTGGCCGCTGACTTGCCACCCGGAGGTGGTGCAGGCCTGATTTGGCGGCGTTTTTTTTCTGGCACGGATGTTGTATGAACTAATATAGTTTCTTCATACGCGCTTGCGAGCCGACCCCATGTCTGCCTTCCCGACCGATAGCCTCGCCCTCGTTCTGCTGGTCTTTGTCCTCGGTCTCAAGCATGGCTTCGACGCCGACCACCTGGCCACCATCGACGGCCTGACGCGCTATAACGCCCGCGCCAACCCGCGTCTGGCGCGCTTCTGCGGGACGCTGTTTTCCCTTGGCCACGGGGCGGTGGTGCTGGCGATTGCCCTGGGTGTCAGCGTCTTGTCGCGGGGCTGGACGCCGCCGGAATGGCTCGAGTTGTCAGGTGCATGGATTTCCATCGGCTTTCTGGCGCTGCTCGGCGTGCTCAATTTGCGTGCAGTATTTGCTGCCGAGGCGCACGAAATGGTGCATCCGGTGAGCCTCAAGGGGCGTTGGCTCGGGCGTCTCGGGCGGGTTGCCCATCCGGGCAGCGTGGCCCTGGTGGGGGCGCTTTTCGCCCTGTCCTTCGATACGGTGAGCCAGACTGCGCTGTTTGCGGTGGCGGGTGTGCAGGCCGGTGGCTGGCTTAGTGCGGTCGGCCTCGGCTTTGTCTTCATGCTCGGCATGTTGCTGGCGGATGGCGCCAACGGCTTCTGGATTGCCCGGCTCATTGCCCGGGCCGATGACGCCGCGCGGGTGGCATCCCGTGTGATGGCCCTGGCGGTGGGCGGCATGAGTCTGCTGGTGGCGGGCTATGGTCTGGCCCGGATGGCCATGCCCGGCGTCGGGGCATGGGGCGAGGGCAAGGAGCTGCTGCTTGGCTGTGCAGTGATTGCGGTGATCTTTAGCAGCTTCGTCCTTGGCAAGCGCCTGGCGCGGGGGCGTGGTGTGACAAGTCCGGCGGCCTGATGGAGGTTTTCTTGCTTGTCTTCCTGGCCATCATTGCCGGGCGGGCAATGGCTGGCGGAGAGCCGATGCTGGAAACCGTCGACGTTTTCGCCAGCCACGCCGAGTTGCTCGGTGTGGCTGGCAGTGCCAGTGAAGGTTCGGTGACAGGAAGGCAACTGGAAAGGCGCCCCCTGCTGCGTCCGGCGGAAGTCCTCGAAGCCGTGCCAGGCCTGATCGTTTCCCAGCACAGCGGCGACGGCAAGGCCAACCAGTATTACCTGCGTGGCTTCAACCTCGATCACGGTACCGATTTCGCCACCTGGTTGATGGGCATGCCGGTGAACATGCCGACTCATGCCCACGGGCAGGGCTATACCGATCTCAACTTCCTGATTCCCGAACTGGTGTCGACGGTGCGCTACCGCAAGGGGCCGTACCACGCGGACGAGGGCGACTTTTCGGCGGCAGGGGCTGTGCACATCGATTACCGGCGCAGTCTTCCGGAGGGCTTCGTGCAGGTCGAAGCCGGGCCGCATCAATATACGCGTCTGCTGGCGACCGGCTCGCGCCCGCTGGCCGAGGGCGGCCCGGTGCTGCTCGGTGCCGCCGAGGTGGCCTACAACAACGGCCCATGGGTCGAGCACGAGAACCTGCGCAAGCTCAATGCGGTGCTGCGCCTTTCTGCCGGAACCGCCAGCAACGGTTGGTCGGCCACGGCGATGGCCTATCAGTCGGCGTGGACGGCGACCGATCAGGTGCCGCGGCGGGCCGTTGAGGCGGGGCTCATCGACCGTTTCGGCAGCCTCGATCCGACAAGCGGCGGCAAGACCCGCCGGGCCAGCCTGTCGGCCGAATGGGCGAGCACCGATGCGGCTGGTCAATCGCGGGCGAGCGCCTACTTCATCGACTATCGCCTCGATCTCTTCTCCAATTTCACCTACGCCCTCGATAACCCGGTGCGTGGTGACCAGTTCGAGCAGGCCGACCGGCGCCAGACGCTGGGCGCTGCTGGCAGCCGCACCTGGTTTGCCGGTTGGGCGGGGCGGCCTGTGGAGCTGACGCTGGGCAGCCAGTTCCGCCACGACCACATCGGCCAGGTCGGGCTCTTTCTCACCGAGGCCCGGCAGCGTTACGGCACGGTGCGTGACGACCGTGTCGAGCAGAGCAGCCTCGGGCTCTTCAGCGAAGCCCGGGTGCAGTGGCTGGACGCACTGCGTACCACGCTGGGGGTACGGGCCGACCAGTATCGTTTCGACGTGGACAGCGACATCCTGGCCAACAGCGGACAGGCTGCAGCCCTGATTGTTGCCCCCAAGCTTGGCGTTGTCCTCGGGCCGTGGAGGCGGACCGAGTTCTATGCCAACTACGGCCATGGCTTTCACAGCAATGACGCCCGCGGGACGACGATTCGCGTGAATCCGGATGTACGCAGTGCCGACTACGGCGGGGCGGTGGCGCGGGTCAGGCCGCTCGCCCGTGCGCGTGGGGCGGAAGTCGGCCTGCGCAGTGCCCCGGTGGCTGGGTGGCTGACAAGCCTGGTCCTGTGGCGGCTGGATATCGCCTCCGAGCTGCTGTTTGTCGGTGACGCCGGCATCACCGAAGCGAGCCGCCCATCCCGCCGTCAGGGCGTGGAGTGGAGCAATTCCTGGATGCCTCTCGCCGGCGTTACGGTGGATGCGGATGTGGCGGTGTCCAGTGCGCGCTTTCGGGATGCCGACGCGGCAGGCCGCCACATTCCAGGGGCGATCGGCAGGGTCGCCTCCCTTGGGGCTGTGCTGGATGCCGGTGGCCGCTACTTTGGCGGCCTGCGAGTGAGATATTTTGGCTCCCGCCCACTGATCGAGGACAATTCGGTACGATCTGCATCCTCGACCTTGACCAATCTTAAGGTCGGCTACCGTGCCGACCGGCACATTACGCTGTCGCTGGAGGTGTTGAACCTGTTCAACCGCCAGCTCAGCGACATTGATTACTACTACGAGTCCCAGTTGAAAACCGAAACCGCGCCTGTCGCCGACCTCCATTCCCACCCGTCCGAGCCCCGCAGTCTGCGGCTCGCCGTGCGCATGGCCTTGTGATGACGGACAAGGGGCTGTCATACGCAATCGGTGCGTCAATCCTGGCCCATGGGCTGGTGATCGGCTTTGGCGCTATCGGCCACGCACCGGCGCAGGAGGCGCCGCGCCTGCTGGAGGCCCGTCTGATTCGGGAAGTCATTCCCGAGAAGAAAATTGAAGTGCCTCGCGCCGAGGCGCCACCACCAAGGACCGTGATGCCACAACCCCCGCACCCGGCGAAGGCGCCAGCGCGGACCGAGCCGGTGCAGGCGCCACAGCCGCGTCTCGTCGCAGAGGCACGTAGCGAGCATCCGGTGCCGGCCATTCAGACCGCGCCGGTGGCTCCTGCTGTCGTTGCCCATGCACCGGCGGCCAGTATGCCGGCAGCGGCTTCTCCCGCCCCGTCTGCTCATGCGGCAAGCGGCACCGGCTTCTCGCCGCCCAGCTTCGGGGCGAGCTACCTGGACAATCCCAAGCCCGGCTATCCGATGATGGCCCGCCGGCGGGGGCTGGAAGGTACCGTGCGTCTTGATGTGCGGGTCTCTGCCGAAGGGATTCCCACCTCCGTCAAGCTGAAGGAGAGTGCAGGTCACGAATCCCTTGATGATGCGGCCATCACGGCCGTGTGGCACTGGCGCTTTGTGCCGGCTCGACGCGGCAGCGAGGCTGTGGAGGCGTCGGTGGTCGTGCCGGTGCGCTTCCGTCTGGGGGGCGACGACGCCGGCTGATTGCCCCATGTCCCTTCATCTCTGGTTTGGTTTTCTCGCGGCGACTCTGGTGGTGGCGCTGTCGCCCGGCCCAGGTGCCGTGCTCAGCATGAGCGTCGGCATGCGTCACGGCTACCGCCATGCGTTGGCTGCCATTCTCGGGTTGCAGACGGCTCTGCTCCTGCAATTGGCGCTGGTGGCGATCGGTCTCGGGGCCTTGCTCGCCGCATCGGAAAGCGCCTTCCTGGCCGTCAAGCTGGCTGGTGCGGCCTATCTGGTATGGCTGGGCATCCAAAAATGGCGGGAGCCGGTCGGGAAGAGTGGAGAGTCGGCAGAAGGAGAGCTGAAGAGCGGCTTCTACCGTCAGGGCATCCTGGTTAACCTTGGCAATCCGAAGGCGATAGTCTTTATCGCCGCGCTGGTCCCCCAGTTCATCGACCCGGCCGCACCCCGGGCTCTCCAGTTCCTGGTCATCGCGGCCACCATGTTCAGCATCGATGTGGCGGTGATGTCGGGATACGCGCTGCTGGCCAGCCGTTTCCGTGGTGCAGTCCGGAGCCGCCGTGCGGTGCTTCTGCAAAACCGGGTGTTCGGCGGCATTTTCATTAGTGCCGGCTGCATTCTGGCGGGGGCGTCCCGCCACTGACCCCGGAGTCTAGCGCTCGTCGGCCGATATCTGATCGAGGGCTGCCTCGGTGAGACCCAGCTCGGCTTCCACGGGTTCGGCCCAGTCTGTCCAGTCCGGCGATATGCCGTCCCGCAGCCTGCGTCCACTTGCGAGCAGCAAGGCGATCCGGCGGGCGTTGTCGCCCAGCCGAAGCGCCATGGCCGGTTCGTGGTGGGCGCGGATCGCTTCGCACACTTCCACCGGCAGCTTCCAGTTGCGGGCTACCAGAAATCCGGCTGCAGCGTGGTCGGAGCAGGTCAGTGCATCAATGGCACGGGCGCCCGCCTCGAGGGCCGCACCGGTAACGTGGAGCAGGGCAGCATGTTCCGGAGCGCGGCGTAGCAGCACGGCGATTCCTGCGTCCTGCATGAGGGCCGCCAGATAGGCCGTGTCGGCCAGCGCCTTGAAGGGCGTCGCACGGCACACCACATAGGCAAGATCGGCAGCGCGGGCGCTGGCCGACCACAGGGCTTCGATGGCCTTGCCGTCCAGTCCGCCACTCTGGTTTTTGAGCGCGGTGCTGGCCGCGGTGGCCAGCGTTCGGGTGCGCCCCAGCATGGCGATGGCGTCCTGCGCCGAGCGTGGCGCACTGCGTGGCCGAAAAACAGGGGAGTTGGCCACTCGCAGCAGCGCCCCGGTCATGGCCGGATCCTGGCTTACTGCCGCGGCAAGCTCCCGCGGCCCCGCGTTCTCGTCGGCTGCTGCTGCCTGCAGCCTGAGGAAGCCCTGACCCGGCGCAGGCAGCACCACTCCGCTGGCAAGGACCGCCTCCACAAGTACATCCCGATCCATGCATTCGCTCCCGTTCATGTGTTGCTTCTCTATAGGTGCCTTCATTACAGCACAGACCCAAAAAGAAAAACGTATTTAGCGTTTGACACTGCTAAACAGGGTGCCTATAATGCGCGCTCGTTTGGAGGGATTCCCGAGTGGCCAAAGGGATCAGACTGTAAATCTGACGGCACTGCCTTCGAAGGTTCGAATCCTTCTCCCTCCACCAAATGTTTAGTTGTGTGCTCCGTCCGTGAGTTGCGGTAACGAGAGTGGTGATTGTGAGTCGCAGCGTTGTAAAGCGGGTGTAGCTCAATGGTAGAGCAGAAGCCTTCCAAGCTTATGA
>JAOAUC010000078.1 GCA_030157785.1 Zoogloea oleivorans
AATAAATTCACAACACCCGCAATCGCGCGAACTTACGCTTGCCAACCTGAAGCACCAACCGCGAGACGATCACTCCGACGGCCAGATCCTTATAGGCGCAGCGAACACGTACCCTACGTTCCTGGCACTGCGCAGAACCCCCACACTACCAGAACGCATTTCGATCTTGCGGCGCAGCCGACTCACGGCTGCCTCAAGGCGGCGATAGTCGAAGTCCAGTTCCGGATGCCCCATGGCTTCAGCAAGCATTTCCCGCGTTGCGGCCTCGGGCACCGCATTCACCAGCACATGCATGAGCTTGAACTCAGTCGGGGTCAGCAAGATGGGCTGCTCCCCCGGTGGCAGCAACTCCAGGGACTGCGCATCAAGCTGCCACCAGCCGTTTGTCGGGCGCTCCACCTCATCGCTGCGGTGAAGCCGGCGATACAGACTCTCGCAAACGGCGGACAACTCGCGCATATCGATGGGCTTGACGAGATAGATGTCCGCACCGCAATCCAGTCCGAGAAGACGGTCTTCCAGCTGCCCGCGGGCGGTCAGCATGGCGATGGCGATTCGCGGATGGGAAACACTCAGGCGGCGCGCAATGCTCAGGCCGTCTTCTCCGGGTAATCCCAGATCAAGAACCACTACATCGACCTGTTCGGTCATCAGATACTGGTCCAGCGACGCGCCATCATTGAGCCCGACCGCCGCATGACCAAGATGACCCAGATGGAAAAGCACTTCATCACGCAAGTCGGAGTTGTCTTCGACCACTGCAATTCGGATCATGAGGCAAACCCCTTACTGTTGTTGGCAAGGTAGCCAGCAGTCAAAGCAGGCACCGTTCCCCGGCTCGCCGGCAATGGCCTTGACCCATCCCTCGTGGCGCTGGACGATCTGCCGAACGAGGAACAAGCCGAGGCCCAGCCCTGCCACATCGGATCGCTCGCCCACCCGGTAGTACTTTTCGAAAACCCGCTCCCGATCGGCAGCTGGAATCCCCCACCCCTGGTCGAGAATGCTCCACTGCACGCCTTCGCGGCCATCAAACACCAGCGGCTTGATGGAAATATCGATGCGCGAACCCCGCGGGGAGTACTTGAGTGCATTGTCGATCAGGTTAAGCAGCGCGTAACGCAGCATCCTCTCGTCCGCCTGCAGGTCCGGTGTATCGTCCCTGACGGTCACGGCAAAGCGCGCCGCTGCACGGGGGCCGACGATATCTATGGCATCACGGGTCACCACCTCCATATCCACGGTACTGATGCTGCGCGTCCACACGGACACATCCGAACGGTTATGGGTCAGGACCAGTTCGAGCAGGTCATTCAGGCGGGCGACCGCCCGGGAGATGCGGTCATGGCGGCTCTGGCGCTCGACGGGGGCGTTCTCGTCCAGCAAACGCAGTGACTGTAGCGACGCATCCACGATGGAGATGGGCGTACGGAACTCATGGGCGATCATGGACAGCAAGTGCTGCTGATCCTCACGCCCCTGGCGCTCCTGCGCACCTTCAGCCTCAGCCTTGTCGGCCCTGGCTTCGGCCAATTTGCGGGCACCTTCGGATTGGTAAGTCCGGAGCACCAGCAACATCAACAACAAAAGCAGATTGGCGAGATTAGCCAGACCCGCACTCATATCCGCCAGCCCGCCAGCCGGAATCCAGCCCAAGGCAAGCCACAGGTTCCATGTTGACCACACCGCAGGGAAGGCCACCATCGCGCAGGACCACCGCTCTCCCGCATCACCCGAACGCCAGGCCAGCACCACCGGCCAGACCAGCAGCAACCACCCCCCTGACATCAGCATCAACACGTAGGGCGTCAGCCGGCTCTCCAGACCGAGGAAGGGCGCTGCGGCTGCGATGGCCAGAAGACAGTACAAGCCCTTGTTGATAGGCACAACCCAGGGTGCCCGCTGCTCGATACCGAGCAGTTCGCTATAGAACAGAAGCCCCAGCAAGCCGGTCGTGCAGATCGACGTGGCAATCAGGCGGTCGGCAAGAGGCTCCACGCCAGAAAAGAGAAGCTGGTTGCCCAGGCCGGTGAGAAGCCACATGTTGAAACTGTGGGACACCACATAGGCCAGAAAATACAGAAACAGGCGCTGACGCAACCACATCGCCGAATGGAGCCCCATGAACACCAGCGCCACACACAGCCCGAAGTAGGCGCCCTGGGCCAGATAGTCTTCCTGGGTCACCTCCAGGGACCGGCTCTCGGGAATCAGACTCGGCTGGAGAATCATCGTGCTGGCGCTACTGACCCGCACGTAGATCTCGTGGACACCAGGCTCGGTCAAAAGAATCGGAAAGGTGGGCACCCGGTTGACCACATCGCCGACCGGAAGCACCCGATCACCTGCCCGGCGCTCCGGCTCGAAGTGGCCATCCGGGTGACGGTGATACAGCCTGACATCATCCAGAAACCCCCTGTCGAGCCGGAACCACCACAAGGTGGATGTGCCCGGCGAACGCTCCACGCGCAGACGCAACCACACGACGGCCGACGTGTAACCGTCGGCAATACTGCCCTGCACCGGCTTGAAGTCGCCCACGGCCTCTGCTGCCGACACCTCGAGCAGGGTCCGCCGCCCGCTCGCGTCCCGCAAGACGGAAAGCCCAGGGCCAAGGGACGCCACACCGAGAGTTCGCTCCTCGACAACAACACGGTCGGCCGCGGGCAGGGCGGCATGGCAAACGCCAGCCAGGAGGACCAAAAGGCCCCCGGCCACGAGACGCCAGATAAAAAAGAGCATGAAGCCTCTTAAGAATATGAGTATTGATCCGAAATCTACGTCAAGTCAGTGAGTGATGGCTGCGCTTTCCTGACAGCCACCCCGCCATGCCGTCAGGAAATGACAGCCTTCACGGCATTTTTGTTTTTATCTTAGGCGGCAACGCCACACAACGCCCCCCTCCGCGATGCCCTCCCCAACCCTGTCCGACCATTCCGCGGAAGCCGGCAAGCCGGAATTGCGCGCCGCCCTGCACACCCTGCGCAGCGGGCTGTGGCACGCCCTCGGCTTCAGCCTCGCGGCCAGCCTGCTGGCCCTGGCCCCGTCCTGGTACATGCTTGAGGTGTACGACAGGGTTGTCCTGAGCCGCAATGGCACGACCCTGCTCATGCTGACCCTGGCCATCCTGCTGGCCTACGGGCTGATCCAGATCCAGGAATGGACGCGCAACTCGCTGCTCCATGCAGCCTCAGTCAGCTTCGAGGAACAACTCGGCGGCCGGGTCTTCAGTGCCGCGCTCGGCGCCAGCCGCGCCGGCCTGGCAGAAGGTGGCGCCCAGTCGCAGCAGGATTTGCGCACCTTGCGGGATTTTCTCCGGTCGCCTGCCCTGATCGCCGCCTTCGAGTTGCCCATGATGCTCGTCTACCTGGTGCTGCTGTATGCGATCTCCCCCTGGCTGCTTGCCGTTACGCTTGGCGCAGCCCTGCTTCAGAGCCTCATCGGCTGGCTTAACGGACGCGCCACCAGCCCGGCCCTGCGGGAAGCCAATCGCTACGGCCTGAGCGCCCAGACCTATGCCGACCGCCTCCTGCAAAATGCCCAGGCCGTCGAGGCCATGGGCATGCTGGGGGCCGTTCGCCAGCGCTGGAATGACACCCAGCGCAAGGCAGTCGGCCTGCAGGCCCGCGCATCCCTAGCGGGCGGTGGCTGGCAGGCCGGCGCCAAGCTGCTCCAGAATCTCGTCGGATCGGCGTTGCTGGGCCTGGCCTGCTTGCTACTGCTTAAAAACGAACTGAACGGCGGCGGCGCCATGCTGGTGATCGCCGGCATCTTCGGCGGCCGCGCCCTCGCGCCCTTCGTCCAGATCGTCACCCACTGGCGCAGCATCGTCATGACCCAGGATGCCTGGCGGCGCCTCGGCCGGGTTCTCAAGAGCCAGTCACCCACTCCCCCCGCGATGCCCTTGCCGCCCCCCAGGGGCACGCTGACCGTTCAGCATGTCAGCGCCAGCGCCCCGGGCCAGGCAGCACTGGTGCTGCGTGACATCCACTTCGCCCTTCAGCCCGGCGAGGTGCTGGCCGTCATCGGCCCCTCCGGCGCCGGCAAGAGCAGCCTCGGCCGCGTGCTGCTCGGCCTGTGGCCGCCCTCTGGCGGCAAGGTTCGGCTCGACGGCGTCGATATCCACCAGTGGGCCAAGGAAGAACTCGGCCCCCATCTCGGCTACCTGCCCCAGGGCGTCAGCCTGATCGAGGGCACACTGGCCGACAACATTGCACGCTTCTCGACACCCGACCCCGATCGCCTGCAAGTGGCCATCGAGGCCGCCGGGCTCCATGACCTGGTGGTCTCCCTGCCCGAAGGGCTCGACACCCCCCTCGGAACGGATGGCGCCCGCCTGTCCGGCGGTCAGCGCCAGCGCATCGGGCTGGCCCGTGCCATCTACGGCCGGCCCGCCTTCGTCGTGCTCGACGAACCCAATTCCAGCCTCGACGAAGCCGGCGACCAGGCCCTCACCCAACTGATCGACAGCCGCCGGCGCCAGGGCACCACCTTCATCGTCATGACCCACCGGACCAGCATCCTGTCCGTTGCCGACAAGATCCTGCTGCTGGTGGATGGTCAGCAACAAGCCTTCGGCCCGCGCGACGAAGTCCTCGCTGCCATCCGCCAAGCCAACGAACAGCACGCCCGCCAGGCCACTGCCTGACCATCCATGACCACAGCCACTTCCCCAGCCTCCGGCCACTCCCGGGTCCTGCTCGACGCCCTGGCCGCGCACCGCCGGGCCTTCCTGCAGGTCGGCCTCCTGAGCTTCGGCATCAACCTGCTGATGCTCACCCCCACCGTATACATGCTGCAGGTCTACGACCGGGTACTCACCAGCCAGAACACACTCACGCTGCTCGTGGTGTCGCTGATAACCCTTGCACTGTTCATCCTGATGGCCGTCGCCGAAACCTGGCGCTCCCGCCTGCTGGTGCAGGTCAGCAATGCCATCGAGACGCGCCTTGGCGAACCGGTCTTCCTGGCCTGCTTCGCCAATAGTCTCAATGCCTTTTCCGGCCCCCCCGGCCGGCCACTGGGCGATCTCACCCAGCTCCGCCAGTTCCTCACCGGGCCGGCCGTCTTCGCCTTTTTCGACGCACCGTGGACGCCCATCTATATTGGCGTGCTGTTCATGCTGCACCCTGTCCTCGGCATGGGTGCCCTGTTCTTCGCCGTCATCCAGGGTGTGCTGGCCCTGTGGAGCCACCGGCGCAGCCTCGTTTCGACCAGCGCCGCCAACAACGCGCAACAGGCCGAGACCATCCTGCTGCAAAGCGCCAACAGCAACGCCGAAGTGATCGAAAGCATGGGCATGAGCGTCGGGCTGCGTCGCCACTGGGGTGCCCGGCGCCAGGCCCGGCAGGCCACCCAGGATGCCCAGCATGTCGAAACCCAGGGCTTCGGCTCCCTCAGCAAATTCACCCGCCAGGCCCAGCAGTCCCTGATCCTCGGCCTCGGCGCCCTGCTCGTGATCGACGGCCAGCTCACTGCCGGTGCAATGATCGCCGCCAACGTGCTGATGACCCGCGCCCTCTCCCCCATCGACCTCCTCGTCGGCAGCTGGCGTCAGGCCATCGGCGCGCGGGAATCCTTCGTCCGGCTGCGCACGCTCCTCGACGCCCATCCTCCCCGGCCCACCCTGGCTGACTTCCCCCCGCCCCGCGGCCGGATCCGGCTGGAAGACATCCACGCCACGGCCGCCGGCCGCGACACGCCGATTCTCGAACATCTCGATCTGCAACTGGAACCCGGTACCGTCACCGTGGTGCTCGGCCCCTCCGGTTCCGGCAAATCGACCCTGGCCCGCGTGCTGCTGGGCATCTGGCCGTGCAGCCAGGGCCGCATCCTGCTCGACGGCATTCCGTTGGAGGAGCATGACCGTGACACCCTCGGCCCCAGCCTCGGCTACCTCCCCCAGGACATCGAACTGCTCGACGGCAGCGTCGCCGACAACATTGCCCGCTTCAACAAACCCGACCCCGACAAGGTCATCGCCGCCGCGCAGGCCTGCGGCCTGCACGAAGCCATCCTGAAGCTCCCGCGCGGCTACGACACCCCGGTCGGTGCCGGCGGCCGCCTGCTCTCGGGAGGCATGTGCCAGCGCATCGCCCTGGCGCGAGCGGTATATGGCAAGCCTTGCCTGCTGGTCCTCGATGAACCCAACGCCAACCTCGACGAAGCCGGCGAAATCGCCCTGGGTCGGCTGGTCCGGGCCCGCCGCGACGAAGGCGCCACCGTTTTTGTGATCAGTCACCGCCCCGCCATCCTGTCGACAGCCGACCGGGTCATCGTCCTGCAGGCCGGTCGCATCCGCCTCGACGGCCCCCCCGCGGATGTCCTGCCCGCCCTGCGGACCCCGCCCGCGGCCGCGAGCCTGCCCCCCCACACCTCTCCCTTCCCGGCCTGACACCCCGTCTCGCGAATCACGGTGCATTCCATGTTCAAGCCCTCCCAAGCCAAGCCCACCGACGAAGCCAGCAAGCCTGGCACCACGCGGCGCATCACCCGCATCGGACTCCTGCTGAGCGGCATCGGTGTCGCAGTCGCCCTGCTATGGATCGCCACTGCCCCGCTCGACGAAGGCGTTCCCGCCCAGGGCAGCGTGGTGGTCGACACCAAGCGCAAGGCGGTCCAGCACGCCACCGGCGGTATCGTCCGCGAAGTCCTGGTTGGCGAAGGCAGCACCGTCACCGAAGGGCAGCCCCTGCTGCGTCTCGACAACGCCCAGGCGCAGGCCAACTACCAGACCATCCGCCAGCGCTACCTCGGCCTGCGCGCCATGGAAGCCCGGCTGGTGGCCGAACGCGACGGCCTGGGGGCCATGAAGCCCCACGCCGACCTGCAGGCCGCGCGCAGTGATGCGCTGATCCAGGTGCAGTGGCAAACCCAGCAACAACTGCTCGGCTCCCGGCGCAGCGCCTTTGAAGCAGAACTCGCCGGCATCGAGGAAAACCGCCAGGCCCAGCAGGTCTCCATCGACTCCTTCAAGTCCATGCAGACAAGCCGGCAACGTCAGCTCAGCCTGCTCCAGGAAGAGCACGGCCAGACCCGCGGACTCGTCCAGGAAGGCTACGCCCCGCGCAACCGCCAGCTCGAACTCGAACGCATGATGGCCGAAACCCAGTCCTCACTGGCCGAGATCGAAGGCAACATCCTGCGCGCCCGCCGCACCATCGCCGAACTGGGGCAGCGGGTCAGCCAAAGGCGCGGCGAATACCGCAAGGAAGTCAGCACCGACCTCGCCGAAGTCCTTCGCGAAGTCGAGGCCGACATGGAGAAACTCAAGGCCGCCCGCGAGGAACTCGACCGCACCGAAATCCGCGCCCCGGTCGGTGGCCAGGTCGTCGGTTTGGCCATCCAGTCTGTCGGTGCCGTCATCCAGCCAGCCCAGAAGATCGCCGACGTCGTCCCCGCCGGCGAATCCCTGCTGCTCGAAGCACGCGTGCCCCTGCACCTCATCGACCGGGTGCATGAAGGCCTGCCGGTGGACGTCCGCTTCAACGGCTTCGCCCATAGCCCTCAACTGGTTGTCGATGCCCGCGTCAAGTCGGTGTCCGCCGACATCCTCAACGACCCCGCCACCCAGCAGAGCTATTACCTGGCCCGCGTGACGGTGACCCCCGAAGGGCTCAAGACCCTCGGCAACCGCCAGCTCCAGCCCGGCATGCCGGTCGAAGTGGTCTTCCGTACCGGCGAACGGACCGTGCTCACTTACCTGCTGCATCCGCTGGTCAAGCGCCTGTCAGCCTCGATGAAGGAGGAATGAGAATGACCAGCATGCCTCCGCTCCTTGCCCGCAAACTGGCCCTGCTGCTGGCCGGCAGCGTACTCGCGCTTTCCGCCTCGGCCGCCGACACCGCGGCACCGCGCCGGCTTGATCTCGACAAAGCCTGGCACGCCGCCTTCGCCAACGACGCCATCCTGCGCGCCGCCCGGGCCGGCGCCGAAGCCGGCGCCGAAGCCGTCCCCATCGCGCGCGCCCAGTTGCTCCCCCAGATCGGCATCAGCCTGGGTCGCAACTTCAACGAACTCGAAACCGACACCACCGTCCTCAATCGCCCGGTCAACACCCGGCAGGACTACTACAGCGGCACCCGCGCCATCACGCTCCGCCAGCCCCTCCTCCAGCCCGTCCAGTGGGCAGCCCTGCGCCAGGCCGGCGCCCAGGCCGTGGAAGCCGAAGCGAATCTCGCCAACGCCCGACAGCAACTCGTCACCCGCCTCGCTGAAGCCTATTTCGACCTGCTGCTCGCCGACGACCAGATCACCCTCGTCCGGGCCCAGACCCAGGCCCACGCCAGTCAGCTCGAAGCCGCCAAAAAGGCGCTTGCGGCCGGCTCCGGCATCCGCACCGACATCGACGAAGCGCAGGCCCGCCTCGACCTGGACACAGCCCTCGCGCTGGAAGCCCGCCAGCAGCGGGAAATCACCCGCCGCCGTCTCCAGCACCTGGTCGGTGAACCCTTTGCCGACATCGCCCCCCTTGGCATAGACCGCCTGCGTCGCCAGCCACCAGCGGCGGGCGAGCTCGACGACTGGATCACCCTGGCCGAAGAGAACAGCCCCGAACTGCAGCTCCTGCGCGCCCGCCTGGAAGGCGCCAGCGAGGAACTCAACAAGGCACGCGCCCGCCACCTGCCAACCATGGACGCCATCGCCCAAGTCAATCGCGGCGTCAGCGACAACATCAACCGCATCAACTCCACCACCACCCAGTCGAGCATCGGCGTCCAGTTCAACATGGCCCTGTTCTCGGGGGGCGGCGTCGAAGCCGCCGTCCGCCAGGCCCGCGCCGAACTCATGCGCGCCCAGGAAAACCTCGCCGCCCAGCGCCTCGACCTCAACCTGCGCCTGCACCGGGAACATCGCGGCGTCACCGAAGGCCTGCTGCGCATCAAGGCCATGGAACAAGCCGTCATCTCGGCCGAGCAACTGGCCCTGTCGAGCCGCCGCTCCTATCAGGCCGGCGCCCGCACCACCATCGACGTGCTCAACGCCGAACAGCAACTGGCCACCGCCCGCCGCGATCTCGCCCAGGCCCGCTACACGATGCTTGGCGCATACGTCCGGCTCCAGACCCTGACCGGCGTCTTCGACGACCGGCGCCTGTCCGAACTGAACACCCTCCTCGACAGCACGACATTGCAATAAATGAAAACCCGGCAGGAATGTCAGGAAATGACAGCTTTCCGGGAGAGGTTTTCACTACATTTAACAAATATTGGTCCTCAATAGACCGGCCGTTTAGCCGTTAGTCACATTTCGTGATCCCAGAACCCCGTTCCGATCAAAGACTCTCCGGGAGTAATCGCATGTCCGCAGCCGCCACTTCGACCCAAATCCTGTTCATTGACGCCCTGGTTCAGGACATCGATACGCTCCTCAGCACGATCGACCCGAACATTGAAGTCATCTTGCTCAACGACCAGCAGGACGGCCTTACGCAGATTGCCAATGCGCTCGCCGGCCGCAGCGACATTGACGCAGTACATGTGATCTCCCATGGCGCCTCGGGCAGCCTGCAACTCGGCAGCGGTGAAGTCACCGAAGCCACGCTGACCGGGCAGGCCGAACAACTCGCACAGATCCGCGCCGCCCTGAGCGACAGCGCCGACCTGATGCTCTATGGCTGCAACGTCGCCGACGGCACGAACGGCGCCTCCTTCATACAGGCCCTGGCAAACGCCACCGGCGCCGACGTGGCCGCTTCCACCGACCTGACCGGCTCGGCCCTGCTGGGCGGCGACTGGGTGCTGGAAACCTCCACCGGCAGCATCGAAACCACGGCAGTGTCGTCCTCCGCCTACGACGACGTGCTCGCCTCCGGGATCCTGCGCAACGCCTATGTCCGCTTCGGCTATAGCGACGACGGCACGCTGGGCTACGGTGGCACCTCCAAGCCCGGCATCCAGTACGACAAGGACGGCACCCGCACCTTCCTCGACACCGCCGACTTCCTGACCCCGGGCTCGCCCTTCGAATTTTTCTCGGTCACCGCCAACGGCACCACCAAGACCAACAACAACAACAACTTCACGTCGCCGGGCATGGCGACGACGCTGACCAACTCGTCGCTCACGACCTCAGGCTCCGACACCTACGGTTCAGTCACCTATGTGTCCTACAACGGCAGCCTGAAGATCACCCAGATCTACACCCTGGGTGCCACCTCCCAGGTGATCTCCTTTCAGGTCACGATGGAGAACACCGGCGCCAGCACCATCTCCGGTGTCAAATACGCCCGCGGCATTGACCCTGACGTAGACTCCAACGGCCTCGCCGGCTCGACTTCGAGCACCAACAACGTCCGCGGTGCAGGCTCCATCGCCGCCACCGACATCGTGCTGGGCACCGGCCCGGTCAGCGGCCGCGTGATCGGCCTCTACTCCAACAGCTCCTTTACGCACAACACCGCCGTCACCGGCTGGACCACCGATCCGTCCTCCTATCTGGCGGGTGCTACCGTCGGCAATGGCGACAACACCATCGGTGTCGGCTTCGACCTCGGCTCCTTCGTTGCCGGCCAGGTCAAGAGCTTCTCCTTTGCCTACGTTTTCGCGGCCAGTGCCGCCAGCCTGCAGGCCTCTGTCGATCAGGTTCCGGTCAGCAATGCATCTCCGACCCTGAGCACCTTCGCAGCCCCGGCAACCGGCACGACCGAAGATACCTCGGTAGAAATCACCTACGCCCAACTGGCCGCCCAGGGCAACGAAGCCGACGACACCGGCGTAACCGGCTTTGTCGTCAAGGCAGTATCCAGCGGCAGCCTGAAAATCGGCACCGATCCGGGCAGCGCCACCGCCTGGGCGCCCGGCACCAACGACGGGCTGCCCAGCAGCGGCACCCTCAAGCTCTACTGGACGCCGGCGGCCAACGCCAACGGCACGCTCAACGCCTTCACCGTTGTCGCCCGCGACGCCGACGGCGCCGTGTCAGCTTCGCCGGTTCAGGTGCAAGTCACCGCCAGCGCGGTTAACGACGCCCCGGTGGTAGCCTCCTCCGCCACCCCCGTCGCCCTGGCCGCCGTGCTTGAAGACCAGGCCACCATCAATGGCGCCACCGTCGAAGCCCTGTTTTCCCCGCGCTTCACCGACGTGGACAGCGGCGCCAGCCTCGGCGGCATCATCGTCACCGGCAACACCAACGCCAGCGGCGGCCAGTGGCAATACAGCACCGACGGCACCACCTGGTACGACATCGGCGCGGTCAGCGACAGCACGGGCCTGGCCCTCTCCGCAGCCACCAAGGTCCGCTTCCTGCCCGACGCCGACTGGCACGGCACCCCCACGCCCCTCACCGTCTACCTCACTGACAATGCCTACTCGGGCGGCTACACCGCCGGCGCCGTACGCGATACCGAAACCAGCCTGGCCGCCAACGGCGTGTCCACCAACCCGGCGAACCTGAGCACCTCGGTCACCTCGGTCAACGACGCCCCCGTCTTCACCAGCACGGCCGGCGCAGTCAGCGTCACCGAAACCGGCGCCTACGACAGCAGCGTAGCCGGCGGGGCGGTCAGTGTCAGCGGTGCCACCGGTCACCTCACCGGCAACGACGTGGAAGACGGCACGGCCGTCAGCTTCTCCATCCGCGGCGGCAGCACCAGCGGCGCCACCGTTACCCGCGAAGCCTTCTACGGCACGCTGACGCTGAACACCACGACCCACGACTGGACCTACACGCCGACGAACTTCGTCGCCATCAATGCCCTGCAGGATGGCCAGGTCGTCACCGAAACCTTCGAAGTCAAGGTCATCGACTCCGCCGGCGCCTCCACTACCCAGAACCTGGTCGTCACCCTCACCGGCACCAACGACACTCCGGTGCTCCATACCGCACTGGCCGACACCACCTTCAACGGCAACGGCGCCTGGCACTACCAGATCCCGGCCGACAGCTTCACCGATGCCGACGGCACCAACTTGACCTACACCGTCGAGATCGTGGATGGCTCCGGCAATGTGATCGACACCATCGGCAGCACCACCGGGGTCGACGTCAACAAACCGTCCTACTGGCTGACTTTCGACGAGCTCACGCATACCCTCAGCGGCACCCCGAGCATCACCGCGCCGCTGCCGCTCAACATCAAGGTCACCGCAACCGACGACCACGCGGCCGCGCAAAGCGACATCTTCGCGGTCACACTGCAGCCGGCCACCTCCAGCGCCAACACCGTGCTCGATGCCGCCCCGCTGGCGACCAACGACCGCGTGGTGATCACCACCGACACTGCCGAACAAGTGCTGAGCCTGAGCGACTTCGGTGGCTACTCCGATGCCGAAGGCCATGCGCTCGCCAGCGTCACCATCTCGAACCTGAATGGCAGCGGCACGCTGCAGCTGAATGACGGCGCCGGCAACTGGAGCATCGTCGACCTGTCGTCGCCGCTGACCATCTCCGCGGCCGACATCACAGCCGGCCTGCTCAAGTATGTCCCGGACGTCGCCCCGATCGGCAAGTCGGACTACGCCTCGATCGCCTTCAAGGTCAGCGACGGCACGCAACTCAGCGCGTCCTCCTACACCCTGTCGGTCGACACCATTGCCTACAACGCCTTCAACGGCCACTACTACCAGGCCGTCTCCACCGACGTAGCGATTTCCTGGGCTGACGCCAAGACGGCAGCCGAAGGCATGAGCCTTGGTGGCTGGACGGGCTACCTGGCGACGATCACCGACGCTGGCGAAAATGCCTTCATCCTCAGCAAGCTGCCCAGCGACGGCTGGATCGGCGCCAGCGACGCCGTCGCCTACATCAACAGCGCAACTGGCGCGGCCACCTATGCCGACCAGAATGCCGCAGAAGGCAACTGGTACTGGGTCACCGGCCCGGAAGCCGGCACCCTGTTCTCGGTAGGCAACGACAGTCCGGCCACCGAACCCGGCCAGTACGCCAACTGGAACTCGGGCGAACCCAACAACTCCGGTAACGAGAACTTTGCCGAGTTCTATGCCAGCGGCGGCGACCCCGGCATGTGGAACGACCTGCCCGGCACCAACACCAATGGCATTCATGCCTATGTCGTCGAATTCAGCGGCCTGGCCCCCATCGGTGCGCTGAGCTACGGCATCACGGTCGCACCGCCGCAAATCAGCACCGCCGGCGTCGCGGCCTACACCGAGAATGCACCCGCGCAAACCCTCGCACCGGCGCTGGACATCTACTATCCGGACGGCACGATCACCGCCGCCTCCGTACGAATCAGCAACAACCGCGCAACCGGCGACGTCCTGGCCTTCGCCAACGATGGCGTGACGATGGGCGACATCGTCGGCGCCTACACCGCCGGAACCGGCACTCTGGCCCTGTCCTCTGTCGGCGGCGCCACCGAAGCCCAATGGGAAGCTGCGCTCAAGGCCGTCACCTACGCCTCCACCAGCGAGAACCCGGGTAACGCCACCCGCACCCTCACCTGGACCGTCACCGGCGGCGGCATTGATGCCAGCTCCGCGACCAGCCTTGCCGTGACCCCGGTCAATGACGCCCCGGTCGCCACCTTCACGCCGGACGTCAGCATCGCCGCCGGCAGCGCGGTAAGCACCAGCATCGGCAACATATTCACCGACCCGGAAGGCTCGCCTGTCACCTACAGCGCCACCCTGGCCAATGGTGACCCGCTGCCCGACTGGCTCCACTTCGACCCGGCCACCCACGTGTTCAGCGGCAATCCGCCGGCCGGCGTGCCCAGCCTCGACCTCAAGGTCAGCGGCTCGGACGGCTCCGCCACGGGTTACAGCAGCTTCACGATGAATTTCGCTGACGCCACCGCCGCTGCGGCAGCCCCCAACAACCTCGGCACCCTCGGGGACATTACCGGCACCACCAGCCTGGGCAGCGTGCTTACCGCCGCCACCCCGGTCGATGGCGACGGCCGCACCCTCAACACCGCGGTCAATTACCAGTGGCAGGTATCTGCCGACGGCGGCGCCACCTGGTCCGACGTGACCGGTGTCCGCGGCCAGGCCAGCACGCTGACCCTCGCCCAGACCGAATCCAGCAAGCAGATCCGCGTCCAGAGCTTCTACACCGACGACGGCGGCTACGGCGAAGCGCCGGTATCCAACGCCATCACCGTTCCCGCCTACAACCTGAGCGGCGCGGTCATCATCGCCGGGGCCACCACTCCGGGTGAAACCCTGGTCGCCAACCTCAGCGACAGCAATGGCCTGATCCACGCCACGCCGACCTATCAGTGGTACCGCGGCGACACGGCCGGCACCGCCACCACCCCCATTTCCGGCGCCACCTACAGCGCCTACACGCTCACCAGCACCGACGCGGCCAAATACATCCGCGTGGTGGTCAGCTACACCGATGACGAAGGCACCGTCGAAAGCGTCGCCAACGTGTCTAGCCAGGTTCAGCTTGGCGCCATTGCACCGGTCGCCGTCAATGACGTCGCTGCTGCCGTCTTCGAAGCATCCGGCGCCAACAACGCGATTGCCGGCGGCACCCCGAGCGGCAACCTGCTCACCAACGACACCGACGCCAATGCCGGCGACACCAAGACAGTCACCGAACTGCACCTGGGCAGTACCGAAGGCTTCGGCGACGCAGCCGATGACAGCGGCGGTGTCCTGACCATCGTCGGCCAGTACGGCACGCTGGAAGTCACCAAGGCCACCGGCGCTTACGTCTACACGGTCAACCAGGACAACGAATCGGTACAAGCCCTCAGCACCGGGGCCAGCCTGACCGAAACCTTCAACTACACCGTTGCCGACGCCACCCTCCTGATCGACCGGGCCACCCTGACCCTGACCATCAACGGCGCCAACGATCTGCCGACCCTCTCCGGCACGCTGGCCTCGGCCACCGTCGCCGAAGACGCCGCCACCCCGCTGGCCATCGACGTGCTGAGCATCGTCGACCCGGACAGCGCCGCGATGAGCGTGCGCCTCACCGTGAGCGACGGCACCCTGCGGGCCATCAGCAGCGACCCGTCAGTCACTGTCACCGGCTCGGATACCGGCGTCGTCACCATCAGTGCCAGTTCGGCTTTCGCCCTGAGCGGCTGGCTGACCGACAACCAGGTGCTCTACGTCACCTCGCCGAACAGCAACGGCGCGGTAGCCAACCTGAGCTACCAGCTCAACGACGGCTCCGGCTTCGTTGCCGCGGGTACCCCCACGACAATCACCGCCACCGCCACCAACGACGCCCCGATCGTCGACCTGGGCGGCAGCAGCAGCGCCGGCAACGACTTCATCACCACCTTCCGGCCGCGCGGCAGCGCAGTCGCTGTGGTTGATAGCACCGTCACGATCACCGACATCGACAGCAGCACGATCACGTCGGCTGTCGTCACCCTGGCCACCGGTGCCGACGACAACGTCTTCGGTACGGTTTACGAGACCCTCTCGTCTTCCTCGGGCGCCAGCTTTGTCCGCGGCGGCACCACGCTGACCATTGCCGGCAACGGCACCGGCGCCGGCGGCCTGACCGGCGCGACCCAGCTGAACTTTACCGGCAGCGGCAGCCTGGTCGATTACCAGGAAGCCCTCAAGACCGTCCTCTACAACAACAGCAACCCGAACGCTGCCGCCGGCGATCGTACTGTCACGGTAAGCCTCAGCGACGGCAGCCTGGACTCCAACCTCGCCTCGTTCAGCACTGCCGCCACCAATGGCAGCATTGCCGTCGGCCAGCGCATCTTCATCGGCGGCGTGGATAGCGGCGAAACCGTCGCCCAGGTGGTCGACACCCAGCACTTCGTCGCCAGCGGCCCGATCAGCGGCCTCACCAGCGGCTCGGCCCTCACCTTCTACGCAGCCGGCGCCCTCGTCACCTCCGCCACCCAGAGCGGCCCGGTAATCGCCACCACCACCATCCAGGTTCCCTGGACGCCGGTGATCGACATGAACGGTGACGGCCTCGCCGGTCGCAACCACAGTGTCACCTACGTCGAAGGCACGGCGGCCATCGCCATCTCCACCGCCGACGCCAGCATCACCGACCAGGGCGGCCTGATCCGCTCGCTGACCATCACCCTGACCAACCCGCTCGACAACGGTGCGGGCGTCAAGGAATACCTGGTCGCCCCCAGCGTCGCAGTCAGTAACGCACTGGCCATCCACCACATCACGGCGAGCGGCAACGGCACGGGTGCCAACGGCCTCACGGGCGCCACCCAGATCGTCTTCACTTCCTCGGACGTGGGCGGCACCGATGCCACCAACTTCCAGATCGCCCTGCGCGGCACCAAGTACATCAACGAAGACAACGCGCCCAACGGCAGCGCGGCACGCATCGTCACCACCTCCACCCAGGACGTGGACGGCAACGCCGGCGTAGGCGCGCAGACGCTCATCAACCTGACCCCGGTCAATGACGCCCCGGTCGGCGCGGCCAACACCGTCACTGCTGTCGAAGACACCACCTACACCCTGCAGGTCGCCGACTTCCCGTTCAGCGACCCGACCGACGACGACGCCAGTGTCGTTGGCGACGCCAATGCCCTGCTGGCGGTCAAGATCACCACCCTGCCTGCCAGCGGCACCCTGCTGCTCAGCGGCGTAGCCGTCACCGCCGGCCAGACGGTTTCCGTCACCGACATCAGTGCCGGTCACCTCACCTACGCACCGGCCGCCAACAGCAGCGGCACGGCCGCCACCACCTTCACCTTCCAGGTCCAGGACAACGGCGGCACCGCCAACAGCGGCGTCGATCTTGACGCCACCCCGCGCACCCTGACCATCGACATCACGGCAGCCAACGACGCCCCGGTGCTCACCGGCCTCGCCACTACTGCCGCCACGGTCAACGAAGACACCGCCACCGCCCAGACGGTCGCAGACCTGCTCGGCACCCGCACCGACGTGGATACGGCCACCGGCGCCCATTCGGCCGACAATGGCATCCTCACCGGCATGGCGGTCTATGCCACCGACGAAACCGGCATCGGCGGCGGCTACTGGGAATACAGCGTCGACAGCGGCTCAAACTGGGCCACCCTCGCCCCGACCGCCGGCGACGTGGTCCTGCTGCGCAGCACCGACCAGGTCCGCTTCGTCCCCGACGGCCTCAACGGCACCACCGGACACCTCAGCTACTACGCCTGGGACCAGGCTACCGGCACCGCCGGCAGCACGGTCTCCAGCATTGCCGGCGACGCCAACCTGGCCAACCGCGGCGGCGTCTCTCCGTACTCGGTCGATGCCGGCACCGTCACCCTCACCGTCACCGACGTCAATGACGCACCGACCATCACCAACGGCGCGCCGACCCAGTCGGTGAACGAAGAAGGCAGCCTGACCGTCACCGGCCTGTCCTTCGGCGATGTGGACATCAGTGCCCGGGCCGACGGCGACACCACCAACGACGTACTCAGCGTGACCCTCAGCGTCGCCCACGGCACCCTCACGCTTGGCGACAGCACTGGCCTCAGCTTCCTCGACGACAGCGCCAACGGCGACGCCTCGCTCACCGTCAGCGGCACCCTCGACGCCCTCAACGCGGCCATCCTCACGCTGAGCTACAGCCCGACCCACGACTTCAGCGGCAGCGACAGCCTCGCCGTGGCCGTCAACGACCTGGGCAACGTCGGTTCTGGCGGCGCCCAAAACGCCACCACCTCCATCGCCCTCACCGTCAATCCGGTCAACGACGCCCCGGTGCTTACCGGCCTCGCCACCACCGCAGCCACGGTCAATGAAAACACCACCACCGCCCAGACGGTCGCCGATCTGCTTGGCGCCCGCACCGATGTAGACACCGCCTCCGGCAGCCATTCCGCCAACAACGGCATCCTCACCGGCATGGCCGTTTATGCCACTGACGAAACCGGTGTCGGCGGCGGCTACTGGGAATACAGCATCAACAGCGGCGCCAACTGGGCCACGCTCGACCCGACCGACGGCGACGTGGTTCTGCTGCGCAGCACCGACCAGGTCCGCTTCGTTCCCGACAGCCACAACGGCACCACCGGGCACCTCAGCTACTACGCCTGGGACCAGGCCACCGGCACTCCCGGCAACACCGTTACCGGTATTGCCGGCGACGCCAACCTGGCCAGCCGTGGCGGCGTCTCGCCTTACTCGGTCGATGCCGGCACCGTCACCCTGACCGTCACCGACGTCAATGACGCCGCCGTTGCCGACCTCAACGGCGGCACCGCCGGTATTGACGGCAGTGCCCAGTTCAAGCCCCGCGGCAACCCGGCACAAGTCTTTGGCAGCGTATCCATCAGCGACGTGGACAGTGGCGACCAGATCACCGGCGCCACCGTCAGCCTCGCCACCGACACCGCTCTCGACAACCTCTTCGACACCACCTACGAGACGCTCTACTCCTCGTCCGGCGCCAGCTTCACCAGTGGTGGCGCCACGCTGAGCATCAGCGGCAACGGCACGGGCGCTCACGGTCTCACCGCCGCCACCGTGCTCAGCATCAGCGGCACCGCCAGCGCTGCCGTCTATCAGGCTGCTTTGCAGACCGTGCTGTACGACAACGCCAACCCGAACGCCTATGCCGGCGTGCGGCAGGTGACCCTCGCCGTCCATGACGACGCCTCCACCACCGGCGGCACCGGTGCCGCCGACTCGGCAGTAGCCACCGTCAATCTGGCAGTCAACTGGTCGCCGGTTGTAGACCTGAACGGCGATGCCGTATCCGACAGCAACGCCGACAGCGTGGCCGACCGCAACAACGTTGTCAGCTTCCTTGAAAACGGCGTCGGCGTGGCCATTGCGGCCAGCGATGCGTCGATTGTCGACCAGGACGGCAACCTCAAGTCGGTCACCGTCACCCTGACGAACCCCGTCAATGGCTCCGCCGAAAGCCTTTTCGTCGATGCCTCGGTACCCTACCTGAGCAGCCTGGGCATCACCGCTGTCGTCAGCCTCGACGGCCACACCGTTACCTTCACCGGCAACAAGGACGGCACCGCCTTCCAGTACGCGCTGCGTGCCGTGAAGTACATCAACACGTCGGACGATCCGACAAGCACCACTCGCGAGATCACCGTCGAATCGGTAGACCAGTCCGACCACACCGGCCTGGCCGCAACCGCCTACATCAACCCGGTGATCATCAACGACGCACCGACCAGCGCCAACGCCACGCTCACCTTCAACGAGGACACGACCCACACCTTCCTGGTGTCGGATTTCCCGTTCAGCGACGTGGATGCCAACAGCCTGCAGTCGGTACGTGTTGGCAGCCTGCCGGCCTTCGGCACGCTGGAACTCGACGGCGTTGCCGTAACGGCGGGCGATCTGCCCCTCGACGTGAGCCTGGCAAGCATCACCGACGGCCTGCTCACCTATGTGCCGAACGCCAACGCCAACGACACCCTGAGCGGTAGCGCCGACAGCTTCAGCTTCCGCGTCATCGACGATGGCGGCAGCGCCCACGGGGGCGTACCGGTTTCGGTCGCAGCCTATACCGTCACCCTGCATATCACGCCGGTCAATGACCTGCCCGTCCCGAACCCGCCGACCGTTTCCGTCTCCGGCGTCGCCAAGGTTGGCGAGACACTGACCGCAGCACTGGTCGCCAGCGATGTGGACTTCGCCGGCGGCGTAATCCCCGGCTCCGAATACGACGTCCAGTGGCAGTCCCGCAGCCTGCCGGCAGGTACGTGGACCAACATCCCCTCGGCCACCGGCACCAGCTACGTCCTGGCAGGCACCGATGCCAACCAGGAAGTCCGCGCCGTAGTGGTGTACCACGACACGCCTGCCGACCCGATCACCGTCGATTCCGACTCCCCGACCGCTCCGCTGGTCGTCGTCGCAGCCGACGGCAGCCTGAGCATCGACGTTGATGGCGGCACAGATCCGACGCATCCGGTCACCATCACCCTGCCTCCCGGCACCACCGGCCCGGTCACCATCAACAACACCGGTACCACGCCGATCACCGTCACCGGTCTGGTCGCACCGACCACCCTCAGCACCTCCGGCGACGGCCCGCTCATCATCGATCACCCGACCGGCGACGTAGATATCACCAACACCGGAACCGGCACGGTCACAGTGGCCGGCCCGAACGACGGCAGCGTGATCACCGTCGATGGCACCGGCCCGGTTACCGTCAGCAACCCCGCTGGCGACCTGACGGTGGATAACACCGGCACGGGTACCACTACCGTTACCGGCCTGGGCGGCACCTCGACCCTCTCCACCACTGGTTCCGGCCCGGTCACCGTCACTGCTCCGGCCGATGGCGCCACCATCATCAACAGCGGCGCCGGCGACGTAACCGTCACCGACCCGGTTGGCGATCTCACTGTCAGCAACGCCGGCAGCGGCACCACCACCGTCAATGGTCCTGCCGACGGCGCCACCCTCACCAACAACGGCGCCGGTACCACCACCGTCAATGGCGTCACCGGCACCCTCAATACTGCCGGCACCGGCAGCACGGACATCAATGCACCGGCCGACGGCGCCGTCATCAACGACACCGGCAGCGGCCCGCTCTCCGTCACCGACCCCGTCGGCAACCTCACCGTCAATAACGGCGGTGGCGGCACCGCAACCGTCACCGGCGCGGCACCCGGCAGTACCGTCACCACCAGCGGCCCGGTCACCCTGGCCAACCCGGTTGGCGATCTCACCCTGGCCGGCACCGGCACCAACACCGTCACCAACCCGGTCGACGGCGCCACCCTCACCAACAACGGCACTGGCACCACCACCGTCAATGGCGTCAGCGGCACCCTCAATACCGCCGGCACCGGCACCACGGACATCAACGGGCCGGCCGATGGCACTGTCATCAACGACACCAGCAGCGGCCCGCTGAGCGTCACCGACCCCGTCGGCAACCTTACCGTCAGCAACGGTGGCGGCGGCACCGCAACCGTCACCGGCGCAGCCACCGGCAGCACCATCACCACCCACGGCCCCATCACCCTGGCCAATCCGGACGGCGACCTGACCCTGGCAGGCGACGGCACCAACACCGTCACCGGCCTGGACGGCACCCTCACCACCAGCGGCACTGGCCCGACCACCGTCACCGCACCGCTTAACGGCGCCGCCATCAGCAATACCGGCACCGGCAACGTCAGCATTGTCGACCCGGCCAACCTGACCATCGACAATCACGGCAGCACCCCGATCAGCGTCAGCAGTGCCGCCGACCATGCCGTGCTGAGCCTCATCGGTACGGGTCCGACAGACATCAGCGCACCGGACGGCGACCTCACCGTTGCCAACACCGGCACCGGCGTGGCCAACGTCAGCGGCCTGACCGACGGCTCGACCCTGAGCCTGAGCGGCACCGGCCCGGTAGCCGTGGCGACCGATCTGCCCGCCGGCGAGTCCATTACCCTGGACACCAGCGCCAACGGCAACGTGACCCTCAGCAACACCGGCGCCGGCGAAATCCACGTCCTGGGCAACCTGGCCCTGGACGTAGCCGACCCGATGAGCATCGTGCTGCAGGGTGACCACACCACCGCCATTACCCTGGCCGGCGAAGTGGCACTCGACAACACCCCGCTCAACTTGTCGCTGGCCGCGGGCTACAACCCGGCCCTGTCGGACAGCATCACGCTGATCGACAACGACGGAACCGACCCGGTTATCGGCACCTTCGCCGGCCTCGCCGAAGGCGCCACCCTGCAGGTAGGCGGCGAAACCTTCCGCATTACCTATCGCGGCGGCGACGGCGGCAACAACGTCATGCTGACCCGTGTCAATGCCAACCCCGGCGGCACAGTGACCATCAGCGGCACGCCGATCCAGAACGCCACCCTCACCGCCAGCAACACGCTGGTGGACGCGGACGGCCTGGGCACCATCACCTACAAGTGGCTGGATGGCAGCAACAACCTGCTGGGCACCGGCAACAGCTACACCCTCAAGCCCACCGATGTCGATCACAACATCCGGGCAGAAGCCACTTACGTCGATGGCGAAGGCACCACCCAGACAGTGGCCAGCGCGCCGACCAGTGCCACCATCAATGTGAACGATGCCCCCACCGGCACCGTGAGCATCGGTGGCACGGCCGAGCAGGGCCAGACGCTCAACGTGTCAAACACGCTGGCCGACCTGGACGGCATGGGCACCGTCAGCTATCAGTGGCTCGCCGACGGCCAGGCCATCGCCGGCGCCACCGGCAACACCTTCCTGCTCGGCAGTGCCCAGGTCGGCAAGCTCGTCACCGTCAGTGCCGGCTATACCGACGCCCGCGGTACTGCCGAATCCGTCACCAGCGGCGCCACCGGTATCGTCAATACGGTCAGCACCGTCGGCGAATCGACAGCACCGGCCGGCACCACCGGCACCACCGGTGACGGCAATGGCGACGGCATCGCCGATGCCAACCAGGTTGCGGTTGTCTCGACCCCGGTCAGCGTGGCCGGAGCGGCCAACGCCGGCTACGTCACGCTGGTCGCCGACTCCAACCACGGCCAGGTGGCCAGCGGTTCGACCACCGTCATCACCGACTTCGTCCAGAGCGCCGCGCCCGACACGATGCCGACCAATGGCAGTGCGCCGCTGGGCAGCATCGGCTTCACTGCCGAAACCGGTACCGTATCCGGGCTGGAAACCTTCAGTCTGTATGTGGACCCGGCCCTCGGAGTCAACGGTTACTGGGTGCAGGCAGCCAACGGCAACCTGGTCAACCTGGCCAGCGAAGCCTACGGCGGCACCATGGTGGTTGAGGGCGACAAGTTGCGCCTTGACTTCCAGGTTCAGGATGGCAGCATCTTCGACCACGATGGCTCGGCCGACGGCAGCGTGCAGCTGGACGGAGCCATCGGCTATGTTCCGATGAGCCTGATCTCCTACACCCCCGATGCACCGGTGCCCCATGTAAATGCCCCGGTCTGGGACTGAGTCCTACATTCGAATCCACTGAAAAGGTCATCTCATGAAAAACGTGAAAACTGTCTGCCTGATCGCTGCCCTTGCCGGACTGTATGGTTGCGGTGGTGGCGGTGGCGGGAGCGCCTCCCTCAACCTGGCAAGCGTCCAGGGCGTGTGGGACAGCTCCAGCTACAGCGGCACGGATCTGGGCTCCGCCACCAAGGCAGTCCGCTCGGTGATGCTCAAGAACGGAACCGCCTGGCTCCTCCTGCTGGACGATCTGACGACCAACAACCCCACGCCAATCGGCCTGGTGAAGGCGGCTGTCACGGTGTCCGGGCAGAACTTCAGCGGTACCGGCAAGCGCTACATGCTGGATGGCAGCGCCGCGTCCAGCGTGGAAGTGCAGGGCAACGTGCCGGCCAGCCAGCAACTGGCGCTCAAGTTCGGTGCTGCCGCCAACCCCACCACGCTCGCCACCCTGGCACCGGTGGCCCGCTTCAGCGCGGCGGCATCCAGCGCCGACATGACCGGTAGCTGGCAGTTCCAGTCCACCCAGGCCACCGCAGGCGGCACCACGACCATCACCTGGAACTGGGCCATCAACAGTGCCGGCACGCTGAGCGGCACCAACACTCTGGGCTGCACCTTCACCGGCCAAGTCCTGCCGTACACCGATCCGGTGGCGGTCTTCACCGTGGCCCTCAACGAAAACTGCGCCGGCACCACGCGTCAGTACAGCGGCGTTGCCCTGCAGAACTCCGCAAAGAGCCAGACCACTTTTGGCCTGACCCTTCAGGATCAAAGCGTGGGCACCATCGCCGTCGCAGCAAAGGTCACTCCCAGCTGACCCCCCAGGGCGCCCGGCCACCGGCCGGGCTCAACCCGAGTTAGCCAGCCGTTCCCGCAGCACCCCCGCCGCCTCTTCCGACACCACCAGCATCAGCTTCATTGTTGCGCGGGTGGCACCGACGAACAGGCGGCGGATTGCCTTGTCATCCAGCTTTTCAAAGTCGATCTCGGTCAGGATCACGCAGGGCGCGGCGCGACCCTTGAAGCGGTGCACCGAGTCAATCAGCACGTCACCTTCGGTCAGCACCGGATTGCCGAGCAAGTCGTAACGCCCGGTGGGTGCGCGCAAAGAATAGGGGCCGAGCTTCGTGAAAGGCGTCAGCGCCGAATGCTCCCGCCCCCGGTAGCTGATCAGGGCAATGTGCGAACGCTTGAAGCCCAGGCCAATGGCCTTGGTGACGGCGCTTACCGAGCGTGCCACCAGCTCGTCCGTACCGCGGTAGCTCAGGATGTCCACCTCCGAACCGGTCAGGGGGCTGCCGGCCTCCACCGGATGCGCCAGCGGCAGCAACAGGTTGAGCGTATCGAGAATGTCCTTCGGGCTGCGGTAGTTGATGTCCGAACGCAGGCTCACCCAGCCGGGCAACGCCACCGGCGGGCGCTCATAGAGGTTCTGCAGCGGGTCTTCCAGCCACCAGGCGCGGCCGCCGGGGCGCAGGAAGCGCAACAGGTTGTCGGCCCAGCCCGTTTGAAAATCCTGCCCCTCGTCGATGATGATCTCGTCGAAACACTCAGCTGGCGCAGGTGTATGCCTGTCCAGCACGGCCTCCAGGCTGGCAAAGGCACCCGGCAGACTGAAATCCGGCGGCTGGCCCAGGGCACGGCAGACGCGGTCGGCCAGCTGGTGATAAGTCGCCACCTCGCCACCACCCGGCGCCACCAGCGCGATGTGATCGGCCAGTGGCCGGTTGTAGCAGACATACAAGGGCCGCCGCCCGGCCGCCAGCGCATCCCGATACACCGCCATGGCCAGTTGCGTCTTGCCCGATCCGGCGGTGCCGATGACCCGCAGCCGGAAGGGCTCGCATTCGATACGCCGGGCCCATGCCGCCAGCCCGCCCGAAAGCCGCGTGTACAAGGCATGGGCCTCGCCGACCACCGCATGAACCTCGGGAACCAGTTGCAGCACATCGCCCAGAAAACGCAGGATCTTGTCCCGGCTCACCAGCCGCTCGCCCCTGGCGGGCACGATCGAGCGCACGATGTGCACCAGAAACTCCCGTTGCGAGGCATCCACGATGCGCGCCGGATCGATGCCCGCCGTGCCGGGCTGCTTCACTAGGTAATCCGGGCAGTACAGCAGCGCGTCGATCTGCAGCGGCTCGTCGCCCGTCACGGCCCGCAGGCGATTGGTCAGCGCATCCACGGTGCGCGCCAGCTGCAGCGGCACGCTCTTGTCCTTCTGGGCATAGCGCTTCATCAGCCCTTCGGGGGTTTCGGCCAGAAAGCCGGACTTCTGCTCGATCAGCAGCAGCTTGCCGGTGGGGCCGACGATAGCGAAGTCGATCTCCCCGACAATCGCGTAGTTGGCGTGCTGAACCCGCGTCCAGTGCACCCCGTGGTAGATGGTGTAACTGTCGTCCAGGCCTTCGGCGAGGAGCGCCAGGGTTTCGATTTCGCGCTGGGCAGCGCCGCTGGCTTTCAACTCGCGCCAGCCTTCGGGATGAACAATGGCCATGTCTGGGAGGCTTCGGGTACAGTGAATCCGGATAAGGGCACGGGATATCCGCGCCTCGCCCATTCTGTCAGGCCTGCGCCCCACTTGAAAGGAAGCCGCTCATGTCGTTGAAATACGCCCTCCCGCTGCTCGCAGCCGCCCTCACCCTGAGCGCCCCCACGGCCCGTGCCGACACCGTCGGTTGCATCACCACCTCCTGGAAGCTGGTCGGCGCCAACCACAAGGTCTGCGTCGAAGCCTTCCACGATGCGAAGGTGCCCGGCGTCACCTGCCACGTCAGCCAGGCCCGCACCGGTGGCGTCTCCGGCAGCCTCGGACTGGCCCAGGATCCGTCCCAGTTCTCGCTGGCCTGCCGGCAGACCGGGCCCATAACCCTGCCCGCCAAGCTGCCGGAAAGCGATACGGTGTTCAGCGAAGACACCTCCATCCTGTTCAAGGAAACCCGCGTCGTGCGCCTGTGGGACAAGGCCAACAACACGCTGGTCTATGTGGCGATCAGCCGCAAGCTCATCGACGGCGCGCCAGCCAACAGCATTTCGACGGTGCCGGTCATGCCGTGGGGCAACAGATAAGGCAGGCCGTGCCGGCCAGGTTGATACCCGTCAAGGCCGCCTGAGGCACGCGGCAGCGACAATCGCCCCAAACCCTTCTGAAGGTCAGGCCATGTTCCGCATCTCGAGCTACATCCGCGAAGTCGCCGCCCCCACGCCCCTCGGCCCGCGCCGCCATCCACCGGGGCCGGTGGTGATCTGGAACCTGATCCGGCGCTGCAACCTGACCTGCAAGCACTGCTACTCGATTTCCGCGGACAAGGATTTTGCCGGTGAGCTGGATACCGGCGAAGTCTTCAAGGTGATGGACGAGCTGAAAGCCTTCCGGGTGCCGGTGCTGATCCTCTCCGGGGGCGAGCCGCTGCTCAGGCCCGACATCTTCGAGATTGCCGGGCGGGCCAAGAAAATGGGCTTCTACGTGGGCCTGTCGTCCAATGGCACGCTGATCGACGAATCCAACATTGACGCCATCGCCGCCGCCGATTTCGACTACGTGGGGGTCAGCCTCGACGGCATCCGCGAAACCCACGATAAATTCCGCCGCCTCGACGGCGCCTTCGAGCGCTCGCTGGCCGGCCTGCGCCGCTGCCGCGAGCTGGGCGTCAAGGTGGGCGTGCGCTACACCATGACCCAGGACAACGCCGCCGACCTGCCCGGCGTGCTGCAACTGGTCGAGGACGAAGGCATCGACCGTTTCTATTTCTCGCACCTCAACTACGCCGGCCGCGGCAACAAGAACCGCGCCGACGACGCCCACCACATCCTCACCCGCGAGGCGATGGAGCTGCTCTTCGAAACCGCCTGGGATTGCGAGCAGCGCGGGCTCGACAAGGATTTCACCACCGGCAACAACGACGCCGACGGGCCGTTCTTCCTGCAGTGGGTGCAGCGCCGCTTCCCCAACCGGGCCGCCCACATCGAAGCCAAGCTGCGCCAGTGGGGCGGCAACTCCAGCGGCGTCAACGTCGCCAATATCGACAACCTGGGCAATGTGCACCCCGACACCATGTGGTGGCACCACACCCTCGGCAACGTGCGCGAACGGGCCTTCTCGGAGATCTGGACGGACCTGTCCGACCCGCTCATGGCCGGCCTCAAGCAATCGCCACGCCCCGTGAAAGGCCGCTGCGCCGAATGCCGTCATCTGGCCATGTGCAACGGCAACACCCGCGTGCGCGCCCAGCAGCTCACCAACGACCCCTGGCAGGAAGACCCCGGCTGCTACCTCACCAATGCCGAAATCGGCGTGGCCGACGGCGACCGGCTGGAAGTGAAGCCGTGGGTACGCCTGCAACCCGCCTGACCTGTAGGGGCGAATTCATTCGCCCGCAGAAGTCGATCAACGGACGAAGGGCGAATGAATTCGCCCCTACGAGGAATCACGCGATGAAACGCCTTTTCTCCACCCTGGCCCTGGCGACGCTGGCTCTCGGCAGCCTGACCGGCCCGGCCCGCGCCGACGCCCCGACGCTGTTCACCCAGCACTGCGCCAGCTGCCACGGCGCCAGCCGCCTCGGCGCCATGGGCCCGGCGCTGCTGCCGGAAAGCCTGGAACGCCTGAGGCGCAAGGACGCCGTCGCCACCATTCGCGACGGCCGCGCCGCCACCCAGATGCCGGCCTTCGGCGCCGTGCTGTCAGCCGCCGACATCGACAGCCTGGCCGAATGGGTTTACTCGCCGGTGACACCCGCCCCGAGCTGGAGCGAGGCCGACATCCGCGCCTCCCGCATCGAGCCCTTCCCCGCCGGCAGCCTGCCGGACGCCCGCCAGGGCGACGTGGCCAAGGCCGATCCGATGAACCTGTTCATCGTTGTCGAAGCGGGCGACCACCATGTCAGCGTGCTTGATGGCGACCGCATGGAACGCATATTCCGCTTCCCGTCCCGCTACGCGCTGCACGGCGGGCCGAAGTTCACGCCGGACGGCCGCTACGTGTTCTTCGCCTCGCGCGACGGCTGGATCAGCAAGTTCGACATCTGGAACCTGAAGGTCGTCGCCGAAGTGCGCGCCGGCATCAACAGCCGCAACGCCGCGGTGTCCGGCGACGGGCGCTACGTGGCAGTCGCCAACTACCTGCCCGGCAATCTGGTGATCTTCGACGCGGACCTGAAACTGCTCAAAGTCATCGACGGACGCAACCTCAAGGGCGATGTCGGCTCGCGCATCTCGGCGGTGTACGACGCCTCCCCGCGCAAGAGCTTCGTGGTCGGCCTCAAGGATCTGCCGGAAATCTGGGAGGTGTCCTACGACCCGCAGGCCAAGCCCTTCTTCGACGGCTACGTGCACGACTACAAGATGGGCGAAGCCATCGCCACGCCGGGCTTCCTCAACCCCCGCCGCACCGAACTCGAAGAGCCCCTCGACGACTTCTTCTTCACCCAGAGCTACGACAACGTGGTCGGCGCCTCCCGCGAGGGCCGCGGCCGGGTCGTCAATCTGGACGTGCGCCGCCCCATCGCCAGCCTCGATCTGCCCGGCATGCCCCACCTGGGCTCCGGCATTTCATGGCTGCGCGACGGCCACCGGGTGGTCGCCAGCACCAACCTGAAAGACGCAAACGTCAGCGTGATCGACATGCAGAACTGGCAGACCGTCGCCAGCATCCCGACCCTCGGCCCCGGCTTCTTTTTGCGCAGCCACGAGAAAAGCCCCTACGCCTGGGTCGACTCGATGATGAGCCCCACCGCGCGTGACACCCTGCAGGTGATCGACAAGCAAAAACTGGCCGTGGTGGCGCAGATCCGCCCCGAACCGGGCAAAACCTTCGCCCACGTGGAATTCGACCGCTACGGCCGTTACGTGATCGCCAGCCTGATGGAAAAAGACGGCGCGCTGATCTTCCTGGACGCCAGCACCTTCAAGGAAATCAAACGCCTGCCCGCCAGCAAGCCCATCGGCAAGTACAACCTGTTCAACAAGATCCAGCGCTCGGAAGGCACCAGCCACTGAGCGTGCGCCCCGGCCGGAACAAAGCCGGCCGCCTCAGCAGCCCAGCGCAATCCGTTTTTCGACGTAGGCCCGGCGGCGAAGGACGAGTTGCTCGGCGGAGGCCGGCGACTGGGGATGGAGCAGCGCCGCATCCACGCCCTGGATCACCTCCAGCAGCTCGGCGCAAAGGGCGGCCCTGGCGGTGGCGTCCTCGGTGCCATGCACTTCCAGGCGCTCCGGCGCAACCGTCAGGCCAGCCGGCGCCCTGGCAGGCGCAAGGGTCGGCTGATAGGGAAAAGGCCCTTCCGTGGCGGGCGTGGCTTCCCAGCCGCCGGTACGGTAGTGGTCGGACCAATAGGCGATTCCCGCCGCCAGCGCCAGGGCGACCAGCAGGGCAGAACCTTCCTTCACGATGATGTCTCATTCGGCATGGGGCGGAATTTATCACCCATTCCAGGCCACCGCATGCGACCTGCGCCACATCGCCGCGCGCCCTTGACCCGGCTCAAGGGCGACGGCCTCTGCTTCGGTCAATCTGGCACGTCCCCGCCGGCGTCTGCCCAACCACCCGAGACCCTTCCCATGACCGAAACTTCCGCGCCCGTGATTGTCGATGCCCGCGGCCTGATGCCGCCGGAACCCCTCAACCTGACCCTTGAAGCCCTCGACACGCTGCCGCCAGACGGCGAGGTGATCCTGCTGATCTACCGGGAGCCGACGCCCCTTTACGACATCCTGCGTCGCAACGGCTACAGCCATCGCACGGAGAGCAACAGCGATGGCGAATTTCTCATCCACATCCGTCACGCAGCAGCCGCCTAGGCGGCTGACCGGCGGCCCATCAATCGTGTTCGGCGAGGCGGGCCGCGTCGTGGATGAGAATGTGCTTGCCCTGGACCGAGATCAGGCCGGCACCGGACAGTTCGTGGAAGATCCGCGACAGGGTTTCCGGCGTCAGGCTCAGGCGCGAGGCAATGACCTGTTTGCTGGTCGGCAACTCGACGGCGTGTTCGCCCTTGGGTGCGCAGGGCACGCTCTCGGCCAGTTGCAGCAGGTAACCGATGACCCGCTGGGTGGACGAGCGGAGCGCATAAGATTCGACATCCCGCACCATGGTGTGCAGGCGGATCGACATGCCCGCCAGCAGCTTGCGGGCAAAGCGCGCATCCTGCTCGATCTGGCCGAACACCGCGGCCGAACCGATATGCAGCACCAGCGTGTCGGCCAGCGCTTCCCCCAGAACCGGGTAGGGCTGATCGAGAAACATCACCGCCTCACCAAAGCTCTGCAGCGGCCCGAGAATCTCCACCACCTTTTCGTTGCCCTGGGCCGAGGTGAAGGCCAGCTTGATCTGGCCCCACACGACCAGAAAGAAACCCTTGGGCTGATCGCCACGCTGGAACAGGCGGTCACCTTTCTGCAGGCGACGTTCCCGGGTGGCCGCGGCCATCACGGTCAGATCCTCCGGGGACAGGGCGCTAAACAGGGGCATGCGGCTCAACAGGCCGGGGATATCGATCTTCTCGGTGCTCATGGCGCTGACTCTCAACTCGGGCGACGTGCCGTGCTGGATTCTAACCCTCTCCGCGCCCCCCGAACCTTTCACGAAAGCCTCTTACCCCTTTATGGTTAAGCACGCTCCGATCCAGCTCAAGCCGGCCTCGGCCAACCCGAAAGCCGCCGACACGCCGCCCCTGTCCCGTAGCGCGATCCTCTTTGCCGCCCCCCACCGGCCGATGTTCCTGGCCGGCGCCGTGCAGACCGTGCTGGCCTTCATCCCTTGGCTGTGGGAACTCCTCGCCCGTACCGGCCTGGTTAGCGGGCCGGCATGGCCGTGGCCGCCGGGCTGGGTGCATGGCCTGTGGGCAGCCTACGGAATCTTCCCGTTCTTCGTGTTCGGCTTCCTGCTGACGGCCATGCCGCGCTGGCAGGGCCTGCCCGACACGCCGGGCAACGCGGCACGGTGGCCCTGGCTGCTGCTGATCGGTGGCTGGCTGGTTTTCGATGCCGGGCTGCTGATCACCCACCCGGCCCTGCGTATCGCCGGCCTCGCACTGGTGCTGGCCGGCTGGCTGCTGGCCCTGCGCCTGCTGCACCCGGTGGCCTTCAAGCCCGGCGCCGGGCGTCAGCATCCGGCCACCGCCTGGCTGGCCCTGGCAGCCGGTGCGCTAGGCCTCGTCGCCTGGCTTGGCTTTGCTGTCACCGGCGATGCGCGGCTGGCCAGGACCGGCATCGCCATCGGCCTGTGGTGGCTGCTCGCCCCGCTGTTCATGGTGGTCAGCCATCGGATGATTCCCTTCTTCTCGGCCTCGGCGCTGCCCAAGTACGAGCCCGTGCGACCCGACTGGGCGCTGTACGTGCTCGTAGGCGCCAGCGCCATGCATGGCCTGCTGGCCATCGCAGACCTCGGCACCTGGACCTGGCCGACCGATCTGGCCGCCGCCGGCACCGCCTTCTGGCTGAGCTGGAAGTGGCAGTTCCGGCGCAGCTTTGCCGTGCGTCTGCTGGCCATGCTGCACATCGGCTTCCTGTGGCTGGGCATTGCCTGGCTGCTTGCAGGGGTGCAGGGCCTGCTGCATGCGGCCGGTATCGAAACGCTTGGCCTGGCGCCACTGCACGCCATGGCGGTGGGCTTCTTCGCCACCATGACACTGGCGATGGTGTCCCGCGTCACCCTGGGCCATTCCGGCCGGCCGCTGGTGGCCGACAGCCTCACGTGGCGCTTGGCCCTCGGCCTGCATGCGGTGGCGGCGCTGCGCGTGCTGGCCGACATCGTACCGGCCGCCCATGCGGTGCTGCTGGTCATCGCCGGCGCCGGCTGGCTGGCAGTGTTTGTGCCGTGGATGATCCGCCTCGTGCCGATCTACCTGTCGCGACGGGCCGACGGTCGGCCGGGCTGAAACCATGAAATATTCCCGCATCGGCAGCATTTGATGACCCTGGGCGTCAGGGCTTCAGGACTTCCTGCCTTAATGCAACGGGATCCCGCAGGCGATCATCACGGAAAACCGCATTTGCCCAATTGCCAGGATGACGCCAGATCGCCCCCCCATGGAACTCTCGAACAAGCCAGCCCCCCGCCTGTCGCCGGACTGCACCCTGTTCGAAGCCCTGTCGTGCCTGCTGACTCAGGGCCTGCCGTCCATTCCGGTGGGTGACGACGGCGCCACCCAGCGCTTCCTCAGCACAGCAGTCCTGGTAAAAGCCTGGCAGACCGGCACACCCGGCGAAACGCCCATCTCCAGCCTCGAACTGGATACCGCCGCCAACCTCCCCGCCGAAACACCGGGCGCGGACAGCCTGATCAACGGCCTGCCCCTGCTGCTGTGGCTGAAAGACCGGGACGGTCGCTTCCTGATCGTCAATCGCAGCTTCGCCGAATCCTGCAGCCACAGCTCGCCCCAGTCCCTGATCGGCAAGACCGACCTGGACCTGTGGCCGCAAGAACAGGCTGAAGCTTACCGGGCCGAGGACGCCGAAGTGCTCGCCACCGGCCGCCCGCGCACCGCCATCGAGCAGATCATCGATCGTGGCACGCCCACCTGGTTCGAAACCTTCAAGGCACCCGTGCGCTGCAGCGACGGGCAGATCGTCGGCACCCTTGGCTTCGCCTGCGACATCAGCGAGCGGATGCACCAGCAAACCGTCGCCGAGCGCACCCAGAAACAGCTGGCCTACGTGCTGGCGAGCATAGGCGAAGGCGTATGGGACTGGGATCTGGCCACCGACCAGGTCACCTACAACCCGCGCTGGCGCCGAATGCTCGGTCTCGACGGCACATCCCTGAGCCACCCCGCCGCCAGCTTCCTGCCCCGTGTTCATGACGACGAGCGCGCCCAGGTCGCCGCAGCCATCAACACCTGCCTCGGCGGCGGCGGCCACTACCACGCCGAATACCGCATCCGCCACGCCGACGGCCATTACCTGTGGGTGCGCGATCAAGGCAGCGTGGTCGAATACGACACACACGGCCAGCCCTTGCGCATGGTCGGCAGCACCGCCGATATCAGTGCCGCCCGCAGCTCCGCCCTGGCCCTGCAGGAAAGCCAGAGCCGCTACCAGCAGGTCTTCGACAACGTGCGCGAGGTGATCTTCCAGACCGACACCACGGGCAACTGGCTGCTCCTCAACCCGGCGTGGAGCGAGATCACCGGCTTTTCCGTCGCTGCCGCCCTTGGCCGCAACTTCGGCGATTACCTCCACCCGGACGACCGCGCCTCCAAGTACCGGGCCTTCAAGCCCCTCATCGCCCGCACCCGCGACCACTGCAGCGCCACCCTGCGCCTGCTGTGCCAGGACGGCAGCTACCGCTGGGTGGATATCTTCATCCGCGCCCTGGTCGACCAGCAGGGCGAGCTGACCGGCACCTCCGGCACCCTCCACGACGTCACCGCCCGGGTCGCCGCCGAAGACTACCTGCGCCTCACCGCCAGCGTCTTCCGCCATGCCCACGAGAGCATCATCATCACCGACCCGGAAGCCCGCATCCTGGAAGTGAACGACAGCTTCTGCGCGCAAACCGGCTACACCCGGGACGAGGCCATCGGGCAGAGCACCCGCCTACTCCGCTCCGGACTGCACGAAGCCGACTTCTACGCCCAAATGTGGGCCGAACTGCAGGAAAAGGGTGTCTGGCAGGGCGAAACCTGGAATCGCAAAAGGAACGGCGAACTCTACGCCCAGCTCGGCAACATCTCGGCGGTGCGCAATGAAGCGGGTCAGACCACCCACTACGTCGGGCTGTTTTCCGACATCACCGAGATCAAGGAAAGCCAGCGCCACCTCGAGCACATGGCCTACCACGACGCGCTGACCCAGCTGCCCAACCGCAGCCTGCTCGCCGACCGCATGCGCATGGCCCTCGCCCAGGCCGAGCGCAACGGCACGCTGGCCGCCGTCGCCTACCTCGACCTCGACGGCTTCAAGCCGGTGAACGACACCCATGGCCACGATGTGGGTGATCTGCTGCTGGTCGAAATCGCCCGCCGCCTGCAGGCCTCCACCCGTGCTGGCGATACCGTGGCGCGGCTTGGCGGCGACGAGTTTGCGCTGATCTACAACGGCCTCGAGCACAGCGATGAGTGCGAACAGGTTTTCGATCGCCTGCTCGCCAGCATCGCCACTCCGGTGATCATCGACGACCGTGAGATCCGCGTTACCGCCAGCATCGGCGTGACCCTCTGCCCCCTCGACGGCTCCATTCCCGAAACCCTGTTGCGCCATGCCGACCAGGCCATGTATCTGGCCAAGCAGGCCGGCCGCAACCGCTTCCACCTGTTCAACCCGGAACGCGACCGCCAACTGCGCGCCCACCGCGACGCCCAGACCCGCATCGAATCGGCCCTCTACGACGGCGAGCTGGAGCTCCACTACCAGCCCAAGATGGATACCCGCCTGAACAGCCTGATCGGCGTCGAAGCGCTGATCCGCTGGAAGCACCCGACCCTCGGCCTGCGCCTGCCGGGCGACTTCCTGCCCATGCTCAACGAATCCCGCTTCGAGATCGAGCTCGGCAACTGGATCCTCGCCACCGCCGTAGCCCAGCTCGACACCTGGCGTGCCGCCGGCTTCGGCACCGCCATGAGCGTCAACATCTCGGCCCGTCACCTGGCCCACCCGGACTTCGTCCCCCACCTGCGCAAGGTCCTCGACGCCCATCCGGATCTCGATCCCGGCCTGCTGCAGCTCGAAGTGCTCGAAACCGCCACCCTCGGCGACATCAAGCGCATCGCCGCCATCATGGCGGCCTGCAACGCGATGGGCGTCAGCTTCGCCATCGACGACTTCGGCATCGGCCACGGGGCCGTCAACAGCCTGCGCAGCCTGCCGGTGCGGAGCATCAAGATCGACCGCTCCTTCATCCACAACATGCTTGACGACGACGACGACCTGGCCACCGTGCAAAGCGTCATCGGGCTGGCCACGGCCTTCCACCGGGAAGTCATTGCCGAAGGCGTCGAAACACCGCGCCACCGCCAGGCCCTGCTCAAACTGGGCTGCCACCTGGCCCAGGGCCACGGCATCGCCCGCCCCATGTCGGCCGCCCGCATGCAGGTGTGGATGCAGGAACACCCGCCCCGCCACTAAGCGGCGGAGCCCACCGAGCTCCCGCAGTGCACTATTCCAGACCGATTTCGTGCGACCATGCGCGACGCGATCCCGTCTGAAGGCGGATCGCGCTCCCTGCCACAACCGCATAATTGATCATGGAATTCCTGACTGACCCGCAACTGCTGATCGCCTTCTTCACCCTCACCGCGCTGGAACTGGTGCTGGGTATCGACAACGTGATCTTCATCTCCATCCTGGTGGACAAGCTGCCCCCGGAAAAGCGCGCCTTCGCCCGCCGCCTCGGCCTGTTCCTCGCCATGTTCATGCGCATCGGCCTCTTGATGGTTCTGTCGTGGATGGCGGGCCTCACCGAACCGCTGGTCACCGTGCTTGAGCACGGTTTTTCAGGTCGCGACCTGATTCTCCTCGGCGGTGGTCTGTTCCTGGTGTGGAAGAGCACCCAGGAAGTGCACCAGTTGATGGAGGGTGAAGAGGGCGAAGCCTCCAGCGCCGTGAAAGCCACTTTCACGGCCGTGATTTTCCAGATCATCCTGATCGACATCGTGTTCTCGCTGGACTCGATCATCACGGCCATCGGTATGGTCAATAACCTGCAGGTGATGATCGCCGCGGTGGTCGCTTCGGTAGGCCTGATGATGCTGGCCTCCGCCCCCATCGGCGAGTTCGTGTCGCGTCACCCGACGGTCAAGATGCTGGCCCTGTCCTTCCTGCTGGTGATCGGCGTGGTGCTGATCGCCGATGCCTTCGGCAATCACGTGCCCAAGGGCTACATCTACTCGGCGATGGCCTTCTCGGTACTGGTCGAAATGCTCAACCTGCGCATGCGCACCAAGCACGCCAAAAAGGCCGAACCGGTCAAGCTTCACGAGCCCTACGTGCGCGAGGGCAACCAGCAGTGACAGCCCCCTTCGGGCCGCTCACGCCGGATTTCATCCTCACCGCGGTGGAGGCCTCGGGCCTCCGCTGCGACGGCCGCCTGCTGACCCTCAACAGCTACGAGAACCGGGTCTACCAGGTCGGCATCGAAGACGCCGCTCCGTTGATCGCCAAGTTCTACCGTCCCGGACGGTGGAGCGACGAGGCCATCCTCGAAGAGCACGCCTTCCTGGCCGAACTGGCCGAGGCCGAAATCCCCGCCGTGCCGGCCCTGGAGATCGACGGCAAGACACTGCACGAGCATGAAGGCTTCCGCATCGCGCTGTTCGAGCGTCGCGGCGGACGGGCGCCCGAGCTCGACGATCCGGAAGTGCTTAGCTGGCTGGGACGTTTTCTCGGCCGCATCCACGCCATCGGCGCACGCCAGCCTTTCGCCCACCGGCCCGACCTGACCATCCAGAACTTCGGCGAACAGCCCCGGGACGAACTGCTGCAATCGCCCTTCCTGCCGCCGGAACTGCGCGAAGCCTGGCTGTCGGTGGTCAATCAGGCCCTCGACGGGGTGCGCCGCTGTTTTGATCGGGCCGGCGAGCTGCCGATGATCCGCCTGCACGGCGATGTGCATGGCGGCAACGTGTTGTGGACCGACTCCGGCCCGCATTTCGTGGATTTCGACGACGCCCGCAACGGCCCGGCGGTGCAGGACCTGTGGATGCTGCTGTCCGGCGACGCGCCGGCCATGGCGCGCCAGTTCGACAGCGTGCTGGAAGGGTATGAACAATTTGCCGACTTCGACCCGCGCAGCCTCAACCTGGTGGAAGCCCTGCGCACCCTGCGCCTGATCCACTACGCCGGCTGGATCGCCAAGCGCTGGGACGACCCGGCCTTTCCGGCCGCCTTCAGCTGGTTCGACACGCCCCGCTACTGGCAGGACATGATCCTGGCGCTGCGCGAGCAGGTCGCGCTGATGGATGAATCGCCGCTGGTGCGGCAGTTCTAGGAATCAGGCCGGAGCGGCGGCTTCGGCATCGCCCTTGCCGGCCCGGAAGGCATCCAGCAAGCCACGCATGCGGCCGGCGTCTTCTTCGGTAAAGCCGCGCTTGAAATCGGTGAGCACCAGCCGGGCGCGGGTCGGCCAGTTTCCCGGCGCATCATCGACCGCCAGCCACTCGGCGCTCGGTGCCTTGGCGGCCAGCCACTGACGGGCTTCCTTTTCGCGCAGGCCATACAATTCGTTGGCCGTCTTCGGAAAGATCGTCACCGAGATGTCCACCACCCGCGGGCGGATGTCCTCCGAAAAACGCGCCGCCAGCTTGGACAGCGAGAAAATCGTCCGCCAGTCGGATGAGATCACGATGCGGATCTCCGGATAGTCGCGCAGCACCGTCTCCAGAACCGGCATGCAGCGGAAGTCCTCCACCTCGCCCCACGGGTGGGTAACCCCGTCGAAATCGAGGAAGACATAGACCAGGCTCAGGGCCGGCGGCAGCAGGTTTTCGGTGGTCTTTTGATGCATCGCAACAATCGGGCTGTGGAAACGGGGAAACTTGCCGTTAATCGAAAAATCACTACGTAACAGTAACGTTGGACTATTCTAAGGTCTGCGATTGCTGCAGTGCACTAATTTTCTCATCCCCAACGGAGTCCTGCCATGAAACCGATCATCAACCTCGAAGGCAAAGTGGGCCTGATCACCGGCATCGCCAACGAAAAGTCCATCTCCACCGGTGTTGCCGAGTCCTGTATCGAGGCCGGCGCCAAGGTTATCATCACTTACCAGAACGAAAAGACCCTGGCCTTCCTCGAGCCCATCGTCAGCCGCCTCGGCGTTGACGATGTCCTGCTGCTCGACGTGACCAAGCCGGAAACGATGGACGAAGTCTTCGCCAAGATCGACGCCAAGTACGGCAAGCTCGACTTCGCCATCCACAGCATGGCCTTCGCCAAGCGCGACGACCTGCACGGCCGCGTGGTCGACACCTCCGCCGACGGCTTCGCGCTGGCCATGGACGTGTCCACCCACTCCTTCGTGCGCCTCGCCCGCAAGGCCGAGCCCCTGCTCGAAAAAGCCGGTGGCGGTTCGCTGATCACCATGACCTACCTGGGCAGCGAAAAGGTCATCGCCAACTACGGCGTGATGGGCCTGTGCAAGGCAGCCCTCGAAGCCGCCACCCGCTACATGGCCTTCGAGCTCGGCCCCAAGAACATCCGCGTCAATGCTGTTTCTCCCGGCCCGCTGATGACCCGCGCCGCCTCCGGCATCGCCGGTTTCGACGGCCTGATGGCGGCCGCCGTGGATCGCTCCCCGCTGCACCGCCTGGTGACCCCGGAAGACATCGGCGCACTGGTCGCCTTCCTGGTTTCCGAGGCAGGACGAAACATGTCGGGAGGCGTACACTTCGTGGATGCCGGTTACAACATCATCGGGTAAAACCTCTCGGTTCATGATGATCGACCCATCCGCCGCCGGGGCGGATCAGGCGACGGAAGTCGCCTGCATGCCCGACCCGGTGCCGGCTCACCCCCTGCTCGACGGCCTTCGGGAACTCGGGCGGGGGGAATCCTCCATCGTCCTCGACGCAGGCGACGGAGAACGGGTTTTCAAGGTGGTCAGCTCACCCGCCGACTACTACTACCTCGCCGCCGACGACCGCCCCACCGGCGTCCACTTTCCCCGGCTCTACCAAGACTACGGCGTCATCGGCAAGGCCAGCAACGGCTTCTCCTTCCGCCTGCTCGAAATCGAACGCCTGCTGCCCGTCAGCGGCCCGGCCGAAGCCCTCGGCCACCTGCTTTCCAAAGCCTACTGGGAAGGCTGCGAGAAATGGGCCAACCTCGGCGTCAACCGCGGCCGCCTGGCGCTCTACCACATCGCCCAGGAACCGCCCCCCGAGCTCCCCCCTAGCCTCATCCAGGCCATCTCCGCCCTCTCCGACTTCATCGAGGGCTACCCGGTCCAGCCGGACATCCTCAATCCCCACAACCTGATGATGCGCACCGACGGCACGCTGGTGTTCTCGGATCCGGTCTTCCTGCCCTGAGGGGCAGCACAGCGGTCCTCCCCTCACCGGTCGCTATAATCCCCTCGCGGTCTGTGTACCGCTTTGGCCTTATCAGCGCTTCGGCGCCCTTTAAGCCGCCGTGACATCCGCACGGCGGTGGCTGCTGTCTGAGGAACCCCCCGTGCATCCTGCCCCCCAATGGCGGCTGGCAATCGACATCGAGCGCTGTACCGGCTGTCACGCCTGCTCCGTCGCCTGCAAGGCCGAATACCGTATTCCGCTTGGTCGTTTCCGGACCAAGGTCTATTACCGTGACGAAGGCAGTTTTCCGGCGGTGCGCCGGCACTTCCTGCCCGCCTTCTGCATGCAGTGCGCCGACGCGCCCTGCCTCACCGCCTGTCCGGGCAAGGCCATCGCCCGCGGTGGCGACGGCATCGTGCGCATCCAGGCCGACACCTGCAGCAAGCACATCACGCACTGCGGCAAGGCCTGCGAATCGGCCTGCCCCTACGGCGCCATCCATGCCGACCCGCAGGCCGGTCACGCCGACAAGTGCGATCTGTGCAGCGACCGTCTGGAGGCTTCGCTGGCGCCCACCTGTGTCAGTGCCTGCCCGACCCAGGCGCTGATCTTCGGCGACGCCCGCGACGCAGGCAGCCCGATCAGCCGCTTTCTGGCCTCGCCGCGTGGCGCCACGGCAGTTCCCATCGACCGCGGCGGCCAGCCGCAAGTGCTGTACCGGGCCGCCAATCCGGCCGTCGTGGCGCAAATGCCCAAGGGCCACCCCCACGACCCGCAATCCTACGAAATCGACCGCTGGGCCGGTGAGGTGAAGTCATGAAGCGCCGCGCATTCATCAAGAGCGGCATGGCCGCCCTGTCCACGCTGGCCGTGGGCGAGATCATCCTGCTCAGCCCAGAAGACGCTGCTGCCGCCACCGGCCGCAAGGATGCCCCGCCGGCGCCCGTGGCCCGTCGCCGCCCCATCGACTACCGCAAGCTGCAACGCGTGCCGAGCACCTGCCTCAACTGCTCGACGGTGTGCGGCATCGTCGGGCTGGTGCAGGACGGCGAACTGATGGCCATCGAGGGCAACCCGCAAGACCCCAACACCCACGGCACCCTGTGCGCCAAGGGCGTGGCGGCGATCAGCATCAACACCTATCCGGAACGCCTGCTCTACCCGCTCAAGCGGGTCGGCAAGCGCGGCGAAGGCCTGTGGCAGCGCATCAGCTGGGACGAGGCCTATACCACGCTGGCCACGCGCATCCAGGTCAACATCGACGCCGGCCATCCGGAGCGGGTCGCCATTCACCAGGGGCGCTCGCGCCTGGGTGCCGAGTTCGACCGCTTCCTGAGCGCCATCGGCTCGCCGGTGCAGCTCAACCACCGGGCCCTGTGCTCGTCCAACAAGCGGGCCGCCAACTATGCCAGCATTGGCGACACCGACTGGGAAACGCCCCACGCCGCCAAGAGCCGCTACATCCTCAACTTCGGCTCCAACTTCATGGAGTGCCACCAGGGCTCCATCCACCTCGCCCGCCGGGTAGCCGAAGGGCGTGCCGACAACGGCGCCAGGCTGGTCACCTTCGACGTGCGCCTGTCCAACACCGCCGGCCGCAGCGACGAGTGGCACGCACCCTTCCCCGGTACCGACGGCCTGATCGCGCTGGCCATGGGTCACGTGATCCTCGATGAAGGCCTGCACAACGCCGCCTTCATCGACAACTGGGTCAATGCCGGCGTGGACGAACTGCGCCAGTTCTACGCCGAATACACGCCGGAGCGGGCCGAGCGCGAAAGCGGCATCGCCGCAGCCGACATCCGCCGCATTGCCCGCGAGTTCGCCGCTGCCGCGCCCACCGCCGTGGCCTTCACCAACCGGGGCAGCCAGGCCCACTACAACGGTTTCAACAACGACCGGGCGGTGATCCTGCTCAACGCCCTGGTCGGCTCCATCGGTCGCGAAGGTGGCTATGCCTACATGAAAACCGGCTTCGGCGGCTTTGGCGTGCGCCAGCCCGAACCCGTACCGCCCAAACCCAAGACCCGCACCGACCTCGAAGATCCGCCCGAATGGCCGCTGGCCAACCGCTGGCAGAAGATGCGCGTGGGCGAAATCGTGTACGACTACATCAAGGCCGGCCGCGCCAAGCTCGATGTTTACCTCAGCTACACCCTCGCGGCGCCGCTCACCTGGCCGGAAGGGCGCTCGCTGACCGTGGACGTGCTGAAGGATGAAAGCCTGATCCCCTTCCACGCCTGTTCGGACATCGTCTATTCCGAGATGGCCCACTACGCCGACCTGATCCTGCCCGACGCCAGCTACCTGGAGCGCTGGGGCCTCGACAACCGCGACAACTACGAGCTGCGCCCCTACATCGCCCTGCGCCAGCCGATCACTCCGCCGCCGGGCGAATGCGTCAGCTTTGCCGATGTGCTGATCAACATCGGCAAGCGCCTCAAGCCCGAGCAAGCGAAGTACTTCCAGTTTGCCAATCACGAGGACTTCGTGCGCCAGCAGTGCGAGATGATCCGCATTCCGGGCGTCGCCAGCGCCTTCGACTACCTGAAAACCCACGGCCTGTGGGTGGATGAGAGCAAGCCGAAGGCGGTCGAGATCTACAAGCGGATCATCCCCGCCGCCGATCTGGCCGGCAGCCGGACCGACGAGGCCGGCGTGGTGTGGCGGGCCAATCCCCAGGGGAAGGAAGTCGCCATCGGCGTGCGCCAGGGCGAAGTGGTGCAGCGCGGCTTCGACACGCCTTCACGCAAGTTCGAGGCGCGCAGCAAACAGGTGGCCCAGGCCGCCGCCCAGGTGAACGTGGCTGACGACGGCTGGCCCCATTACGTGCCGATCCCGTCGCATGTCGACTTGCCCGACGACCGCCTGATCCTCAGCACCTTCAAGTGGAACGTGCATACCCAGGCGCGCACCGCATCCCAGAAGCTGCTCTCGGAGATCGTCCACGACAACCCCCTGTGGATCAACCGCGCCACCGCCCAAGGCCACGGTCTGAAGTCCGGCGACTGGGTGGAAGTGACCACCTACCGGCCGCGTGGCAACACCCTCCATCCCACCGGCGAAGTGCTCGGCAGCCAGCGGGTACGGGTGCATGTCACCGAAGGCATCCACCCGAAGGTGGTGGCGATCAGCGCCAGCCTCGGCCATGCCTTTGGCGGTCGTGCCGCCGAAGGCCGCAAGGGCGCGCGGGCCGCCAATCCGGCCTATGTGGCGCTGAAGGGCAAGACACCGGCGAGTGCCGAAGTCCTGCGGGAAGACCACGACCTCGCCAACAACCTTTGGTGGTCAAAGGCTGCGGGCGGCAAGGGTGGTGGCTTCAACCTCAACGCCATCATCCCGATTCACCCGGCGCCGATCACCGGCATGCAGAGCTGGTTCGACACCGTGTGTACGATCAGGAAGGTGTAATACCCCCTCAGATCACCGCGTCCGTCACTTCACCGCCGAGCACTTCGAGCAGCGCCGGAATCAGGCGCGACAGCTCGCCGCTCATCAGGGCGAAGTCCGCTTCCATCTGCATGTCGGCGGCGTCGCCCTGGCGCTCGGCTTCTTCCTTGATGATGTCGAGGAAGGCCACGCGCTTGATCTCCATCTTCTCGGTCAGGATGATCGAGATGCGGTCGTCGAAAGTCATCGCCAGGCGCGTCGGCAGCTTGCCGGCGGCCAGGTGGTCCTGCACGTCCTTGCCGTCGAGGGCGTGGCGCACGTAGCGCACGGCGGCCTTCTCGTCGGTAACGGCGCGCAGTTCGCAGTCAAGGTCGATGGTGAAGTTGCCGGTTGCCTGATTGGCAATCAGCCAGTCGGTCATCACCGACACCGGCGACAACTGGGTCTTGACCATCTTCACCGGCAGCTCGTCGAGGCTGTCGCGCAGCGCGTCGAGGATTTCCTCGGCGCGGGCCGGGCTGGAGGCGTCCACCACCAGCCAGCCGGCGATCGGGTTGATCCACGCAAAGGCCGTGCGGCGGCGCGTGAAGGCGCGCGGCAGCAACTCCTGCAGCACCGCCTCCTTGATTTCCTTCATCTGCTTGCGGCCGGGCTTGAAGCCCTGCTGCGCTTCGATGATCTCGGCCTTGTCGGCGGCCACTTCATTCACCACCGACGAAGGCAGCAGCTTCTGCTCGACGGCCAGCGCGATCAGGAACTGACCACCCACCGCCATCACGAAGCGGTCGTCCTTGGTCGGCGAGGTCCATCCGCGGCTGGCCATGTCCTGGCTGCCACAGGGCTGGAAGGGATGGGCGGCAAGCTTTTCGGCGAGGGCTTCGGCAGTCAGGCCCCAGTTTTCAGGAAGACGGTAGATCTGGAGATTGCGGAACCACATGGCGGGAGACATCCGTGCTGATGGAAAAGAGGCGGCATTGTAGCGGCTTCGGGGGCACAATCCCGGTCGATGAAAAGGCCCTCACTCCTGCTGCAAGCCCTGTGTCTGCCCCTCGTGTTGTGGGCGGGCTTTGTCGCCCATGGCCTGCTGACAAGGCTGGTGGCGCAGTTGATGCCGCTGCCGGCCGGGGGCGGGCTGACGATTGCGGTGCTGATGAGCCAGGGCTTTCTCGCCGCCACGCTGATGGCGACAGTCTGCAGTTACCCGTTGGCGCGCCTGTATGGCCGCCGGGCCGTGGTGGTTGCGCTATTGATGGGTGTACCGGTGCTGGTGGTGACGCTGCCCGGCCTCACGGCGCCGGACAGTTCGCCGCTGGCAATCTTCCTGTCGGTGTGGAATCTGCTCGCGTTGGTGACCCTGCTGGTGGGCGGCACCTGGATCGCCACCCGCCGCTGCTCAGCCGCCTGAGGCGGGCGGCGCGTCGGCCCGCCAGCCGTTCTCGAAGACCACCGTTTCCAGCGGCATGCGCTCGGCCCACTGGTGGATTTCGAGCATCGGCCGGGGGTAGAACTCGTCCACGTGGCCGATGCACAGGATTGCCACCGGACGGGCCCCGACCGGCATGTCGAGGAGCGTGGCCAGATCCACCGGATCGAAGATCGACACCCAACCCATGCCGATGCCTTCGGCGCGGGCCGCCAGCCACATGTTCTGGATGGCACAGGCCACCGAAGCCAGGTCCATCTCGGGCAGGGTACGCCGGCCGAAGATGTGCTTCTCGCGGCCGTCCGACAAAGCCACCACGATCACCTCACCGGCCTCCAGCAGCCCCTCCACCTTGAGGCGCATGAAATCCTCCTCGCGCTCGCCCAGCGCGCGGGCGGTGGCGCAGCGCTCCTTCTCGACCAGCCCGTGCATGCGCTCGCGCAGGCCCCGGTCGGTGATGCGGATGAAGCGCCAGGGCTGCATGTAGCCGACGCTGGGGGCGTGGTGCGCAGCCCACAGCAGGCGCGCCAGCACCTCCGGGTCTACCGGGTCGGGGCGGAAGTGACGCATGTCGCGCCGTTCGGCGATGACACGATAGATCGCCGAAACCTCGGCGTCCGGATAGCGGTGGATGTCAGCCATGATGAATACCCAGTAACCAGGAAGCCTGTAGGGCCGACTCTGTAGGGGCGACTTCAGTCGCCCGCTTCTTCGTTGATCGACGGCCGATGGGCGACTGAAGTCGCCCCTACAGTCGCCCCTGCAGTTCGTTTTTGGTCTTACTCGTCGAGCAGGCGCACGCGAACCTTCTTGCCCTTGATCTTGCCGTCGTTGAGGCGCTTGAGCGCCCGCTTGGCGATGCTGCGCTCGACGGCCACGTAGGTGGACAGCTCGTTCACGTTGATCTTGCCGATCTGGCTGGCGGTGAAGCCGGCCTCGCCGGTGAGGGCGCCAAGCACATCGCCGGCGCGGATCTTCTCCTTGCGCCCGCCGAGGATCTGCAGGGTGATCATCGGCGGCACCAGCGGCTCCTGGGTTTCGGCCTGCAGGTCGGCGATGGATTCCCACACCGGTTCGAAACCGTGGGCGCGGGCAATGTTGCCGACCCGCCCCATCTCGTTGCCGCTCACCAGGCTCAGGGCCCAGCCGTTTTCGTCGGCGCGGCCGGTGCGGCCGATGCGGTGGACGTGCACCTCCGGGTCGGGGGTCACGTCCACGTTGATCACCGCTTCGAGCTTGGCGATGTCGAGGCCGCGGGCGGCCACGTCGGTGGCCACCAGCACCGAGCAGCTGCGGTTGGCAAACTGCACCATCACCTGGTCGCGGTCGCGCTGGTCGAGTTCGCCGTGCAGGGCCAGCACGTGAAAGCCTTCGGCGTGGAGCACGTCGATGAGATCACGGCATTGCTGCTTGGTGTTGCAGAAGGCCAGCGTGCTTTCCGGGCGGTAGTGGCGCAGCAGCAGGCCCACGGCATGCAGACGCTGGTCGGGCGTCACCTCAAAGAAGCGCTGGCGGATCTTGTCGGCCTCGTGCTGCTCGGGCAGGGAGATTTCCTGCGGCTGGCGCATGAACTGGCGAGCCAGGCGCACCACGCCTTCCGGGTAGGTGGCCGAGAAGAGCAGGGTCTGGCGCGACTTGGGGCAGGCCTTGGCCACGTAGGCGATGTCGTCGAAGAAACCCATGTCGAGCATGCGGTCGGCTTCGTCGAGGACCAGCGTGGCCAGACCGTCGAGCTTCAGGCTGCCGCGCGAGATGTGGTCCATCAAGCGGCCCGGCGTACCGACGACGATGTGCGCGCCGTGCTCGAGGCTGTCGGCCTGCGGACGGATCGGCGTGCCACCGCACAGGCTGAGGATCTTGATGTTTTCTTCGGAACGGGCGAGGCGGCGGATCTCCTGCGTGACCTGCTCGGCCAGCTCGCGGGTCGGGCACAGCACCAGGGCCTGCACGGCAAAGCTGCGGGCGTTGAGTCGGTCGAGCAGGGCCAGCGCGAAGGCGGCCGTCTTGCCGCTGCCGGTCTTGGCCTGGGCGATCAGATCGTGCCCGGCCAGGGCCACCGGCAGGCTGGCGGCCTGGATCGGCGTCATGGCGTGATAGCCGAGGCGGGTGAGGTTGGCGATGACGGCAGCCGGCAGGTTCAGCTGGTCAAAGGGCGCAGCCACAACGGGCGCGGGGGCCGCAACGAAAATGGCGTCAGCGGCAAAGGCTTCGGGGGTCGCACCGGAATCGGCGTCCGGCGTCGGGGGTAAGGTCGAGTTCATACCGGATTATCCCGGAAAGCGCCGCCGCGCGCCTAAAAACCCTGCGATTTCAGCGCTGTAGTTCCTGCTGCCAGCGGTAGCGCTCGCGCGTCACGCGCTCCTGCACGCGGCGTTGCTCTTCCATATCGACCCGGCGCTCGGCCTCCTCCTTCTGGCGCTTGTCCCATTCGGCCTTGCGGCGGGCCGCCTCCTCGGCACGTTCGAGATCGGCCGATACCCGGTCGGCGTAACTGCTGCGTTCCTGCAAGGCCCGCTCGCGCTGGCGCTCCTCCTCCTTGCGGGCATATTCCCGGCGCCGCTCCTCGGCAGTGCGTACCGACTCCTCGCGCTGCTGGCGGGCGGCGGCCTCCTGCTCGGCAATCTCCTGCTCCGACAGGTCACCATACATCTGGCGCCGCTCGGCGGCGATGACCCGCTCCTGCATTTCCACCGCCACCTCGCCGCTGGCCACCCGACCGGCGTTCTTGAAGGCGAACAGCGAGAAAAAGATCTGGATCACCATGCCGACGATCATCAGCCCGCCGATGATCGACAGCATGACCCGCCCCGGCGTCCACTTCACGTCACTGATCTCCACCTTCAGGGGCTGCAGCAGGTCGGCCCGCGGCGCCTGCGCCAGCACCGCCTCCGGCTGGGTCGGCACCAGGCTGGCGTCGTAGGTCGCCCGCCGCGCCGGATCGGACAGGATCCACCAGGCTTCCTTGATCACCTTGATCTGGTTGTCCGCATCCATCGGCGCCAGCCCGTGCGGGCCCGACTGGTAATGCCGCACCAGGCGGATGTGGGCCGCATGGATGTCAGCCTCGGTCGCCGACGGCGTCAGCCCGAGGAGGTCGTAAAGCGTGGTTTTGGCCTTCATGTTCGAGGAGGGCTCCGGCGGAGGCGGGATATGTGCGGGGATTATATCGTCACGGCGGCGGCGAGGCTTTCGAAGGGGCGGCCCGGTAGGTAAAACCGGTATGCCCGGCTTGCGAATGCTCAGCCAGGAGGCGGTGAGAATTGGTGAGTTTTCCCGCCCCTTGTGCCGGGGCCTTAACATTCGTCCCGATGGGCACTTGCGCCCATGCATCTGGCGAAATTATCAATGTCACTTGAGCTCAGCAAGGTGTGCCGGATGTACAACCCACGTTTTTCCGGTCGTGATGCGAGGAACAAACTGAGCGCCGGGCGAACGGCAATCCGGGCCGGCATCCTCCGTTTCGCGTTCTGGCTGCTGCTCCTGCTCCCCGCCGCGGTCAGCAGTGCCTGCGGCCTCGATTCAGCGCCACTCACGGACGCCGAAGGTGCGCGCACGCTCGATTACGCCGAGTTGTCGGTACTCCGCGACCCGGGTCGGCGGCTAACGATCGGCGAGGTGTCAGCACCAGCCAACGCGGGCCGCTTCCAGCCACTCAAGGGCGGTCTCGCACTGGGCTTCACTACGGATGCGGTGTGGTTGAAGGTCTGCATCCGGCGCGCGCTGCCAGCTACCCCTGAATGGTGGCTGGAATTTCGCGGCCCTTACGCCGATGACGTCCGGCTTTATTCACCGCGTGGTGACGCAGGAAGCTGGCACGAGTCACGGGCGGGAGACCGCTACCCGCTGAACGCTCGCGAGCTGCCCTATCGCACGATCGTTTTCCCGGTCCGCCTGGCGACCGACGCGCCGGGGGTGTTTTACCTGCGCATCGAAACCAGCTCGACGATGGCCACGGCCATTACTGCGTGGACACCGAAGGCATTCCGCGTCCAGGCGCAGAAAGATCTTCTGATGATCGGTGTGATGTCGGGATTCCTGCTGGCGATGAGCATGGCCAACCTGGTCAATGGCATATGGACCGGTCAGCGGCAATACCTCGGGTTTGCGGGCCTCACAATGGTAATTCTGATTACCATGATCGCGGGTTACGGCCTGCTCGCCCAGTACGTCTTCCCCGACAGCACCTGGGTCTCCCATACGGTTCTCAACATCGGTCTTTGCTGCATGTGGGGAGCTACCATCTTGCCAGCGCGCAAGCCCCTGGCTCTGGAAGAGCATTTTCCGCGGATCAACCGGGTCCTGCCCTACCTTGCAGGCGCAACGGCACTGGCCGGGCTCAGTACCCTGTTCGACGTCTTCGTGTATGTCGTGCCCTGGGTTCGGGCCTTGCAAATACTGATTGTCTTGTTCGGGACTGTCGCTGCCGTAAATATCTTCCGCCGCGGGCACCCCCATGCGATATGGATTTGCATGGCTTATGCGGTTTACGCCGTTCCGATGTTGCTTGGCATGTCGCGGGCCTTGGGGTTCATCACATTGAATATCAACTTCGAACCGACGGCGCCCGCGATAGTGGCTTATGCCCTGCTCCTGCATTTCGGCATTCTGGCCGAGCTGCGTGCGCAACACCTCAAACGGCAATCAGCCGAGCAGGCTGCAGATGTTTACCAGAAGCTGATCAGCCAGGAAGAACGGCTGCGCGGTGAACAGGCAACGTTCTTTGCCTTCGTGGCGCATGAGTTGCGAACGCCCCTGGGCATACTGCTGACCGGCCTCACCAACCTGCGGCGTGCCTTGTCCGGCACCAACAGCGTGGCGAGGATTGACCGCCTGAACGATGCGGCCCAGCGCATGCGCGGACTGATCGAGCGTCACCTTCGCCTGCAGAATCTGGCCCGGAGTGATTTCGAGCCCTACCGCACCGACGAGTCCCCCGACCTGCCGGCGCTGGAGGCGCTGCATGCACAGCGCCAGCTCCACGCCAACCGCACTTTCGAGTGTGTTTATCTGGGGCAGACATTCAGGCCGGTATCGATGGACGCCGAGCTGGTCACCCTCGCCCTGTCCAATCTCCTCGACAACGCGGCCAAATACGCCTTCGAGGATTCGCCCATCCGGCTCGAGATCGACTTTCAGGCAGACGCCCTGAACTACCGGGTGATCAACACAGGGCCGGGCTTGCCGCCAGAACTGTCGACCCGGGCTTTCGATGTTTTTCAGCGCACGCAGGGCACGGGCAGGGAAAAAGGCGGATTCGGCATCGGCCTGTCACTGGCGGCACATGTAGCCACGGCTCACGGCGGGGGCCTCGTCAGCAGGCATGAGGGCTGGGTGACGACCTTTACACTGACACTTCCCCCGGGACCGTCCGCCCTTGCACAGGAGTCCCCATGAGCATTTCCGTACTTCTGGTCGAGGACGACCGCGACCTGAGCCTGGAGATCGCCACATTCCTTGAAGAAGCGGGCTTTGCGGTGACCTGTGCAGGGAGCATTCGCGAGGCAGAAGACCTGCTCGCCGAGCCCCGCGATCTGCTGATACTCGACATAAACCTGCCCGACGGCGACGGCCTCAGCTTCTGCCGGGAAGCGCGGCGCTACATCCGGTCGGGGATCGTGATGTGTACAGGCAGGGGAGAGCGGGAGCTGCGCATTGCCAGTCTGCGTGACGGGGCCGACGCCTATCTGGTCAAGCCCGTTGATCCCGAAGAACTGGAAGCGACCCTGCTGAGCGTCCACCGGCGCCTCTCCTTCGGCGCGGTAGCGATGCCATCGCAGCTAAAGCCCCATCCCTGGTACCTGAACACCGAGCGCCGGCTGCTGGCGGCGCCCAATGGTGTGAACGTTCTGTTGAGCAGCCCGGAAACCCTGCTGCTCGGGACGCTCTTCGCAAGGAGCGACCGCAAGGTACGCAAGGAGGAACTCGTCCTGCTCCTCGCGGCGGATGAGGACGGCTATTCGTCGCACCGCCTCGAAGCCCTCGTCAGCCGCCTGCGCGCCAAGGTGGCAACCCGGAGCGGACTGAAACTCCCGCTGGTTTCGGAGTACGGCAAGGGATACGCCTTCATGGAGCATGGCCGGCTGGTCTGACTGCACGCATCCCCGGTGAGGATTGGTGAGAATTTTTGCTTGTGCCCTTGCCCGATTACATTCCCGCTTCAACGCCCTATCGAGCCTCGGGAATATCAATCATGCGTCTGGCGCTTCTCTATTCGAGCCATGAGTTCGCCCAAAATATCCTCGTCGCCCTCCAGGAGGCCGGGCATGTCGTGCACTCCTACGACGACAAGCAGAAGCTTCTTCTGGATATCGGCCGGGAGAGCTTCGATCTCCTGTTGATTGATGGCTCCCAGTGCAACGTGGCCTTCAAGCGCTTTCTGCACCATTTCCTGATGGTGGCCGCCGACGCAGTGGCGATGATGTTCATCAACTGCGACGACAACGAAGCCTGGCTGGCCGATGCGCTCTCACTGGGTGCCGACGACTTCATCCACAGTCGTACAAGCAGCCGGGAAATCCTGGCGCGCATCAATGCGGTGCTGCGCCGCCGCCATCCAGCGCCCTATCGACAGGCGGCCCGGCTTGTGTCTCCACCCTATTTCTTCGATCTGGAGACAGGCACCGTACAGGTTCACGACACCGATATTCCGCTGACCCGGAAGGAGTTCGATCTGGCGGTTCTTCTGTTCCACAACCTGGGCCGTCTTTTATCCCGGGGTCATCTGCTGGATGTGCTGTGGCACGGCCGGAGGATGAGCCTGACGAGAACGGTCGATGCCCACATCAGCCGCCTTCGCAAGAGGCTGATGATCGACGGCCAGAACGGTCACCGGCTGGTTGCCGCCTACGGGAGTGGCTACCGCCTCGAAAAGACACACGACACATGGGTCTCTCCGCTTCTCACCGTCGATTTGCACGCTGGAACCGAGCGGCCGTAGATGGCCGAACACCCTTTTCCCTTGCGGCCAACCTAATCCCCCTCGGTGCCGAGCAGTTCCCGCTTGCGGTCAAACAATTCCGCCTTGCGCGCGAGCACACGCGGCTTGCGATCACGCCGTGCAGCTTCGATGGCGAGGCGGGGAGGCTTGGGGGGCGAAGGGATGGGCCTTGCGGTCGCGCGGGGCGGGCTTGCGGGCAAGGCTTTCTGGCGCGGTCGCAAGGCGTTTTCGCTTGCAAGCGCTGTTGAAGGCCGTGCCCCCGGGGGCGCCGGCCTTGCGGGGCTGTCAGGCCGGGACGTCGGCGGAGGTTTTGGGCTTGCGGCTGTAGCGCGCGGACATGGCTTCGCGGAGGGTTTCGAGGCCGGCACCCTTGCCGGAGACCTTGGCCAGCGCGTAGCCGTCGAGGGCGGCGCTCATGATGTCGCTGCCAAGGGCCATTTCGGTGTCGTCGGCCTTGCCGATGAGCTGGCGCAGGCGCTGGAAGCGGGAGCGCAGCAGATCGAGGGTGGCCAGGTCCTGGACGGCTTCGTTGAAGTCGAAGTTCGGCGGCAGGATGGTGCGGTTCTGGTCGAGGACGATGAGGGTCTGGCGGCAGAAGGCTTCGGACTTGTCGCCCATCTTGACAAGGCTGCGCCTGTCGGCGACAGACAGTTCGATGAGACGGGCGAATTTTTCTTCGAGGGTGGCGAGGGCGGCATCGATGGCGTCGATGTCGGCCTGGGGGAAGCTGAGGGATACGAGGTTCTGGCTCATGCTGCAGTTTTCTCCGGTCCGGTGTTGAATGGTGTTGCGCCGAAAGGCATCGGCGCGGGCCGGATTTTAGGCCACGAAAACCACAATGAATACCCCCTATAGCTAAACCGGCACCCTCACGGCATCGCGCACTGGCCCGCACAGGACCGGTAAGCCCCTTCGCAGGCCTGGCTGCGTTCAAACCTCCGGTTGGCTGCCTCCGTCACCCTCGCGTTCTGGCTCTCCATTTCGGCGGAGTAGTCCGGCCCGTTCTGCTGGACCTTGCGGTTGCTGATCATCTCCAGCCTTTCGGTCTTCTCGACGGCGTCAGCCTCCTTCCGGCATTGCTGGCGGTCTGCGGCGCATGTGGCAGTGCACAGGCCGCTATCCCCGGCGTGGCCCGGCAGCGCGCAGGCCAGTAGCAGCAGGGTCAGTGCGGCTTTGCTCTTGATGTACATGCGGTTCCTTCCTTGAAAAAACGATTAGCGGGTGCGGAAGCGATACCTCGGTGGGGATCCCCGCAAGAGCGCATCATGGCTTCCTCATGTCAGGGACCGGCCTGCGGTTTTTCCGGAAGGAGAGTGTCATGACGAACAAAATCACCATCACCGCTGCCGAAGTGCTTGTGGGCGACCATATTTACAGCGGCACCGGCGCCAACGCCCATCCGACCTTTGCCTGGGAAACCATCACCCAGATCAAGCAGGTGGATGGCCTGATCCTGATTGTGGCGGGCCGCTTCGGCAACGCCAATGACGAGTTCTGGTTCGAGCCGGGCGAGTCGGTGGCGGTGATCCGCTATCCGGCGGCGGAAGTCGCCAAGCCGGTCGTCAAGTCACACAACAAGCACGGGCACGGCCACTCGACCTAATCGCCGGGCCGCTCAGGCCCTGTCGCGCAGCCGGGCGACCGACGCTTCCGCATCCTGCTGGCGCAGCGCGGCGGCGACTTCCTTGGCAACAATGGTTTTTCCGATCGGGGCGAGCGCAATACCGGCGAGCTTCAGGTGCTGCACGCCAAACGGAATGCCGATGACCGTCACGAAGCACGAGATGGCCGACAGCACGTGTCCGATGGCCAGCCATACGCCCGCAAACACAAACCAGATGACGTTGCCGACCACACCGAGCCCTCCGGTGCCCACGTCGTCCCGGTGGGTCAGGCTCTTGCGGCTCACTGCCTCCTTGCCGAACGGGAAGAACGCAAACTGCCCGATCACGAAACAGGCCCGCCCCCAGGGGATACCCACAATCGTGATGAAGGCCAGCAGGCCCGCCAGCCACCAGGCCAGGCCCATTACAAAGCCGCCCAGCACAAACCACAGCAAGTTGCCGATGGCGCTCATGGGTTTGTTTCCTTTTCAGTGGGCAGATCGTCGGCTATCCGCCCGTCCACCAGCCGTACGATGCGGTCGCAGCGGGCCGCCAGCCGGGGGTCGTGGGTGACGATCAGGCAGGCGCAGTTGGTCTGCCGGTTGAATTCGCGCAGCAGGGCGAAGATGTCGTCGGCGGTGTGGGTGTCGAGGTTGCCGGTGGGCTCGTCGGCGAGGATCAGGCGCGGCTTGAGCGCCAGCGCGCGGGCGATGGCGACGCGCTGCTGCTGGCCGCCGGAAAGCTCGCTCGGCTTCTTGTAGGCGTGGGCCTTGAGACCGACCGCGTCGAGAAGCTGCAGCGCGGTGGCTTCCAGCTCGTCGTCGGCAGCGCCCCGGGCGATGATGCCCGGCATCATCACGTTTTCCATGGCGCTGAAGGCCGGCAGCAGGTGGTGGAACTGGAACACGAAGCCGATGCTGCGCCCGCGCAGCTGGGTGATTTCGGCTTCATTCAAGGTGGCGGTGTCGCGCCCGCCAATCGACAGACGGCCGCCGGTGGGCCGCTCGAGCAGGCCGATGAGGTTGAGCAGCGTGCTCTTGCCGGAGCCGGAGGGGCCGATCAGCGCAGCGAACTCGCCTTCGGCGAGGCGCAGGTCGATGCCGTGGAGCACCTCGGTTTCCACCGGGGAGCCGATGCCGTAGGTTTTGACGATGCCGGCAAGGTCAATGACGGGGCTGTTCATGAGCGGATCGCCTGTACCGGGTCCATGCGCGCCGCACGCCGCGCCGGGATGAGTGCCGAGGCCAGGCCGACGCCGGTGGCCACCAGCGCCGCCATCAGGATGAAGCGCGGCTCCAGCTCGGCGGCAAACAGCGGCGTGCCGTCGGCGTTGCGGTAGATCGCCGAAAACGCGTTGAGCAGCGCGAAAGCCAGCAGGCTGCCGAGCACCGAACCGACCGCCCCCACCAGCGCGCCCTGGATCAGGAAGACCTGCAGGATCATGCTGCGGCTGGCGCCCATGGCGCGCAGGATGCCGATCTCCTTCTGCTTCTGGACGACGCTCACCACCAGCACGCTGGAAATGCCCAGCGCGACGATGATGATCACGAAGCTGCGGATCAGGTTGTTGGAAACGGACTGGTTGCGCAGGGCGGCGAGGAGCTGGGCGTTGGTCTGCATCCAGCTTTCGACGGTCAGGCCGGTGGCCCCGCGCAGGCGGTCGGCGACGGGCTGGGCCTCGAAGATGTCGGCCACGGTGAGATCCAGGTTGGAGACGCCGCCGGGCAGATCGAGCAGGCTCTGGGCCAGCGGCAGGGTCACGAAGATCCAGCGGCGGTTGAGGTCCTTGTTGCCGATGTCGAAGATGCCGCCCACTTGCAGCAGCTCGTCGCGCCCGTTGGGCAGCGCCACGCGCAGCTTGTCCTCGAGGCGGATGCCCAGATCCTTGGCCAGCTCGGTGCCGATCACCGCGCGGGTGCCATCCACCGCAAAGCGCCCGGCCACCATGTATTCCTCCATGCGCACGATGCGCCGGTAGCGCTCGGCATCGACGCCCATCAGGGCCACCGACTTGTTGGCCTGCCCGCGCACCGCGAAGGCCGGCCCGGTCACCACCGGCGACACGGCCGTGACGCCCTCCATGCCGGCGGCCAGGCGGGCCACGTTCTCCCACTGATCCACCGAGCGCAGGCGCTGGGCGCGCGGCTCGATCACGGTGGCAAAGCCCTGGTCGTCAATGGCACGGCGGTTGGCTTCTTCGAGCGGGCGGATCACCACGTGGGCCTGGCTGCCAAGCACCCGGTCGACGATCTGGGCCTGCAGCTGGGTGATGAGCTGGGTCAGGAAGACGATCACCGCCACCCCGCCGGTAGTGCCGGCGAGAATCAGCAACGTTTGCATGCGCCCTTCGCGCAGGAAGCGCAGGGCCACGAGGGGCGCGAAAGGCAGGCGGAACTTCACTTGGTCATGCCTTGCGGCACCTGCAGGCCACCCACCTTCGGCTTCTTCGGCGCGCGGATGCGGATCTTGTCGCCGTCCAGCGCGCCGGAGGCCGGCAGGATGGCCAGATCGCCTTCGGCGAGCCCCGTGAGGATCTCGACCTGACCGATGCCGGCCAGACCCACCGTCACGTCAGCCCGGCTGGCCAGGCCATCGCGGGCCACCAGCACCCACGGCTTGTTGCCGTCCAGTTCGCGCACCGCCTCGCTGGGCAGCACGAGGGTGGCGTCCTGGTGGCCAGTGACGGTTTCCACCGAGATGGTCATGTCGGGGCGCAGGACCACCGGCGGCTGGGCCACGCGGAAGCGGATCTCGACGGTGCCGCGCAGCGGGTCCACCGCCGGGGCGAGGTAGTAGAGCTCGGCGTCGAAGGGCTGCGCCGGGTAGGCATCGGCAACGCCGCGGGCCTTCTGGCCGACACGCAGGAGGCGCAGGTTTTTCTCGTCCACGGTGGCGTAGACGCGGGTTTCGCCGGCGTCGGCGAGTTCCAGCAGCACCTTGCCGGCGCTGGCCACATCGCCGGGCTCGGCCTTGCGGGTCAGCACGGTGCCGGCGGAGGGCGCGACGAGGGTCAGCTGCGCGGCGCGGGCTTTGGCATTGGTGAGCTGGGCGCGGGCCTGCTCGACGCGGGCCACGGCAGCCTGCCGCTCGGTACCGCCGGGCTTCTGGGCCGCCAGCTGGGCGCGGGCGGTGTCGGCAGCCGAGACGGCATTGGCGGCGTTGCGCAGTGCGTCGTCAGCCTTGGACTGGGCGTAGAAGCCCTTGGCCACCAGCTGGCGGGCGCGGTCGGCTTCGGCGCGGGCCACACCCAGGTTGGCTTCGGCCTGGGCGAGCTGCTGGGCGGCCACGGGCTGGCCGAGGGTGTCGATCTGGGTGAGCCGGGCATCGGCTTCGGCGAGCGCAGCAGCGGCCTGGCGGATCAGCGCGTCGGCATCGTCGGCGCGCAGGCGGGCCAGCAGCTGACCGGGCTGCACGCGGTCGCCCTCACGCACGGCCACTTCCAGCACCGTGGCGGCCAGCGGACTACCGATGGCAATGCGCGCCGGCGTGGCGATGCGCCCGGTGGCGACGACGGACTGGGTGAGCGGCGCCTTGCGCACCGTGGCCACGTCCACTTCGCGGCCCTTCGGCCACAGCAGCGCAGCAGCCACCACACCGGCCGCAGCCAGCGCCACTATCAGGGTGCGGCGCTTCACGCCGGTTCAGCCAGCAGTTTTTCGAGGAGGGCGTGGAGCTTGGGAAAGTCCGGCTCGCCGAGATACTTCTGCACCACCCTGCCCTGCTTGTCGAGGAGGAAGGTGGTGGGCGTCAGGCGCACTTCCTGGAAGCCCTTGGCGATTTCACCGCTGGCATCCACCGCAACCTTGAAGGGCAGGCCGTTCTGGCGGGAGTAGTTGCGCACGTATTCGGGCGGGTCGTAGCTCATGGCCACCGCAATCGTGTCGAACCCCTTGGGCGCGAACTTGTTGTAGGTTTCCACCAGCTTCGGCATTTCGGCCACGCAGGTGGTGCAGGTGGTGGCCCAGAAGTTAACCAGCACGACCTTGCCCTTGAGGGCCGAAAGCTTGCCGGTCTGGCCGTCGAGAGTCGTGAAGCTGACGTCCGGCGCAGCCACCGGCGGGCTGCAAGCGTTAAGCAATGCAAGGAGCAGAACGGGCGCAAGGTAACGCGTGATAGCCTTGAGAAACATTTTTTTGTAACCAAAAAGGGGGTTTGCCGTGACTGCGATTCTGAGAGCTTTGTTCCTGCTTGTCATCTGTTCCCAGGCTTGGGCCTTCGGCCTCGCCGATCTGACCGACAAGGACGCTTCCGGCGGCCTGAAGGAAGCGCTGGCGCAGGGCGCCGCCAAGGCCGTAGGACAACTGGGAGCCGACGGTGGTTTCATGAACAACCCGAAAGTGAAGATCGGCCTGCCCGAGAGCCTCGCCCCGATGGAAGGCATGCTGCGCACCATGGGCCGCGGCAAGGATCTCGACAACCTCATCGCCACCATGAACAAGGCCGCCGAGCAGGCCGTGCCGAAGGCCAAGGGCCTGCTGGTGGAAGCGGTCAAGAAGATGAGCGTGGAAGACGCCAAGAAGATCCTGTCCGGCGGCGACGATGCCGGCACCCAGTACTTCAAGGAAAAAACCGCCGCCCAGCTCACCGAGTCCTTCCTGCCGACGGTAAAGGAAAGCACCGACAAGCTGGCCCTGTCGGCTCAGTACAACAAGCTCGCCGGCAAGGCCAGCCAGTTCGGCCTGGCCAAGGGTGACGAGCTGAAGGTCGAGAACTACGTGACCAAGAAGGCCCTCGACGGCCTCTACCTGATGATCGCCGAAGAAGAAAAGGCCATCCGCAAAGACCCCGTCGGCGCCGCCACCGGGCTGGCGAAGAAGGCTTTCGGGGCGATCGGGCAGTAAGGCGAGTCCCTGCGGAACTCCTCGGTGGGCGGACGACTCTCTGCGTTAACAGGCGCCCGCCCACCGAGGAGAAACAACATGAACAACGTCTCCCACATCCCGTCCTACCTGTCGGCCGAGCACCTCGGCCCGTGGGAGACCTTCCTGGTCCAGATCGACCGGGTCGAGCCACACCTGAGCCCCGAGCTGCGCCCGCTGACCCCCATCCTCACCCGCCCCATGCGGGCGCTGATCGTCAATGTGCCGATCCGCCTCGACAACGGCGAGATGGCGCACTTCGAGGGCTACCGGGTGCATCACAACCTGGCCCGCGGGCCGGGCAAGGGCGGCATCCGCTACCACCCGGACGTAACCCTGTCCGAAGTCATGGCCCTGTCGGCGTGGATGACGGTAAAGAACGCGGTGGTGAATGTGCCCTTCGGCGGGGCCAAGGGCGGCGTGCGGGTCGATCCCAAACAGCTCTCGCCGGGCGAACTGGAGCGCCTGACTCGCCGCTACACCAGCGAGATCCACATGCTGCTGGGGCAGGACAAGGATATTCCGGCACCGGATATCAACACCAACGAGCAGACCATGGCCTGGATGATGGACACCTACTCGATGAACGAGGGGCGCACGTCCATGGGCGTAGTCACCGGCAAGCCGATCAGCCTGGGCGGCAGCCTCGGTCGCAAGGATGCCACCGGGCGCGGCGTATTCGTCACCACGGTTGAGGCCGCCAGGCACATCGGCATGAACATCGCCGACGCCAAGGTGGCGGTACAGGGCTTCGGCAACGTGGGCGAAGCGGCGGCCCGACTGTTTGCCGATGCGGGAGCCCGGGTCGTCGCGCTGCAGGACAGCAGCGGCGCCATCACCAACCCGGCCGGCCTCGACGTACACGCCGTCAAGGCCTGGCGCCAGCAACACGGCACCCTCCTCGGCGCACTCGGCACCGAGGCCATCACCACTGACAGCTTCTGGGGCGTGGACGCCGACATTCTTATCGTTGCCGCCATGGAAAACCAGATCACCGCCGCCAACGCCGGCCTGATCCGCGCCCGCCTCATCTGTGAGGGCGCCAACGGCCCGACCACCCCGGAAGCCGACCTGATCCTGCAGGAACGCGGCATCACCGTGATCCCCGACGTGCTCGCCAACGCCGGCGGGGTAACGGTGAGTTACTTCGAGTGGGTGCAGGACATCAGCGCCTTCTTCTGGACCGAAGACGAGATCAACGCCCGCCTCGACCGCATCATGCGGGAAGCCTTTGCCGCCGTATGGGACGCGGCAAGGGCAAAAGGCATCGTGATGCGCACCGCCGCCTTTGTGCTGGGCTGCGAACGTGTGCTGCTGGCGCACAAGGTTCGCGGGCTCTACCCCTAGGGGAAAATCAGCGCCGCGAGGGCCGGCTGTCGCGCCATACCTCTTCGCCTTCGGTGTGATTGATGCGTACGTGCGGGCATTCGCGATCGCGGGTTCCCCCCCCATGGACTCCACCATCGGGCGCACACAGATAAACCCCTTCGGCGGTGTACAGCCGGTTGTACTGGTCGCAGCACGCTGCCCGTACGTAGAAATAGGGCCGGCCGAGGATGACAAACTTCTTGATCGTCCGGGGGTGGGAGTCAGGCGGCTCCGCCAATATCTTCGCAGCGATCATCTGGATGACGGCGGCGTCGGGCGACGCGTCCACGGGTTCGGCACCGGCATGGGCGGGCAACAGGACTGAGGCAGCGAGGATAAGCACACGCAGGGACGGCTTGGGGGTCATGGGATTCTGCTCCGCGGGATCGCCCGCATCAGGGTTCAGGTGAAAATCATGTCGCCAGCTTAAGGCCAAGCAGCCGCCTTCCCATGCACCACGCCCGTTCTGCGGCCTTTGCATCGCCGCTCACCAGCGCCACGCCAATCGCCCCATCGAGCAACAGATTGAACTCGGCCGCCAGCGCGGCCGCGTTTCCCTGCGCCACCAGCGGCGCCAGCAGGCCGGCGAGGTAACGTTCCAGGGCCTGCTTGTGCTCCCGGGCGAGCATCTGCAGTTCGGCCACCTCGCCATGGAATTCGGCCGCTGCATTATTGAACATGCAGCCGGCAAAGCCCGGTTCCTCGAACCACTGGCGATGCCAGGTGAACACCGCTTCGAGACGGGCGAGGGGCTCCTCGTGCGGGTCTACGAAGGCTTCGAGGCTGGCCCGGAATCGGCGATCGCGTTCGCGGAGCACTTCGGCAATCAGGGCGTTCTTGGACGGGAAGTGGGTGTACAGGGTTTGCTTGGCAATGCCGGCGGTGGCAATGACGGTGTCGATACCTACCGCGTGATAGCCACCGGCAGCGAAGAGGCGCAGGGCGGTGTCGATGAGCTGGTCACGCTTGGTGGCGCGGGGAATTCTGGCGAGGGCGGTCATGGGGCGGAGCGTAGCGGGTTTGGTGATAGTGTACAGATCTGTCTATTTTTGGAGATCCTGCCATGTCAGCTTTTCTTTCCCGTCTGCGCGGTGACGGGGCCGCGATTCCTCCCGCACCGCCGCTCCGTACAATTGCCCTGGCCGGACTGGGCGGTTTTCTGGCGATTGCCGTCGTCGCCGGGCTGGCCGAAGGCAGCTCGCTGGCGCTGCTGCTGGGCTCCTTCGGGGCGTCCTGCGTGCTGGTCTTCGGCTTTCCGGACGTTCCCTTCTCGCAACCGCGCAACGTGGTGTTCGGGCACGTGCTGAGCAGTGTCGTCGGGCTGGCCTGCCTCACGGCCTTCGGGCCCCACTGGTGGGCGGCCGGGCTGGCCGTGGCACTGGCGATCATGGTCATGATGGCGCTGCGCTGCGTGCATCCGCCGGCCGGCTCGAACCCGGTGATCGTCTTCCTGACCGCGCCGGGCTGGGGCTTTGTGCTGACGCCGACACTGGCCGGCGCGCTGCTGCTGGTGGCGGTAGCACTGGTTTACAACAACCTGGGGCGAGCCGGGCGCTACCCGAAGTACTGGTAGCGTAATACCCCTGCCACGCGGCAGGTTTAGGCTCGCAGGTCCGACATACTGCGTGCCCGCCTGTGAATCCCAGCGACGCCTCCTATGGCTCCGACCGTTCGGGGCTGATTTCCGGTTTCCTGTTCCGCCCCGGGCGGGCCGGCGAGCCCCTGAACACCGCCGGCGCCGTGCGCTGGCTGAAGAGCGAGGAGGCGGCCACCGAGGGCGCCTTCGCATGGCTGCATTTCAATCTGGCCAATGCCTCCACCGAGCGCTGGCTGCGCGATCATCTGGGCGAAGTGGACGCCTTTTTCGACGCGCTGCACGAGGGCTCACGCTCGACACGCATCGAGTTTGCCCATGACGCGCTGATCGCGGTGGTGAACGACGTGCTCTACGAGTTCGACTTCGAGCCCTCGCAGATCGCCACCCTGTGGATGTGCGTGGATGAGCGCACGGTGGTGACCACCCGCCTGCAGCCCCTGCGCTCCATCGACCGCCTGCGCGCCGCGGTGAAGGGCGGCGAACCCTTCGAGACGCCGGTGGCCCTGCTCACCCACCTGCTGCGCGACCAGGCCGATGTGCTGGTGCAGATCGTGCGCGCCGCCACCGGGCGGGTGGACGAGGTGGAAGACACCCTGCTGGCCGAACGCGTGCAGCGCAGCCGGGCCAATCTGGGCGCCCTGCGCCGCGTGCTGGTGCGCCTGCGCCGCCTGCTCGCCCCGGAGCCGGGCGCACTGTTCCGCCTGCTCAACCAGCCGCCGGCCTGGGTGGCACCGGACGACGTGCAGGAACTGCGCCACTCGACGGAGGAATTCTCGGCCGTGCTGGCCGACATGACGGCGCTGCAGGAACGCATCAAGCTGCTGCAGGAAGAAATCGCTGCGCGGGTGACAGAGGAAACCAACCGCAGCGTCTATGTGCTGACGATGGTCACCGTACTGGCCCTGCCGATCAACATGATCGCCGGCCTGCTGGGCATGAACGTGGGCGGCATCCCGCTGGCCGAACACCACGAAGGCTTCTGGATCGTCGTCGCGATCATCGCCAGTTTTACGGTGGTGGCGGCCCGACTGGCGTTTCGGCGGCGCGAGGACTGACCCAAAAAAACCAGTTTGACTATCTCCGGGTGCTTGACAATACTCAATCCATGCCTTTGCACTATCAATCATGGAGACCGCGAAGATGAGCACGCCAGCCTGCAGCCTGACCACCAACATCACCAGCACGCTGCTGGACAGCTACCTGGGCAAGAACATCTCGGAGATCTGTCCACACGGCTTTGACGATGCAGACCTGAACCACTGCGCCCACTTCGTCTGCCATGTCATGAATGTGTCCGCGGGAAGCGTGACCTGCAGAAGCATGTCGTCCGACAAGATCGCCGACCGGATTGGCGTATGCATCCGCGTCCATGAACTGTTTGCCGCCTGTCCGGAGGTTGGCCTTTATGACAGTGCGACAGCCGACCAACTGGTCAACGGCGTGTTCGCCTTCGTTACGGCCACCAACGCCGTCAACCTCAAGGGAAAGAGCATGACAAACATCCCGAAAAAACACGTAGGAATTGCCCTGAACGGTACGATCTGGCACTACAGCAACACCAGCGACAAAGTGGTCACCACGACACCCGACATCTTCCGCAAACACTACAAGAGCCAGACCAACGGGCTTTATTTCGGCACCTTCCCCGCCAGTGCGATCCCCTCGTCCTTTGGTTGCGGGCGCTGACATGCGCCCTCAACCGCGCCGCGTACTGCTGGTTTTCCTGGGGAGTCTGGCTTGTCTGGCCGCCTCGCCATCCCGCGCCGGCGGAACGCCAACGGAAGGCGGACAGGCCGAAATGTACCGGGTTATCCAGGCGGCTCTGCAACTCCGCGACGTCCCCCTTCGCATTCATCCCACCTGCGCCAAAGCCGCTCCGCTATTGCCGGCACGGACAATCGGCGACTATCTCGGGGGCTTTCTTGCCGCGATGGGTGACGGCCAGAACCGGGTCAGTGCCGACTGCAAGCCCGGGCCGGGGCTTCGCCGTTGCGAACTGTGGCTGAAACACGCCGACGAAGAGGATGAATGGGCCTGGGGCATTGCCTTCCAGCTTGACGCCCGCGGCCGTCCCAGGCCGTCGAGCGTACAGTGCCTGGGCGCCGGCTGACAGCCGGCTCAGCGGCGGATCTGCGGGTACTTGGGGAGGTTCTTGGTCATCAGCTTCCAGGCCACGCCGAACACGTCGTCCCCCCGCGACACGGCCTTGCGCGGCAGGGTAAGGAGGTCGTCCTCGGGCGTGGCGGCGGCGCGCACGCAGGTGGTGCCGGTGACATAGCCGGCCGCAGCGGCGGCCTTTACAGCGCGAATGTCGTGGCTGCCATACGGGTAGCAAAAGTGATCGACGCTCTTGCCCAGAATGTCTTCCAGCGCGGCCTTGCTGTCCCGCGCTTCGGCAAGGATGCGGGCGTCGTCGGCCTGGGCGAGGCGCGGATGGGTGACCGTGTGGGAGCCAACGGTGAAGCCGAGATCCTGCACGGCCCGCAACTGGGCGGCGTTCATCAGCGACGCGGGCTCGAGGCCGTCCGGGGCGACCCACGACGAAGTCTTGCCGACCAGACCGCTGACCGCATACACCGTGGCCGGGTAGCCGTGGGCCTTGAGCACCGGCGCGGCGTTTTCAAGGAAATCCACGTAAGCGTCGTCGAAGGTGAGCACCAGCGGGCGCGGTGGCAGGGGCACTTCGCCCCGCAGGCCGGCGGCGGCCTCGTCGAGGCTGATGACCCGGTAACCGAGGACTTTGAACAGTTTCATCTGCGCCCGGAAGCGCGGCAGATGGCAGTACAGCGCACCATGCGCCTTGACCCGGCCGGGAAAATCGCCGACCCGGTGGTACATCAGAATCTGGACCTGCTTCATCGGGAATGGGCCTCCAGGGCCTGTCGATAAACCGCCAGCGTCTTGCCAAGCATGGCGTCGAGGGTAAATCCGTCTTCGAAACGGGTCCGGGCACGGGCGCCGCAGTCATGGCGCAGGGCGGGGTCGGCCAGCAGGGTGTCGATGGCCGCGGCCAGTGTCGGCGGGTCGTCGGGCGGCACCAGGAAGCCGTTGTCGCCCTCCTTCACTACCTCGCCGGTGCCACCGACCCAACTGGCCACAATCGGCAGCGAGAAAGCCGAGGCCTCGAGCAGCGCCAGCGACAAGGCCTCGCGGCGCGACGGCGCCACAAACAGGTCGGCGGCGCCCAGCAGGGCCGGCACATCTTCACGCAAGCCGAGGAATCGGACCCGCCCGGCGAGCCCGAGTTCCGTCGCCAGTGCCTCCATGCGCACGCCCAGCTCGCTGCTCTTGTCACCGGCCAGAGCGAGGGTCCACGGCCGGGCCTGGAGGGTGGCCATGGCCTGCAGCAGGGTGTCGTGGCCCTTGGCGTGGATGAAGCGGGCCGCCATCAGCAGGCAGGGCTCGTCCCCCAGGCCGAGTTCGCGGCGAACCGCCGCGCGGCTGGCGTGGGGCTGGGCGGCGATGTCGGGGATGCCGTTGTGCACCACCTGGATGCGCTCGGCCGCGTAGCCGCGACCGCGCAGGAAGGTCTGCACCGCGTCAGCCACCGCAATGATGCGGTCGGCCCGGCCGAAGTGCTTGCCGGCATTGGTGGAATGGGCGGTGGCCACGTTGGCGACACCGGCCAGTTTGCCGCCCAGGCCCGCGTAATACGCACCTCGGGTCAGGTGGCCGTGGATCAGGTCGGCCTTTTCGCGGCGGGCCAGGCTGGCCAGCTTCCAGACGGACGGCAGGTCAATCAGGCCGTGCAGCGGAATGTGCTGATGGCGCAGGCCGGCGGCCTTCACCTGGTCGCCCAGCCAGCCGTCCAGCGGCCCGGCGAAGACCGGCTCGTGGCCGCGTTCGCGCAGGCCTTCCATGAGTTGCAGCGCGTGGCGTTCGGCTCCGCCGCTGTCGTGGCTGTGCAGCACCATCAAAATCTTCATCGGCGTGCCTCCAGCACCTGGCGATAGACCTGCAGGTTGCCGTCCACCATCGCATCAATCGAAAACTCGGCGAGGATACGTGCCCGCCCGGCCGCACCGTAGCGCCGGCGCAGTTCGGCATCGCCGGCGAGGCGGCCCACCGCAGCCCCCAGCGCGGCCACGTCGCCCGGCGGGCACAGGATGCCGGTAACGCCGTCGAGCACCGCCTCCGGCAGGCCGCCGGCCCGGCTGGTGACAATGGGCACCGCCGCCGCCGAGGCCTGCAGCAGGGACACGCCCAGGCCTTCCATGTCGGCCGGGTGGATCAGCATGTCGAGGCCGCCGACCCAGCGCGGCAGGTCATGGCGGAAGCCCGGAAAGCGTACGGCCTCGCCGAGGCCGCGACGGGCCACCTCGGCCTTCAATTCAGCCTCCAGCGGCCCCTGACCGAAGATCAGCACATGCAGGCGGGGGTGATCCTTGAGAAGGCCCGGCAAGGCGGCGAACAGGTAGCGATGACCCTTGCGGGGAATCATCTGGGCCACCACGCCCGCCACCAGCGCATCCGCCGGCAGGCCGAACTCGGCGCGGAAGGCGGCGCCATCCACCGGCGCCAGATAAGGCGTGGCATCGACCGCGCTGCGCACGCAGCTGACCTTGCCCGGCGCCAGCCCTTCGCCCAGCAGCACCTGGCGGATGCCCTCGGAAATGGTGATCACGTGGTCGTAAAGCCGGTACTTGATGGCCACGGCGAGGCGCGATTCCGGGTTGTCCACCCGCCGCGACAGCACGCAGGGCACACCGGCCAGCTTCGCGGCAACGCCGCCCCAGGTGTCGGCCCCGCGCCGGCTGTGCAGGTGCACCAGATCGGGCTTTTCGGCGCGGATCAGGCTGGCCAGACGCAAGGCCAGGCCGATGTCGCCGTCGCCGCCCATCTTCATCGGCAGCACGCGCACGCCGGCCGGCTGCTGGCGGGACATTTCGCTGCCGACGGGGCAGGCCAGCAGGTTGTCGATGCCCCGGGCGGCGAGGCCTTCGGCGATGTACAGCACCTGACGGGCACCGCCGTAGAGGTGCTTGCCGGCTTCCACGTGGAGGATCTTCATTCGGAACCTTTCCCGGCGGCGAGCATGGCTTGCGCCCGCTCCAGCACCATGTCCGGGGAGATGTCGCGCAGGCAGGTGAACTTGCCGCCGCAGGTGGGCCGGCGCCGACACGGAGAACATTCGAGGCCCAGCCAGATCACGCTGCCGGTGGGCCGGCCGGTGTTCTGATAGGGGCAGGTGGAGCCGAAGATCGCCACAGTCGGCCGCGCCAGCGCGGTACCCATGTGGGTCAGGCCGGTATCGACGCCGATCAGCAGCGCCGCATGGGCGATGGCGGCGACGGCTTCGGGCAGGCGCGTCTTGCCGGCAAGGTTGACGATGCGCGGATCGCTGGCGGCGATGCGCGCGGCAGCTTCGGTATCCGCCGGGCCGCCGAGGATCACCGGCGTCAGGCCGGTGGCAGCGATCAGTTGCGGCGCGAGGGCCTGCCAGGCGTCTTCGAACCAGTGCTTCTGGGGCCGCGTGGTGAAGGGGGCAAACACGGCATAGCCGCCGGGGGCAAGGCCATGTTCGGCGAGCTTGCCGAGCACCGTGGCTTCGGCGGCCGGCGCCACCGTCAGGGTCGGCAGAAAGTCACCCGCGTCAAAGCCCATCTGCTGCGCCAGGTACTGGTATTCAGAACCGATGCGGGCCGCCTCGCCGCCACGGGGGATGACCTCCGTCATCAGCAGCTGGCTGCCTTCCTTCGAGCCCAAGCCGACCCGCCGGGGCGCCCCCGACAGCCAGGTGATGAAGCCGCTCTTCATCAGGCCCTGCAGGTCGAGGGCGATGTCGAAATGGCGCGCGTGGAGTTCGCGCCGCAGCTGGCGCACGCGCCGCCACAGCTCGAGCCGCTTGCCGTCCTTCCACAGCCTGACCCACTCAGCCTTCGACCAGGTGATGACTTCGTCGATGTTCGGATCGGCCAGCAACAGCTCGTGGATGCCCGGCTCGACCAGCCAGGCGATGTGGGCGTCGGGATGCGTACGGCGGATCGCCGCCGGCAGCGCCGACGCGAACACCACGTCGCCAATGGCGGAGGCGCGAACGATGAGGATGCGGTTCATGACCCACGGCTCAAGAGCCACGCAATCAGGGTCAGAACAAGCAACGCGATAACCGTGTTGCGAAACTTCTTGAGAATGCGCTGAAGCTTTACGCGGCTCCGGCTCGCCTGAAAATGCTCGATGACAGGAGCCTCATCACCCCGATCATAGATTTTCACGTAAGCAGCGGGCAACGGATGCACCGTCAGTTCAGGGTGTTGAATCATCGCGGTGGTGAAGCTGTCCTGATCAACCCCAAGCACCATGCCGGCCTGGGCGTTTATCCACGAACCCACAAAGGCCCTGACCGCCGGAACATTGCGCAGGTAGAGCGTACCAGTCAAATATCGGTGGGAGAAATCGCCATTACTTGGCGCGATGAAAACCCCCAGATCCGCATCGAAAGTTTCGAAGAGGATCAGTGGCGCCCGCACCACAGCATCGGCATCGATGTATACCAAGTCCTTATCGGAATGCTGGATAAGACAGTCCTGCAGAAACTCCGGCTTGATCCGTGTGTTGGCCTCCCACACTCCGCGGCTCTCGAAGCGCCTCATGTCGTAGGGAATTCCGTAGGCCTCCAGCGATGTCTTGAGTGCATCAGCCTCGCGAGCGTAGCCGTCAGTGTAAAAAGCGCAGACGATAAACGGGTGTTTCAAGTAGCACCTCCTGGGGCAGAAAGCGCCAAGCACTCTGCGACCAGCTGGTCCAGGGAGGCAAGCACCGCATTTACATCGATATTGTCCATCCCCTGCCCCGACAGTGCGTGCAGCAAGGGGTCGTGAGTCAAGGGCGGGGAAGCGCCAAACAGCCCCAAGGTCGGGATGCCGACAGCTGCAGCCATGTTCAGTGCGCCGGTGTCGTTTCCCACGCAATATTGACAGTGACGCAGTACTGCCGCTGAGCGCTGGATGGAGGGTTGATTGGAAATGAATACTCTATTGCGCCACCGTGCGGGTATTGCTTCGACGATGGCTGCAGCAGCATCACGTTCTGCCGGCCCGCCGAGCAACACCACGCTTCCGCCCCGCTCAATCAAGAGCGTGGCAAGCATGGCAAAACGAGCCTCCCCCCAGTTGTTGTGCGGCTTCGATGTCCCGATCGACAGCGCATAACGCGGCATGGGCAGAACGGCCAGATCCTGTCCCGCCAGATCAATCGCCTCGGCCAGCACATTCATTCGCGGCACGACGGCCTTCTTCACCAGACCATGGGCAATACAGAATGCGGTGACCTCCGGATATACCCAATTGCCCGAACCTTGGTGGGGATGGATGTAGGGTGGAGAGTTAAGAAATAGACGCTCCCCAGCCGAAAAACCGAAACCGGCACGCTGGGGAATCCCAGCCAGCAAGGCCAGCACGGCGTAGCGTATCCTGCTGGACAAGATGAATATGCGCTCGAAACGCCGCGCCCGCAGCTCTCTAACGAATCTTAGCTGAGCGGTAAAACCGTCATGGCGGCCGGTGCGCTGCTCGCTCTTGCGCGGCCTCTGGTCAAACTCAATAACTTCATCGATGCAGCTTTCCGCTGCCAGCACATCGGCCGCTCTGCAGGAGGGCCGGGCAATCAAGGATATCTTGCCACCGTGACTTTCCGCAGCAATCGCTCGCAGGTAGGGAATGTGCCAGATGATGTCGCCAATACCGCTACGGTGATGAACGACAACGGTACGAGGAAAGGACGGATTCGGCATTGAAGCTTGAGGTTAAATAACGGTCGCCATGGACGCAGAGCGCTATTTTGCCGCATTCCCCCGAATCTTACGGCGCAGCTTTGCCCTCAGGTTTCGTGCCATCAGAAAAACGGTGAGCTTTCGCTTCTCTGCCTCGGCAACCCGAGCCAGATGCCGACCTAGCGTCTTGGGCTCATTCTTGCCAAAGCGGCCAGCAATACTGCTCGGGATAGTCGCGTCTTCCTCGACGACACTGGGAGAAACCAGCGGAATCCGCAAGCCTTGCTTCCAGTAGGCATCCAGTGCGCTATCGATTGGCAGTTTTGGCACAGACAGCGCCCGCAGCAGACGCCGGGCCCCGTCGAGGCTCACCATGTAACCCTGAGTTCCGCTCGGATTCTTGGTCGGCAAGATAAGCTTTTGGCCTCCTGAAAGGGTGGCGATCGTCTGCCCACGAATCGGCTTCAACGCTGACAGCCGGACCGCATCAAGTGGGAGGCCGAGCGCCACAGTTTCCTCCGCAACCCCCATCATCGTCGGACTGCAGAGCACATCGTCTTCAAGGAAGATCGCATGATCCAGTTGCCGCTCGACAACCACTTCCCAAAAACGAACGTGGCTCAGATAGCAGCCAATTTCACCGGGGGACAGCCGGGGATCCGTACCGGGCGGCAAATCCGCCGGATCCAGCAACGCCCCTACAACGGCAGGAAGAATCTCGGCCTCCAGGCCAAGGCTTTGCAGATGCTGAAGAATGACCACCCTGCGGTCAGCAGCGCGCTCCAGGTTGATGACGAATATTTTCATGGAAATAAGCTCCTGCATGGCAGCCGACAAAAACTATGCCTGCTTGAATTCAATCTTCGCGATCCTGACGATTCCCGAAGATTTTCATGATCTCGCGCTTGTGTTTCTCGACGAAACCAGCCACCGCTTTGTGGAGGGGAGCCAAGAGCCCCTGACGGACATGGATGGCGATAACCCTGGGGGAACGATCCTCTGGAGGCAGGGTATCTAGGATGGCTTTCAGTTCGTCGGCGGGCACGACACCGTCTGCCGCAAGTTTTCGGTAAAAGGCTCCAGAAGCCTGAATCGGCTTGGCGTGACGTATCACCGCAGTATCGACGATCCCGACGCGACCTCCACTCGCCCGGGCCAGGTGGCTGAAAGCGTAATCACTGCCCCAAGTACTGCGGGTAATCGCAAAGGAATCGAGCCGACGAGCGACAAATCCTGCATCAAAGCAGGGACACATGACCTCGACGAAATTGGTTTCCCGCCAGCAGGCGAGAGGGTTCCTGAGCATGATTCTCAGAGACCAGTAACCTGCCCAGCTCTGGGCGGGATGAGAGACCGTCAGACCAAGTTGATCCACCGTCGCAAAAAAAGCGGAAATACTGCCGTGGCTGATCTCCAGGTCATCATCGGCCAGCAGCACGAAACGATAAGCACTCAGATCAAGCACACCAGACTGCACGCATTCGCGAAAATGCGTCAGCTTGTTGTATCCCCCCACCTCCGTAGCAATGGCCTCCGGGTGCGCCGGGGTTGGCATGTAGCAACTCAGGAAGAGATCCCAGTTGCGATCAGGCTCCGCTTTCAGCCACTGGGGAAAAAGCGCGTTCGACCCGGTGCGCATGAATACCAGGTAATCACGCTTCTTGGGACACGGGGGGATGGTTGGCATCAAAGACACAAGTCGGGACTTAATAGGCTGAAACAGCGTGGCGCAGAGCTAATCGCCGGTATTTTGCCGTAATCTTCACCAGAACGTACGCCCGCCATTTTCGGCGGTCATCTATAACGACTCCAGTTTGCACTAACCTCCCGTTTTTATTCTGCGTGGCCCCGATGGCGAGCCGCACGTGCCCGATGCTTACCCTTCTCGATGTCAGCCTGATCTGCCTCGATACCCGCCACCCGGATCTTGCGATCTACGCGATGCAGCGCTGCCTCGACCAGGCATGCTTCGGCGAGGCGCTGCTGCTGACCCGGGACGGCTACACGAGCCCCGATCCACGCATTACCGTGCGCGCCGTGCCGCCCCTGCGCAACGTGTCCGACTACTCGCGCTTCATGGTCAAGTCGCTCGGCAGCTACTTTGGCGGCAGTCATGCGCTGGTGATGCAGTGGGACAGCTTCATCCTCGATGCGGGCGCCTGGGATCCGGCCTTTCTCGACTACGACTACATCGGCGCCCCCTGGCCGCACCGGGCCCATGCCGTGGGCAACGGTGGCTTCTCGCTGCGCTCGCGCCGCCTGCTCGAAGCCCTGCAGGATGCCGATATCTGCGAGCTGCAGCCCGAGGATTACGCCATCTGCGACGCTTACCACGACCTGCTGGTGAGCCGGCACGGGATCCGCTTTGCGCCCGTGGAGCTGGCCCGCCGCTTCGCCTTCGAGCTGACCCCGCCCAGCACGCCAACCTTCGGCTTCCACGGCTTGTTCAACTTCCATCTGGCCCTGCCGGAAGCTGCGCTGCTGGATTGGCTGAGGACTGCCGAACCCGCCACCTTGCGCTCCATGCAGGGGCGCCGCCTGCTCAAGAACCTGATCCGGGCCGGCCGGGTCGAGTCGGCCCGGCAGATACTCAAAGCGCGCACCGGTGGCAGCCTCAAGCTGCGCCTGGACACCCTCAAACTGCGCTGCCTGCTGGGCCTGCGCCGCCTTCGCGGCTGAACCGGCTTCACGCGCGGCTTGGCGTTGCCGGATGCGCCCCGGCAGCGAAAACCGCCAGCAGAACCGTGAAGGCGACGGTACCGAGGGCCGAGGCGAACATCGAGCCAACGCTGGCAAAGATCAGTTCGCCGGCCAGCAGCATCAGGCCCAAGGCGACGAACAGGCGCTTGTACGGATCAGCAACCCGGCGCGCCCCCAGGAAGTAACGGAACATCCCGATCCAGAACAGGGCCATGGCAGCCGTGCCCACCAAGCCGGTCTTGGCCAGATGATCGACCACCAGATTGTGCAGACCCGAGAAGCTGCCCAGCACGGCCGGCAGCGTGCCCGCGGCCACGGCGGCATCCACCGCCGGCCGAAAGCCGGCCAGGCCGATGCCAAAGACCGGATGGGCAAGGAATTGCTCCCAGCCCCATTGCCAGCTCAGCAGGCGCAGGCCCATGGACGTTTCACGGGCGCCTGGCGCCGACGGATCGGCCAGGTAAGCCTGGACTTCGCCGATCCCCAGCAGCAGCCGTTCGCGCACCACGTCGATAAACAGCAGGGCCACACCCAGCACCACGACGATGCCGGCCACGGCCAGCCAGCGACGGCGTGGGCCCCCTTGCCCCAGCACCGCCACACCCAGCGCCGCCATCACCGGCATGGCGGCCCAGGCCGAGCGGGTTTCCGAAAGCAGGGCAGCGCCAACTCCGCCCACCAGGCCCAGCAGCACCAGCGGGCGCAGCCACGCGCGTGTCCGGTGTTGCGCCCAGGCCAGCCCGCCGGCCAGGCAGGCCATGGCGATCACCGCGCTGTAATTGCCGAAGGCGCCGGGGCTGGAATACGGCCCCATCGGACGCCCCTGGTCGAGGCGTGCCAGTTCGCCGCTGCCCAACAAGCCCTTGTCGGCCAGCAAGGCCACAGCGCCGGCCGCCACCCCGCCGAAGGCAAGGCCGGCGAGCACGGTTTTCGGACTGGCACCACAACGCCGCACCAGCAGATACACCGGAATGGCCCACAAGAGGTGGGCAGGCCGGTCAAAGAGCTTGAGGCTCCAGCCACACACCGCCATGTTGAGCAGATAGACGGCCGGCAGCACGGCGGCGGCGAGGGCGAAATCCAGGTCGCGCCGGTCAAAAGGGCGGCCGGGCAGCGTCTGCATGAGCAAGCCGGCCACCGCCAGGGCGATCGCCAGGTTGCGGGCCGCGGCGCTCGACAGCATCAGCGCCACCGGGAAGGCCGCCAGCAGCCAGGGCAGAACCTGCGCCACACGGCGGGTCGATGATCCGTTCATGTCAGGCCACACCTTCGAGGGTGACGCCGGTGGTGCGGAAGGCGGCGATCATCTGCTGCTTTTCGGCGGGAGACTTGAAGCGGATGCGATCCCAGCCGAAGGCTATCACCCGGGTTTGTGCCGGACTGGTCTGGCGGGCAAACAGCAGCGCGCTGGAGCGCACGCCGAGCACCGCGTCGTAGGGCGTGTTGGCGAGGTGCACTTCGAGGGCTTCGTCGAGGGTCACGAGCATGTACTCGGGCAGCCGCAGCTCCTGCGCCGGGTCTTTCGGGTGGGCCTTGTAGAAGATCCGCGTGATGCCCTGCTCCGCCAGCCAGGCCCGGATTTCGGCCGTTACGGCGTCCCGGTCTTCGGCTTTCATGAGGCCGGCGCCAACCAGCGGCTGGCCGATCACCAGCGCCCGCCGTACGCCCGGCTCCCCCGTCTGGCGCTGGGTCGACGGCGTCACCAGCGGCGGCAGCACCACGGTCTTGTCGGCCGGGTATTCGTGGGGCAGACCGGGAATGACGTAGATACGGTCGCAAAAAGGCGCGTCGGAACCGATGCGGTCGCCCGAGAAGCACCAGTAATCCAGCTCCGGGGCAATCAGCCGGCGCAGCTTGCGGGCGTACTGGGCAAGACGCTTGCCCAGCGGCAGCGGGTAGCGGCGGATGCTGATGATGCCGTCGGGCAGGATGCGCGCCTTCATCTCGCGGGCACCGCAGGCCTTGGGCAGGGCGCGCAGGAAGTAGTTGATGGCTTCGGTGTCGAAGACTGCGCTGTGGATGTGCAGCGTTTCGCAGGGGCCGACCAGTTCGGCCACCAGCCGGATGTTGTCGCGCAGGCGACGATGCCGGCCGAAGGCGCCGGGCAGCGGCTCCCAGCGCGGCCACGGCATGTAGCGGGCGGCGTCCCAGTCGTCCATCCGCACAATGGCGGTGACGCCGGGCTTGTACCACACCAGCACCTGGCGGGCGCCGGCCTCATGGCGTTCGGCAATGCCTTTGGCCGCCAGGTACTGGAGCGGCGAGGCGACGAAGTAGAGGGCGACGCGTTCGCTCACGGAGTCAAACACCCTCGGCCTCCTTGATGACCTGCTCGCCGCTGGCAAGGAGGCGCGCATAGGCCTGACCGCGGGCGACGAGTTCGTCGTGGGTGCCGGCCTCGACGATGCGTCCGTGCTCCATCACGACGATGCGGTCGGCGTCGCGGATGGTGGACAGGCGGTGGGCGATGACGATCACGGTGCGGTTCCGGCGCAGTTCGATCAGCGCTTCCTTCACGGCCCGTTCGGATTCGTTGTCGAGGGCCGAGGTGGCTTCGTCGAGGAGCAGGATCGGCGCGTCGCGCAGGAAGGCGCGGGCAATGGCGATGCGCTGGCGCTGGCCACCAGAGAGCTGGCTGCCGTTGGCACCGACCCGGGTGGCCAGGCCGTCGGGCAGCTTGTCGATGAACTCCATGGCGTGGGCGGCGCGGGCGGCGGCAACGATGTCGGCCTCGGGCACGTCGGGACGCCCGTAGGCGATGTTGGCGGCGATGCTGTCATCGAACAGCACCACCTGCTGGCCGACCCAGCCGAGCTGCTGGCGCAGGTGGGCCAGCGGCAGGCTGTCGAGATCGGCGCCATCCAGCAGGATGCGGCCCTCGCCCGGTTCGTTGAAGCGGGCGATCAGGTTGATCAGGGTCGTCTTGCCGCTGCCCGAGGCACCCACCAGGGCCACCGTCTGGCCGGGATGCACGTCGAGGCTGAAGTGCTGCAGGGCCATTTCGCCCTGGCCGGGGTAGCGAAAGCTCAGGTCGTCGAAACGCAGCTCGCCCTTTGCGCGGGGCAAGGTGCCGGTAGCGGTGTCCACCTCCGGCGGCGTATCGAGGAGATCGAAGATGCTCTGGGCGCCGGCAAGGCCGCGCTGTATCACCGCGTTGATGTTGGTCAGGCGGCGGATCGGCTCGAAGAGCATCGACATGGCGGTGACGAAGGAGACGAATTCGCCCGGGCTGAGCTTGTCCTGCGCCGACAGCGACGACGCCGTCCAGATCACCGTGGCGACCGCTGCCGCGGCCAGCACCTGGACCAGCGGCACGTTGACGGCGGAGACGCGCACGGTGCGCATCGTTTGCTTGCGCAGGCGTTCGGCCACGGCGTGGAAGCGCCGGTCTTCGTGCTCGTGGGTGCCGAACAGCTTGATCTCGCGCACGCCGTTGAGGGTTTCCTCGACCATCCCGGTGAGCTGGCCGGTGGTTTGCTGCATTTCCTGATTGGAGCCGCGCAGCTTGCGGCTGGCCACGCGGATCAGCCAGGCCACCACCGGGGCGATGGCGACGATGACGAGGGTCAGCTCCCAGGCGGTGTAGATCAGGTAGCCGGTCAGGCCGACGATGACCAGGGAGTCACGGATGACGATGATCCACGCGTTCGACAGGGCTGCCCCCACCTGCGGAATGTCGTAGAGGATGCGCGACAGCATGCGCCCGCCGGTTTCGGCCTGATGCACCGGGATCGGCAGGTGCATCTGGTGACGGAAAACCTGCTGGCGCAGGTCGGTGATGGCCTTGTTGGCGATCCACTGGCTGGACACGTTGGCCACGTATTCGGCCACGCCCTTGGCCAGAAAGGCCAGCATCAGGAACAGGGGCACCTGCCACTGGGCGACGTGGCTCTTCTTGATCAGGCTCTCGTCCACCAGCGGCTTGAGCAGCGCCGGCAGCACCGGCTCCAGCGACGCGGCGGCGATCATCGCCAGCACAGAGATCGCCACCACCTTGTAGTAGGGGCGAATCGAGCCGAGCAGGCGGCGGTACAGCTGGATGGAGGTTTTCATTCCCGGTGCAGGACCTTGTCCACGAGCAGGCTGGCCCAGCCCTCTTCCCGGAACCGGGAATGGAGTTCGAGGCGGTTGTATTCGGTATCGACCCATTCGAGGAAGCCGATGGGTGATTGCGCGTTGCGGGCCACGTAGGTGGCGAAGAAGAAATCCAGCACACCCGTTTTGGCCTGCTTGAAGTGGCCGTATTTCCAGCCGAGTTCGGCCATCGCTTCCTCAACCGGATGCCCCAGGTGCAGGATGCGGTACAGGGCCGCGCCAATGCCGGCCCGGTCGGCGCCCGACTTGCAGTGCAGGAGCGCCGGGTATTCGATGGATCTGAAGAGATCGTCCATGGCGTGGACTTCCTCGATTTCCGGCGGGGTGCGCGAGTACAGCTTGACGTCGTGCAGGGCGATGCCGAGCTTCTCGCAGGCTTCCTTCTCCATGGCGTAGGAGCCGTAACCGTGGGCGCCGCGCAGGTTGACGACGGTGCGCAGGCCAAACTGGCGCTGGTATTTGCGCAGCTGTGCCGGGCTGGGCTGGCTGCTGCGGTACATGCCGCCGCCCAGGTCGTAGAAGTTGCTGTAGATGGCCCGGATGGCGCCGTGGTCTACGAGGTGCATGTCCAGCCAGGCCCGCAGGCGCCCGCTGGTCGTGGAAATGTCCATGATCATTGGGCGACCTCGGCGTGCAGCAGGGCATCGGGACACAGCTGTTCGAGCAAGCGGACGCGAGCACTTTCATCGGCCTGCACGACCCAGTCCACCGGACGCAGGGCGGCCAGCACGGCCAGGCTGCCGGTGTCGGTGTCGGGCGGTTCGATGAGCAGCAGGCGATCAGCCGCGCGGCTGGCTTTTTCCAGCTGCGCCAGCAGCGCCACGCCGGGCTGGCCCAGCGGCCCCAGCAGCACGGCAATGCGCTCGCCGGCGGCACGGGCGCGCAGGCAGGTGGCGACCGCACCATCGGCCGTCAGCAAACCGCGGGTCAGAGGGGCGTGCAGGTTCATCGCGTCGTAGAGCTCCTCGATGCTGGCTGTGGCCGTGCCCAGCTTGCCGACCACCACGCCGGCGGCCAGATTGGCCAGGGCGGTGGCTTCGCGCAGGTCGAGGCCGGCGGCGATGCCGCAACCGAGGGCCGCCGACACGGTGTCGCCGGCGCCGGTCACGTCGAAAACCTCGCGCGCCCGGGTCGGCTGGTGGTGGGCCGGCTGGCCCTTTTGCAGCAGGGTCAGGCCCTGCTCGCCGCGGGTGACCAGCAGCGCCTCCAGGTCGAGTTCGGCGCGCAGGGCTTCGCCCTTGGCAATCAGTGTTGCCTCGTCCGGGCAGGGTCCGACCACCGCTTCGAATTCGGACAGGTTGGGTTTGACGATGGTGGCGCCGCGGTAGCGCGAGAAATCGGTGCCCTTCGGGTCGACCACCACCGGAATGCCCCGCGCCCGCGCCGCAGCGATAAGGGCCGGCACATCGGCGAGGGTGCCCTTGGCGTAGTCGGACAGTACCAGCACATCCACACCGTCCAGGTGCGCAGCCAGCGCGTCGCCAATGCGCGGCGCGTGGCGGGCGTCGAAATATTCCTCGAAATCGAGGCGGATGAGCTGCTGGTGGCGCGAGATGACGCGCAGCTTGGTGATCGTCGGCGCGTCGGACAGGCGCTCGAAGGCGCACGCCACGCCTTGGGTCGTCAGGCTTTGTTCGAGCAGGCGGCCCGCCTCGTCTTCACCCACCAGCCCGATGACCCGCGCCTGCGCCCCGAGGGAGGCCGCGTTCAGCGCCACGTTGCCGGCCCCGCCGGCACGCACTTCATCGTTCTTCACCTGCACGACGGGCACCGGCGCCTCCGGCGAGATGCGGGCCGTGGCCCCGTGCCAGTAACGGTCGAGCATCACATCGCCGCAGACGAGCACACGGCAGGCGGAAAAGTCCGGCAGGGAAAAATGCATGCGCAGTAGGACGCCCGCACAGCCGGACGCCAAAGGAAACAAAGCGCAATTATCGCATCAAGGGCGGGCTCGGGCGCGCGCCGCCTTTCAGCGGGCTTGCAGCGGCGTCAGGCCAGCCGGTTGCGCGGCGTGCCGGCGGCGAAGGCTTCGATGTTGTCGATCAGCTGGTCGACCAGCGCCTGCATGGCCTCGCGGCTCGACCAGGCGACGTGGGGCGTGAGGATGAAGTTGCCGGCGGCGAGCAGATCCGGGGCCAGCAGCGGGTTGTCGGTCGGCGGCTCTTCGGTGAGCACGTCGAAGCCGGCGCCACCGATGCGCCGTTCGCGCAGGGCCGTGGCAAGCGCCTGCTCGTCCACCAGACCGCCGCGGGCGGTGTTGATCAGGAGCGCGTGAGGGCGCATGGCCGCCAGTTCGGCCGCGCCGATGAGATGGCGGGTGGCGTCGTTGAGCGGACAATGCAGGCTGATCACGTCGGCCTCGCGGATCAACTGCTCGAAAGGCACATAGCCGTCGCGCACGCACGTTGCGCCCTTGTGTTCGCCCAGTACAACGCGCATGCCGAAGGCTTCCGCCAGGCGGGCAACGCCCTGCCCCAGCGTGCCGCTGCCAAGCAGGCCAAGGGTCTGCCCGGCCAGATCGCGGATCGGGTAGTCGAAGTAGCAGAACTGCTCGCTCTTTTGCCAGCGCCCGGCAGCCACCGACTGGTGATAGGACCCGATCTGCCGGGACAGGGCCAGCAGCAGCGCAAAGACATGCTCCGGCACCGTTTCGCGCGCATAGCCGCGCACGTTGGAAACCACGATGCCACGGGCCCGGCAGGCGTCCAGATCGACATTGTTGTAGCCGGTGGCGGCAATGGCGACCATCTGCAGATCGGGCAGGCCGGCGATGATCTCCGCCGTGAGCAGGCGCTTGTTGACGATGGCGATGCTGGCACCGGCCAGACGAGTGGCGATGTCGGCCTGGGCACTCGCTTCGTACTCGATCCATTGATGGGCAAAGACGGGCCGGCGGATGTCGGCGATCAGGGCGCCGGATTCGAGATGAACGATGCGGTGCATGGCAGGGCTTTCAGAACTCGACACCGGCCTGGGCGGCGATGCCGGCCTTGAAGGCGTGCTTGACGACACCCATGTCGGTCACCGTGTCGGCAGCCTCGATCAGCGCTTCGGGGGCACCGCGGCCGGTGACGATGACGTGCTGCATCTCGGGCCGGCTTTCGATGTCGGCGATGACCTGGTTCACGTCGAGATAGCCGTACTTGAGGGCAATGTTCAGCTCGTCCAGCACCACCAGGCCGATTTCCGGGTCGTCGAGGAAGACCCGGGCCTGGGCCCAGCCGGCCTGCGCGCTGGCGGTGTCGGCGGTGCGGTCCTGGGTATCCCAGGTGAAGCCGTCGCCCATCACGTGCCAGCTGACTTCCGGCTGGCGGCGGAAGAAGGCTTCCTCGCCGGTGTCCGAGCGGCCCTTGACGAACTGCACCACGCCGACCTTGAGGCCGTGGCCGATGGCCCGGGCCAGCACGCCAAAGGCAGCGCTGGACTTGCCCTTGCCGTTGCCGGTGTTGATCAGCAAGAGGCCGCGCTTGTCGGTGGCAGCGGCGATGCTGGCGTCCACCACGGCCTTCTTGCGTTCCATGCGGGCCTTGTGGCGGGCATTGCGTTCGGCTTCGGCGTCAGTGGCGGGCGGATTGTGGTGTTCGCTCATGGTTTCTCTCGGGGAAGGAACAGGGCCGGTTCAGACCGGCACGAATAAGGTCGAGTTGCCATCCACCACCGCCCGCAACGGGTGACCGAAGGCGGCGGACAGGCGTTCGGCGGTGAGCACCTCGGCCGCCGGGCCGATCACGTGGCCGCCCTCGCCATCCAGCAGCAGCACGTGGCTGGCGTAGCGGGCGGCGAGGTTGATGTCGTGGAGCACCATGACAACCCCGGCGCCACTGGCGGCCAGGTCGCGGAAGTGGTCGAGGACGGTGATCTCGTGATGCAGGTCGAGGTGCGCAAGGGGTTCGTCGAGCAGATACAGGCGCGGCTGCTGGACCAACAGCGCGGCAATGGCCAGGCGCTGGCGCTCGCCGCCGGAGAGGGTCGGCACCTGGCGTTCGGCAAAGCTCTCAAGGCCCATGGTCGCCAGGGCGGCCAGGGCGATGGCTTCGTCCTCGGGCCCTTCCCAGTCCCAGCGACCCAGGTAGGGATGACGGCCGACGAGGGCGGTTTCGAGCACTGTGGCACTGAAAAAATCCGGCTGACTCTGCGCCAGCAGGCCGCGCAGGCAGGCTTCATGGCCGCGCGGCCAGGCAGCGTAGGGCTGGCCGGACAGCAGCACGGCGCCGCGGGCCATGTCACGCAGGCCGGCGAGGGTGTGCAGCAAGGTGGTCTTGCCGGCGCCGTTGCGGCCGAGGATCACCAGCGTGTCGCCCGGCTGGACGGTGAAATCCAGCGCACGGCATACGTCGCGCCGCCCCACCTCGACAGTGAGCCGGTCGGCGGCGAGGACGGGCGGGCGGGCGTCCATCTTCATCGCGGATGCCTCGCCAGCAGAAAGAGGAAAACCGGCACGCCGATCAAGGCGGTGAGCACGCCCACCGGCAGCTGGATCGGCGCCACGACGGTGCGCGCGGCGGTGTCGGCAGCACACAGCAGCACGCCGCCGGCCAACGTGGCAGCGGGCAGCAGCAGGCGCTGGTCGTTGCCGATGAGCAGGCGTACCAGGTGGGGCACGATCAGGCCGACAAAACCCACCGAACCCACCGTTGTCACGGCGATGGCGGTGAGCAGCGAGCCCAGCCCGTACACCAGCCCGCGCAAACGCCCGACCCGCACCCCGAGGGAGCGGGCGGTGACTTCGCCACGGGCCAGCAGATTCAACTCCCGCGCAAAAGGCATCGCCAGCAGCAGGCCAACGACCAGCAGGGCCAGCGCCGGCCACGGCCGGGTGGCGCCGCTGGCGTCGCCCATCAGCCAGAACAGCATGCCCTTGACCCGCCCTTCCGGGGCCAGGCTGAGCATCAGGGCCACCGCCGCGCCGCAGCCGGCAGCAACGATGACGCCGGTGAGGAGCAGGCGCGTCTGGGTCCATGAACCGTCGCCGTGAGCGAGGCCGAAAACCAGCAGGGTGGCGCCGAGGGCGCCGATGAAGGCGCCGGCATCGATCCAGCCCGAGGCGGCGCCGGCCAGGATCGCCCCCAGTGCGCCCACCGCCGCGCCGCCGGAAATTCCCAGCACGTAGGGGTCGGCCAGCGGGTTGCGCAACAGCACCTGCATCAGCGCGCCAGCCAGGGCCAGCAGGCCGCCGCAGGCAAAGGCGGCCACCGCACGGGGCAGGCGCAGGCTGCGGATGATGTCCACCTCCATGCTGCCCTCGCCACCGCTGAGGGCGGTGCTCAGGTCATCGAAGGTAACCGGCAGGGAGCCGGCGGAGAGCGACCAGGCAAAGGCTGCCAGCGCTGCCAGCACAAGGCCGGCCAGCACCAGTCCGGCACGCCGGCGCACCTGTCGAATGCTGCTGGTGGCGCCGGGTTTTGCCACCTGCCCGTGGGCCATCGTCCCTCCGCTCATGGGATGTTATTTCGGTGCGTAGCGTACGCCGAAGAACACGTTTGCACCGGCCGTCTCGTAACCCCGGGCGGTGACGTATTCCTTGTCGAGCACGTTGTTGGCCCGGGCGAAGACCGACCAGTCACGGTCCGGGCTGTAGCTGCCGTACAGATTCAGCAAGCTGTAGCCGCCCAGCCGGGTGGTGTTGGCATCGGTGTCGAAACGGCCGCCCGAGGCGTACAGCTCGGTTCTCCACTCCCACTTGCCGAGCTTCCGGCCGACGCTCAGGGTGCCGAAATTGGCGGCCCGGCGAGCCAGACGGTTGCCGGTGCTCTCGTCCTTCGGGTCCTGGTGGGTGGCGTTGGCCGCCAGGTTGAAACCGGCGAAGCGGCCGCTGTAGGCCAGGGTCGTGCCGCTCAGGCTGGCGCTGCCGATGTTCACCGGCGAGGTGCGGCCGGACCACGAAATCAGATCGGTGATCTTGTTGGAGAACCACACCAGGCTGGCTTCGTGGCTGCCGCTCTCGTAGTGCAGGCCGGCTTCCCGGTTCTTCGAGGACTCCGGCTTCAGGTTCGGGTTGCCCTCGTAGCCAAAACCATCAAGGGGGTAATACAGATCGTTGAAGGACGGGGCCTTGAAGGCCGTGCCGTAGGACGCGCTGGCGCGCCAGGCGCGGCTGATCTGGTAGCCATAGGCCAGCGAACCGGTGTTCCGGTCGCCAAACTGGGAGTTGTTGTCCCGGCGCAGCGTGGTTTGGAGGCGGTGGGCGTCGAGCGAGGCGTTCCAGCCGAAGATGAACGAGTCGATGGTCCTGTCGTTCTGGGTGTAGGTGGACGACGAGTCGATCTGCTGCCGGAGGCGCTCGGCGGCGAGCAGGAAGCGGCCAACCCGGGTCGTGATGTCGTTCTGCCAGGCAAACTGCTCCTGGATCGTGCGAAAGCGGCTGCTGGCGACGGCGTTCTTGATGTCGAAGGATTTGTCGGTGCTTTGCCCGGCGCGCAGGGTGCTGGTCCAGCTCTCGCTGAACGCGTTTTTCAGGTAGAGGCCGTAGTTGAGAACGCTCAGATCGTTGCGATAGTTGTTCTTCCGGCCGGTGCCGTCGTAGCGGTTGGAGCCTTCGCTCTGGAACAGGTTGAGGCCGATTTCGTGTCCCTTGGCCAGCTGGTAGGCGAAGTTGGCGCTGGCGCTGTTGTTCTCGAAGCCGTCCCGGTCCGGGTTGTAGGTGGGGCCGACCCGGCTGGTGAAACCGTCGGTCTTGTTGTGGCTGGCCTGCAGGCTGTAGTTGAAGGCTCCAGTGCCGCCGGCCACACCGGCGCTCAGGGAACGGGTGCCGTAAGTGCCCATGCCGGCTTCCACGTTGGCACGGGTCGGGCCTTCACCGCGGCGGGTGAAAATCTGGATGACGCCACCGATGGCGTCGCTGCCGTACAGTGCCGACGCCGGGCCGCGCAGGATTTCGATACGCTCGATCTGGCTGACCGGCAGGCGCGACCAGGAAAACTGGCCGAGGGAAGCCGAACCGACCCGCATGCCGTCAATGAGCACCACGGTGTGCTTGGCATTGGCACCGCCACGCATGTAAACGCTGGAGCTGGCACCGGGGCCGCCGTTGGAGGCGTATTCCAGGCCGGGCTGACGACCGAGGATCTCGGCAACGGTGCTCTGGCCGGCGTCTTCCAGATCGGCGCGCTCCAGAACCGTGACATCGCTCAGTTGTTCGTTGATGCGGGTCACCTGGCGGGTGGCGGTGACGACCACGGTGGGCTGTTCGTTGTCGGCGGCCAGCGTGGTGGCAGGGAATGCAGCAGCGACCGCAAGGGCGGCGGCAGAAAGGCGGATGATCATCTTGAGGTTTCTCCCGGACCCGGTGGCGTCCCCGCCGACCTGGGTGGATTGCGTCTGGACGTGCCGGGAGAGGAGGAGAGAAGGCCAGGAAAACCATGACCACGCTCGTCGCCACCACCCCGTGGCACTTCCGCTTTGTGTGATCAAGGCCGGTATCCGGGCTCACAAGCTGTGCCGGGGCGGCATGAATGCCGGACCGGACGCGATGTATCGCCTTCCCAGACCCAGAGGCCCAGTGGCTGTGTGACACACCTTGCGCTTGCTTACCGTTGCGGGGGCAGCACAGGCATTACGACTTCCGGAGAGGAAGATCGCGCACCTGTTTCCCGTTTAACTCCTGGGCTGGAAAGCCCGTGGAGCACCTGGAACACGTTTGTCTGCTGCGTATCTACCTGCAGCACAACAGCCTGCGATAATACCACCAGAATCAGTCACTTCCTGCAATTAGTTGACGTGCACGGAATACCCACGAGACCCCCTTATGCCTTCTGAATTGATCCTCGGCGGCGCCCGTTCGGGCAAGAGCCGCCACGCTGAACAACTGGCCGCCGCCAGTGGCCTGCCGGTGCACGTCATCGTCACCGCCGAAGCCCTCGACGCGGAGATGGCAGCACGCATTGCCCGCCACCAGGCCGACCGCCCCGCCGGATGGGCGGTGCGCGAAGCGCCCAAGCGCCTCGCCGCCGCCCTCGCCGCCGAAGCCGCCCCCGAACGCTGCGTGGTGGTCGATTGCCTGACCCTGTGGCTGGCCAACCTGCTCGAAGGTGCCGAGAACCTGCCCCCCGCGGCCAGCGCCGATCAGCTCCCCGCCTTTGCCGGCGAGCGGGCCGCGCTGCTCGCACTGATCCCGACCCTGCCCGGCCGGGTCATCTTCGTCGCCAATGAAGTCGGACTCGGCCTGGTGCCGGAAACCCCGCTGGGCCGCCTCTTTCGCGACGAGGCAGGGCGCCTCAACCAGGCTGTCGCCGCCCTCTGCGACCAGGTCAGCTTCGTGGCTGCCGGCCTGCCTCTCAAACTGAAGGGCTGACAGGCGGCACTAATTCACACGCTGCTCATGGCCCCGGTCACTGACGGCTGTAGCTTCCGCAGCGCACCATGGACTCCATAACAACACCAATAGAGGAGTCACCCCATGAGCACCCAGCGCCTTGCCAGCGACATCGGACAAATCTGCCGCATTGCCCTGCCCGCCTATCCCGGCAGCGGAGCAAGCTGGTACGTGGACTCGGCCAACGCGCCCGTCCGCATCACCCTCGAAAAAACCGTATCTGAAAGCAGCCCGAGCAAGGCGGGCAGCCAGGTTTTCGCCCTTGTCGGTGAAGCGCCCGGCGACTACGAACTGCGTTTCGTCCTCAAGCGTGCTTGGGAAAACGAGGTCCGCAACAGCCGCCGGGTCGTCCTGCAGGTTCGTCAGGTGGCCCGGCGCGGCAGCGCACATTAAGGGTTCACACGTGTCGGCCACCGGCCGACACGCAGGACGGATCGCGGTGGAGCTTGATGTAAACGCCGCGCCGTCCTAGCATCCGCGGCCTCGACCCCGCCCGCAGATGCGCTCCATGACCTACGCTATCGCCCGTCCCGACCCGGCCCTCGCCGCTGCGCTCCAGCAGCGCATCGACACCAAGACCAAGCCCCTCGGCGCCCTCGGCCGCCTCGAATCACTGGCCAGGCAGATCGGTCTGATCCAGCAAACCCTCACGCCCGAATTGCGCCAGCCGCACATGCTGGTGTTTGCCGGCGACCACGGCGCGGCCAAGGCCGGCGTGTCGGCCTATCCCCAGGACGTGACCTGGCAGATGGTCGAGAACTTCCTCGCCGGCGGTGCCGCCATCAACGTTTTCGCGCGCCAGATGGGCATGGATCTGTCGGTGGTGGACGCGGGCGTCGCCCATGACTTCGGCACCCGGCCCGGGCTGATCGACGCCAAGATCGCCCCCGGCACAGCCAACTATCTCGAAACCCCGGCCATGGACGCCGCCCAGCGCGACGCCGCCATCGCCCGCGGCCGCGAACTGGCCGTCACGCTGGCCAGCCAGGGCTGCAACGTCATCGGCTTCGGCGAAATGGGCATCGGCAACACCGCCGCTGCCTCCCTCCTCACCCACTGCCTGACCTGCGCCGAGCTGGACATCGTCATCGGCCGCGGCACCGGCCTCGACGACGCCGGCCTGGCCCGCAAGCGTGCGCTGCTGTCCCGCGCCGTGAGCCGCGGCGGACGCCCGTCCGATCCCCTCGCCGCCCTCGCCGAATACGGCGGCTTCGAGATCGCCATGATGGCCGGTGCCATGCTCGGCGCAGCAGAGGCCGGCATGCTGTTGCTCATCGACGGCTTCATCGTCACCAGCGCCCTGCTGGTCGCCCACCGCATCGCTCCCGCCATCCTCGACTACTGCGTCTTCGCCCACCGCTCCGACGAAGCCGGCCACCGGGTCCAGCTCGCCCACCTCAACGTCGAACCGCTGGTCCAGCTCGACCTGCGCCTGGGCGAGGGCACCGGCGCCGCACTGGTCTATCCGCTGGTGCAGGCAGCGGTGAATTTCCTCAACCAGATGGCCAGTTTCGAGTCGGCCGGCGTGGCCGGCAAGGCGTGAGCAACGCGCTCACCACCATGATCCGCACCCAGATCGAGCTGTTCTTCATCGCCCTCGGCTTTTTCACGCGCCTGCCGATACCCGGCTGGGTAGCCTTTTCGCCCGACAAGCTGGGTCAGGCGGCGCGCTTCCTGCCGCTGGTTGGCTGGTTCGTCGGGCTGATCGGCATGGTGGTGTACTGGCTGGCCGTGCAGGTCCTGCCCATCGATCTGGCACTCGTCCTGTCGATGGCGGCCACCATCCGCGCCACCGGTGCTTTCCACGAGGACGGCTGGGCCGACACCTGCGACGGGCTCGGCGGTGGCTGGACCAAGGCCCAAGTGCTGGCCATCATGAAGGACTCGCGGATCGGCAGCTACGGCGCCATCGGCCTCGTTCTCATGCTGCTGGCCAAATACCTGGCCCTGGTGAATCTCGGCGCCGAGGACGACTACCCGGTGCTCGCCGCCCTGCTGGTCGCCCACTCCCTGTCGCGCCTCGCCGCAGTGAGCCTGATGGCGGTGCTCGACTACGCCCGCGCCGATGACAGCGCCAAGTCGGCCTCCGTCGCCCGTCGCCCGACCAGCGCCGAATTCGGCATGGCCACCCTGGCCGGCATCCTGCCGCTGCTGCTGCTCAGCCCGCTGCAGGCCTTGAGCGCGCTGGTACTGACCGCCCTCGTCAGCATCTGGGCCATGCGCCTCTTCGCCCGCCGCCTCGGCGGCTACACCGGCGACTGCCTCGGGGCCACCCAGCAGGTCGCCGAACTCGCCATCTACCTGGGGATAATCGCCGCATGGAGCTTTACCTGATCCGTCATCCCCGGCCCGACGTACGGCCGGGCACCTGCTATGGCCAGACCGACCTGGGCCTGGCTGAATCTCCCGTCACCGTTGCCGAGCGCCTGCGCCCGCTGCTCCCGCAGGATTTCGCCCTCTACGCCAGCCCGCTGGCCCGCGCCCGGCTCCTCGCCGAAGCCCTCGGCACGCCGCAGCTCGACCCGCGCCTGAAAGAGATCCACTTTGGCGAGTGGGAGGGCCGTACTTTCGACGACATCGGCAGCGCCATCGACGCGTGGGTCGAGGCGCCCCTCGACTTCGCCCCGCCGGGTGGCGAATCGCCACGCCAGATGGCCGCCCGCGCCCACGATTTCCTGGCCGAACTGCGGGCCGCCAACCCGGCTCCGGCGGTGGTCATCGTCGCCCACGGCGGGCCGCTGCGGGCACTCGCCGGGCAGCTCCTCGGCCTGCCGCCGGAACACTGGCTGGGGCTCGACTTTGCCTGCGGCGAAGTGTCCCGGCTCGATCTCCACGAATGGGGCACGGTACTGCGCTGGTTCAACCGCTGACAGCGAATCGCCTCAAAGTTCGTTGAATCACCTCCATTGACGCTAAAAACCACAGTCAAACGTTTCAATTTGTAAGCAATCGATACGTTTTTGTCGATTGCGTCGTTTTTTGCATTTTGCCCTTGATGTAAACCGGATACTTGAGTCCGCAGGGAAAAACCCCTGCCGGGCGTACACGAAATGTACGTAATCGCGCGACACAGCGCGCCAGACTCAGAGGTTTTCACCATGGCAAGCAGACGAACCGTACTCAAGGCCGGGGCCGCCGGCCTTCTCACATCCCTCGTGTCTCCGTGGAGCTACGGCCAGACTGTCGCCACGCTCCTCAGCTCGGCGCGCAGCAGGCAATTCACCAACCTGCTGCCCAACCCCCTCGACCCGGCCAACCTGTTTGCGCCGGACGCCGCAGGCGGCACCAGCTACACGTTCAAGATCCGCGAATTCAGTGCCTCTCTCGGCCTCGTCGACCCCTCCACCGGCAAGGCCCTGAAAACCACCCTGTGGGGCTACGGCACCGCCAGCCAGGCCCCGTCCTATCCGGGCCGCACGCTCAACCTGCGGCGCGGCGTGCCCATCACCGTGCGCTACCAGAACGAGTTGATGAACAGCGCCGGCCCGCTGCCCCACCGCCTGCCGGTAGACAGCACCATCGACTGGGCCAACCCCGGCAACCTCGGCGGCCGCGCCCCGGTGCCGCTGGTAGCCCACCGCCACGGCGGCGACCAGGTCACCAACAGCGACGGTCTGCCCGAGGCCTGGGCCACCCCGGACATCAATCAGGACGGCATGCCCGACTACCGGGGCCGCCTGTTCAGCACCACCTACACCTTCGACAACAGCCAGGAAGCCGGCCACCTGTGGTACCACGACCACGCCCTCGGCGTGACCCGCCTCAACGTGTACATGGGCCTGGCCGGCAACTACTTCATCCGCGACACCAACGAGGATTACCTGGTCAAGACCGGTCAACTGCCGGCCTATCCGTATGAAGTACCGCTGTGCATCCAGGATCGGCAGTTCACTGCCAAGGGCCAGCTCAACTTCCCGGCCACCGATCCAGCCAACCCGCAAGCCCCCACGCCGACCCACCTGCCCGAGTTCTTCGGCGACCTGATTGTCGTCAATGGCACACCGTGGCCGCGCCTCGACTGCGAACCGCGCATGTACCGCCTGCGCCTGCTCAATGGCTCCGACTCGCGGGTCTACACCCTCAGCTTCAATCTCGAGAAATTCCCCAACAACCGCCTGACCTTCTGGCAGATCGGCACCGACCTGGGCCTGATGAACAGCCCGGTGGGGCTCACCTCCCTGACCCTCGCCCCCGGCGAGCGGGCCGACGTGCTGGTGGATTTCTCCAAGGTCATCTGGTGGTGGCACGGCAAGGTCATCGTCAGGAACAGCGCCAACACGCCCTTCCCCAATGGCCTGCCGCCCAGCGCCGGCACCACCGACCGGGTGATGGCCTTCAGCGTGACCAAGCCGATGGGCTTCTTCGGCCTGAGCCTGTCCTTCCTGACCGGGGCCAACGTGCCCGGCAACCTGCGCCCGGTGCATGGCGCCCTGCCGGTGCCTAGCACAAGCAACGTCAAGATCCGCAAGCTGATGCTCTTTGAAGGCACCGACGCCTACGGCCGCCTGCAGACGATGCTCGGCACGGTCAATCCGGCCCGTGGCAACCCCGCCGGCCCCGGCTTCGGCTCCTTCCTGTACTCCGACCCGGTCACCGAGAACATCGCCGTCGGCAGCACCGAGATCTGGGAGCTCCACAACACCACCGTCGATGCGCACCCCATCCACCTGCACCTGGTGGACTTCCGCATCCTCGACCGGCAGGGCTTTACCGGCACCCTGGTTCCCAAACCCATGGGGCCGGGCGGCGTGGCCACCGGCGGCTACCTCACCAACATCGTTCTCAACGGCGCACGCACCGCCGCGCTGCCCAACGAACAGGGGCGCAAGGACACCGTGCTGGCCTACCCCGGGCAGGTGACACGCATCATCGCCACCTTCAACCGGCCGGGCGAATACGTGTGGCACTGCCACATCCTGTCCCACGAAGACCATGAAATGATGCGGCGCTTCGTGGTGGCGTAAAAGGATCAACGCGGACTCGGGCAAGCTCCGGCCTCCCCGGGCAGCCCGAGTCCGCGTGCCAATTGACGACGCACCTTCCGTGCACGTCATATACTCGGGTTCTCATCCTTTTACCCGAGCCGCCCCATGGACCACTTCCTCACCGACGATGGCGAAAAGATCCACCTGAAGATTTCCGGTGACGGCCCGCCACTGGTGCTGCTGCACGGCTGGACCTCCACCCACCGGGACTGGAACCCCTTCCTGGAAGCCTTCGAGGCCAAACACCGGGTTTTCCGCTGGGATGCCCGTGGCCACGGCGGACACACGCTGAAGTCGGCCACCGTGCCCACCGTCGAACGCATGGCCCGCGACCTGCAGAACCTGCTCGATCACTACGGGCTGGAGCAGGCCGCTGTTGCCGGCCACTCGATGGGCGCCCTGACGTTGTGGCAATACCTGCGGGATTTCGGCAGCGCACGCCTGTCGCGCCTCGTCTTCATCGACCAGTCGCCCAAGCTGCTCACCGACGACAGCTGGAAGAGCGGCATCTATGGCGATTTCGACCACCGCCGCAACGCGGCCTTCGTCGACGAACTGGAACAGGATTTCGCCGAAACCGTGCTGCGTCTGGCCGCCTTTGGCCACAACGAGCGCTCGCGGGCCAAGTACCTGGAAAACGGCTCCGGCATCGAGACCGCCCGCCAGCGCCTGCGCGCCCTCAACCCGCGCCCGCTGATCGATTGCTGGACCAGCCTGACCGCCGCCGACTACCGGGACGTGCTGGCCGGCATCAACATCCCGGCCCTGCTGGTGTATGGCGGAGCGAGCAACTTCTACTCGACCGGCACCGCCGAATACGTGCGCGACAGCATTCCCGACGCCCTGCTGCGCATCTACGAAGGCGTGGACCACGCGCCCCATTTGTGGGAGCGCGAACGCTTCGTGAAGGACGTGCTGGATTTCATCGCGGCCCCCTGATCAGGGCACGATCCAGTCGCCATCCACCTCCAGCCGGCCGCTGCTGCCCACCCGCATCCAGTACGCCCCCTTCGAGCCGAAACGCTGGCCCGGACCGAGGGTGAAGCGCGGAAAGGCCGTGGCCACGGCGCCGGCGTAGGAATCCTCCACCAGCTCCAGCAGGTAATCCCGCGAATGCCGTCCGGCCATGGTGTAAAGCGCCCGAGCGGTAACTTCGCAGGCTGAATAGGTGTTGCCCTGGATGCGCTCCGTGTCGCGGGCGAGGGCCAGGCCGTGACCACTCATCCACCCGCCCAGGTTGAAAACCATGCGGGCGAGGCGCTCGTCGGGCAACTCGAAGGGGTAGGTGAAGCGCAGGGCCGGCCGCCAGGCGGGCGGAATCAGCGCACCGTCCGATGCCCGGTCCAGCTCGGCCAGCGTGCCGGACAGCAGCACCGAAATGCCCGCCGGCGGCGTTGGGCGGGCCGCAAAGAAGCGACGCAAATCGGCCGGCGCCAACCACAGCACCAGCGCGTCGCCTGCTTTCAGCGATGCGAGCAACTTGCGCGCCCGGGACTCGTCCAATGAACCCGCAAAACCCGCATCCAGCTGCTTTACACCCGGCAACGCAGCCGTCAGCGCCGCCGCCCCGAAACGGCCGATGTCCCTCTGCGCAAAAACCTGCACCACGCGCCGCGGCGGCCTTGCCTGCTCGGCCAGTTGGCGGGCCATCACGGCACCTTCGAGCGCCACACCGGGCCACAGGTAGATCGACGCGTAGGGCGCCGGACCGGCGGCGTCGGTATTCGGGAAGAGGCAGGGCACGCCTTCGGCCTCGCAGAAATCATGTATCGGCTGCCATTCGCGGCCGACACCTGCGAGCAGGGCAAAGGCCGGCTGACTGCGCATGTGCTCGGCCAACTGGGCGCGCCAGCCTTCCTGCGGGCCTTCGAGCTGCCATTCGTCGAGCTGCCAGGGCTGGCGACCACTGCCCGGCTGCGGGCTGCGCTGGGCGACGCAATGCTGCAGCACGGCGCGCATGGCGTCGCGCTGACGCGGATCGGCATCGGGCGCGATGACCGTGGCGAGGTGCAGCGTGCCGCCGCTGGCCGCGTCGTCCACCCCCGGCGCCGGCGTGCTGCCGAGGCTGCGCATCCACGCGGAAAGGGCGGCGATCTCCCGATCGCTCAAGGTGTAGCGGGGCATCAGCGGCTCGAAGGGCACTCCGCCGGCGCCGATTCCCTCGCGCAGCGCACGCCCGAGGCTGGCCCCGTCGTAGGCCGGTCGGGTGCGAAAGGCGTGGTCCTGCAATGTCATGCCGGCGGCGCGCCGGGGCACGTGGCCGGACGCCGGTCGACCCGGGCTGAACAGCCCCAAACCGGCCACCGGCGGCACGATCACCACCCCCTCCACCGTGCCCATGCCACTGCGCCGGTGACACTGGACGCAGGCCATGTCGCGGCCGCGCAGGCGTTCGCCGCCAGGGCGCCAGCCTTCGAGCGGACTGCCGTCGGCACGCTGACCTTCCAGGTAGAGGCGCCGCCCCTCGGCAAGCAGCCCGTCATCGCCCAACACCGGCCGGGCGAGGAGGACCAGCAGCGCCAGAAAAACGCAGAGCTGGCGGATCAAGGCCGCGGGGCCAGCATCGGACGCAGCTCGCCGAGGATGTCGGCAGCCTGGGCCAGGCCATCGAGGCGCACCCACGGCTGGCCCGGCGCCCGGCGCAGGAAACTGACCGGCGTGTGGCCCATCTTGTCCGGACGATAGCTGTTGAAGGCCTTCTGCACGGCGGTGCTGGCGGCACTGCTGCCGGTGAGAAAGAGCCACTGCTCGCCGGCACCAAACTGGCGCGCGTAGTCCTTCAGGCGTTTCGGCGTGTCCTGCTCCGGGTCGATGGACACCGACACGATGCGCACCCGCGCCCGCTCGGCCCCCAGGCGCTCCTGCACCTCGGCAAAGATCCGCGTCATCGGCGGGCAAATGGCCGTGCAGCTGGTATAGATGAAGTTGAGCAGCACCGGCCGGCCATCGTCGATGGCCTCCGCAAAAACCAGCGTCGCGCCATCCTGGCTGCGCAGGCTGACCCGCGGCAGGGTGTAGGCCACTTCACTGCGGCTCAGCGCCGACGCGGCGTGATGGTGGTGGGCATGTTCGTCAGCCTGCAGGGCTGGTGAAAAGACGGCAGCGAGAAACGCGCAGGAGAAGACTGGAAGGCGTGGATGCATGGTCTAGGATCAGCAGTAGGCGGTGACGCTGCGCAAGAATGGCGGTTTTGCCCATTGTCTTGCCGAAGCGGGTGGCGTTTCGTGAAGTACACCACGTACTTCAAGGCAGGATGTCGTAACTTCGGTTAAATGGGTTAATCAGCGTTAAGGGCGCGCAGCGCGGCACCAAGGCAGTGTTACGGTGAAGAACATTCATCGATAGCGGCAGGGCACCCCCCTGGAGAGATTTTTATGAACGGATTCGATTTCAAACGCCTGCAGAAAATTCTCCTGACTGTCGGGGTACTGGCGGTTGCCGGCCTGTGGATCGGCGAGGAAACGGGGCTGATCCTGGTGGCCTCGCCGCCCACGCCCCACGTCGTCGAACCCCGTCACGCAGAAGCACCGCCGGGCCTGGCGCTGCAGGGGGTGATCGCCGGCAACGACAGCGCACCGGGCGTAGCCATCCTGGCCGAAACGGGCAAGCGTCCCGTGCTGGTGCCCGAGGGAGCCTCCTTCAACGAAGATATTCAGGTCGACCGGGTACTGCCCGACCGGGTCATCCTGCGCCAGCGCGGCGTTGCCACGCCCATCGTGCTGCACCTGACCCCACTGTCGGGGGGCGAAGCAATCGCCCCCGCCATGAGCAGCTCACGCAACGAGCTGTCGGGCGAGCGTGACGAGATTCCGCCGGCGCCTGCCAACCGGGCACCACCCAGCGCACAAATCGAAGCCTTGCCGGCCAACCGTGTTCCGGCCCCCTCCGACGCCTCCGGCCAGCCCCCCGGCTCCGGCCTCACCGGCCCCGCTCTTCCCGGCGCTTCGGCCGCAGCGCAATAGGCCTCACCGGCGCGCAAACCCCGCCGCTCTTGCGCCCGGCGGGCAGGCCCCGCACAATTGGCCGTCATTTTCCCGGGCCAAGCCATGCTCGCGCCTGATGCGCATCCGACCCTGCCCGCCAATCTGATCGCCTGTCACGAGTGCGATCTGCTGCAGACCGAGCCACAACTCGCCCCCGGCGAGACGGCTCGCTGCGCGCGCTGCAAGGCCTTTCTCGCCCGCAATCCGCCCGATAGCATCGACCGGACCCTGGCGCTGACCCTGTGCGCCGCCATCCTCTACCTGCTGGCCAACGTCTATCCACTGGTGGGCCTGGAAATGCAGGGCCGCCGGGTCGAAGTGACACTGCTCGAAGCGGTGCAGGTGCTGTGGCGTGACGGCATGGGGCCGGTGGCGGCGCTGGTCTTCGTCACCGCGCTGCTGTTTCCGGTACTTGAACTGTTGATGATCCTGCTGGTGCTGGTGCCGCTGCGCCTCGGGCGGGTATCGCCGAAGCTGGCGGCCTTCTTCCGCCTGGTACGCTCGGTTCAGCCGTGGGGCATGACCGAAGTCTTTCTGCTCGGCATGCTGGTGTCGCTGGTCAAGCTGTCGCACCTGGCGCACGTCATTCTCGGCACTGCCTTCTGGGCCATGGCGGGCCTGATCCTCGCCCTCACCCTCGCCGGGCGCGCCTTCGACACCCGCCTGCTGTGGCAGACACCCCTTGCCGCGGAGCGCCCGTGAACGCGTTCCACGCCAACCCGCACCTCACCGCCCGCCAGGCCGGACTGATGAGTTGCCATATCTGCGCTCAGCTCGCCCACCTGCCGGACGGCGACAGGCACCACCTGCGCTGCCCGCGCTGCGGCGCACCGATGCACATGCGAAAGCCCGCCAGCATCAGCACCACCTGGGCGCTGGTCATCGCCGCCGTCCTCCTGTACATCCCGGCCAACCTGCTGCCGATGATGGTCACCGCGTCGCTGATGGGCAGCCAGGAGGACACCATCATGAGCGGGGTGGTCTTTCTGTGGCAGTCGGGCTCGTGGCCGCTGGCGGCGGTGGTGTTCTTCGCCAGCGTGATGGTGCCGCTGCTCAAGATCATCGCCCTGATCTACCTCACCGCCTCGGTGCAGCGCCGCTCCCGCCAGAACCTGCTGCAGCGCGCCCGGCTGTACCGCATGGTCGAGTTCGTCGGACGCTGGTCCATGCTCGACATCTACGTGATCACCATTCTGGTGGCCCTGGTGCACTTCCAGGGCCTCGCCATCATCCAGGCCGGCCCGGCGGCCGTAGCCTTCGGCGCAGTGGTGGTGCTGACCATGTTCGCCGCCATGAGCTTCGACCCGCGCCTGATCTGGGACCCTCTCACCGATACCGAAGCGCTCACCCATGACTGAACCCGCAGCTCCCGCCCTTCCCGTCGCCGCCGTGGACAAGCCGGGGCGCTTCCGCATTCCGCTGGTGTGGATCATTCCGCTGGTGGCGGCCCTGATCGGCCTCTTCCTGGCTGCCCGCACCTACTACGAGCAGGGCCCGACCATCACCATCCACTTCAAGACCGGCGAGGGCCTGGAGCCCGGCAAGACGCGCATCAAGTTCAAGGACGTGGATGTCGGCCAGATCACCGGCGTGGCCCTCGACGAGGACGGCGCCCACGTCATCGCCACCGCCAAGCTGGCCCGGGAGGCGGCCCGGCTGCTGGTGGACGACACCCGTTTCTGGGTGGTCAGCGCCAAGGTTTCCGGCAGTGCCGTGTCGGGCCTCGACACCCTGCTGTCCGGTGCCTATGTAGGCATGGACGCTGGAAAGTCGGGCGAAGAACGGCACCACTTCACCGGCCTTGAGGCCGCGCCGGTCATCACGTTCGACATACCCGGGCGCTCCTTTGTCCTGAAGGCGGAAACCCTTGGCTCGATCGGCGTCGGCACGCCGGTGTATTTCCGGCGCATCCAGGCTGGCCAGGTCACCGGTTTCAAGCTCGGTGAAAACGGCCGGCAGCTCGACATCCAGGTCTTCATCAAGAGCCCCTACGACCGTTTCGTGACCACCGACAGCCGCTTCTGGAATGCCAGCGGGGTGGACGTGAAGCTCAGCGCCGACGGCGTGCAGGTGAATACCGAATCCTTCGCCTCCATCCTTGCCGGCGGGCTGGCCTTCCAGACGCCCGAAGGCCCCAACGACGAGCCGGCACCCAAGGACCACCGCTTCCGCGTCTTCTCCAACCGTGCCGAAGCCCTCAAGCAGCCTTACGCCACCGTGCGCCCCTACATGCTGCGCTTCACCGAAAGCGTGCGCGGGCTGTCGGTCGGTGCGCCGGTCGATTTTCGCGGCATCCAGGTGGGCGAAGTCACGGCCATTCATCCGGACTTCAACACCAGCACCATGGACCTGGGTCTGCTCGTCGAAATAGCCATCTTCCCCGGGCGCATGACGATCCGGCCCCAGCCCGGCAAGACGACGTTTTTCGGCAAGGACGCGGGGGACAAGGATTTTCGCGCCTTCATCGACAAACTGATCGCCAACGGCCTGCGCAGCCAGCTGCGCAGCGGCAATCTGGTTACCGGCCAGCTCTACGTGGCGCTCGACTTCTTCCCCGGCGCCAAGCCGGCCAAGGCCGACTGGAGCCAGACTCCGCCGGTGCTCCCGACCCAGCGCGGCAGCCTCGACGAGCTGCAAACCACCCTGCTGCGCATCGTCGCCAAGCTCGACAAGCTGCCGCTCGACGAAATCGGCCAGGACACCCGCAAGGCCATCGTCGGCCTCGGCCGGACCATTGACGAGGCCGAAGGTCTGGTCAAGCGCCTGAACGGTCTGGCCAGCGGTGATGTGCGCGACACGGTGGTCGAAGCCCGTGCCGCCATCGCCGACACCCGCAAGCTGCTGGCCAGCGATGCACCCCTGCAGCAGGATCTGCGCGCCAGCCTGCAGGAACTGTCCCGCGCGGCCCAGGCCCTGCGCCACCTGGCCGACACCCTCGACCGACATCCCGAAGCGCTGCTGCGCGGCAAACCCGAGGACAAACCCTGATGCGTCGTCTCCTGAGCACCCTTGCGCTGGCCAGCCTGCTGGCGGCCTGCGGCACCACGCCGCCGATCCTCAATTACACCCTCGGTCCGGTGACCGCAGGGCCGGCAAGCGCACCGCCGGTGCAGACCGGCGCCAGCCTGGTGGTCGGCCCGGTCGGCGTACCGGCAGCCATTGACCGCCTGCACATGGTTCGCCTGCTCGACGACAGCCGGGCCGAGGTGTCGGACAGCCACCGCTGGGCCGCCCCGCTGAAAACCGAAATCGCCCGCCGGGTGGCCGGCGAACTGGCGCGTCACACTGCCTACACCCGGGCCGTGGCATGGCCCCAGGCGAGCATCGCCGAACCCGATCTGAGCCTGCCCATCGACGTGCAGCGCTTCGACGCCGACGGCTTCGAGCGGGTTACGCTGGAAGCCGTCTGGACCCTCCGCAAGGCCGGCAAGGATGTCACCAGCCGCCGCTTCGCCGCCACCGAACAGCTCGCCGCTCCCACCTGGGAAGCCCTCGCCGCCGCCCACGGGCGCCTCGTGGACGCCCTTGCCCGGGACATTGCGGCAGCCCTGCCGTAGTTTTTGCGCCCTTGTCCGCCGGTCTGAAGCTTCTTGGCAACGAGCCAAATACCTGGTTTTCGACTAGCACCCCAATTCCCTTCAGCATTTATTAATGACAAAGAATTGACTGTCGTCGAAAAAACGATAAAATTCGACCCTTTTGTCATTTCCATAATGACATTTAGATAAACAGGATCGGCTTGGCGCTTTGGCCCAGCAAGATCCTCAACGGGGATTGGTCAGGAAAATGCATAACAAGAAACTGGTTTCGGTATTGATTTCAGCGAGTTTGACCCTGGGTGGCTGCGCATCCATCATCAAGGGAAACAGTGACAATATCACCGTCAACTCTCTCGAAAAGGGATCCGTAATCTATGTGGATGGCGCCGCACGCGGTGTAGATACCGCCATGGTTAACATCAAGAAAGGCAAACCGCATACCCTGCGTGTGGAGAAGGAAGGCTGCAAGGCCGTCACAGGTGAAAGCGGAGAAGCCTTCGAGCCTGTGTCACTACTTGGCATCCTGCTCGACTTCGGCCTTCTTTCCATCCCAATTGACATGATTTCCGGTGCCGCATGGAAGGTCGATCCCACAACCTACACCATGACCCCGATCTGCATGAAAGAAAACGGGTAACCACATCCTAGGGTTTCGTCGTGCTCTTGCGCGCTGCCGCCTTGGGCCGCTTGATGCGCGCCAGGCGACGGCGGATCTCGTCGGAATCCATCCACAGGTCGCTGCCCTGAAGAATGTGGTTGATGTCGGTGGGACTCAGAAAGGGTGTGCACAGGCGCGTCGTGACCTTCTCGAACCAATTACCGAGGGCCTGCACCTCGGCCAGTTGCTCGCTGCCCTTACCGGCAAAACTGCTCGAATAGGTGTGGAACATGAGCTGGCAGTTGTCGTGCACCACCAGTTCGTCGCCGCTCAGAAAGATGAAGGCGGCCATCGAATAGGCCCGTGCTTCAAGCACAGTGACCACGTGGGCATCCGACGCCAGCATGTTGTTGATGATCTGCAGGCCGGTGTTGAAGTCGCCGCCCGGCGAATTGATGTGCAGGTAAATCAGGTCGGTTTCGGAAGCCGAACGCAGGGTGTAGAACAGCTCGGTGTAGTGCTGAGGCGCCAGGATCTCGCCGCACAGGTAATACGACACCTGGTGGATCGGCACGTGTCGCTCGTAACGCACCAGCCCGCCGAAGGGCTCCAGCTCGTCTTCATCTGGCGGTTCGCCGCCGGCACGACGGCCCGGGGGATGCTCAAGCATGGTCTTCTCCTTGTCGGCTCCACGATGCGAGAAGTATGCGACTGCCCGGCAGCCCTCACAATGACCGGCTTCAGGTTGGAGCCTGCGGCACGGCTTCGGCTTCTGCCACCGGCAGTTCGATCTTGAACACCCCGTGATTGGCCACCTCGCCCCATAGCCGGCCACCGTGGATGTCGACGATGGCCCGGCTGACCGGCAAACCAAGACCCAGCCCACTCGACTTGGTGGACTGGAAGGGCTCGAAAATGCGCGCCGCGTGCCGGGCCGACAAGCCCTGCCCGGAATCCTCCACCCGCAGGCAGATCCGACCGTTGCCCTCCAGCTCTGCCGCCACCCAGATCCGGCGTGGCTGGCGGGGGCTTTCACTGACCGCGTCAAAGGCATTCGACAGCAGGTTGCGCAGCACCACTTCCATCTGCAGACGGTCGACGAGCAGATTCACTGCAGGCATATGGCCCGTCTTCAAGCGGATGCCGGAGCGCTCGGCCTGGCTCCGATAGGGCGCCACCGCCAACTCGACGAGTTCTGCCAGGGGAATGGATTCGAGCCGGGTGGTGCCGGTGTTGAAGAAATCGCGCAGACGTCGCAAGACCTCGGTGGCCCGGCCGGATTCCCGCTGCACACAGAGGATCGCCGCCTGCAACTGTTCACTCTCGCCCCGCGCCAGCAGTTGCTCACAGGCCCCCGCGTAGGCGGCCAGCGCGGTGAGGGGCTGACTGAGTTCGTTGGCCAGCGCACCGGCCATTTCCCCCGCAGCAGCCAGACGCAGGCTGCGACGCAACTCATCGCCAGTACGCTGCTGCTCGTCCACCACCACGCCAACGAAAAAGCCCACCAGGGCCATGGCCAGCGCCAGCAGTTGCAGCTCTTCCAGGCTCACCGCGCTGAAGTGCATGGTCTGCACGGCAACGATCACCCCCAGCTGCAAAAAGGCCGCGCACACGATGGCGCCCGCCATGCCCTGACGCGCAGCGGCCCACACGATGGGCAGAAAGAGCAGGTAAAAGAGCTTGAAGCCGTTGTGCCCGCCCATGCCGAAAGCCACCCACAGGGTAACCAGGGCCAGCAACAGGTAAGCAACGCTTTCCAGGTTCGCCACGGTACGCCACAGCAGGCGGCGCCCCTCCTCGCAGCTCAACCACCACAGCAGCGGCATCAGCACCGAGATGCCCACCGCATCGCCCACCCAGAAGCGCACCAGGCCACTCCACCAGCCGGAGCGGGGCAGCAACCCCCCCACCCGCAGCGCGACCAGGTAAACACAGGTCACCACCAGGGAGCCCGCGACCACCAGGATCAGCCAGGTAAACAGGCTGCGCCGGTCATCGAGAAGCGTATCGCGCGGCAGTCGCCCAGCCAGCACGGAGGCCAGGAGCACGTAACCCGTCGACAGGATCAGCGCCGACACAATGCTGGCCAGCGGTGCATCCGTGACCCCGCGCACCGCCAGCTCGCTGAGCAGCACCGCCGCGGTGAAGGGCAGCCACGCCACCCTGCCGAGCCGCAGGACGAGCACCAGCCCGAGGGCCGGCGCCGGGTTCCAAGGGGTGATGTTGAGGCCGTGCAGCGGATGGATGAAGCTCGCCACGTCGACGGCCATGTAGAGGGCGACAAAGGCGATGAACAGGGGTACCCGGACGAGCCAGCCGGTGCTGGGATGCTTGATGTCGCTAATCATGCGCGGGGAGTTTTCTGGCGCGCTGGCGGGCCGGGCGAGCGTCGTCGCCCCTGGCTTCCGGCAAGGGCGCCAGCAAGGCGCGGATATCGTCCTCGCCAAACTTGACCGTGCCCTCGTAATCGTCGGCGAGGATGCCTGCCGCCAGCTCGGCCTTCTTGTCCTGGAGGGCGAGGATTTTCTCTTCGATGGAACCGGCTACCACCAGCTTGTAGACGAAGACTGCCTTGGTCTGACCGAGGCGGTGGGCACGGTCGGTGGCCTGGTTTTCGGCGGCCGGATTCCACCACGGGTCGTAGTGGATCACCGTGTCAGCGGCCGTGAGGTTGAGGCCGACTCCGCCAGCCTTCAGGCTGATCAGGAAAACCGGCACGGCGCCGTCCTGAAACTGGCGCACTGGCGTTTCCCGATCGGCCGTGTCGCCGGTGAGCATCACGAAACGGATGTCGCGGGCCTCGAGCTCGGCAGCAATCAGCGCCAGCATGCCGGTGAACTGGGAGAACAGCAGCACCTTGCGGCCCTCGTCCACCAGTTCGGGCAGCATGTCCATGAGCAGATCAAGCTTGGCCCGCTCCTTCACTTTGGCGGCCGCATCGGTCTTCAGGAGGCGCGGATCGCAGCACACCTGACGCAGCTTGAGCAGCGCGTCGAGGATCAGGATCTGGCTGCGCGCAAAGCCGCGTGCCGCGATCTCGTCGCGGATGCGCTTGTCCATGGTGGCGCGCACGGTTTCGTAGAGGTCGCGCTGGCGGCCTTCGAGCTCGACGCTGCGCACCACGATGGTCTTGGGCGGCAGCTCGGTGGCGACGTCGGCCTTGCGCCGGCGCAGGATGAAGGGGGCGATGCGGCGGGCCAGGATGTCGCGCCGGACCACGTCGCCGCGCTTTTCGATGGGGGTGCGCCAGCGGGTGGTGAAATCCTTGATGTCGCCGAGAAAGCCCGGCAGCAGGAAGTCGAACTGGCTCCACAACTCGCCCAGGTGATTTTCCAGCGGCGTGCCGGTGAGGCACAGGCGATGCTCGGCCTTGAGGGTGCGCACCACCTGGGCGGCCTGACTGGCGGCGTTCTTCACCGTCTGGGCTTCGTCGAGGATCAGCGAGTGATATTCGTGGGCGGCGAGTTGCTCCCGGTCGCGCCACAGCAGGGGATAAGTGGTGAGGCACACGTCGTGGTCGGGAATTTGCGCAAAGGCTTCCGCCCGGTCGCTGCCACGCAGGCTGAGCACCTTGAGGGCCGGCGCAAAGCGTTCGGCTTCGCGCTGCCAGTTGAAGACCAGTGAGGTCGGCAACACCACCAGGGCCGGTTTGCCGAGGCGCCGGGCGCGCTTTTCGACGAGCAGGTGGGCGAGGGTCTGGGCGGTTTTGCCAAGGCCCATGTCGTCGGCAAGAATACCGCCCAGACCGTGCCGGCGCAGGTGCTGCAGCCAGGCCAGGCCTTCGAGCTGGTAAGGGCGCAGCTCCAGCGCGAAGCCCTTGGGGGCAGCCACCTTCTTGATGCGGGTGGCCCCGCGGATGCGCTCGATCCATTCCTCCACACTCGCCATACCGCGGGCCTGCCAGCCCTCGCCAAGGGCTTCGGCGAGACGCGGGGCGTCCAGGCGCGACACCTTGAGCGTTGCCGACGGGGTGTCGAACAGATCGACCAGCGTGCGTGCGATGGGCTTGATGCGCTCGGCGGGCAGGGCAATACGCTCGCCATCGTCGAGCTCGACCATCACCCGCGCATCGTCACGGATCGCGTCGATCTGCTTGCGGTCGAGCCAGCGCGGGTCCTGCCGGAAAACGGCGTGGAGCATCGGCGCCAGATCGAGCCGGCGGCCCTCCACCTCGACGCCCAGCGACACCTGGAACCAGCCCCCCTCGCCTTCCTCGATGTCCACGTGCCAGTCGGTCGGCACCAGTATCCGGTGCCGAAAATCCTTCGGGCAGTCGATGCGCCAGCCGGCATCGCGCAGGGCCGGGGCGGTGAGCGAGAAGAAATGCGTCCAGTGGGCCTCGCTTTCGAGGCCGAAAATACCTTCCGGACGGGGGCCGGCGCTCATCAGCCAGCTCGGTTTGACGGGCTGGAAGCCGGCTTTCAGAAAAGCCCGCCAGGCGGCCGCTTCGCGCTCCGGGTCACGCTTGACGCGCACCGCGCGGCCATCGTCGAGGCTCGCCACCTCATGGGTAGAGCCGGCCTCGAAACGCGCATCGCCATAGGCAAACTGCGGCAAGGCCACGTCGTATTCCTGGCCATTGAAGTCCACCGGGTAACCCCGGTGCTTGCGCCAGCTCCAGCAATGCAGGGTTTGCAGGCTGAGCACCGGCTGGCAGGCGACGTCGAGACACGGCAATTCGGCCAGGCTGGCGCCCCGCGGAGAAGGCAGCGCCGGGGCCACCTGGGCCAGGGCACCGGCCACCACCGGCAGCTCGACCGGGGACAGGGGCGGCAGGGCGAGCACCTCGGCAAGGGCGGCGCCGCCTTCGATCAGCACCCGTCCGGCCTCGCCGCGGGCTGCGTCGAAATAGGCCAGCGGCTCGGTACGGATTACCAGCTGGGCCGCCGGCTCGACGCTCACCCGGGCCTTCACGCCGCCTTCACCGGGTATCCAGTTGAGGCTGCCGGGGCGGGGTTTGCCGGCAGCAAGAGGGATGATGCGTCCGCTGTCGTCCAGCTCAAGGTAAGTCCGCCCGGTGGCGAGGGCAGCCTCCAGCAGGGCCAGCCCTTCCGGGCCACGCAAAGTGGGACGCCCGTAATAGGCATCACGCCGGCTCGCCTCGCGCAACAGGCGGAAGACCTGCAGGTCTTCCTCGCGCACGAAGGACGGTGGCTTGAGCAGGGCCTGCTCATAATTGCTCCAGGCGCTGGCACTCGCCATCGGCTCACCCTCGGGCCCGACGCGGCTCTTGATGAGGCTGAACTCCACCCCGTCATTCAGCAGCCAGGCGCTGCAGATGTAGAAGATGCTCTCCCGCACCTGCGCCGGCTTGCGTGCCTTGTCGGCCTTGGCAACGCGCTCCTGCAGGGTCTTGGCCCACGCCATGATCTCGGCCCGGGGCTTGTCCACCAGTGTGCCGGGGCGGCGGGCGGCAAGGATCAGGGCCGCCGCATGCTTGCAGCGGTTGCCCACCGGGCAGGTGCAGCGGGTGCTCAATTCGATGCTGCTCTCGCCGAAATACTCCCGCCGCTCGATCCGCACGCTGACCCGGTAGGGCACCGCCTCAGTGCCCTGCACCAGGGCCTGAAGCTGGTTGCCGGCGGCTTCGATATGGCGCACCCGCCCCACATAGGCGCGGGCGCGGCTCAGCGAGTTGGCAGAAAAAAACTCGGCCAAAAGGGTGTCATTGAGCTGGACGAGAAGACGAGCGAGTTCCATGCCGACAGGTTCGGGCGGGCGAAAGGCCGGATTTTAGGGCTTACGGCGCCCTGGCGATACCTAGCCGCGGGCGTCGCGGCCGCTGTCGAGGGAATAACCCGCCGCATCAAGCATGGCTGGCAGGGCTTCAGCGGCACGCACGCGCAGGCGGATGCTGACCTTCTCGCTGAGCGGTGAGTGGCCGGGGTTGATTTCGATGGTCGGAATCCCGTGCTCCACTGCCCACAACACCGGCCCGGCGATGTACGGAAAGGCGCTGCCGGTACCGACCGACAGAATCAGGTCCGGCCCGGCGGCCAGCACGGTTTGAAAGCGGTGCAAGGCCTGGTCGGGCAGGCTCTCGCCAAAGAGCACCACGTCCGGGCGCAGGATGCCGCCGCAGTAGGGGCATTCGGGGGGAATCGACAGGCCGGCGTAGTTGTCCACATGGCGCGAGCGCCCGCAATCCACGCAGCGCAGGCGACGCAGGGTGCCGTGCATTTCGATCACATCGCGGGAACCCGCAGCCAGGTGAAAACCGTCTACATTCTGGGTCAGCACCGTGACGCCGCCATGCAGGGCTTCCAGCCGGGCAATCGCGTAATGGCCGGCATTGGGCCGGGCGCCGCGGCAGGCCGACTCGATCTGTGCCAGGTAGTGCCAGGTGATGTCCGGCCGTTGCTGGAACATCTCCCCCGACAGGGCCTGCTCGATGGGCATGCCGATGTCGGTATGGGCATCCTCGTACAGGCCGCCGACACCCCGGTAGGTGGGCAGGCCGGAATCGGCCGAGAGCCCGGCGCCGGTGATGAAAAGGATGCGCTGTGCGGTCGAAAGCAGGCGACCCGCGGCGGCGATGCCGTCGGCGTGTTCGGTTAAGGTAGTGTTTGGCATGCTGAATCCCTTGCGGGAGAAAACGACGGAAACCACGCGGGGCGCAGCGCAGTCGAGACTATCCGCCTAACGGCAGGCGCTGCGAAGGGTTTAATTCTGACCGACCCGCCGGTCGGGAGCCATACAGAAAGACCAAAGAAAGTCATGTGTCAGCTGTTAGGAATGAACTGCAATACGCCGACGGACATCTGCTTCTCCTTCGCCGGCTTCCAGGCCCGCGGCGGGCTGACCGACGTCCACGGTGACGGCTGGGGCATCGCCTTCTTCGAAGGCCGTGGCGTGCGCGTCTTCCTCGACCCGAAGGCCAGCAGTGCCTCGCCGGTGGCCGAGCTGGTGCGCCAGTACCCGATCCACTCGCTCAACGTCATCGCCCACATCCGCAAGGCCACCCAGGGCGTCATCACCCTGGAAAACACCCATCCCTTCCAGCGCGAACTGTGGGGGCGCTACTGGGTTTTCGCCCACAACGGCAATCTCAAGGGCTTCCAGCCGGAACTGCGCGGCTACTTCCAGCCGGTGGGCCAGACCGATTCCGAGCAGGCTTTCTGCTACCTGATGGAATCCCTGCGCCGCCAGTTTCCGGACGGCGAGCCCTCCCGCGACGAACTGTTCGCGGTGATCCGCGCGATTGCCGCCGAAATCGGCAGCCATGGCGAATTCAACTTCCTGCTCTCCAACGGCACCTGCCTGTTCGCCCATTGCGCTTCAAGGCTGACCTACATCGTGCGCCAGGCGCCTTTCGACCAGGCCCACCTGAAGGACCAGGACCTGACCGTGGACTTCAGCCAGCTGACCTCCCCCGCCGACCGAGTGGCGATCGTCGCAACAACGCCGCTGACCGACAACGAAACCTGGTTGCCGATCCCGCCCGGGAGCCTGATGCTCTTTGTGGACGGCAGCCCCGTGGACGCCGGGCCGGCCGCGACTTGCGCCTTTATCCGGGCAGAGACGACACCCGGCTGACGCAAAAATGTCAGAATTGTCAGGAAGCACTTTTTTTATGAATTACGTCACAGAAAACCACCAGTGAAAATTTGCGATGTATCCGGGCTAGAATCCCTGGATATCGCAATACCGGGTCGAAACCTCCATGCCGACAAGCGCCCCGCAAGACTGCCCCCTGTGCTTCCCCGAGCGGGAGAACGTGCTTTGGCACGATGCCAGTTGCCGTGTGATCCGGGTCAACGATCCGGACTACCCCGGCTATTGCCGCCTGATCTGGAACGAGCACGTGGCTGAAATGAGTGATCTGTCCACCTCTGAGCAACGCCACTGCTTCAACATCCTGATGGCTGTTGAAGTGGCCCTGCGGGAATGTTTCCACCCGGAGAAGATCAACCTGGCCAGTTTCGGCAACGTGGTGCCGCATCTGCATTGGCACCTCATCCCGCGCTATCTCGACGACCGCCATTTTCCGCAGCCGGTGTGGGGCATGGCGCAACGCAAGGGCGGTACTTCGCCCGCCCCCGCGGTCGATGACGCCCGCCTCGCCCTGGCGGTACGCAACGCCATCGCCGAGCACCTTTCAGGCTGAGGCCGGAGGATCGTTCCATGACGGACAGCCCCCAGATCTACACCGACCTGCGCAGCGTCGAGCAGTACCGCAAGCTGCTGCGCAACCTGCACACCCTCAACGCCACCGAGAGCCACGCCACCCTGGTGCGCATGCTCGAGGGCCTGCTGGCCAGCCCCCTGGGGCCGGAGGAGCAGCTTGAGGTGCTCGAGTCGGCTCGCCAGACGATCACCTTCGTCCAGCACGAGATGTCGTCCCGCTACGCCGCCCACCCGCTGCCCCCCGACAGCTCTGAAGATTCCACCCTGCGCCAGGTCGTGCGCCTGTGGACCGCCCTCAGTACCGCCTATGCACGGCTGGCCGAAGGCGGCAGCGGCGGTGACGAATTCCGGGCCCAGTGGCCCCTGCTGGCCCAGCGGCGCATCCAGTATCTCGGGCAGGTCATCATCGAATATTTCCGGGCTCACCGGGCCGAACCGCCGGGCGCCTGGAAGTCCGTCCATGCCGCCTTCCTCGAAGCCGAACGGGCGGGCGTCTCCCACAGCCGTGTCATCGATCCCCTCAACAACACCTGGAAGGCCCAGAGCCCGGACGAGGCCTACATCGCCCTGCTGCTGGTCGATCTGACCAACCCCTACGGCCGCAACCAGCGCGAGCTCAACTGGATCTGCCGCTGGGCGCAGCGCTTCGCACCCTATTGCATCATGCAGAGCACCTGGGAAAAGGACGACGCCCGCGCCTACGGCCTCGACCTGAGCGAAGACCACGGCCTGCGGCCGATCGCGCTGATCGGCTCCCGCCCTGGCATGCGGCGCTTCGACGGCCACCGCCTGGCAGCCCAGATCAAGGCCATGCTGGCCGAATTCAAGCAGGGCACCACGCCGGCCTCGCTGGGCCTTGGCGACGACTGCTCCCAGCCGGCCTGCGCCCGCCTTCTCGTGTCCCTGTACCGTCCGTGGGGCATGTCGGCGGCCGGGCGGCGCTTTCCCCGGCGCAGCAAGAAGGGCGGCAACAAGATCTGCACCGACTGGGAAGGCATCGGCCTGCTCGTTTCAGGGCAGGAATTCATGCCGCCCAACCGGCGCCAGACCATGGGCAGCCGCTACGACATGAACGTGATCACCTTCGGCGCCCGCGTGGACGACGAAGTGCTGCCGATCATGGATCCGGAAGCCGAAGCCATCCGCCGCGGCTACAGCATCGACGAATGGGCCACGGTAGATCACTCGGTGTCGGGCTTCCGCCTCCAGCGCAAGCATCCCGGACAGCGCATCGAGCACCACCAGCTGGTCGGCATCAAGCCCAGCGACGGCAACCAGTACCTGCTCGGGCAGGTGAGCTGGCTGATGTATGAGCCGGACGGCACCCTGATGGCCGGCATCCATCTGCTCGCCGGCTTGCCATCAACGGTGGCCATGCGCGGCACGGGCGTCAATGTGGGCAGTCACGAACCCTACGCCCAGGGTTTCCTGCTGCCGGAAATCGCCGCCATGCGGGCACCGGCAACCATCGTGCTGCCGGGCGGCTGGTTCCACGCCGACCGGGTGCTGGAACTGCACACCGGTGAAGCGCGGCAGATTCGCCTCAGCACGCTTGTGGCGCGAGGCACCAACTTCGATCAGGCTACCTACGAGAATATCGTCAGCTGACCAGCCGACGGGCGGGAAAACACGCAGTAAAGCGACTGCCCCGCCCCGGCTGACTGTCGATGAGCAAATCGCCCTGGTGGCGGCTCACCACATGCTTGACGATCGCCAGCCCCAGGCCGGTACCGCCGGTTTCCCGTGAACGACCCCGGTCCACCCGGTAAAAACGCTCCGTCAGGCGGGGAATGTGCTCCGGCGCAATACCGATCCCGTCATCGGCCACCACGTACTCCACCACTGACCCGCGCTGACGCCAGCCGATGCGGATATGCCCGCCTGCCGGCGTATAGCGCACGGCATTGATGGCCAGGTTGGCGAAGGCGCTGTAAAGCTCCTTGGCGTTGCCCAGGAGACGGGCATGGGTGGTGCATTCGAGTTCGATGACATGGCGGCCACCGGAAACCACCTCGGCTTCCTGCTGTACCTCTTCGAGCAGCAAGGCCACATCCACCGGCTCCTCCTGCAGCATCGGCGCCCCCGTTTCGAGAGCCGACAGGGTCAGCAGATCCTGGATCAGACGCTGCATCCGCCCGGCCTGCTCGGAAGCAAGGCCCAGGTAGTGGCGCATATCCTCCTTGCCCAGGTCGTCGAGCCCGTCGATCACCGTCTCGAGAAAGCCGCTCACCACGGTCAGCGGCGTACGCATCTCGTGGGAGACGTTAGCGACAAAATCCCGCCGCATGGCTTCAAGGCGCTCACCCTGGGTGATGTCCTCGGACATCAGCAGACGCATGTCTTCGCTGAAGGGCACCAGATGCACCATCAGCGTACGCCCGATGGGGCGGCTGGCGGTGAAAGTCAGCGGCGCGTCGTGCTCCTCCTGCTGCAGGTAGCGCACGAAATCCGGCTGGCGAACGATGTTGGTGACCGGCGTACCCTGGTCCCGCGCCCGGTCGAGGCCGAAATGCTGCTCACCCTGCCGGTTGACCCACTCGATGGTGTTGGTATTCGACAGGAACATCAAGCCGTGGGGCATCGCCTGGCTCGCTTCACGGAAGCGCTCCAGCGCAGCTGACAGGCGCTCCTGCTGATGACTGGCAGTTCGCGCACGCCGGTTTACGTCGGCAAAAACATAATCCCACATGCCGAAAGCACGGGGCAGCGGCACTGCCTCCTCCACTGGCGTACGCAACCACCTGACCAGCTTGAAGAGGTTGTTGATGTGGTACGCCCCCGCCAGCATCAAGGCAGCGGAGAAGGTCACGAGCGCCGGCACCAGTCCGAAGAACACCCCAACGGCGACCGCCAGAATGGCAATGAACGCCAGAACAGTGAATACCGCAACACGGATGTAGCTGATCGGGCGGATGACCACCACTTCTCCCGCAGACTGGACCGGCATGAATTATCGCACCGCGGCCGGCGTTTCCTGCTGGGTGGAGAAGCGATATCCGCTGCCACGCACGGTTTGCACCAGGCCGTCGAGGGCACTCGGCTCGAGGGCGCAACGCAGGCGACGGATGTGCACATCGACGGTACGCTCCTCGACAAAGACGTGGTCGCCCCACACCTGGTCGAGCAACTGCGCGCGGGAATGCACCCGCTCCGGATGGGTCATCAGAAAGTGCAGGAGGCGGAACTCGGTCGGGCCGAGAGTGATCGGAACACCGCCGGCAGCCAGACGATGCGTGGCCGGATCAAGGCGCAGACCGCCCAGATCCACCGGATCTTCGGTGGTTTCCGGCGCCCGGCGCCGCAGCACGGCCTTGATGCGAGCCACCAGTTCGCGGGGCGAAAAAGGCTTGGTGATGTAGTCATCGGCGCCCGATTCGAGGCCGAGCACCTTGTCCTGCTCCTCGCCGCGGGCCGTCAGCATGATCAGCGGAATGCTCCGGGTGCGCTCCTCGGCACGCAGGCGGCGGGCAAACTCGACCCCCGACATGCCGGGCAGCATCCAGTCGAGCAGAACCAGATCCGGCAGCGCGTCGCGGACGATGCGCTGGGCGGTTTCCGCATCGGAAGCCCGCACCACGTGGTGACCGGCGCGCATGAGATTGGCGGCAATCAGTTCCTGAATCGCGGGCTCGTCTTCGACAAGCAGAATGGTGGCGGGCATGAAAACCTCGGTGGGATGACAAAACAGGCGCAGTGTATTGCAGCTACTTTAACGTTTCATGACAGGTCACGCGCCTGCAATGCGGCTTGCCCCCCGTCAGCGCGGGGCGTCGGGGCCGCCATCTAGTATCATGTCCGGATTCTGCATTCTGACGATGGAGCCCCAATGGCCGGCCTTCGCAAGGACGATCCCGTCCCCACCGAGATCAAGCTTCACCAACGCTCGCGCCTCATGGAGGTCGCCTTCGACGACGGCAAGCGCTTTGAATTCACTTATGAGTTCCTGCGCGTCAACTCCCCGTCCGCCGAAGTCCGCGGCCACGGTGCCGGTCAGGAAGTTCTGCAACTGGGCAAGCGGGATGTGGACATCACCCGTATCGAGCCGGTCGGCAATTACGCGATCCGCCCGATCTTCTCCGACGGCCACGACAGCGGCCTGTATTCCTGGGATTACCTCTACGAGCTCGGCGAAAACCGCGACGATTTGTGGCAAACCTACCTGCTACGCCTCGCCGAAGCAGGCGGCAGCCGCGATCCCGCCGATCTCCCCCCGCCCGCTCCCAAGGCTGGCGGCTGCGGTCACCATCACTGATTCCCTCTCCAGATCATGAACGACAAGACCACTCACTTCGGTTTCCAGAAAGTTGCCGAGTCCGAAAAGGCCAGCAAGGTACGGGGCGTGTTCTCTTCCGTGGCCAGCAGCTACGACGTGATGAACGATCTCATGTCCTTCGGCCTGCACCGCCTGTGGAAGGCTTTCACCGTGCAGATCGCCGGCGTGCGCAAGGGCGACCGCGTGCTCGATGTGGCCGGCGGCACCGCCGACCTGTCCCTCGCCTTCGCCAAGAAGGTCGGTCCGACCGGCCAGGTGTGGCTCACCGACATCAACCACGCCATGCTGTCCGTCGGTCGCGACCGGGTCGTCGACAAGGGCTTCCTGCTTCCCGTGGCCCAGTGCGATGCCGAGAAGCTGCCCTTCCCGGACAACCACTTCGATGTCGTCACGGTCGCCTTCGGCCTGCGCAACATGACCCACAAGGACCAGGCCATCACCGAAATGCGTCGCGTCCTCAAGCCCGGCGGCCGCCTGCTGGTGCTGGAGTTCTCGAAGGTCTGGAAACCCCTCGCCCCGGCCTACGACTTTTACTCCTTCAAGCTGCTGCCGATGATGGGCGAAAAAGTCGCCAAGGATGCAGAAAGCTATCGCTATCTGGCCGAGAGCATCCGCATGCACCCGGACCAGGAATCCCTCAAGGACCTGATGGAACAGGCCGGCCTGGCTCGCGTTGAATACTTCAACATGAGCGCCGGCGTGGTCGCCCTGCACCGGGGCTACAAGCTCTAGCATCGCGCCGCTTCCCGCGGACCTGCAACGCGGGGGCTTCGGTCCCCGTTTTCACTCATGGAGTCGAGATGTTCGCCTCGTCAGCCATTGCCGGCCTCAATCATCTTCTTGCCGACGCCCCCTGGGCGCGGGAGCGCCTTGCTCCCTTCGCCGGACGCACCGCGGTCTTCGTGCTCAAACCCCTCGAACTCGGTCTCGGCATCGACAAGGACGGCTATTTCAGCGAAGCCGCCAGCGCCGAACCGGACGTTTCCCTTGAACTCCCGCTGGCCTCCCTGCCCAAGGCCATTGGCGGCCCGGATGCCCTCATGACCGACATCCGCATCAGCGGCAACGCCGACCTTGCCGATGCCCTCGGTTTCGTTCTGCGCAAGCTGCGCTGGGACGGCGAAGAAGCCCTGTCCCGTATCATCGGCGACATTGCCGCCCATCGAGCCCTTGGCGTCGTAAAGGGGGTTGCCGACTGGCATCGCCAGACGGCACAGAATCTGGTCGAAAATCTGGCGGAGTACTTTGGCGAAGAACAGCCCGTCCTCGTCAAGCGTCACGCCCTTGAAGACTTTTCCCGCTCCACGACCACACTGCGGGACGACCTCGCCCGCCTCGAGAAACGTCTGCGCAAGCTCGAATCCCGCGGCTAGTCTGTGCCGCTCAGGACAAACAAAAAGGGCAGTCCTTGCGGACTGCCCTTTTGCAATACAACGATTCGTCTTGATCAGTGACCGCGCTTCTTCAGCTTGCTGATTGCCGCGATCTGGGCCAGTGCCGAAGCCAGCTCGGACTGAGCCTTTGCGTACTCCAAGGCAGAACCCTGGTTCTGCAGAGCCTCTTCAGCCACACGCTTGGCTTCCAGAGCCTTCGCCTCATCCAGATCCTTGCCACGGATGGCGGTATCCGCCAGAACCGTAACCAGACCCGGCTGAACTTCCAGCAGGCCGCCAGCCACAAAAACCAGCTCTTCTTCAGCCTGGTTCTGGACCTTGACGCGCACGGCACCCGGCTTGATCCGGGTCATCAGCGGCATGTGACCGGGCAGAATCCCCAGTTCACCTGCTTCGCCGGGCAGCGCCACAAACTCGGCGAGACCCGAAAAAATCAGTTCTTCCGCGCTGACGATGTCGACATGAATAGTCATTGCCATAGCTAGTATCCTCTTCGTTCCGGCGGGCTCTTGTGGAACTCCGCCGGGCGATGGTCGCGATGATTAGAGGGTCTTCGCTTTTTCGAAGGCCTCTT
>JAOAUC010000079.1 GCA_030157785.1 Zoogloea oleivorans
GGGTCGATCTCGACGACCCAGCCGAAGGTGTTGAAGGCGTTGCGGTAGTCGTCGGTGGCGCTGGCGCCGGTGACCGAGGCAGTCCACCGGGCGTAGTCGTCGGCATTGCCGGTGGTGGGCGTGTCCCACAGGTAGCCGCTGACGGTGCCCTGCGGGAGGCGGTAGCGCTTGAGGCCGGTGACTTCGGCGGCGCTGCGCCGGGCGTCGTCGCCGGCGGCACGGCTGATGACGTTGGTGAAGTTCTCTTCACAGGTCAGGTAGGTGCCCCACGGGGTGTAGCCGTTGGCGCAGTTGTTGTTGGTGCCGCGGGTGCTGGTGCCGTCGGCGGAGTATTTGGTCTTGACCAGGCTGGATCCCTTGACCGGGCCGGCGAAGTCCATCGGCGTGGCCGAGGTGACGCGGCGGTTGAAGCTGGAGCCGCGCACCATGGTCATGCCGGCGCCCGATGCGCCGCGCCGGACTTCGCAGATGGTGACGCCGTGGGCGTTCACTTCCTTGTCCACTTCGGTGGCCACGCGGGCGGCGCCGCTGGTGCGGCCGCTGGCGTGGAGGCCGTAGGGGCGTACGACGTACTCGTTGTTGACGCACAGCAGGCCGCGGTCGGAGCGGTTGGCGCTGTAGGCGCCGCCGTCGGAGAGGCCGAAGTAGTGCATGCCGTCGTGGCCGTCGCCGACGCGACGGTTGTAGGACTCGGCGCTTTCGGAGCCGTCGTTGGCCCAGGCTGCGTCATAGAAAGAGAGCGGGTCGCCGAGGGCGTGGAGGATGCTGGTCTGGTAGCCGGCCGGTACGGTGACGAGGTCGAGCTTGTTCTTGGCAACAGCGTCGAAGTTGAGGGCCAGCGCGGCCTTGCTGTCGTTGCTGCTGCCGCCACAGGCGGACAGGCTGACGCTGCCGAGCAGGGTGGAGGCGGTTACCGCGACACCACCCTTGAGGACACCACGCCGGCTCATGCGCGTCGCAATGACTTCCTGAATGTGGGTGTTGGCAGAGGGGTTGTCGATCTCGTTGCTCATTCGTGACTCCAGGGACGGGGCGGAAAGGGCCGAATGGTGCCGTCGGCAGGTGACGGTTTGATGAATTGGGGCCGGTGCCGGGTGGGGCTGCCGGCCCCGGCCGATCAGCGGCCCATTTCCTTCAGGTAGGCCGTGCGGGCAGCGATGGCGGTGTCGGCGAAGTCGGAGAACAGGCCGTCGACGCCCAGGCGGTAGAAGGCGAGGTATTCGTTCTTCGGGTCGCCCTTGTAGTCGCTGGCGAGGCGGCGCTGTTCGTTGCGGAAGGTGTAGGGATGCACGAACAGGCCGGCCTTGTGGGCATCGGCAATCAGCGTGGTGGCCGGCTGGCTGGTGGTGTCGGCGTCGTTGATCTTGCCGTCGGCGTTGATGTCGGTGAGGTTGCCGTTGGCGTCGAGGGTGCCCTTGACGGTGATGATGTAGCGCTTCCACGGGCCGATGCCGTCAGCGTAGGCCTTGATCTCGGCGAGGCCGGCGGGGGTGACCATGGCGCTGAAGAGGCGGGTGTCACCGGCCTTGAACCAATCATAGGGGCGGTCGTAGGGGGCGGCGAAGGTGAGGGCGCCGGTCTTGAGGTTGACGTCGTCGGCGTCGATGAGCTGGATCAGCCGGGTGGCGAGGCCGTGGCTCTTGAGGTACTTGAGGCTGCTCGGCTCGAAGGACTGGACGTAGATCGGGGCGCTCTTGCTGTTCCAGCCGGCAGCTGTGATCTGGGCAATGAGGGTGTCTTCCAGCGGCAGGCCGATATCCCGGTGATAGGTGGGGTTCTTGGTTTCGGGGTAGACGGCGATGGTCCGCCCGGTGCTGGCCGTGCGGGCTTTCACCAGATCGATGATCTCCTGGAAGGTGACGATCTTGTAGACGCCGTTGTACTGCTGCGGGCGCTCGCTGTCGGTGGAGATGGCGCCGAGGGTCTTGATCTCGGCCAGGGTAAAGTCGCTGGCGAACCAGCCGGTCTGGGTTTCGCCGTCCACCTGGATGGTCTTCTTGCGGGCGGCGAATTCGGCGTGGGTGGCCACGTCGGTGCTGTAGGCAAGGTTGGGGTCGTGGCGGGCGATCAGCACGCCGTCCTTGGTGGAGACCAGATCCGGCTCGACCACGTCGGCGCCCAGGTCGATGGCCTTGGCGTAGGCCTCGAGGGTTTCTTCCGGCAGGTAGCCGGAGGCACCCCGGTGGGCCACCACGATGGGGGCGGCGCCATCGAGGGTGGGCAGGCGATCCTTGCCGTCGCCACCGCAGGCGGACAGCAGCAGGGCGCCGCAGCAGGCGGCGAGGGGCAGGCAGTGTGACTTGGCAATGGGCATGGGAATCTCCGGGGCAAATGCTGCAACCCTGATCGATTCCCGTGACGTGCCTGTGATTGGTGCGTGAAATCCCCGTTATGGGGCACAAACAAAAACGGCGCCCGCAGGCGCCGTCTGGATGAAGCTTGAACCGCTGATTACTTCTTGGTGACCTTGGTGAAAGCCTGGAAGGCTTCCGTGGAGGCCTTGGTCATCTGCTCGTAAGCGGAACGGGCGGTGTCCATTGCGGTCTGGATCGAGCCGAGGGCGTTGTGGTCGCCGATGGGCATGCCCTTGAACATCTTCTGGATGGACTCGAACATGTCCTGGCCGCCGCCGGTGAGCTGCTCGCTGACCATCTTGCCGACTTCGGCTTGGGTCTTGGCAGTGATCTCGGCGATTTCGCGGGCACAGGAGAGCATCTTTTCGGTGGTGCTCTGGGCGTAGGACGTGCGCAGGCTCATGGCTTCAGCCGGATCCTTGACGCCGGACAGGGCCTTGGCGTTCGCAACACCTTCTTCGAACAGGGACTTGGCGGTGCCCACCTGAAGTTCCATGATGCGCTGGGAGTTCTCGATGGAGAGCTGGGCCAGACGCATGGCGGCTTCGAGGTTCTTCTTCTGGATTTCGTTCAGTTGTTGCTGTTCTTGCTTGTTGGCCATATTTGTTCCTCCTGGTGTTTGTAATTGAGCTTTTTAGAGGTGCTAAACAACAATCAACTGCGACCTCACACGAAAACAATATCACACGCGGCTGCACCGTTAAGTGACACGCCTCAAAAAATGGCACATCTGCGCGTGTAAATGTTGCACTGCAGCAACAGTTTGCAAGAAATAACAGTCAGGGCATTTTAGCCAGCCCGGCACGGGCTTCCTCGGCCGATTCGAAAATGCCGGGTTTAAGCTGCCGTGCGTTCAATGCGTCGCCGAGTCTTGCCTTGAGAAAGGTGTTGGTGGCGTAGCGGGTGACCTGGGCATAGCAGGAGTTCATCAACCCCTTGATCATGTTGGCATAGGGGTCGATGAGTTCTTCCTGGATGTCGAAGCCGTGGTAATTCACGACGACCGGCACCTTGCGGCCGAGCGGCAGGAGGATGGCTTCCACGATGCTGCGGATGCGTTCGATATCGGCTTCGTGGCGCAGGCTCATGCTTTCGAAATCGACGAAGAAGATGTTCTGATCGGCGTCGTACTGAAAGCGCGATTCGAGGGGCACGGCCACGATGTCGGCGCGTAGCTGCATGGGTTCGTCGCGGAAGATGCGCGGGTCCATCGGGCGGGGCGTGCCGCGGATGACGGGCTTGAAGGCCATCAGGGCGAGGATGTCGCGCTCGATGTCGATGCCCGGCGCAACTTCGATCAGCTCGACGCCTTCGGAAGTCAGCTCGAAGACGCAGCGCTCGGTGACGTACAGCACCGGTTGCCGGCGGCGCAGGGCTTCCTGGCCGCTGAAGGTGCGGTGTTCGACTTCCTGCACGAACTTGCCGGAGCGGCCTTCGGCCAGAATCCGGAGCTGGCCGTCCTGCAGCGCAACTTCGAGCCCGCCGGCCGTGAAGGTGCCGACGAAGACGACCTTCTTGGCGTTCTGGCTGATGTTGATGAAGCCGCCGGCGCCGGTGAGCTTGGGGCCGAACTTGGAGACGTTGAGGTTGCCCTGGGCGTCGGCCTGCGCGAGGCCGAGGAAGGCGATGTCGAGCCCACCACCGTCGTAGAAGTCGAACTGGCTGGGCTGGTCCACGATGGCGGCGGTGTTGATGGCTGCACCAAAGTTGAGCCCGCCCTGGGGAATGCCGCCGATCACGCCGGGTTCGGCGGTGAGAGTCATCAGGTCGATGACGCGCTCTTCGGCCGCCACCGCGGCAACGCCTTCGGGCATGCCGATACCGAGGTTCACGATGGCGTTGGGGATGAGTTCCATGGCGGCGCGGCGGGCGATGATCTTGCGCTCGCTCATCTCCATGGGTTCCAGGGAGGTGACCGGTACGCGGATCTCGCCGGAGAAGGCCGGGTTGTACTGCTCCATGAAGGTCTGCATGTGCCACTCGGGGCGCTCGGCGACGACGATGCAGTCGACGAGGATGCCGGGGATTTTTACCTGGCGCGGGTTCAGCGAGCCGGATTCGGCGATGCGCTCGACCTGGGCGATGACGATGCCGCCGCTGTTGCGCGCCGCCATGGCGATGGCCTGGCCCTCAAGGGTGAGGGCTTCCTTCTCCATGGTGATGTTGCCGTCCTGGTCGGCGGTGGTGCCGCGGATGATGCCGACGCTGATGGGGAAGGCCTTGTAGAAGAGGTATTCCTCGCCGTCGATCTCCATCACGCGCACCAGATCCTTGGTGGTGCAGCTGTTCACCTTGCCGCCGCCGAAGCGCGGGTCGACGAAGGTGCCGAGGCCGACCCGGGTGATGGTGCCTGGCTTGCCGGCAGCGATGTCACGGTACAGGTGGGTGATGACGCCCTGGGGCAGGTTGTAGGCCTCGATGCGGTTGGCCACGGCCAGTTCCTGCAGGCGCGGGACGAGGCCCCAGTGGCCGCCGATGACGCGGGCGACCAGGCCTTCGTGGCCCAGGTGGTTGAGGCCCCGGTCCTTGCCGTCGCCCTGGCCGGCGCCGTATACGAGGGTCAGGCCTTCGGGCTTGCCGCGGCCCTCCGGGTCCTGGTCGCGGGTTTCAAGGAAGCGCTGCTCGAGTGCGATGGCGATGTTCTCGGGAAAGCCGATGCCGACGAAGCCGGTGGTGGCCACGGTGTCGCCGGAGCGGATCAGCTTGACGGCGTCGGCGGCGCTGACGACCTTGCCGGTATTGCGGCCCTGGGGACGCACGAATTGTTGTTTGTTCTGGCTCATGGGTTTCTCTCCTGTGGCGTTCCGCGCGGTCTTCAGACAATACCGAAAAGATAGTAGGCGGCAATCACGACGAACACCGCCGAAGTCTTGATGACGGTGATGGCGAAGATGTCGCCGTAGGACTGTTTGTGGGTCAGGCCGGTCACGGCGAGCAGGGTGATCACCGCACCGTTGTGGGGCAGGGTGTCCATGCCGCCGGACGCCATGGAGGCAACCCGGTGGAAAACTTCGAGCGGAATCCCTGCCGCATTGGCATTGGCGATGAATGTTTCGGACATGGCCGCGAGAGCAATACTCATGCCGCCGGATGCTGAGCCGGTGATGCCGGCCAGGGTGCTGATGCTGATGGCTTCGTTGATAAGCGGGTTGGGAATGGCCTTGAGGGCGTCGGCGATGTAGATGAAGCCGGGCAGGGCCGCGATGATGGCGCCGAAGCCATACTCGGAGGCGGTGTTCATCGAGGCCAGCAGGGCGCCTCCCACGGCCGCCTTGGACCCATCGGCAAACTTGGCCATGACGGGTTTGAAGGCAAATGCCAGCACGCACAGGATGCCCAGCAACAGGGCGGCTTCGACGGCCCAGATGGCGGCGATCTTGGTGACGTCGGTGGCGATGGGCTTGGCGAGGCCGGGCAGGGCCAGCTCATGGACCTTGCCATACATGTCCGGAATGACCGTGGTGAAAACCTTGTTGAAGATGCCGACCACGAACAGGGGCAGGATGGCGATGACCGGGTTGGCGAGCTTTTCGTCAGGGAAGGGTTCCGGCTCGTTGAGCAGGTTTTCGCCGTAGCCTTCGCCGGCGGTCTGGGCGCTGCGCCGACGCCAGTTGAGGTAGGTCAGGCCGACGATGAGGATGAAGATGCCACCGATGACGCCGAGGGTGGGGGCGGCCCAGGTGTTGGTCTTGAAGAAGGTGGTCGGGATGATGTTCTGGATCTGCGGCGTGCCGGGCAGGGCGTCCATCGTGAAGGTGAAGGCGCCCAGCGCGATGGTGCCGGGGATCAGGCGCTTGGGAATGTTGCCCTGGCGGAACATTTCGGCGGCAAACGGATAGACGGCAAACACCACCACGAACAGTGACACGCCGCCGTAGGTGAGCAGTGCGCACACCAGCACGATGGAAAGCATGGCCCGCTCTCGACCGACAAGGTTGATGACCGAGGACACGATGGACTTGGAGAAGCCGGACAGTTCGATGACCTTGCCGAATACGGCGCCGAGCATGAAGACCGGGAAGTAGAGCTTCACGAAGCCCACCATCTTGTCCATGAAGAGGCCGGTGAAGGCGGGGGCGACCAGGCTCGGGTCGGTGAACAGTACGGCGCCGAGGGCGGCTACCGGGGCAAACAGGATGACGCTGTACCCTCGATAGGCGATGAACATCAGAAACACGAGGGCGGCTATGACTATCAGGAAATCCATGATCGGGACCTTTCGTGACGGGGCTGGGGGAGCGGGGACGGGAAGGCGTCCACATTACGCCCTTGGCGTCATGACGAAGGCTTGATCGATACAGGGTTTTCCCTAGTGCGAGAAACGCTGAAGACGAAGGGCTGGCGCCCTTCGCGGGGAATCAGAGGACGGCTTCCTTCTTTTTCGGTAGGTAGTTGAGTTGGGGGCGGGGGATGCCCTGCAGGTGGGCGGCGCCGGACAGGTTGCCGCCGGCTGTCCTTGACCGCGTGCATGCTGGGTCAGGGCTTGTTACCGCTCGCAGGAAGGCTCTTGGCGATCGACTGCACCATGGTTGATTTGAATAGTGCGCAAACTGTGCGTAAAATGTTCAATGCGGTCTTTGTTACGGAAGGTGCCACTATGAGTTCCACTGTTTTTTCCGAGATGCTCGAATCGGCGCGCGAAGCCGGCACTTCGCGCTTCTCTGCCACCAACATTGCCGATGCGCTGGACATGCAGTACCAGGACCTGGCCACCCTGGCCGGCGTGCACCGCAACACCCTGCGGACTCACCCCGAGTCGCCCAAGCTGCAGGCCGCCCTGCGCGATCTGATACGGGTGCTGTCGGCTGCCGCGGTGGTGCAGCCAGACACCGAGCGCGCATTCTTCATGCTCAAGAACGAGCCGATCCCCGCCTTCCGCCACAAGACCCTCCTGCAACTCGTGCAGGAAGGGCGCGCCGAAGATGCCATTGACTACCTGGAGTCGATCAGCGCCGGGTTCACGGGATGATCCTCTGTGACCTGCCACCCGACACGATCTTGTTTCGTGCCCACACGCCTCAGTGGGCAAGCAGGCCAATCAGCGGGACAGGGGCTGCGGCCAAGGGCGGGCGTTTCAACCGCGAGGGTGTCGAGGCCCTGTACCTGTCTCTCGATGAGTTGACCGCATTGCGCGAGTACCAGCAGACCTCGTCCTTCCTGCCACCATGCACGATGTGTTCATACACCGCTACGCTGCGCAATTTGGTCGATTTGCGGCAGCTCGACCATGGTGAGCCCTGGGACGAGCTGTGGCATGACTGGCGCGAAGACTGGCGCCATCTGAAGTTTGACCTGCACATCGAGCCGCCCACCTGGGTGCTCGCCGATCTGGTGCGTGCCCGTGGTTGTACAGGGATCCTTTTTCCCAGCCAGGCGAATGAGCGGGGCACCAATGTCGTGGTGTATGTCGATCGACTCATGGATGGCAATTTCGTTGTGGTCAACGACCCGGACGGACGACTGCCCCGCGATCAGACCAGCTGGAAACCTTGAGCAGGCGTATTGCCTCTCTGTGTGTTGAGCCTGGGGCTGTGCGGTGATTGAAGTCCGAAGTCGAATGAATTCGACCCTACAGGAGGTCAGCGCGATCAGAAACCTTTGTGGGGTCGAATTCATTCGACCTCGTCACACGGAAAGTCGATTGGTCTTCACGGCTGTTCGCATCCGAAAGTGGTTCGATGAAAAGGAAAGTGGGCACCGAAGTGCCCATCCTCAATGCATTGCAATGCCCTCAGATCCGGGACTTTCTGCAGGCGCCGAATGCCAAACCGGCGAGGCTGAGCAGAGCCAGGGTAGAAGGCTCGGGAACTTGATTGCTTGTGGCTTGCACCCAGGTTCCGGCTGTGCCGTAATCTGCAGGAGCGGCGACGGGACGAGGATAGAATTCTCCTAGAGACCAATCTCCGTTTTCATAAGCCATAAAATACACTTGGATGGGGTCCCCAAAAGGACTGAAAGTCCCGGCTAGTTTGCTAACTTGAAACGAGAACTGTGAGTCTTGAGCAGACGAAATGACCCCACGCGCATAAGCGCCAGCGTCATCCACTGTGATTGAAAACGCGCGGAATAGGTTACTTCCTTCGTACTCAAATGACACGAAATTGGCCGGCTGGTTGCCCCAGCCTATGACTGACGTGTTGTCCTCATTGAAGATAGCCTTGATCCCACCCACAGAAATAGCATCGCCAAAGTTGTAGTTGACTAGGGTGAGGTGAGCGCGCCCGTAGCCCTCACAGTCCGTGCATTTGCCAACGAAATCGTAAGTAGTGTAGGTGTTGGCAACTGATGCCTGTGCTCCAGCAGAGAGAGTAAGCGTAAGTGACGCAAATACTCCGATGATCCATTTTGATGACAGCATGTTTACTCCTTGAGTGATGGAGTTGGCTATGAAGCAAAGATTGAGCCAATTTAAAAATTGTTTTTTGAAACAATGCATTGAAGATGCATATCGGATGAGAGAAGGTCTATTTGTAAAATTCTCTGACACGTCAAGGGAGAGCCACCGACCGGGTCGCCCCTGCCTCAATCCGTCTTCTTCAACCTGTAATTCAGCTTTGGCCGGGTGATGCCGAGGCGGCGCCGAAGAGGTTGCCGCCGGCTTCCCTGATGGCGAGCTGGACCAGGGCCTGTTCCAGCTCGTCAAGACTGACGCCGGTCTGTATCACCTGGCGGCACAGCACGTCCATGTCGCTGGTGCCCGGGGCGGCGGCCAGGTTGCCGGTGGCGTCGATGCCGTGGCTTACGCCTTCGAGTTCCTGGGGTTCGGCGAAGAGGTGGTCGATCTCGATCCACTCGTTCGGGGGGGAAGGATCATGCCCCGTTCGATGAGGTTTTCCAGCTCGCGGATGTTGCCGGGTCAGGTGTGGCCCTTGAAGGCGCGCAGGGCCTTGTTGGTGAGGCCGGTCACGCGCTTGTGGTGCAGGGCGTCGAAGCGCTGCAGCATGGATTCCACCAGCGGCGAAATGTCGGCCATGCGGTCGCGCAGGGACGGGATGACCACCAGGTAAACGTTGAGGCGGTAGAACAGGTCGCTGCGGAAGCGCCCGGCCTTCACGGCGGCCTGCAGGTCCACGTTGGTGGCAGCCACAAGGCGTACGTTGATCTTGCTGGTGAAGGCACTGGACGTGAAAAAGGCGTCCGTGCAGGACGCCTCCGGTGATGGCTCGTCCGGGGAGGGCGTGCGGCCTTGAGCGCTTAGTTGAAGGGTTGCGGACGCGGGGTGGCGTCGGCCGAGGGCGGCAGGATCGGCATCTTGAAGCTGGGTTGATCGCCGGTCAGAGTTTTCAGGAAGGCGACGATCCTGGCGTTTTCATCGGCGGTAAATTTCCGGCCGAGCTGAACGCGACCCATGGTGTCGACCGCTTCGGGCAGGGTGTTGGCAGCGCCGTCGTGGAAGTACGGATAGGTGAGTTCCACGTTGCGCAGGGTTGGCACCTTGAAGTTGAAGCGGTCGGCGTCCTTGCCGGTAACGGCAACGCGGCCCTCGGCCGGGCTGCTGGCCTTGTAGGCCTCGACGACGCCCATCTTCTGGTAGGAGTTGCCGCCCACCGCCGGGCCGTTGTGACAGGCCACGCAGCCGCTGTCCTTGAAGAGCTTGTAGCCGGCCAGTTCGTTGCTGGTGAGGGCCTTCTTGTTGCCCTTCAGCCACTGGTCGAAGCGTGAGTTGGGGGTGACCAGGGTTTCCTCGAAGGCGGCGATGGCGCTGGTGATGCGGTCGGTGCTGATTTCGTCCGAACCGTAGGCCTTGCGGAAGGCGCCGACGTAGCCGGGCATGGTCTTGAGGGTGTTCACCGCCAGCTCATGACTGAAGGCCATTTCGCCCGGGTTGGCGATGGGGCCGCCAGCCTGCGCCTTGAGGTCGGCCGCGCGGCCGTCCCAGAATTGCGCCAGGTTGAAGCGCGAGTTGAGCACGGTGGGGGCGTTGATGGGGCCCTGTTGCCAGCCGTGGCCAATGGAGGTCTTCAGGTTGTCGGTGCCGCCCATCGACAGGTTGTGGCAGGAATTGCAGGAGATGAAGCCCGACTTGGACAGGCGCGGATCGAAGAACAGGGCCTTGCCGAGTTCCACGGCGGCGGGGTTGGTGATCCGGGCGGCGGGGATCGGCTGGATAGGTTCCTGGCTGGGGGCGGCGTGGGCGCTACCCAGGCTGGCCAGGGCGAGGCTTGTGGCAATGAATGAAGCGGTAAGGCGGACAGACACGACAGACTCCTTGAACATGGGAAAAACCCCACCGGCCGGTGCTGACGGATGTCGGCACGGGGTGGCCGGAATTGCCGGAGATCTTCTGCTTGCATGCTTAAGGGATTCTTAAGGAAATGCTTTAAAGGTATGTCGTATGCCGGTTTTTGCCAGAAAGTTTATCGGTTACCTATTTTCTGTTTCCCGGCTCATTGGCTGAGGGTGCCGGGATAAAGGCGCGCCAGAACGGCCAGCGTGGTGCTGGTGAGGGCTGTGCGCAAAGCTGGCTCGAAGGTGTCAGCTTGCGTCGATGTGCCACGGTCGGCCCACAGCTTTCCAAGGCCGGCCTGACTGGTCGCGAGCTCGTCGTCGACCAGCGTCTTCCAGTGGGCAGGGTATTCGCCCTGTTGCCATTCGCCTCGGCCACGGCCGTAGTGGGCTACCGCCAGGTAGCGCAGCACGGCGCTGGCGAATAGTCGGCCGAGGCTTTCGTCGCTCCAGCGCAGCTGGCTGCTGTCCTTGCCGCGCACCAGATTGACGCCATGCGCCAGACCGGCGCTGCCGAGGGCGCCGAGTAGCGCACCGCCAACCAGGCCGGCACCGAGCGTCAGCCCACCGGTGGCCAGATCGGCAGCAAGGCCGGACAGGGCGCCCGACACCACGCCGCCGAGCATGGCGGCCTTGCCTTCGGGGATGCGCTCCTGTGCCGTGAAGTCGGCGGCGAGACGGGCCATGACTTCCTCTGCGGCTCGCCCGCCGAGGCCATGAGTCTCGATGAGCTGGTCGGTGCTGCGGCGGGTTTCCTGGTCGAGCCGCGTGGCGAGGCGGAGCATGGCCTGTTCCCGCGGGGAGCTGCCGTCGTCCTTGCCAATTCCGACTGCCTTGCCGATTCCGCGCAGGGAAGACATGAAGCCCTGTTCCTCAATGACTTCCTCGTCCCGGGCGCTGCGAGCCAGAAAACCGGCGAGGATGCCCATCGAGGTTTCGAAGCTCTCCATGCGCCGACTACGCCACTTGGCCTGCAGGGCTTCGAAACTGGCCTGCTTGTCGGCTGGCAGGATGGCTGCGATGGCCTTGAACAGCGCGAACTCCTGCACCCAGCAGCGGGCGAAGGCGTCGAGGGTCAGTACGCCGCGCACAAAGGGGTGATGGGCGATGTGCTTCTTCCAGCTGTCCTCGTCGGCCTTGTCGAGGGCGCCGGGGCGGGGCTCGCCGACCTGGTTGAGGAGCACCAGCACCGGCTTGCCGATCCACGCCAGGATTTCCATCTCCGGCTCGACATAGCCGGCGTCGCGGGGCGTCTCGGAGGCATTGACCAGATAGAGCACCACGTCGGCTTCGTCGCGCACATTGCGGATGGCCTGCTGGCTCGACCAGAAGGGGCGGTCGCGCCAGCGGTCCCACACTTCGGAGAGCAGCCAGCCCAGCGGGTTGCCCTGCTGGCGCAGGCGCTTGACGAGACGTGCGCTGTCACCGAAGCCGGGCGTATCCCACAGCTTGAGTACCTGGCCGTCGGCGGTCTCGATCATGCTGTGGCATTCGGCCAGTGCGGTGACGTGGGCTTCGTCGCGGATCTCGCCCACGTCGCGGCCGAGCAGGCTGCGGGCGAGGGTGGTCTTGCCGGCATTGGTGTGGGAGACGAGGCTGAGGTTGATCGTGCTCACCGGGCGCCTCCTTGGCGGGCATTGCGGTCGAGGATGCCGCTCAGGGTTGCGGCCAGTGCGGCGGGATCGGCATCATCGAGATCGACGAAAGCCGCTTCGACGGCGTGCTTTTCGAGCACGCGGGACCACGCCCGGCGACGTTCTTCCTGGCGTTTGGGCTGGGCATCGAAACGAGCCTTGAAGCCGCCTTCGTCCACCAGTGCGGCGAGCGGCGTGCCGGGCGGAAGCTGCGCGGCCAGCGCAGCGAGGAACGCACCGTGGTTCTCGTCTTCCGGCGTGGCGGTGAGGCTGAACAGGGCGAGGACGAGGGATGGCGGCGTGCCGGGAAGGGCGCCCGGCGGCAGCGCATCTTCGTCGCCGAAGGCCACCGTCGGGGCGACGCTGAGGCTGGCCCGGGGGCCGAACTCCCGCGTGACGGCTTCTTGCAGGAGCAGCGCGGATGCCGGGGAGACATCGTAGCTGTAGGGCAGCACGTGCACCCGCGCCTCGCGGCCGGAGAAGCCGCGCTGCAAACGCTGGAAGTAGGCATCGCCAAGGGGCAGCGGAAAGCGGTTCTGCATGCCGCGAGCCCGCAAGCCGCTGACCAGCGCGAGGAGGGCGCGGGGCAGCACGACGGTGAAGGCCAGGGTAAGGGCGAACAGGTGGATCCACGGGGCGGCGTTTTCGCCACTGCTTGCCGGCAGGCGCAGGGCTTCTAGGTGCTGGGCGTCGGGAATCGTCAATCCGGCGAGGTGGGCGGCGGGGCCGAGGAAGAGGCTGAGCCCCTGATGAACCTGGGTGGGGTCGAGGAAGGTGCTCTCCCAGCCGGCCCGGTAGTCGAGCACCAGTCCGCGCAGGTAAAGCGCGGCGATGGCACCGAGGGCGAAGGCCATGGCCGACAGGTGCAGCACCTGGCTGACCCGTTGTAGCGTCAGCGGCGCCGATGCCTGCGCCCAGTCGTTGCGGAAGACCGTGAAAGGCGACGCCGGGGTGGTGCTTGCCAGCGTCTCCCCGAGGCTGCCGCCAAGCCGGGCAACGGCGCGGCGCAGGGCGCCCGGCCGGGCCGGGTTGCGGCGGAAGGGGTGGGTCAGCCCTTCGGCGAAGATCGCCAGATAGACCAGCAGGTTCCAGGCGATCAGTCCGAGCAGCGGAAAGGCCAGCAGGTTTACGTAGCGGGACGGCCCGACCGCATCCATCAGGATGCCCAGCGCGAAGGCCACCGCCACCATCAGGCTGCCGACCCATGGTCGCCAGTTGCGGCCCTCGGCGAGGCGCCGGAACTGGCGCTGTCGGTCACCCAGGCGTTCTACTGCCAGCGCACCACGACGGGCCAGGAAACGGTCGGCATCGGCTTCCGAGCCCACCACTTCGGCTGCTGCCCGGCTGGCCCACGCGGCGTCGGCATCGTTCCAGGGTTTGTCCGGGCTGTCTGTGGTTTCGAGGGCGCGGATGAGGATGACGTGACGGGCGGCGGCTTCGTTCATGCGGGGCGAATGGCTGCTTGGCGGATGGACAAGCCTGCGAGTGTATTACAAGCACCCGGGTGCCGGCGCCGCGCCGGACCGTTAGCTTGCGTGCCTAGTGGGGCTGGCTAGCACTGATCCTTGCGATGCCGGAGCGGGGCTGGACAAGGCGTGTCAAAGCTTCTGCCTCCAGGGGACGGCTGAGCAGGAAGCCCTGCACCTCATGGCAGCCAATGCCGGCCAGAAAGTCCATCTGGGCCTCGGTTTCCACTCCCTCCGCAATCACCTTCAGCTTCAGCGACTGGCCCATGCGCACGATGGCCTCGGCGATGGCCCGATCCTCCTCGTCGTCCGGGATGTCCTGGACGAAGGAGCGGTCGACCTTGAGCTTGCTGACCTGGAAGCGCTTCAGGTAGGCGAGGCTCGAATAGCCGGTGCCGAAGTCGTCGATGGCCACCGAGATGCCCAGTGCCCGTACGTAGGCAATCACGTCGATGAAGCGGGCCGCGTCGGTCATCAGCGTGGATTCGGTGAGTTCCAGTTCGATGCATTCGGGCCGCGCGCCGGTGTCGCGCAGGGCGGCGGCCAGGGTGGCCGCAAAGTCGTCCCGGTAAACCTGCACTGCGGAGACGTTGACGGCGATCTTGACGGCTTCCCCGGCGTCGCTCCATGCCCGTGCCTGGCGGCAGGATTCGTGCAGCGCCCATTCACCCATCGGCAGGATCAGGCCGGTTTCTTCGGCGAGGGGAATGAAGCGGGCCGGGCTGACGTCGCCGAAGCGTGGCGAGCACCAGCGCATCAGCGCCTCTGCGCCGGTCATGCGGCGGTCGTCGAGGGCGAACTGGGGCTGGTAGACCAGGCGCAACTCGCCCGCCGAAAGCGCATGGCGGAGGCTGGTGGTGAGGACCAGACGATCGGCCGAGTCGCGGTTCATGCGCTCGTCGAAAAAACTGAACGATCCGCGCCCCTTGTCCTTGGCGTGGTACATGGCCATGTCGGCCTTCTTCATCAGGGTGTCAAAGTCGGTTCCGTCGGCGGGGGCGACGGCGATACCGAGGGTGCCGGTAGAGGTCAGTGACTGGCCGCCGAGCTCGAAGGGCGCCTCCAGTACCCGGCAGATCTTCTCCGCGAGGGCGGCAAAGAAGCGTGCGGAGTCATCGCCTTCCACCAATATGATGAATTCGTCGCCCCCCAGGCGGCTGATCGTGTCGCTGCGCCGCAGGCAGGTACCCAGGCGCTGGGTTACGGCAATCAGGAGTTCGTCGCCGACAGCGTGGCCGAGGGTGTCGTTGATGCGCTTGAAGTGGTCGAGGTCGAGGAAGTACATGGCCAGAGCCCGGTGATCCCGGCTCACGCGCCGGTACATCTGCTCGAAGCGGTCGCGCAGCAGCACCCGGTTGGGTAGGCCGGTGAGCGCATCGTGGTGCGCCATGTACTGGATTTTTTCCTCGGCGGCCTTGCGCACGCTGATGTCGCTGAAGGCCGCCACGTAGTGGGCCACGCTGTGGTCGGGGTTGCGCACCACGCGGATCGTCAACCACTTGGGGTAGAGCCGGCCGCTCTTGTGGCGGTCGATGATCTCGCCCTCCCAGCGGTCGTCCCGGTTGAGGGCCTCCCACATGGCCCGGTAGAAATCGCTGTCGTGCTGGCCGGACTTGAGCATGCCCGGCGTCTCGCCGATCACCTCGCCGGCCTCGTAGCCGGTAATGCTGGTGAAGGCCGTGTTGATGCTCTCGATGCGGTTGTGGGCGTCGGTCACCATCAGCGCTTCGTTGCTGTGGTTGAAGACCAGCAGGGAGAGTTCCAGCCGGGCTTGCTGCTCCCGCTGGGCGGTGACGTCGGTGAACACCCAGATGGAGCCCTCTAAGGGCGCCCGGGCATCCAGCGGGCGGCCGGAAAGGCGGATCCACAGGGGGCTGCCGTCCTTGCGCACCATGCGCGTGTCGCCTTCGCTATAACCACTGGCCACCAGTTCGCCATAGATCCGGCCACCCACATGAAGGTAATCCTCCCGGCTGGGGTAGAGGACCTCGGTGAGCTGGCCGATCATTTCGGCGGGGGAGTCGTAGCCGAAGATCTCGGCCATGCGCGTATTGACGTCGAGCATCTTCCGGTCGTCGGCCAGGATGATGCCCACGTGGGCGTTGTCGAAAATGGCCCGTTGCTGGCCGAGCAGGCGGCGGATGCGTTCTTCGCCCTCTTTCAGCGAGGTGATGTCGCCTGCCGTCATCACAAAGCCGCGATCCGGCATCGGAAAGCGCGCCAGCTCCAGCACCGGGCCGTCGTCCATGACTTGCTCGAAGCGGCTGATGCGGGCGAGGGCGCCGACGCTTGTCGGGCATAGCCGGGCGACTGCATCGCTGGCAGCGCGCAGTGCGTCGAGCGGGCTCTCGGGCCGGGCCAGCGCGACGGGCAGGGCCAGCAACTCGAAGTAGCGCAGGTTCCAGGCCACCAGCTTCTCGTCGGCATCGAAAACGGCGATGCCCTGGTCGATGGTGTCGAGGGTAGATTGCAGCAGGCGGGACTTGCGGGCCAGTTCCTGCTGGCGCAGGCGGGCTTCTTCGGCCTTCAGGTCGGTGACGTCGGAATAGATGCCGACCAGACAGCCGTCCGCCATGCGGTGTTCGCGGATTTGCAGAGCCTGCCCGGTGGGAAGTTGCACTTCGCAGCGACCGTCGCCGCTGCGACAGGCCTGCAGTTGGGGCTGCAGGGTGTTGCCGGTGGCCGAATCCTGGCTGGCCACTTCGGCCAGGAAATCGCCGAAGGGACGGCTCCCGCTCTGGCCGGTCAGGCCCCACAGGCGGCGGAAGGCTTCATTGCACAGCAGCACCCCGTCCTGTGGATCGAACAGCGCGAAACCGTCGGAAATGTTCTCGACGGCGGTTTCGAGTTGCAGCCGGGCGGCGGTGGCTTTGGCAGATACCTCACCGAAGGCTTCCAGGGTGGTGGTCAGCTCCTCGGTACGCTGGCGGATCTGTTCTTCCAGTACGAAGGTGGTCTGCAGCAGGCCGTAGTCCCGGCCCTCATCGCTCAGGCTGCGTTCGACCTGGTAGACCAGTGCATCGATGATCTTGTCGCGCCGGATGATCTCCTGCAGAAGGCCGGGGGCGTCGTCTTGCCGGCAACGGATATCCGCGGGGCCGTTCATGGCAAAGCCCTCCGGCCGAAGGCGATGCCGGTAAAGGTCTGGTTGAGGTGCATGCCCCGGTACTGTTCGCCAAAGGTGCTGAAGCCGATGACACGGCTTTGTGCCAGACGCCCTCCGACCGCTCCGGTGATGTCCCGCTCGCGGCATTCGAGCCGGCGCAGAATGCAGTCGCAGCCGAGGATCAGGGCCACCTCGCCGACCTTGGCGGCGGCCTCGACGAGGGCGGTATCGAGGTTGGCCAGCAGGTCTTCGCCGTGGGCAATCTTCAAGACGATGCCGCGGTCGATCGCGCAGAAGAAACTCAGGCTGTCATCCGGATTGGCCCGCTGGATCGAACGGACGAAGTCGGCATTGCCGATGCGCACCACCACCGGATGGGCCGCGAAGGTCTGGGGGGTGAGGCTGGCCGGGTCGATGCCCAGTGCGCGGGCGTATTCGGGGGCCGCCGGGCAGCCGTTGATCTCGGTGACGATGCGCTTTTCCGGAACTGCGCCGGTCGCCACCAGGCGGGTGTCGGTCGGTGTGAAGTGCTGGGTCTTGAACACCGTGAACGGGCGAGCCGTGGTAGCCACCAGCAGGACCGCCGCGTTTCCGACGAACTGCCCGTTGAAAATGACCCGCGTTTGCGCGAAGCGCAGTTCATCGCCCGCTGAACCGCCCGACAGCGGAATGCCACCGAGGCCGTCGTGAAAGGCGCGGGCTACGCTTTCTTCCCGCGCGCACAAGCCATCGACCAGCATCAAGGCGAAGCAGGCTTCGCGGCCGAGGCCCGGATGGCGGGCCTGCAGGCGCCTGCGCAGGCCGTGGGCAAAGCCTGCCATGGCGCTGGCGTCCGCGTGGTTCAGGTCTTCGAGCAGGCCGATCTCGAAGTCGATGTCGCCAGGCCCGAAAGCAGCGCCCGTGAGGCTGCCTTCCTGGTAGCCCTCCGGCCCGATTTCTCCGGCCGTCGTGCAACCGATCAGCGGCGTCTCGCCAAACGCTTCCCGCAGGGCGCCTGCCAGCTCGTCAGGGGCGAAGCGGCTCGAGGCGAATACCAGGGCCAGCCCGCCAGGAGCTGGGGCAAGGCGGCCTGCCAGCTCACGGGCGGCGTCTGCTGGCTCGGCGCAGTGGCTCGCTCCGATCCGGATGTCCAGCTCCCCGCCTTGATTGGCGAGTGTATTGGCGTTCATTTTTTATTGTCTCCTGCGGGGTGCCCTGCACAGGCCTACTCCTGAGGACACACCCGCGTCCCCTCTCTAACGGAGGCGCCGGCCTATATCTTTAGTTAAAAGATGACGCTACGGAAACCGCTTTCTGCCCCAGCTTGTCGGGTTGGGCCCCGACTCGTCAAGTGAGGCTGGCCTTTGCGCCATTTTGCGGACTCGGGTACTCCCGGGGCTTGCGAGGTGCGAAATATCGATTCACTATCTGAAAAATCCCCGCACTCACTGGTGTGGACGGGGATGCCGCGGGTTAAAATAGTTGGCTGCTTGCCACTGACAAGCATAGCGAGAAGGGTCCGCACGGACTGGGCCCGAATAAATCAATCAAGATCTCGAGGGGAAAACTGATGGCTGCAGGGAAATCAAAGATTATTTATACGCTAACGGACGAGGCGCCCCTTCTGGCCACCTGCGCCTTTCTGCCCATCGTTCGTACCTTCACCTCGCCGGCCGGCATCGATATCGTCAAGAGCGACATTTCGGTTTCCGCACGTGTCCTGGCCGAGTTTGCCGACTACCTGACCGATGAGCAGAAGGTGCCCGATGCCTTGGGCGAACTGGGCCGCATGACCCTGCTGCCCGACACCAATATCATCAAGCTGCCGAACATCAGCGCCTCCGTGCCGCAATTGACCGCCGCGATCAAGGAACTGCAGGCACGCGGCTTCAAGATTCCCGATTTCCCCGAGAACCCCAAGACCGACGAAGAGAAGGCGATTCGCACCCGTTATTCCAAGTCGCTGGGCAGTTCCGTCAATCCGGTGCTGCGCGAAGGCAACTCCGACCGCCGCGCGCCGCTGGCCGTCAAGCGCTACGCCCGCAAGAACCCGCACTCCATGGGCAAGTGGAGCATGGCGTCGCGCACCCACGTCGCACACATGACGCACGGTGACTTCTACCACGGCGAAAAGTCGATGACGATCGACAAGCCCCGTGACGTCAAGATGGAGCTGCTTACCAAGAGCGGTAAGGCCATCGTCCTGAAGCCGAAGCTGTCCCTGCTCGCCGGCGAAATCATCGACTCGATGTACATGAGCAAGAAGGCGCTGTGCGACTTCTACGAAGCGCAACTGGAAGATGCCCGCGAAACCGGCGTGATGTTCTCGCTGCACGTCAAGGCAACGATGATGAAGGTCTCGCACCCGATCGTTTTCGGTCACTGCGTCCGGATCTTCTACAAGGAAGCCTTCGAGAAGCACGCCAAGCTGTTCGAGGAACTGGGCGTCAATGTCAATAATGGCATGTCCAACCTCTACGACAAGATCGCCAAGCTGCCGGAGTCCAAGCGCGAAGAGATCGAGCGCGACCTGCACGCCTGTCACGAGCATCGTCCTGAGCTGGCAATGGTCGATTCCGCCAAGGGCATCACCAACTTCCACTCGCCCAGCGACGTGATCGTCGATGCCTCGATGCCGGCCATGATCCGCCTCGGCGGCAAGATGTGGGGTTCGGACGGCAAGCCGAAGGACACCAAGGCAGTCATGCCGGAGTCCACCTTCGCCCGCATCTATCAGGAGATGATCAACTTCTGCAAGACCAACGGCAACTTCGACCCGGTGACCATGGGTACCGTGCCGAACGTCGGTCTGATGGCCCAGCAGGCTGAAGAATACGGCTCGCACGACAAGACCTTCGAAATTCCCGAAGACGGCATCGCCAACATCACCGACCTCGCCACCGGCGAAGTGCTGCTGACGCAGAACGTCGAAGCCGGCGACATCTGGCGCGCCTGCCAGGTCAAGGACGCGCCGATCCGCGATTGGGTCAAGCTGGCTGTCACCCGTGCCCGCAATTCCGGTACGCCGGCGATCTTCTGGCTCGACCCGTACCGTCCGCACGAAGCCGAACTGATCAAGAAGGTTGAAGCCTACCTGAAGGATTACGACACCACTGGCCTCGAGATTCATCACATGTCGCAGGTTCGCGCCATGCGTTACACGCTGGAGCGCGTCATCCGCGGCCTCGACACCATTTCGGTGACCGGCAACATCCTGCGCGATTACCTGACCGACCTGTTCCCGATCATGGAGCTGGGCACCAGCGCCAAGATGCTGTCCATCGTTCCGCTGATGGCGGGCGGCGGCATGTACGAAACGGGTGCCGGCGGTTCTGCGCCGAAGCACGTCAAGCAACTGGTGGAAGAAAACCACCTGCGCTGGGATTCGCTGGGCGAATTCCTGGCCCTGGCCGTGTCGCTGGAAGATCTGGGCCTCAAGACCGGCAACAACAAGGCGAAGGTCCTGGCCAAGACCCTCGACGATGCGACCGGCAAGCTGCTCGAAAACAACAAGTCGCCGTCGCCGCGCACCGGCGAGCTCGACAACCGGGGCAGCCAGTTCTACCTGTCCCTGTACTGGGCACAGGCACTTGCCGCCCAGACCGACGATGCCGAACTGCAGGCGCAGTTTGCACCGCTGGCCAAGGCCCTGACCGAAAACGAGCAGAAGATCGTCGACGAACTCAAGGCCGTGCAGGGCAAGCCGGTCGATATCGGTGGCTACTACCTGGCCGATTCCGAGAAGTGCAAGGCCGTCATGCGTCCCAGCGCCACCTTCAATGCGGTGCTGAAGGCTGCACGGGTCTGATCGTGAAGTGAGCCTGTAGCTTTCGCTATTCGGCAGATTCGTGCCGGCAAGCCAGAATTCCGGTTTGCCGGCACGAATCGTTTACGACCGGACATGCTATGGTCCGGGCCGGCCACGGAATGAAACATCAAGTCTATGAATCAGGAAAAACCTCCACCTTCGCCCGTCACCGATCGGGGCGTACGGGTTGCACTGATCTTCGCCCTCGCTGCCGAGCGCCTGAATGCTTACTACGAGCATCGCCAGTGGCTGACCGAAGCCCAGGGTGCGACGCTGGCCGCCGAGTGGCTGGCAAGGTCGAAGCGCAGCCTGCCGGACGCGGAGCGACGTTTGCTGTCTGCCCTCAGTGACCAGCTGGCACGGCAGATCGAAGCGTCGGTGGCACGGGAGGTGGGCCTGCACATTACCCACGAGATGATGGAGTCCCTCGATACCAACTATCAGTCGGAGGTCGGTCTGTCCCTCATGGTGGAATGCGAGCGCCTGCTTGATGGCGGCCTGACTCGCTAGCCTCCCTGACAGGTTCCGGCGCTCAGCCGGGCAGGTGGCGCAGGTCGCCGTCCACCACTTCTCCGAATTGTTCCCCCAGCAGGTAATCCACCAGGCGCTCCGCGGCAGCTTCGGGCGAGGCGAGCTGGCCGCTTTTTTTCAGGCCCTCGAAACGCGCCTTCTGCGGAAACTGCTCGACACTGCTGGCGCGAATCTCGGCCTGCATGGCGGTGTCGACGACTCCCGGTGCGAGGCTGGCGATACGCAGGCCGGGGATGCGCTCAAGCGCGGTTGCCCGGGCGTGATGGTCGAGGGCGGCCTTGCTGGCGCAGTAGCTCCCCCAGCCGGCGTAGGGATTGCGGGCGGCACCGCTGGAAACATGCACGATGCGCCGGTCGGCGCAATGGTGGGTGGTGGCCACGAAGGCATTGGCGAGAAGCAGCGGGGCGCCGAGGTTCACCTGGATGGCCCGGGTCAGGGTGGTCGGGTCCAGCATGCCGAGCGGGCCGACGGGCTGGAGCATGCCGGCATTGTTGATGAGCAGGGCGGTGTCGGCTCCGGCAACAAACCCGGCAGGGCCGCTGCTGTCGAGCCAATCGCGCAGTGCCTGCGAGTCGGAGAGATCGAGCGGCACTTCCTGGAGGCGTTGGGGAAATGCAGTGGCCAGTCCGGTATTGGGCGAGCGGGCAATCCCGAGTACAAAAATGCCGCGTTCGAGGAGTGTCCGGGCAAGGGCGGCGCCGAGCCCGCGGCTGTGTCCGGTGAGAATGGCCTTGATCATGTCCGTCAGGCTATCAGGGCGGCGCTTCCGGGTAAAAGGAGTTTGGCCATGTCGTCGGCAGCCACCGGCCGCGAGAAGTGGTAGCCCTGGCCGATGTTGCAGCCCAGCTCCCGCAGGATATGCTGCTGCTCGGCCGACTCGATGCCTTCGGCGATGGTGACCAGGGACATGTCACGGGCGATGCTGACGATGGCGCTGATCAGCGTGATGTCGTCCCGGTTGCGGTGGAGTTCGGAGACGAAGGACTTGTCGATCTTCAATACATCGAAGCGGAAGTTGCGCAGATAGGACAGGCTTGAGTAGCCGGTACCGAAGTCGTCGAGGGACAGCTGGACGCCCAAGTCCACGAGGCCCTGAAGGGTCTGGCGGACCTGCTCGTCCTGGTTCAGGAAGACGCTTTCAGTGACTTCGATTTCCAGCCGGTCCGGCCCGATGCGGTGGCGCAACAGGGTGTCGCGGACCTTGTCCACGAAGTCCCGGCAGCGCAGCTGGGGCACGGCCACGTTGACGGCCATGCGGATCGGTGTGGCGCCTTCGTCGTCCCACAGGGCGAGCTGGCGGCAGGCTTCGTCCAGAACCCATGTCCCGATACCGTGAATCAGGCCGGTTTCCTCTGCCACCGGGATGAAGCGGTCGGGTGGCATGAGCGCCTCGCCCGTCGGCAGCCAGCGCAGCAGGGCTTCGCAGCCGACGATCTTGCCGCTGCTCAGGTCTACCTGGGGCTGGTAATGAAGGATCAGTTCCTTGCGGCTGACCGCATGGCGCAGGCCGTTTTCGATGCGCAGGCGTTCGGTTACCCAGAGGTTGAACTCGGGGGTGAAAAACTGGAAGTTGTTCCGGCCGGAATTCTTGGCGTGATACATGGCCGCGTCGGCATTTTTCAGCAGCGTTGCGCCGTCGGTGCCGTTGTCCGGATACAGGGCGATGCCGATGCTGGGTGTGATCTGCAGTTCGTGCTTGTCCACGTAGTAGGGCTGGGCCAGCGTAGCGAGGATCTTGCGGGCAGAGGGAAGGGCGCTGGTGCGCTGCTCCAGGTTGGTCAGCAGCACCACGAATTCATCGCCGCCCAGACGGCTGACGGTGTCGCTCTCGCGGACAATCTCGCGGAGGCGCCCGGCCACTTCCTGTAGCAGACGATCACCCACCGGGTGGCCGAGGGAATCGTTGATGTTCTTGAAGCGGTCGAGGTCGATGAAGAGCACTGCGAGCTGGCGCTCTTCCCGCTTGGCCTGGGCCAGGGCCTGGGTCAGCCGGTCGGTGAGGAGTGTCCGGTTGGGCAACTGGGTGAGGGGGTCGAATTCGGCCAGATGGCGAATGCGGGTTTCCGCTTCCTTGCGTTCGGTAATGTCGAGGAAAGTGCCCACGTAATGGAGTACCGCGCCGGATTCGGTGCGCACGGTGCTGATGTTGATCAGCTCCGGGTAGCTGCGACCATCCTTCCTCCGGTTCCAGATTTCGCCGCTCCACGAGCCGGTTTCGCGGATGGCCTTCCACATGACCCGGTAGAACTCCGCATCGTGCTTGCCGGAGGACAGGATGTCGGGGCGCCGGCCGATGACGTCTTCGGCGGCGTGGCCGGTGATGTGGCAGAAGGCCGGGTTCACGGCCAGGATGCGCGTTTCGGGGTCGGTAATGACGATCCCTTCCTTGCTGCTTTCAAATACATGGCCGGCCAGGTGGAGTGCATCGGCCTGGGTTTCGAGGGCGCGGCTGTGGGCCTCGATTTCCCGGTGATAGTTGCGGAACAGCCCGGTCATCCAGCGGGAGAAGAACACTGATGCGGCAATGGCCAGGGCGATGGCAACCATGGCGGCAATGAGCAGATAGGGAATGCGGTTCGACAGGGAGCTCAGCGCTGCGTCGCGTTCGCGGGCGAATTCGCCCTGCATTTCCTCCTGGAAAATCGAGGCGATGACGATCATGTTCCACGGGTGGTAGGGCATGACGTAGGCCGTCCGGGTGCTCATGACATTGCTCGTGCGGCGTAGCCACGGATAGGAGAGGTGGCCACCGCCCTGCTTGCCGAGTTCGAGGAGCTGCCCGCGGATGCTCTGTTCTGCGGGGCTGCCGACACGGCTGTAGTGTTTGCCCTCGTGCTCGGGCCACTGGGGCTGGAGCAGTAGTTGACCGCTCTGGGCAATAGCCACGAAGCTGCCCGTGTCACCGAACTTCCAGGCGCGCAGCCTTTCGACGCCCTCCCGGAGGCGCATTTCATGCCACTTGTGGAGGTAGTCGCCGGTGCCGATCAGCCAGCCGTAGGGTTTGAAGCGCTGCACGTAGGCAAGCTTGTCGGCCATTTGTTGCGGATTGTCAGGGGCGTACCAGCGATACGACGAAAAGCCGCCCTGCGCACTTTTTCGGGCCGCGCTAACGAGGCCGCGCATGATGTAGTGGCCGGTATCGTCCCTGTTGTTCCACAGGGAACTACCCTCCCGGGTCGGGGCGATGGGGAGGAGGACACACTTGCCTTCTTCATCGTCGATGAAGAAGTAGCCGCGTCCCTCATAAAAACGCTGCGGGCGCAGCGCAGCGATGATCAGGCGTTTGACCTCGGCCTCCGGGCGGCGGGTGTGTTCCCGGTCGTAGATCGCCTGGGCCGTTTGCATGGCCATGGCAACTTTGTCCTGGAGCGCTTCCCGCAGGGCGGATTCGGTGCGGGAATGGACGAAATCGAGGTAGCCGATGGCCGCAGCCATTTCGCTCTTAAGGCGTTCCTGTTTCTTGATCTGGAAGCTCTGCTCGAGCCGGTCGATGATTTTCTGATGTTCCGAAAAACCAACCCACAGGAAGCCCCCGCCAAGTGCCAGCGCCAGTGTGACGACCACGACCAGCGTGCCTATCAGGTGATAGTAGGGCAGGCTGCGGTCGGTGATGTGAAATCTCATGAGTAGGCAGGAAGGGCACAGTTTGCGGCAGCCGGGTCTCCAATAGCCAGAGGCTTTGCCTGTCTACATAACGGCCCTGTTCTCTACAACTAAAGTAGTAATTCTCCCGACTCTCCGGCGAGCCTGAAATGCCCTCCTGCCGCAAGACAAAATGCTCAAGCCGGAATGTCGCCAGACGTTAACGGAAAATACCCCGATCGATGTTCGCTTCGCACCTGCCTGCCCGTCATTCCAGATATTGCCTCATGCCTTCTGTCGACATTCCGATTCCGTCCGCCCGGCGCCTGCGCCTTTTTGCTCCGATCATCGTCGTCGTCATCGCCCTGGTCGGGCTGCTGTGGGGAGCTGTGATCTACAAGGCCAGGATGGAGGAAGCGCTGGTCGTCCGTTCTATCAACACCGAAAACCTCAATCTGGCCCGGGCCTTCGAAGAGCACTCCATCCGCACTATCAAGAGCGTCGATCAGGCGGTGCTGTTCCTCAAGTTCCAGTACGAGAAGTACGGCGACAAGGTGAACATCGCCGAGTTCGTGCGCGAGGGCATGATCATCAGCAGCATCTTCAATCAGTTGGGGGTCATCGACGAGCACGGTATCTACATCATGAGCAATCTGCCCAATCACAAGCAGATGGATCTTTCCGACCGGGAGCACTTCAAGGTGCACATCGAAAAGGACAGCAACCAGCTCTTCATCAGCAAGCCGGTGCTGGGGCGGGCGTCGGGCAAGTGGTCGATCCAGATGACGCGGCGCATCAACAAGCCGGACGGCAGCTTCGGCGGTGTGGTGGTGATTTCGGTTGATCCCTTCTATTTCTCCGACTTCTACCGGGGCGTTGACCTGGGCAGTGGCGGGGTGGTTGCCCTGGTCGGAAAGGACGGCGTGGTGCGTGCCCGGCGTTCAGGCGAGAACAAGCAGGTAGGGCAGGACGTGAGCGGCAGTCCGCTGCTGGCCATGTGGGAAAAGGGAAATATCGGAAGCTATCGTTCGAGCAGCCTGTCGGATGGGGTCAAGCGCTTCTACAGTTTTCGTGGGCTTGAGGAATATCCTCTCGCCGTGGCCGTGGGCGTCAGCGAGGATGAAGCCCTGGTCGACTTTCACGACCGCCGGGTGGGCTACATGATCTACGCAGGGGGAATGAGCCTGATCGTGCTGCTCTTTGGCGCGCTGGCCATTCATTTGCTGAATCGCCAGTACCGCATCTCGGAAGCGCTGCGGGAAAGCCAGATCAAGGCCGAGGCGGCCAACCGGATGAAGTCGGAGTTCCTGGCATCGATGTCCCACGAGTTGCGCACGCCGCTCAACGGCATCATGGGCTACGCTGAATTCCTGCGCGACAATTCGGACGAGACCAACCGGGAGTTTGCCGGCATCATCCTCGACAGCAGCCATTACCTGCTCAAGGTGGTCAATTCGATTCTCGATCTGGCCAAGATCGAATCCGGCAAAATGGACCTTGAGCTTCGCCCCGAACCCTTGTTGCCGATGCTCGATCGCATCGTCCGGACCCACTATCCGCCGGCCGCCGAAAAAGGGCTGGAGATGGCCGTCACGCTGGCGCCGGACCTGCCGGCCGAACTGCTTTGCGATTCGACGCGGGTGGCGCAGGTCATCAACAATCTGCTCAACAATGCGATCAAATTTACCGATGCGGGAAGTGTCACCGTGCAGGCCAGCCTGGAGGCCGGAATGCTGCGTATCTCAGTGGCCGACACCGGCTGCGGCATTCCTGAGGAAATGATGCCGCACATTTTCGAGCGTTTCCGCCAGGTGGATGGCTTCCTGACCCGTCGTCACCAGGGCACCGGCCTTGGGCTGGCGCTGGTGAAGGAGCTCGTCGATCTGATGGGGGGAAACGTGGCGGTGACATCCGAGCCCGGGAAGGGGAGCGAGTTTGTCATTCGTTTGCCGCTCGGCACGGCAGCTTCTTCGCAACAAGGATGAATCCCATGAGAGTCCTGGTTGTCGACGATCAAAAGGTCAATCGGACCTTGCCCCGCGTGCTGCTGCAGCAGGTCGGCTGCGAAGTCTTCGAGACCGACAGCGGTGACGCCGCTCTTGCGTTTCTCAAGGGCCAGACGGTGGATGTCATCCTGCTGGATATCAGCATGCCGGGCATCAGCGGAACGGATGTGTGCCGGCAGCTGCGCCAGGATCCGGCCTGCGCCGGCTTGCTGATCGTGGCCTACACGGCCCATGCCCTGCCCAGCGAGCGGGCGGACATCCTCGCGGCAGGCTTCAATGAATTGCTCATCAAGCCCATCAACCGGCAGCGTTTGCTGACTGCGCTTTCGCTGCCGGTCTAGCCATCAGTCGGCGCGCAGTCCGTTGGACTGGGAGCGCCCGGGTGCCGCCTTGCCCTTGCGGGCACGCTTGCCGAGCCAGGCTTCCCAGTCGCGGGCGGCCAGGTGGAACTCGACCGGCTTGCCGCCGCGGGTGCTTGCCAGCAGGGTGACCGAATCGCCGGCCACGCAGGCGGCGGCGAGTTCTTCGCCCGCATCCAGCCCCATGATGATCACGCCCTTGCCGCCCCCCGACAGTTCCTTCATCTGGTCGAGCGTGAAGATCAACAGGCGGCCGGTGGACGACAGCGCGACCAGGTGCTGGTTTTCGCCCTGGGCGTAGAGCACCGGCGCAAGCAGCTTGCTGCCGCCTTCCAGGTTGATGAACTGCTTGCCGGCGCGCTTGGTGGCGGTCATGTCGCCCAGGCGGCACAGGAAACCATAGCCGTCGGCGGTGGCCAGCAGTACCCGGCTGTCGGCGTGGCCGGCCAGCACGTGGGCGATCTTGCTGCCACTGGGCAGCTCCACCAAAGAGGCCAGGGGCGAGCCATTGCCGCGCCCGTCCGGTAGCCCGGAAACCGCCACGGTAAGGGCCCGGCCACCGTCGGTGATGGCGATCAGCGAATCGACGCTGCGGCATTCGAAGGCTGCCGACAGATGGTCGCCGTCCTTGAAGGCCACGTTGGCCAGATCCAGGCCATGGCCGTTACGGCAGCGCACCCAGCCCTTTTCGGAAACGATCACCGTGACGGCTTCGTCCACCACGGTCTGGGTGATACCGGCGCGGGCGGCCTCTTCTACCCGCGTGCGCCGCTCGTCGCCGAACTTGGCGGCGTCGGCGCGGATTTCCTTGATGACCAGCTTCTTCAGCTTGCCTTCTTCGGCCAGCAGGGCCTCGAGCTCGGACTTCTCGCCGCGCAGCTCGGCCAGTTCGCGCTCGATCTTGATGCCTTCGAGGCGGGCCAGCTGGCGCAGGCGGATTTCCAGAATGTCCTCGGCCTGCCGGTCGCTGAGCGCGAAACGCTCGATCAGGGCCGGCTTGGGCTCATCCGAGTTGCGAATGATGCGGATCACCTCGTCGATATTCAGGAAGACGATGTGGCGGCCTTCGAGGATGTGGATGCGATCGTTTACCTGGCCGAGACGGTGGGCCGTGCGCCGGCGCACGGTGGCGAGTCGGAAGCGGCCCCACTCGTGGAGGATTTCGGCGAGGTTCTTCTGACCGGGGCGGCCGTCGAGGCCGATCATCACCAGGTTGATCGACGAGGAGGTTTCGAGGCTGGTGTGGCTGAGCAGCAGGTTGGCAAACTCGGCCACGTCCTGGTTGCGGCTCTTCGGCTCGAAAACCAGGCGCACGGTGGCGTCCTTGCCCGATTCGTCGCGCACCCGGTCGAGGGCGCCGAGCATCAGGGCCTTGAGCTGGGCCTGGTCGGGGTCGATGGACTTCTTGCCGGTTTTGGGTTGCGGGTTGGTGAGCGTCTCGATTTCGAAGAGGATCTTTTGCGCCGACACGCCGGGCGGCAGCTCGGTGATGACCAGTTGCCACTGGCCGCGGGCCAGGTCTTCGATGATCCAGCTGGCGCGCAGCTTGAGGCTGCCGCGGCCGGTTTCGTAGGCGGCACGGATGTCGCCGGCCGGGGAGATGAGCTGGCCGCCGCCCGGGTAGTCGGGGCCCTTGATGTGGCCGAGCAGGTCGGCAACGCTGGCGTGCGGATTCTCGATGGCGTGAATGGCCGCGCTGGCCACTTCGCGCAGGTTGTGCGACGGGATTTCGGTGGCCATGCCGACAGCAATGCCGGAGGCGCCGTTGAGCAGCACGAAGGGCAGGCGGGCCGGCAGCAGTTGCGGCTCTTCGAAGGCGCCGTCGTAGTTGGGGCGAAAGTCCACCGTACCCCGGTCGATCTCGGAGAGCAGCAGTTCGGCGATGCCGGTCAGGCGGCATTCGGTGTAACGCATGGCAGCCGCCGAGTCGCCGTCGCGCGAGCCGAAGTTGCCCTGGCCGTCCACCAGCGGGTAGCGCAGGGAGAAGTCCTGGGCGACGCGCACCATGGCGTCGTAGACGCTGGAGTCGCCGTGGGGGTGGTATTTACCGATCACGTCGCCGACCACCCGGGCCGACTTGACGTGCTTGGAGGTTGGCGACAGGCGCATCTCGCTCATGGCGTAGAGGATGCGGCGCTGTACCGGCTTCATGCCATCCTCGACCTGCGGCAGGGCACGGGCCTTGACCACGCTCATGGCGTAGGCGAGGTAGGCGCGCTCGGCGTAAAGGTCGAGGGGCAGGGCGTCGTCATTGCCCATCAGGGGCAGGGCGGGGGGCGGAGGAGCCGGCGGCTCGCCGGCTGCGTCGGCAACTTCGGGCGGAAGGGAGTCGAAGAGATCGGGTGTTTCGTTCATGGCGTGGTGCTGCGGCTTTCAGCGGCTGAGTGCCGCTCGGTACGGGCGCCCGGGCGGGCGCTGCAAAGGCCGCAAAAATACCACAGGCGCCGCGCTTTCCCTTCCGCCGGGAGGCTGTCGGCGCCTTTTTTTCGACAGAAGTTCAGGTCGCCGGAACAGCAGCCGGCGAAAGCCTGGTCGCCAGCGCCTCCACGTCTGTCCAGCCGAGGGCGACCGGGCCGGCCGGGGTCTCCACCGCGATGCCCCCGGGGTCTACCGGCGCGACAAAAATCGCGTCACTGGCGATGGGACTCATGAACAGTTCGGTCTCGGTGCTGCGCCCGTCCTTCACGGCAAACAGGGCGAGGGCCAGGGTGTGGGCTTCGACCGGCGTCAGACGCACCGTGAGGCTATCGCCGAGTTTCAAGACGAGCAGCGGGCCGAGGGCCCGGTGTGTCGTGTCCGTGACCGTGAAGGGCGGCTTGTCGGATTCCTGACTCGTCAGATTGGCGCTGCTCATGCCGGCTCCCGGTGGGCGAGCAGGGCGGCGATTACCGAGCCGCCGACGCCGTCTTCCGGGTCGAGTTCCTGCAGTTTGGCGAGGGTTCTGGCCGAGGCCGCCTCGTTGCCGCGGCGCAGTTCGATGAAGGCCAGGGCCTTGAGGGAGTGAAGGAGGAAACGCCGCGGCGTGGCGGGTGCCGCCGCGAGGCCGGCAGATGTCCACAGGGTCCAGTCGAGGCTCATGGCGCCCTGTGCAGCTGCTTGCGCGAGGCCGGCGCTGGCGGTGTCGTAGGCTGAATCGAAGTCGCGCAGCTTGTTTTGCAGCTTGAACAGGCAGCGGTAGGACGGCAGTACGTCCGGTGCTGTCTCGATGGCGGTGCGGAAATAGGCGCGGGCGCGGGCCGCATCGCTGGCATGCAGCGCGACACCTTGTTGCAGCAGGGCGTTGACCTTGGGGGGAAGGTCGCCGAAATCGACGAGGTCTTCGCCGAGGGCAATATCAACCATGGGGCTCTCCAGAAGTTTTTGATCTGGAGAGTTGTTAGCAATTATGGGGCCAGCATTCTTCTAGCGGCAGGCGAGGCGGAAGGCGGTGGAAATGGCGTCGTGGTCGAGGCGGCGGCCGATGATGACGATGGTGGTTTCCCGGGCCTCACCGGCGTCCCAGGGGCGGCCGTAGTCGAAGCCGGTGATCCGATGCACGCCCTGGAAGACCATCCGCTGTTCGTGGCCACGTACGGCGAGGATGCCCTTGTAGCGGAGCATGTCATTGCCGCTCTTGAGCAGCAGTTCTTCGACGAAGCTGCCCATCAGGCCTAGGTCCACGTCTCCCGGGTGCTGCAGGACCAGCGAAGCGATGTCGTCGTCGTGGCGCACGAAGCCCCGGTTGGGTGTGCCGCCGCCGCGTGTCAGGCCGCTGGGGGCATCCTGGGTGAGGAAGGCCGGACTGCGTTCGAGCACGTCGCTGAGGACGAAGGCGTCCAGGGCGAACAGTGCGCCGAGCTGCCCGGCATCGGCGGGAATCTGCATGACCGGCACGCGCACGTTGATGCGGCGCAGGCGGGCTTCGAGGGCTTCCAGTTGGGCGGCGTCGACGAGTTCGGTCTTGGTGATGAGGACCCGGTCGGCAAAGCCGATCTGGGCGGCGGCAACCCGGTTTTCATCGAGCTGGCGGCCGGCGTGGACGGCGTCCACCACTGTCAGGATGCCGTCGAGCTCATAGCGCTCGCGTACGCCCTCATCGACGAAGAAGGCCTGGGCCACCGGTGCCGGGTCGGCGAGGCCGGTGGTTTCCAGCACCAGGTGGTCGAAGTCGAGTTCGCCCCGGTCCCGGCGGTCGGCCAGGTCGGTGAGGGCGACGCTGAGTTCGCCGCGCACGCTGCAGCAGATGCAGCCATTGGTGAGTTCGACAACCTCCACGGCCGGCGAGCCGGCGATCAGACCACCGTCGATGCCGACAGCGCCGAATTCGTTCTCCAGCACGGCGACCTTTTTGGTCGGCGTTGTGGCCAGGTAGCGGTTGAGGAGGGTCGTCTTGCCCGCCCCGAGGAAGCCGGTGAGGATGGTGGCACGGATCGGCGGGCGCGGGATGGCGAGGGGGTTGAGACTGGACATGATGCAAACAAGAGTCGGAAAACGGCCCGAAGTTTGGCACAGAAACCGCTCAAAGCCCGGCGATGATGGCCTGCATTCGGGGTGTCAGTTGCTGCACCAGTTCGGCGTTGTAGGCCTGGGAGCCCGTGTCGGCCCGGACGCTGTCATTGGCGGCGAAGATCCGCGCGGCGCCAACGGCATAGGCCCTTGATTTGGCCGCAGGCGATCCCGGTGAAACCGCCGGGTCGACGTTGGTCACCATGATCGACACGGTGTTGTCGGCGTTGCGGTGTATTTCGAATGTCCGGAACTGCTGGGGAAAGTCCCGCAGCGACGCTGTCTCGACCTCCCAGAAGCTTTTTTCGGGTTGGTCTGCGGGATCGGACCCGTTGTATTGCTGGGGCGTCACGACGTTCACGTGCCGATGCCCGGAGATCCACAGGATGAGATTCGGATAGGCATGAAGGATGGTCAACAGTTGCAGGTCTGTGACCACACTGGGGCTGGTGAACAGGGAGTAGTTGCCGGCTGCGGGGTCGAAGGTCTTCTGGGGGTAGAGCGGAATATGCGCCGCAATGATCATCAGCTTGTCCCGGTCCTGGCCGTCCTGCAGTTCGGCCTTGAGCCAGTCGAGGCGGGTCTGGTCGAGGCAGGCCCGGGCGTACTCGGTCTGGTCGGCGCCCTTCATGGTGTTGTCGAGGGCGATGACCTTGATCGGCATGTTCGCCTTCGGCTCGAAGCTGTAACACGCAAAGTCGGCGTCGAGATTGGCCTGTTTGAAGCCGTGGCCGGGAGGATTGGAGGTGGTTTCGAAGAACTCGCGCATCCAGTTCAGGGTCGATGAGGTGCTGGTCGCCAGCGAGCGGCGGGCCGGGTCGGCGACGACCGTCGGTGGGGTGGAGAAGGCTGCCTGCGGGCCCGAGCCGATGATGTATCCGTAAGGGTTGGTGCCGTCGACGACGCCCATGTAGTAGCCGGATCCATTGACCCCGCCGCTTGAAGGATCCGGGCTGTTCGACATGTTGAGGATGGTGCTGCCCACGTGGGCGCTCCAGGTCTTGGCATTCTCGTAGGCCGAACCCATCCAGAACTGGTCGTGATTGCCAATGACCTGATACCAGGGAATGGCGGGATCGAGCCCGGCGGCCTGGAAGGGCTTCTGGTAGTCGATGCTGTTGGCGCCGGCATGTGCGCCGGAGCTCGGCGTGATGCGCTTGCCGTCGAGCACGTCGATGAACCAGCGCAGTTCGTTGTACTGGCTGTTGTTGGTGTCGTCGCCGAGGGATATTCCGAAATCGATCGGCGACTTTTTGTGCAGCGCATTGACTGTCTGTATGGCTGCATCGAGGACTTGGGTGGTCGACAGGATCACCGGAGAGTAGGCCGATCCGCAGGAGCCGGGTGCCCCGTAGCGGGCGCTCCAGCCGATATAGATCGGTTGGGCCGGAGACTCCTTGTCGGCGATGTGAATGTCGGTGATGGCGAAGAAGGACAGCAGGCGTGTCACTTTGGGCGCGCCGCTGTAGCCGGGTGCCAGATCCATGCGCTTCACGTGGGCGAGACCGGGGCCGGCCTGCCAGGCGCTGTAGCCGTATTGGGAGTAGGGCAGGTCGGGCGGGTCGATCAGAGGTGTGTCGGCCGGAAGCCCCTGCGGGTGGATCTGCTGTTCCGCCGTGGTGAATACGTCACGGGTGATCGGCCAGGTGACAGTTTGCGGCGTGCTGCTATCACCGCCACAGGCTGTCAGTTGCAGCCCCGGCAAGGCAACCACGGAATACTTCAGGAATTCACGACGCGTCAGCATGACAACAGCTCCATTGTTGAAATGGGAGTGGCAGGCAATCGTCGGGAGGCGCGCGTTCAGCGGTTTTGCCAGGCAGATTGCCGATGGCTTTTGAACGGCGAACCTTGTGGGGACTTGAGGTTTTCTGGATGGCGCAGCAGGCTAGATGAGCAAAGCTTGTGCTGGATCAACGTTTGCGGTGCGGATGCCGCGCGGCGGTGCTTACCAGGGAATGCTGTTGCCCAGATGATCAACGAAGTGCGCCCGGCCATTCGGTGACAGACGATCAATGACGCCGAGCAGGCGCCGGGCGGATTCTTCGGGCAGCAAACCTTCGTCGCCGACAAATGGCTGGCTCAACCGGGAGCGCACCGTGCCGGGCTGCAAGGCGGCGATCACCGCCAGCGGGCGGCGTCGTGCGATCTCTATGGCAGCCGTTTGCAGCAGCATGTTGAGGGCAGCCTTGGAGGCGCGATAGCCATACCAGCCACCCTTGTGGTTGTCTTCGATGCTGCCCACGCGGGCTGACATCTTGGCCCAGATCACGTGTTCATTTTTGGCGAGCAGCGGCAGCAGGTGCTTCATGGCCAGCATGGGGCCGGTCGCATTGACTTCCATGGCGCGCAGCAATTTGTCGGCGTCCAGGTCTTCAAGACGTTTTTCGGGTCCCTGGCCGTCGATGGTGAGCGCACCGGTGGCATCCAGCACCAGATGCAGGGGCGCGTGCTCACGCAGGTGTGCCGCGCAGTGCGCCAGGCTGGATTCGTCTTCGAGTACCAGTGCCGGCTGGGTGCCGCGTGAAAGTCCAATCGCGCAGGCGCAGCGCGGGTCGGCCTGTAGGTGTTGCAGGCCGGCCTTGCCGAGGGCACCGCTGGCGCCCAGCACGACGGCGGTGTAGCCATCGCGCAGGCTGCTCATGGAAACAGGTTTGTCGCTCATGGCCGGATGGTAGCAGCGCAAAGTAAAAGCCCGCAGGTGCGTCGTGCATCTGCGGGCTTGGGGTGGTGAGGTTGGACTGGGTGTTAGCAGCAGCGTCCGGGGCGCCCGTCGGCGCCACCGTAGCGGGCCTCCTGGCGTTCCCGAAAGAAGGCCTCGTAGCTCATCACCGGTTGGTCCGGGTGGGTGAGATGCATGTGTTGCACGTAGGTGTCGTAGTCAGGCATGCCCACCATCAGGCGGGCAGCCTGGCCAAGATACTTGCCCATGCGGGCCAGGTCCGAGAACACCGTGTGCCTTTCAGTTCGCGGCCGGCATCGGCGCGAAGGGCGTCTCGACGGTGGTCGGCTTGCTGTTGCGCAGGGCGCGGAAGCAGGCGGGAACCGCGTACGCCAGAATGCTCAGCACCAGCAGGATGAAGAGGCCGGACAGCGCCGCATCCACGTAGTTGTTGGTGATGATCTGGTGCATCTGGTCGATGGACTTGGCCGGGGCCAGCACTTCACCCTTGTCGAGCGCCGTCTGGTACTTGTTGGCGTTGGCCAGGAAGCCGATCTTCGGGTTCTCGTGGAACATCTTCTGCCAGCCGGCGGTGAGGGTGCAGGCGAGCAGCCACAGGGTCGGCACGACGGTTACCCAGGCAAAGCGCTGGCGCTTCATCTTGAAGAGCACCACGGTCGCGAGGGTCAGGGCCACGCCGGCGAGCATCTGGTTGGCGATGCCGAAGAGCGGCCACAGGGTGTTGATGCCGCCCAGCGGGTCGACCACGCCCTGATACAGGAAGTAGCCCCAGGCTGCGACGCACAGGGCGGTGGCCACGAGGCTGGCGAAGATCGAATCCATCTTGCGCATCGACGGAACAAAGGTGCCCATCAGATCCTGCAGCATGAAACGTCCGGCGCGGGTGCCGGCATCGACAGCGGTAAGGATGAACAGGGCTTCGAAGAGAATCGCGAAGTGGTACCAGAAAGCCATCATGGCCTTGCCGCCGAGGGCGCTGGAGAGGATGTGGGCCATGCCGACAGCCAGCGTCGGGGCGCCGCCGGCGCGGGAGATGATGGTCTTCTCGCCCACGTCGCGGGCGGTTTGCAGGAGCATTTCCGGTGTGACTACGAAGCCCCACTGGGAGATCGCCAGAGCGGCGCTTTCAGCAGTCTTGCCGATGGCAGCGGCCGGACTGTTCATGGCGAAATAGACACCCGGTTCGATCACCGAGGCGGCGACCAGCGCCATCATGGCCACGAAGGACTCCATGAGCATGCCGCCGTAGCCGATGAAACGGGCGTTCTTCTCGTTGTCGAGGAGCTTGGGCGTGGTTCCGGAGGAAATCAGCGCATGGAAGCCGGAAACGGCGCCGCAGGCGATGGTGATGAACAGGAAGGGGAACAGGCTGCCGGACCACACCGGGCCGCTGCCGTCGATGAACTTGGTGAAGGCCGGCATCTGCAGGTTGGGGGCCACGACGGCGATGCCGATGGCCAGGCCGACGATGGTGCCGATCTTGAGGAAGGTGGACAGGTAGTCGCGCGGCGCCAGCAGCAGCCATACGGGCAGCACCGAGGCGATGAAGCCGTAGCCGATCAGGATCCAGGTGAGCTGCTTGCCGTCGAAGGTGAACAACGGGCCCCAGGTTTCGCTGGCGGCAATGTCACCGCCGAAGACGATCGCGGCCATCAGCAGCACGAAGCCGATCAGCGACATTTCACCGATGCGCCCCGGGCGGATGTAGCGGCTGTACACGCCCATGAAGAGCGCGATGGGAATGGTGGCGGCAACGGTGAACATGCCCCACGGGGATTCGGCCAGGGCCTTCACGACGATCAGCGACAGCACCGCCAGGATGATGACCATGATCATGAAGGTGCCGAACAGGGCGATGACGCCCGGCACGGGGCCGAGTTCAGTCTTGACCAGGTCGCCCAGTGAACGGCCGTCGCGGCGGGTGGAGATGAACAGGATCATGAAGTCCTGCACCGCGCCGGCAAAGACCACGCCAGCGAGAATCCACAGCATGCCCGGCAGGTAGCCCATCTGGGCGGCGAGCACCGGGCCGACCAGCGGGCCGGCGCCGGCAATGGCGGCAAAGTGGTGGCCGAACAGCACGTACTTGTCGGTCGGAACGTAGTCGAGGCCGTCGTTGTGGCGGACGGCCGGGGTCATGCGCTTGGGGTCGAGCTCCATCACCTGGTCGGCAATGAACAGGCTGTAGTAACGGTAGGCGATGAGATAGGTACACACCGCGGCGATGACCAGCCACAGGGCGTTGATGGTCTCTCCGCGGTTGAGGGCGACAGTGCCGAAAGCAGCCGCGCCCAGGAGGGCAATGGCGCCCCATCCCAGATGACGCTTGATGGAAGTCATGGTTTTCCTCGTTGTTTTTGTCGGGACACACGGGTAGCCCGACCCGGCCAACGAGGAAGATGAAGAGACAGTTCGGCGCAAACCTTACGCTACGGGAGCTGCACTGGATCTACCACCGCAAGGTCAGGAGGCGACCCGCTTGTGGCCGGAGAGTGTTTGCTGCGGCTGTTCTCCTGGCCGGAGGCCATTTTTTCCGTACTGCAGCGTATGGTCAATCAGGGTTTTACACATTACTGAAGATGCCTTGTGCTCGATCAAACATCTGCATCCACCGAGTCGCCCTTTTCTTCCATCCAGGCTCGCCGGCCGGCGGCTTCGCCCTTGCCCATCAGCATCGTGAAGACGCGCAGGGTTTCCTTGAAGGCGTCGGCACGCACATGAATGGGCAGTACCCGGCGGGTGGCCGGGTCCATGGTGGTTTCGCGCAGCTGGTCGGGGTTCATCTCGCCGAGGCCCTTGAAGCGGCCAACTTCCACGTGCTCGGGCTTGACGCCTTCGTGGGCCAGGCGATCGCGCAGGCTCGTAAGCTCCTGGTCGTCGAGGGCGTAGAGGCGGCGCGGTGGGCGCTTCTTGCCCATGGCCGGCACATCGATGCGGTACAGCGGCGGCTGGGCGACGTAGATGTGGCCGTGCTCGATGAGCTTGGGAAAGTGGCGGAAGAACAGGGTCAGCAGCAGGGTCTGGATGTGGGAGCCGTCCACGTCTGCGTCCGACATGATGATGACCTTGCCGTAGCGCAGCTCGGAGAGGTCGGGGGTCGAATCCGGCGTGTGGGCGTCGACGCCGAGGGCCACCGCGATGTCGTGGATTTCGGCGTTGGCGAAGAGGCGCTCGCGGTCGACTTCCCAGGCGTTCTGGACCTTGCCGCGCAGGGGCAGGATGGCCTGGGTGTCCTTGTCGCGGGCCATCTTGGCGCTGCCGCCGGCGGAGTCGCCCTCGACCAGGAAGAGTTCGTTGCGGGTGATGTCTTCGGATTCGCAGTCCGACAGCTTGCCGGGCAGCACGGCCACACCGGAGGACTTGCGCTTTTCGACCTTCTGGGCGGCGCGGGCGCGGGCCTGGGCGGCCTTGATGGCCAGTTCGGCGAGCTTCTTGCCGTAGTCGACGTGCTCGTTGAGCCACAGCTCGAAGGGGTCGCGAACCATGCGTGACACCAGTTGCACCGCGTCGCGGCTGTTCAGGCGCTCTTTGGTCTGGCCCTGGAAGCTGGGGTCGAGGACGCGCGCCGAAAGCAGGAAGGAGGCGCGCCCGAAAGCGTCGTCGGCGGTGAGCTTGACGCCCTTGGGGAGCAGGGCGTGGTGGTCGATGAAGTTCTTGATCGCGGTAAAGATGCCGTCACGCAGGCCTGCTTCGTGGGTGCCGCCGGCGGGGGTGGGAATCAGGTTAACGTAGGACTCGCGCACCGGCGAGCCTTCGAGGGTCCATGCCACGGCCCACGAGGCACCTTCGCCGGCGGCGAAAGTGTCGTCGCCCTTGGGGGCGAACTTCTCGCCGGCAAACAGCGGAATCAGCGGCTCGTCGTGCAGGGCTTCGGACAGGTAGCCGCGCATGCCGTCGTCGAAGCGCCAGGTGCGGGGCTCGCTGCCTTCGATGGTCAGGCTTACCTCCAGGCCGGGCATCAGCACGGCCTTGGAGCGCAGCAGGCGTTCGAGTTCGGCGCGGGGCAGGTCGGGGGCGTCGAAGTACTTGGCGTCAGGCCAGGCGCGCACGGTGGTGCCGCTGGCCTTCTTGGGGGCGTCGCCGATGCGCACGAGGGGCTCGATCACGTCGCCGCCGGAAAACACCAGGCGGTGCCGGGCGCCGTCGCGCACCACGTCCACTTCGAGGCGGTGGGACAGGGCGTTGGTGACCGACACGCCAACCCCGTGCAGACCGCCGGAAAAGCGGTAGGCCGAGTCTTCATCCGTCTTGTTGAACTTGCCGCCGGCGTGCAGGCGGGTGAACACCACCTCGACCGTGGACACGCCTTCCACCGGGTGAATCTCGACCGGAATGCCGCGGCCGTCGTCCGATACGCTGACCGAGCCGTCCAGGTGCAGGGTCACGCCGATCTTCTTGCAGAAGCCGGCCATCGCCTCGTCGGCGGCGTTGTCGATGACTTCCTGGATGACGTGAAGCGGGTGTTCTGTGCGGGTGTACATCCCCGGCCGCTGCTTGACCGGCTCGAGGCCCTTGAGAACGGTGATGGAATCGGCGTTGTAAGTTTTTTGCGACATTCTGAAGGCGAAAGCGGAGTCGGGTTTTGAAGCGGTGCGGACTATACCGCGCTCATCGCCGGTCGGCGAGGGGGCTTAGCGGCCCAGGCTGCTGCGGCCGGCATTGTCGGCCACCTGACGGGCGATGCGGGCGAGGAGTTCGTTGGCGGCGCGGGCACCGGGGCTGTCGCCAATCGCCGTGCGCCACGCCAGGCGAACCGTGCCGGCGTCGCCGGGCAGAGTGTAGATGGCCATCGACAGCGGGCACTGGGCGATGTTCAGCGGGTTTTCGCGGGCCAGTTGCCAGGCGATGCGGGCGCTGCAGAAATGCAGTACCTCGCCTTGCTCATAAACCGGGCGGGTCTGCTCGAGGGCCGGTCCGGTGCGCCGGAGCATGTCGCCAAACTGGCTGGGCGGCGAGGGCACCAGGCCTTCGCCTTCGATGGCATCCACCAGTGCTTCACGGGCGTCGGCATAGCGACTGGGCTGGAGCGTCAGCTGGCGGATCTCGTCGGCGAGGGCAGACCCGAGGCTGGCAATGAGCGCGAAGAGGAGCGCGGCGAGGCGCAGCATGGAGGACTCCGGAGGGACGATGACAGGGCGGACGATACACCACCCGTTCGCATATAAAAAAATGGCGCCCCGAAGGGCGCCAGAAGGAGGGAGAAACACGGTAGTAAGCGAATTCGCCCGAAGGCGAAGTCTGCTTAGAAGAACATGATTGCGCCGGCCGACAGGGTGCGGTTCTTGATTTCGGTGTCGGTGGCGCTGACGTCGATCTTTTCCTGGTTCAGTTCGCCGACCAGGGTCACAAACTTGTTCAGGCTGTGATAAACGCCGAGGGTGTAAGCCTTGTTCTTGCGTTCGTTGCCGGCGCCGAGGGCTCCGTCGTTGTCCTTGTTCTGGCCGAAGTTGATGCCGAACTTGGTCTTGTCGAGCTTGTAGGTGCCTTGCAGGAAGTAGCCCTTGGACTCGGTCTTGTTGCCAAGGCCGTCGCTGCCGCCGAAGAACTGGGCGCCGACGGTGGAGAGGCCCAGGCCCTTGCCGCTGAAGGCGTAGGCGACAGCTTCGAAGTTGTTCATGCCGGCCTTGGCGCCCATTTCGAAGCCGGTGGCGGTGAAGGACTTGGCGGGATTGGTGCCAACGCCGTCGCAGGTGGCGCCCGACGAGCAGCTGGTGCTCTGGGTAACCAGGCCACCCCAGACCTTGCCCGGAGCCGTGCCCTTCCAGTCATAGTCCACCTTGGCCTGGAAGCCCGGGGTCTTGGTCTGGTCGCCAGCGAAGGAGCTCGGCTGGAAGATGCCGGCTGCGGCTTGCAGGCCGTTGTAGTTCGGGGTGGTGTAGGTGATCTGAGCCTGGAAGCCGGTGTACATGTAGCCGTGGGCGATCATGCCGAAGGTGGTGTTGAACGGGATGCCCGCGTTCGAGGTGCCACCGACGCCCAGCAGGGTCATGTCGGAAAGAATGATGTTCTGGCCGAACAGGCCGATGTCGCGACCAAACTTGATGGTGCCCCAGTCGTTGTTGCCGAACTGGAAGTAAACCTGGCGCACGTCGATCTGGCTGTAGGGGCTGGATTTGCCCGGGATGCCGCCGGCGCCGGTGCCGACCGTGGAAGGCAGGCCGATCACGCTGGAGGAGTCATTGATGCCCGGCGCAAAGCTGAAGTGAGCCTTGATGTCCTGGTCGCCCTGCTTGGTGGTGACCACGAAGTTGATCCAGCCCGGCAGCAGGCCGTTGGTCAGTTCGCTGTTCTGGGTCTTGGACGTCTGGGTGCCGGCAACCGAAGTCTTTGACTCGCGGTTCACGTAGAAACCGTTGATCGTGCCATTGACGTCAAGGGTCACGTCGTTCTGGGTGAAGCTCACGGCCTGGGCGCCGCCGGCGGCAGCAGCCAGACAGGCGAGGGCAACGGATTGGGCAAGAAGGCTCTTCTTCATAACGATTGTCTCCGGAATTTTGTCGTTGATATCACTACCGAAGCGCGGGCTATCCAGCGCCGCTACTTCGTTCCTCCCTTGGTCGCATTTCCTTGTGAAACACGCCGTTACGGAGCGACATTCCTTCTGCGAGGGCTGTGCCAGCCTGTGCGAAATTTCCGTAAAAATCGCTGAATGTAAAATCAAGTATTTGTTTGTAAAAGGTTTTGTTTTTTTGCTGGCGTTGCAAGAGGACGGGCCCTGCGACAGATGTGCTGTCCAGTAAATGGACACATTGCTGTGACGTTACGGAAGGTCTGGTGCACTTCGTGGCAGGAAATGGAGCATGCTGTGACGCAACATGAATCGATGCACTGAAGCCCGGATGGACTGCCGGAAAGGGCCGCCGGGCTGGTAAAATCGGCACCAGAATTCACTCTCCCGGGCCGTCCGCGCCCTGCACCCATGAGTTTCCGCGCCAAACTGTCTGCTGCCTGGCAGCGTCACGATTCCCTGCTGTGTGTCGGGCTCGATCCGGACCCGAAGCGCTTTCCTGCCCATTTGGCAGGCCGTCCCGACGCGGTGCTGGCTTTCTGCAAGGGCATCGTCGATGCCACCGCCGACCTGGCCTGTGCCTTCAAGCCGCAGATTGCCTACTTCGCCGCCGCCCGCGCCGAAGACCAGTTGCAGGACCTGATCGCCTACATCCACGCGCAGCACCCGAGTGTGCCGGTGGTGCTGGACGCCAAGCGTGGCGACATCGGCGCCACTGCCCAGCAATATGCCCGCGAAGCCTTCGAGCGCTACAACGCCGATGCGCTGACGGTGAACCCCTACATGGGCTTCGATTCCGTCGAGCCCTACCTGGAGTTTTCCGACCGGGGCCTGATTGTGTTGTGCCGCACCTCCAACCCGGGTGGTTCAGACCTGCAGAACCTGACCGTCGAAGGTGGCCGCAAGCTTTATCAGCACGTGGCCGAACTGGTTGCCGGCAAGTGGAATGTGCATGGACAGAACGCCCTCGTTGTGGGCGCAACCTTCCCGCAGGAGCTGGCCGACGTGCGCGCCATTGTTGGCGATCTGCCGCTGCTGGTGCCGGGCATCGGCGCTCAGGGCGGGGACGTGGAGGCGACAGTGAGGGCCGGGCGCAGCGCTGCCGGCACCGGGCTGATGATTTCCTCGTCGCGGGCCATTCTTTATGCGGGCCGTGGCGAGGACTTCGCCGAAGCGGCCCGTCAGGTGGCATTGGCGACGCGGGACGAGGTCAATCTGTACCGCTCCTGAACGTCATTTACGGGGCTTTGTCCCCACAGAAAACCGGGCGTGTTGCAGCGCCGCAGAGTACGATACAAACCTTGTCGTAGGTGTTTGCCCACGATGGTCATTTACGCCGGATGACCCGCAATTCCGCGTCAAGGCATTTTTTTCAGGGACGCTTATGGTCAGGCTGAAGTTCTCGGTCGAGCTGAATTACGAAGTTGCACCTCCGGGTTGTGACTTCATCTTCAATATCCACGCCGCCCACACGCGCCACCAGCGCGTGGTGACCGAGATGATGGAGCTGGGCCAGTTTCTGCTGCCTCAGGTCCACACTGACGTGACGACCGGCAACCGCTACATGCGCCTGAAGGCCGAGCCGGGCTGGTTGCGGCTGCGCTACAGTGCCACTGTCGAGTTGCAGCATCATGTCGGCGCGCCCGAGAACATCCAGGAACTGCCTGTCGCCCGGCTGCCGGCCGACGTGCTGACGTATCTCTACCCCAGTCGCTACTGCCAGTCCGATCGCCTGTACGAGGTCGCCAACAAGGAGTTTGGCCATCTTCCGCCGGGCTACGGCCGTGTGCGCACCATTTGCGCGTGGGTCGAGAAGCACGTCGAGTTCAAGTCGAACACCACCAATGCCAGCACCTCGGCCCTCGATACCATCGGCGAGCGGGTTGGCGTGTGCCGTGACTTTGCGCACCTGATGATCGCCCTGTGCCGGGCCCTCAACATTCCAGCCCGCTTCATCACGGGCATCGATTACGGTGCCGATCCGGCGCTTGGTCCGAGTGATTTTCACGCCTACGTGGAGGTCTTCCTGGGTGACCGCTGGTATCTTTTCGACCCCTCCGGCACCGCGATCCCCATGGGGCTGATGCGCTTTGGCGTGGGTCGGGATGCGGCGGACGTGTCGTTTGCGACGATCTTCGGGCCGGTTCGCGCCGAGCCGCCGAAGATCACCATCGAAGCCGTGGACGATCCTTCTGCCGGCATGGAGCTGCCCCGGCGCCGGCCTGAGGCGCTGTCCACCGATGACGCGCCGCCGGTGCTTGTCGGTGCTCGCCTGACACCCCTCGCTTGAGTCGCGACGGTATAAAAGAATTGCACTTCAACAGGAGATTTCCATGAGCACGATCGAAGATATCGCAGCCAAGCACGGCTTCAGCGCGGACGCCGGCCGCTCGGCCTACGCGTCGCTCCAGTCCGGCGGTTTCAGCCAGGCCCAGTTCAGCCACCCGGAACTGGGCGGCATGGGGCAGTGGATGAGCGGCGGCATGATGATGATCGGCGACATGTTCAACGAAGGCCTGAAGTGGCGCGTCGGCGCGCTGCTCAGCGAACTGTCTCAGCACCGGGAGCCCCAACCTGCCGCGGCACCCGCCGGCAATAACTGGGGCTTCACCCAGTCTGCCAACTGGTGGCCCGATGAGCTCGGCTCGCCGTCCAGCTCAGGCAGTCAGAACGACATGGCCTACGCTTTTTTCCCAAACAGCGGCAAGCTGCTGGTGAAACTGTCGGGTGACGTGTTCTCCTTCGACACCGGCAACCTGTCCATCTACGGTGTGCAGCAGCAACAGGGCGGCGGCATCGCCTCCGTCGTGCTGAACACGTCCAATGGCCCGATGGGCTTGCTGGGCCTGAACCGGGCTTAAGACGCCGGGGTAGTCATGAAAGCCGCTGCCGCAATGGCAGCGGCGATTCGCCGGCTCCGGGGAATCAGTCTGTTAGCCACATCCTACGCACCAAATAGCCCGTCAGACCAAGGCTTTCCCGCGCCCGCTCTTCTTACGGGCGTCCGAGACGTTCGAGCAGGCAGTCGGCAAACGCCTGCCGGGCCGGCTGGTGGCTGCGGGCCCGGTGCCAGATCATCACTGTGTCAGCCAGGGCCACATCTGGCGGAACCGGATGGATGCGCAGGGTGGCGCTGTCGATGCTCGGCCCGGTCAGGTGGGGGCCGATGATGGCGCGCGGCACGAGGCTGACGCCCATGCCGGCGGCGACGCAGCCAAGAATGGCTTCAAAGGTGCCGAATTCGCTGATTTGGGCGATGGAAACGCCGTCGCGGCGGAGCCAGTCGAGCAGGCGCTGGCGATAGCTGCAACCTTCACGGAAGGTGAGGAGCTCAACCGGACCCCGGCTGGCCAGATCGGCGCTCCCCTGGATCGGCGCCCAGTCGGCAGCGGTGATCAGCACGAGCTCTTCGACGATCACGGTCTGGCTGTCCAGGTCCGGGTGGATGATCGGGCCCGAGACGAGGGCTGCGTCGAGTTGGTGGTTGAGGACGTCATGGACCAGGCCGGCGGTGTGGGCGGTGCGCAAGCGCAGTTCGACCTGCGGGTGCTGGCGGCGGAAGTGGGCGATGACTGCCGGCAGGCGCGCTGCAGCAGTGGTTTCCATGGAGCCCAGACGCAGCAGGCCCTGCGGTGTGTCGATGCTCCGAACGGCCTCCCGCGCCTCGTCGGCGAGATTGAGCAGGCGGTCGGCGTAGCCTGCCAGCAGGTTGCCGGCGGGGGTGATGACGAGGCGCCGGTTGATCCGGTCGAAGAGGGGCGTGCCGAGGTTTTCTTCCAGCAGCCGCAGCCGCGTGGTGACGTTGGACTGGACGGTGTGGAGCCGTTCGGCTGCGCGGGTGAGACTGCCTTCCGCGATGATGGCGCGCAGCATGCGCAGGTCGGTGAGATCCATTCACATCTCTTTTTGTGATGTATTGGATGTAATTAAATCATTTTTATTGCTGGTTTGTCCTTGTTAGGCTGCGCTATCCGACTCGAGGATCGCCACCATGTCTTACCCGTCTCCTGCTTTCCGACTCCTCTCCGGCACCCCGGCTCCGGCCCTGGTTGCCGGGGCCGGCCTGTTGTCGCTGCTGCTGGCCATGGGGATCGGCCGCTTTGCCTTCACGGCCCTGTTGCCGCAGATGCGCGACGAGGGTTTCCTGGACATCGGCAGCGGCGGCCTGCTGGCGGCGATGAACTACCTGGGCTACCTGGCTGGCGCCCTGTGGACCGCCTTCAGCCGCCAGGCCAATGGCCCGCGGCGCCTGCTCGGCGGACTGCTGGCGAGCGTTGCCACAACCCTGGCGATGGGCTTCGATCCGGGCTTTGCGGCCTGGTGCGGGCTGCGCTTCGTGTCGGGCGTGGCCAGTGCGGTGGTGTACGTGTACGCCACCGGCATCGTGCTGCGGAGTCTGGCGGATGCCGGTGCGGCGGGCTGGAGCGCACTGCATTACATGGGCGTCGGTTCGGGCATCGTGGTGTCGGCGCTGGTGGCCCAGTCGATGGCAGACGGCGGCGGGGCGCTGCTCGGCTGGCGCTGGCTGGGTGCGCTGGCGGGCATCGCTGCGCTGGGGGTGGCCGCGGTGTTGCTTCCCCTCGGGCGGCGCGGCGCGCCGTCGACGGTCAGTAGCTCGTTGGCACCAACGCCGTTGCCACCGATGGGCTGGCTGGCGGCGGCCTACGGGCTGGCGGGCTTCGGCTACATCGTCAATGCCACTTTTCTGCCGATGCTGCTGCGCAGCCAGTCGGGTACGGCCGGCGCGGCGCTCACCGGCTGGCTGGCAGTGGGGCTGGCGGCCCTGCCGGCAACGGCCTTCTGGGTGCGCCTGTCTTTCCGCGGGGGCGTCTATCCGGCGCTGATCAGCGCGACACTGGTGCAAGCGGTGGGTGTGGCCCTGCCGGTACTGGTGGACGGTGTGCCGGCGGCGATGGCTGGGGCGGTGATGCTGGGCGGCACCTTCATGGGCATCGCCGGTCTGGCCCAGTGGCTGGCCCGCGTGCCGGACGCACAGGCGACGGCGCGGCGCATCGGCTTCATTACCGCCTGCTACGGCATCGGCCAGATTGCCGGGCCGCTGCTGGTGGCGGCGCAGGGTCGGGATGCCGGCTTTGCCATGCCGGTGCTGGCGGCCGCCGCGGCCTTGCTGTTGAGCGCTGGCCTGCTGGAAGTTTCCCGCCGCCGCGAGCGGCTTGCCTGAAATCAACCCAAAGGAGCCATCCGTGCCCTGCGAGTCGGTGACGGTATTGCGTGTGGCGTCTGCGCGCTAGGCCGGGCTCCGCTGCCAGCTCACGCAGCGGTTGTTCGCCGGCATGGCACGGTCTTCGATCAGGGTGAAGCCAATGGCTTGGGCGAGAGCGTTCACGGCTTCGATGTCGCGGATGCCGCGGCGCGGGTCATCGGCCTTGAGGGAGGCGTCGAAGGCGGCGTTGCTGGCGCTGGTGAAGCATCCCCCGTAGTTGAAGGGGCCATACACGATGAGGCGGGCGTCGGCGGCAAGCAGGGCCGGCAGGCCGGTGAAAAAGGCTTCGACTTCCGGCCAGCCCATGATGTGCAGGGTGTTGGAGGTGAAGACAGCATCGAAGCTGCCAACTGGCCAGCGGCCGCTCACGTCTAGTTCCAGCGGAGGTGGCGTGTTGGGCAGGGCGGTTTCGGCGAGCCACAGGCGGATGCCGGGCAGGTTGTTGTTGCGATCGCTGGTCTGCCAGAGGAGGTGGGGCAGGGCGGCGGCGAAATGCACGGCGTGCTGGCCGGTGCCCGAGCCGACTTCCAGCACCCGCTGGCGGTCGGCCAGACGCGGCTTCAGGGCGTCGAGAATGACATCCCGGTTGCGCTCGCAAGCGGGGGCGAAGGGCTTTTCTGCAGGGCTTTCCATGGTGTCGCGGGGCGGATTTCGAGGGGGGGGAAAGTGTGAAAAAACTGACTGTTAGTTCATAGTTCGGAATGGTTTTCAGGGGGAGCTGCTATAGTCAAAGACTAACTTTGGCCTCCCTGCATTCCTGTGAACATGAACGACAACCGCCCCCTGATTATCCATGTCATCTACAGCTTTGACGTTGGTGGGCTCGAGAACGGTATCGTCAATCTGATCAACCGGATGCCGGTCGAGCGCTTCCGGCACATGATCGTCGCGCTGTCGCGCTGCTCGCCGGAGTTTTGCCGCCGTGTCGAGCGCAGCGACGTGGAGTTCGTTTCCCTGAACAAGGGCGCCGGGCACGGGGTGAAGCTCTATCCGCAACTCTACCGGCTGTTTCGCGAGCACAAGCCGGCGGTGGTGCATACGCGCAATCTGGCGGCGCTGGAAATGGTGGTGCCGGCCTGGCTGGCCCGCGTGCCGCTGCGTCTGCACGGCGAACACGGCTGGGACAACTTCGACCAGAACGGCACGAGCAAAAAATACCAGTTCCTGCGCAAACTGTATTCCCCCTTCGTCAGCAAATATGTGGCCTTGTCGCGCACGCTCGAATCCTATCTGGTCGAGCGGGTCGGCATTCGGGCCGGGCGCATCCGGCGCATCTGCAACGGGGTGAATGCGGAGCGTTTCGTGCCGGTGGCGGTACGCCAGGAGATCGCCGGTTCGCCCTTCAACGATCCGGCGCTGACGGTTTTCGGGACGGTTGGGCGGCTGCAGGGGGTCAAGGACCAGGCTTCGCTGATTCGGGCTTTCGGCATTCTGGTGCGTTCAAGCGAAGACGCGGCACGGCGTGCCCGTTTGATCATCGTTGGCGGTGGCCCCTTGCTGGCCGAACTGCAGGCGCTGGTGAAAAGCGAACAGCTGGACGGCCATGTGTGGCTGGCCGGCGAGCGGTCCGACGTGCCGCAACTCATGCAGGGCATGAACGTTTTCGTGTTGCCGTCGCTGGCCGAAGGGATTTCCAACACGCTGCTGGAGGCCATGGCTTCGGGTCTGCCGATCATCGCCACGAATGTCGGTGGCAACCCGGAGCTGGTGGTGGACACGCTGACCGGTCTGCTGGTGCCGGCCGGTGATCCGGCCAGCCTGGCGACGGCGCTTGGCACGCTGTTTGCCGATCCGGCACGGGCCGTTGAACTGGGTCGGGCCGGCTGCGCGCGGGTCAAGGCCGAGTTCAGCCTCGATTCGATGATGAACGCCTACCTGTCCCTGTATGAAGGGCGGGCTTAAGGACGCGTTTACTTGCGTGCGCGGGTGATCTGTCGTGACAGGGCAATCAGTGGCAGCAGGCCCACGGCCACGATGGCCAGCGAAGCCGTGGAGGCTTCCGTGAGGCGTTCGTCGGCCGCCAGCGTATAGGCCTGGGTGGCCAGCGTATCGAAGTTGAAGGGGCGCATTACCAGCGTCGCCGGTAGTTCTTTCATGACATCCACAAACACCAGCAGGCCGGCCGTGAACAAGCTGCCGCGCAGGATCGGCACGTGCACCCGGCGCAGGCTGGCGCTTTGGCCGAGGCCCAGGCAGCGCGCCGCGTCGTCCATGCTCGGGGTGATCTTCGACAGGCTGGCATCCACGGTTTGCAGTGCTACGGCCAGGAAGCGCACCAGATACGCATAGATCAGCGCCGCGATGCCACCGGTGAGGAGCAGCCCCGGGTTGCTGCCGAAGGCGCTTTCCCATTGTCCGGACAGCCAGTTGTCGAGGCGCGTGACGGGAATCAGCACGCCGACAGCGATGACTGTGCCGGGCACCGCGTAGCCGAGGCCGACCAGGCGGTTGAGGCCCTGGGCGAGGTAGGTCTTTGACAGGCGGGCGCTATAGGCCAGCAGCACGGCGAGTATTACGGCGATCAGTGCGGTCAGGCCGGCGAGGGTGAAGCTGTTGCGGGCCAGCATCAGAAAGCGCGTGCCGAACTGGGTGTCGCCATCGCCTACGGCCATGCGCAGCAGCAGGCCGGCGGGAAGCAGGAAACCGAGGGCCAGCGGCGTCAGGCAGGTCAGGGTGGCCAGCAGTGCTGCGCCGCCGCGCAGGCGCCCGGGGGGCGGGCGATGCCGGTTGGAGGTGTTGTGGTAGCGCGCCCGGCCGCGGGTAAAGCGCTCCAAGGCCACCAGCAGCAGCACGAAGCCGAGCAGGATGGCCGCCAGCTGGGCCGAGGCGACCCGGTCGCCAAGGGAGAACCAGGCCCGGTAGATACCGGTGGTGAAGGTGTTGACCGCAAAGTAGGCCACCGTGCCGTAGTCGGCCAGGGTTTCCATCAGGGCCAGGGCAACGCCGGCGGCGATGGCCGGCCGGGCGAGGGGCAGGGATACGCTGAAGAAGGCCCGCCAGGGGCCGATGCCGAGGGTACGGGCGGCTTCCAGCACGCCGCCGGCGCGCTCCAGAAAGGCCGTGCGGGCGAGCAGATAGACGTAGGGGTAGAGCACGAAGATGAACATCAGCATGGCCCCGGACAGGGTGCGGATGTCCGGAAACCAGTAGTCGCCCCGGCGCCATGCAAAGTAGTCGCGCAGGGCGGTTTGCACGGGGCCGACAAACTGCAGGAAGTCGGTATACACGTAGGCCATCACGTAGGCGGGGACGGCGAGGGGCAGAACGAGGGCCCACTCGAAAACCCTGCGTCCCGGGAAGTCGTGCATGGTGGTGAGCCAGGCGGTGGTAACACCGATGATCGCCACGCCCAATCCGACGCCGGTGCACAGGGCCAGGGAGTTCCACAGATACTCGGGCAGCACGGTGGAAGCCAGATGGTTCCAGGTGTCGCTGGTGCCGCCGAGGAAAAGATTGAAGCCCACGCTGGCGACCGGCAGGCCGGCGAGCAGGGCGATCAGGATGGCGCTGAGGACCAGGGGCGAAAGGTATCGGGACATCGTGGTTTACGAATCGTGAATGAGAATTATAATCGATGCCATGTCAAAACTAGAACTCAAGGCGGTTGTTCAGCGTTATGGCCGCCAGACCATTGTCGATGGCGTCGATTTTCGCCTTGAGCCGGGCAGTATCGCCTGCCTGCTGGGGCCTTCCGGCTGTGGCAAGACGACCTTGCTGCGCTGCATAGCCGGTTTTGAGGAAATCGCCGGCGGCGAGATCCGTATCCACGACCAAGTGGTGAGCCGCCCCGGCCATCGGGTATCGCCGGAAAGGCGTCATGTGGGCATGGTCTTCCAGGACTACGCCCTGTTTCCCCATCTGGACGTGGAGCGCAACGTGGGCTTCGGTCTTGGTGGCATGTCACCGCAGGAACGCCGCCACCGGGTTGATGAGTTGCTTGGCACCGTTGGCCTGGCGGGGCTGGGGCACAAGTTTCCCCATGAGTTGTCCGGCGGCCAGCAGCAGCGGGTGGCGCTGGCCAGGGCGCTGGCACCGCGGCCGGAGCTGGTCCTGCTCGATGAGCCGTTTTCGAACCTCGATGTGGATCTGCGCGAGCGCCTGTCGGTGGAGGTGCGCGAGATTTTGAAGAGCGAGGGCATGACGGCAGTGCTGGTGACCCACGATCAGCACGAGGCTTTTGCGATGGCCGACGAGATTGGTGTGATGTCAGGGGGGCGTATTCAGCAGTGGGACACGCCTTACAACCTTTACCACCGGCCGGCCAATCGCTTTGTGGCGGACTTTGTTGGCAAGGGCGTGTTTGTGCCGGGCCAGGTGCTGGATGCCAGCCATGTGGAGATCGAGCTGGGGGTGCTGAAGTCCGGCGTGCCGGTGGCATGCAGCCAGGGCTGTGCGGCCTGCGGCAAGGGGTGTGCGGTGGATGTCTTGCTGCGGCCCGACGACGTGGTGCATGACGACGCCAGCCCGACCCGGGCCGAGGTGCGTCACAAGGCTTTTCGCGGTGCCGACATTCTGTACACCCTGCGTCTGGGAAGTGGCGCGGAGGTCTTGTCGCTGGTGCCGTCCCATCACAACCACGCCATTGGTGAGCTGATCGGGGTGCGTCTGGAGGCTGATCATGTGATTGCCTTCCAGCCGGAGGGTGTGGCGGCTTAAAACGGCGGGGGGCTTTCCAGCGTGAGCGGCTCGCCTGTGAGCGGATGGCGCAGGCTGAGGGTGGTGGCGTGGAGCATCAGGCGTGGTGCGGCCAGTCGTGCGGCGTCATCCGCGTAGAGTTCATCGCCAAGAATGGGGTGGCCGATGGCCTGCAGGTGCACCCGCAACTGATGGGTGCGCCCGGTGTGGGGGCGCAGTTCTACCCTGCTGGTGTTGCTGCCGGAGTCGTACTCAAGAACGGTGTAGCCGGTAAGTGATGGCTTGCCGAGTTCGCGGTCCACTTTCTGCCTCGGCCGGTTCGGCCAGTCGGCAATCAGCGGCAGGGTGATCTCGCCGCTTTCCGGGGTCGGGCGTCCGGCCACCACCGCCACATAGCGTTTTTCCACGGTTCTGTGCTGAAAGGCGATGCTGAGGCGGCGTTCCATTTCTGCGCCATGGGCCATGAGGATCAGGCCGGAGGTGGCCATGTCGAGCCGATGGACGATGCGGGCGTCGGGAAAGCGCGTCTGTACCCGGGATGCCAGGCTGTCGGCGTTGGCCGGGCCGCGTCCCGGCACCGACAAGAGGCCAGCGGGTTTGTCGATGACCAGCAGGGCGTCGTCCTGGTAGAGGATGTCCGGTTCGCCCGGCGGCGGTGCGTAGATCAGCGGCGGTAGCGGGCGCATAAGGGGGCTTTTCTGTTGCTTAAACATGAAGCGTCAGACCATGTCGATGACTGCGGTCTCCCGGCGGACAAGACGGCCGAGCACTGAGCGCAGGGCTGCTTGGCTGTATGGTTTGGTGAGGAAGTCGTCCATGCCGCAGGCGAGGGCGGCGCTTCGGTCGTGCTCCATGGCATTGGCTGTCACGGCGACGATGGGGATGCGGCGTCCATTGCCCTCGGCCTGGCGGATCCGGCGGGTGGTGGCGTAGCCATCCAGAACGGGCATCTGGCAATCCATCAGGATCAGGTCGAAATGCTGCCTGGACAGGAGTTTGAGCACCGCGTCACCGTCGTCGGCGGTGCTCACCTCGCATAGCAGTTCTTCAAGCTGCATGGTGGCGAGAACCTGGTTGACCACGTTGTCTTCGGCCACCAGTACCCGGGTGCCGGCGAGGCTGGCGGTGTTTGTCGACATGGACGGCGGGGCCAGCGGGGCTGGCTCGGGCAGGATCGGTGCAGTGAGGGTGAACCAGAAGGTCGAGCCTTCGCCGGGCTTGCTATCGACGCCGATCTCGCCGCCCATCAGGCGCACCAGCTCCTGCGAGATGGCGAGGCCGAGGCCGGTGCCGCCATAGCGTCGGGCATGGGAGTTGTCGGCTTGGGTAAAGGGGGTGAACAGCCGCGGCAGGATTTCGGGGGCGATGCCGATGCCGGAATCCCGGACGCTGAAGCGGAGCAGGCTCAGGGGGCCGTTCGGGGTGTCTTCGCGCCGGTGTTCCAGGTGCAGTGTCACCGCGCCTTCGGGGGTGAACTTGATGGCGTTGCCGATCAGGTTGGTCAGGACCTGGCGCAGGCGGTTGGGGTCGGCTTCGATGCGGCCCGGCACGTCGCTTGCAACGTGGCATTCGATACGCAGTTTTCTTTCGATTGCCCGATGCTGGAAGAAGCTGGCCATGTCTTCCAGTGCTCCCCGCGGGTCGCAGGGAATGGCTTCGATGACCATGCGGCCGGCTTCCAGTTTGGAGAAGTCGAGAATGTCGTTGATGACCCGCAGCAGGCTGTCGGCGGAGCTGCGGATGTGGCCGAGAAAACGTTCCTGCTCTTCGTCGAGGCGGGTGAAGGCGAGGAGTTCGGCCATGCCGATGACGCCGTTCATGGGGGTCCGGATCTCGTGGCTCATGGTGGCCAGGAACAGGGACTTGGCCCGGTTGGCTTCTTCGGCAGCGTCCTTGGCGACGCGCAACTGGGCGTCGCGGGCCTGGATCTGGTCGAGCATGGTGTTCAGCCCGTCCATCAGGGTGCCGATCTCGTTGCGGCTGCCCGGGGCGATCCGCATGGCGTAGTCGCGGGTCTCGGAGACATGCTGCATCTGGGCGGCGAGCTTTTCGATGGGGCTGGAGATCAGGCCCTGCAGGCGAGATGCCAACAGCCAGGCGATCAGCGAGGCGACCAGCAGCACGCCGGCCGCGGTGAGGATGCGCTGGCGCACGAGGACAGACAGCGAGGACAGGTCGAAGTAGGTTTCGATGGTGCCGAGTTCGTGTTCGCCAATCCTGATCGGTTGGGCGATTTCGAGGAAGGGCGATTCCAGCAGGGTGCCGAGGGGCCAGGTCTGGGCGTGGGGGGCGACGTCTGCGTGGTCGATGTCGGCATGTTGGGCGTCGATGATCTTGAGGCTTGCCGCGTGGGTCGGCAGGGTGCTGCGATAGGCGGAGAAGGCCCGTCCGTCCGGCGTGCGCAGGGTTGCGGCGATGACTTCTGGGTCGGTACCCAGGGCGTTGAGGATTTCGTGGGCGGCGTCGGGGTCTCGGAAGGAGAGCGCGGCGGTGCTGTTGACGCCGACTAGCCGGGTGAGGGTGTTGGCGCTGTCCTGCTTGGCCCGGGCGGCGGCCTGGAGCTCGCTGGTGACGAGGCTGGCCAGGGCGACGAGCAGGCCGATGGCGGTGGTGATGAGGGCGATCAGGACAACCTGGCGCTTGATGGGAAGATTGTGCAGACTCATTGGGCGTTTCCCTTGCCGTCCCGGGTGAGGGTGGCCAGGTTTAGGAGCTTGGCGCTGATCTTCAGTTCGGTGCGGTCGGTGGCGTCGGTGTTGATCACCGGGTGGATGCGCCCGCGTTTTTTAACCAGTGCGATCATGCCGCCCCGGGCGGTGAAGCCAGGCTGGTCACCGACGGTGAGAATGGGCTGGCTGGCAATCCGGCGCAGCAGTTCGGTTTGCGACAGGCCGCCCAGTGAGGCCTGCTCGCCAAGAAAGAGAATCTGGCATTCGTGCACATTGCGCAGTTCGGGCTGCCTGACGGTCATCAGCGGATGACCATCCACGGATTCACCGGCAAGGGCTTTGGTGAGCAGGGGGGCAAGGGTTTCGTCGAGCACGCAGTAACGGAAGGGATCGCCGGGTTTGTGGGCCACTGTGTCGGGCCAGCGCACGAAATGAACAAAGTTGTAGAGGAAGGCTGCCTTTACGTCGTTTTCCGCGAAGCTGTCCGCGCTTGGCCCCGCTGCATGGGTCAACGCTACCAGCGCCGCCAGTAGCGGAGCGAGCCAGAACCGGGCGCCCATTATAGGTACTTGCACGGTTTGAGGGGCTTGTCGACGACGAGCAAGGCGTGAGGGCTCAGAAACGCAGGTTGGCGGTCACGTAGTACTCGCGGGGAATCAGGTAGGCATCGCTGGCATTGACGATGTTGGTGCCGAACTCCTTGCGGGCCGGGCCGATCAGGTTGCGTCCGTTGAGGGCCAGGTCGAGGCGGCTGGTAGCCCGCCAGCCGAGGCGCAGGTCGGCGGTGACGTAGTCGGCGATGGCGTAGGTGGTGAGGGCGCTGACGTAACGGGCCTGCAGGTCGAGTTCCAGGTCGTGGCGCAGGTCATGGCGGGAGATCAGGCTGGCCTGGTGGCGGGGGGATTCGCCTTCGGCACGCAGGGGGGTTATCTCGTTGTTGCCGGGCCGGGCTTTGAGGTTGAGGTCGAGGTAGGCATAGGAGGCCTGAAGGCGCCAGGTTTCGGAGGGGCGGTAGTCGGCGGACAGCTCGAAGCCGTGGGCCTGGCCCTGGAGCTGGTTGCCGGTGACGGCGCTCCAGTTGAGATAGGGGCTCGGGAAGGCCGGCACAAGGGCGGGGCGGCCGATCATGTCTACTGTAACGAGGCGGTCGTAGTCGTTGAGGAAGACGGTGGCGTCCACGCTGAGCTTGGGCGTTAGCTGGATACGGTAGCCCAGTTCGTAGGCTGTCAACTGTTCGGTGTTGAGGTTGGCGTTACCGTTCGAGGTGACGGACATGGGCAGGCCGCCGGTAAGCCTGCTGGGGGCGACAAAGGAGATGAAGCGGGCGCTGTCCTCGATGATGGACGGAGTGCGCACAGCCCGGGCGACCGAGGCCCACAGGGTGCCACCTGCCGCGGGAGACCAGCGGATGCGCGCCGAGGGCTGCCATTCGATGCCGGTGTAGTCGTTGTGCTCGACCTTTACGCCGAGGGTCAGCTTGAGCCGTTCAGCCAGGGACAGGGTGTCTTCAGCGAAGGCGCTGAAGAGCTGGTCGGTACGGTTGGCGCGGCTGACGGCTGAGGGCGGGACCATCTCGGCCTCGCTTCTGACGCTCCGGTAGCCGGTGCCGACGATCAGGTTGTGCATGCCCGTTTCTGCAAACAGATGGCGATAGTTCAGGTCGAAGGTGTCGAGCTGGGCTTTTGCACCGTTGCCCATCACCGCCCAGCGGTCGAGGGTGAAGCGGTTGAAGTAGCCGCGCAGTTCGTCGCGGGCATCGCCGGTATTGCGGGCCCACTGACCGAGGAGGTGGGCGCCGGAGTATTCCCGCTCGTCAGGTTTCATCTCACGGAAAGTTTCGCCCTCGATCATCAGGTTGGCGGGGCCCAGATCCCAGTCGCCGCGAAAGCCGGCGCGGCCGCCGCGCCAGTGCTTGTCGGCGGTGTCCCCGCCTTGCGGCAGTTGGAGCCGGTCTTGCTGGTGAACTTTGGCCCAGACCCGCGCAAAGCCCGACTCCCCGGCCTTGAAGCCGTTGCGTGCCACCAGCTCGGACTGCATGTCGCCGGCCACCACGCTGAGCTGGCTGCCCTGGGTGTCTTCGGCGTGGCGGGTGAGGATGTTGATCACCCCGTTTACCGCGTTGGCGCCCCAGGTGGAGCCACCCGGCCCGCGAACGACCTCTATGCGCTCGATGTCCTGCATGACGACGTTCAGCTCGTCCCACAGCACGCCGGAAAAGAAGGGGGTGTAAACACTGCGCCCATCCACCATCACCAGCAGCTTGTTGGCGAGCTGGTTGTTGAAGCCCCGGGCGCTCACCGCCCATTCGGTCGCGCTGATCCGCGCCACGTTGAGGCCCGGCACCGTGCGCAGCAGCTCGGGAAGCGTGGTGGCTCCGGAGCGCCGGATGTCTTCCGCCGTGAGTACGGAGACGGCCGCGGCGGTGTCTTCCTGGCGCTCGGTGCGGTGGGTGGCGATGCTGACCCGCAGATCGGCCAGCTCGTCGAGGCTCATCTGCTTCAGCGTACTCAGGTTGTCGCTGGCAGTGGCGGATGTAGCTGCGAACAAAAGGGCGAGAGGCAGCAGGCTGGCGGTGGGCTTCGGCATGGATGAGTCCTGTGGGCCGTAGATAACGGGGTGAGCCGGGTCGGGCGGGCGAGATTGTAGCGGTCCGGTCTATATCTAAAGGAATAGATTGTTCACGAATGGCATGAAGGGGTGTGTAAAACACTTGTGCGAAGACAATGCAGGCGCTTCCATGGCGCGTACATTAGGGGGAAGTCTGAATTGCTTTTGCCGCACCTCCCGGGTGCTAGCAGGTCGTCATGCATGCGCACCGACTTGCGGCGAGGCGCAATCACCAACTCGGTGCGACGGCACTGTTTTGGTGCGAAGCCTTGCCGAAACACCGTAAAGCCTTTTGTTTTCTATGGTTTTTTGATTGGCATGCTTCTAGCTACATACAAAGTGGTATCTCCGCTTCACAACACAATAGGCGAGCGCTAATGGCCATCACAAAATTCTTCAATGAAATGACTGCGGACGACGGGAGTGTCCGTGCGCATTACGCGGCCTACGCTGCGTGGCTGAGCGATACTCCGGCAGATCGCATTGCGCGCAAGCGCGCGGAAGCCGATTCGCTCTTCCATCGTTTCGGGATCACCTTTGCGGTTTACGGCGAAGAGTCGGGCACCGAGCGCCTGATCCCCTTCGACATCATCCCGCGCATCATTCCCGCCAAGGAGTGGTCGGACCTCGAGGCCGGCCTGCGCCAGCGCGTCAAGGCCCTCAACTCCTTCATCCACGACATCTACCACGACCAGGAAATCCTCAAGGCCGGGCACATCCCCGCCGAGCAGGTGCTCAACAATGCGCAGTACCGGCCGGAGATGCAGGGTGTCAATGTCCCCTGCGACATCTATGCCCACATTGCCGGCGTGGACGTGGTGCGCGCCGGGGCTGGCGAGTTTTATGTGCTGGAAGACAACCTGCGGGTGCCGTCGGGCGTCTCCTACATGCTGGAAGACCGCCGCATGATGATGCGTCTCTTCCCGGAACTCTTTGCCCGCCACCGCGTGGCGCCGGTCGAGCACTACCCTGACATGCTGCTGCACACCCTGCGCAGCGTTGCTCCGGTGGGCGTGACTGACCCGACCGTGGTCGTGATGACCCCGGGAGCCTACAACAGCGCCTACTTCGAGCATGCCTTCCTGGCCCAGCAGATGGGTGTCGAGCTGGTCGAAGGGCAGGATCTGTTCGTTCGCGAAGACCAGGTCTTCATGCGCACGACCCAGGGGCCGCGCCGGGTTGACGTGATCTACCGCCGCGTTGATGACGACTTCCTCGACCCGCAGGCCTTCCGCAAGGACTCCATGATCGGCGTGCCGGGGCTGCTCAACGCCTACCGGGCCGGACGGGTGACCCTGTCAAACGCCATCGGTACAGGTGTTGCCGATGACAAGTCGATCTACCCGTACGTGCCGGAGATGATCCGCTTCTACCTGGGCGAGGAGCCGATCCTCAACAACGTGCCCACCTACATGTGCCGCAAACCGGAAGACCTGGCCTACACGCTGGCCCACCTGTCGGAGCTGGTCGTGAAGGAAGTGCACGGCGCCGGTGGCTACGGCATGCTGGTCGGGCCGGCTTCTACCAAGGAAGAGATCGCAACCTTCCGCAAGTACCTGGTTGCCAACCCTGAAAAATACATCGCCCAGCCCACGCTGGCCCTTTCGAATTGTCCGACCTTTGTCGAAAGCGGCGTTGCGCCGCGCCACCTGGACTTGCGCCCCTTCGTGCTTTCGGGCACCGAAGTGCAGATGGTGCCGGGCGGATTGACCCGCGTGGCCCTTCGCGACGGATCGCTGGTGGTGAACTCGTCGCAAGGCGGCGGCACCAAAGACACATGGGTACTGGAGGCCTGACATGCTGAGTCGCACTGCTGACCATCTTTTCTGGATGGCGCGCTACATGGAGCGCGCCGAGAACACCGCGCGCATTCTTGATGTCACCTATCGCCTGTCGCTGCTCCCGCAGAGCGAAGCCGAGGTGCAGACCATGTGGGGCGGCATGCTGAAGATCATGGAACTGGAAGATGCCTTCCACGTTCGCCATGAAGCCATTACCCCCGAGGCCGTGCTCGCTTTCATGATCTTCGACCGGGAGAACCCGGGCAGCATCTACCGCTGCCTGCGCGCCACCCGCGAGAACGCCCATGCCGTTCGTGGCACGCTGACTTCCGAGTTGTGGGAAACCTCCAATGAAACCTGGCTGAAGATGCGTGACTTCACGCTGGCCAAGATGATGGAGAGCGGCCCGGGCGCCTTCTTTGAATGGGTCAAGTATCGTTCGCACCTGTCGCGCGGCGTAACCATCGGCACCATGCTGCAGGACGAATCCCTGCGCTTCATCCGCCTCGGGACCTTCCTGGAGCGTGCCGACAACACCGCGCGCATCCTCGAGGTGAAATACCTCAATCTGCTGCCCGGTTCGGAAGACGACGTTCACACTGCTGATTACTATCAGTGGAGTGCACTGCTCCATTCGGTGTCGGCCTTCGAAGTTTATCGCCGTGTGTACCGCGACCAGATAACGCCACTGCGCGTCGCCGAGCTCCTCGTCCTGCGCGCCGACATGCCGCGCTCCCTGGCGCGCAGCATGAAAGAGGTCTATTCCAACCTGAGCCGTCTCTCCAACGTGCGCTCGGCAGAAACCGAGCGCCTGGCCGGCGAACTCGAATCGCACCTGCACTTCGGACGCATCGAGAGTATTTTCGAAGGCGGCTTCCGCCAGTACCTGGAAAACTTCCGCGATCGCATTTTCGATTTGGGTTGCCGGATCTCGGATGACTTCCTGATACCGACTACAGCGGAAAGTTAAAGTAGGGCTTGGCAAAAGCCCGGTAGGTGTCTATAATGCGCAGCTTGTCGGGGCGTAGCGCAGCCTGGTAGCGCACTTGCATGGGGTGCAAGGGGTCGCGAGTTCGAATCCCGCCGCCCCGACCAAAAGAAACAAGCACTTAGGCCACTCTTAGGAGTGGCCTAAGTGCTTTTTAGCTTCTGGTGTTCAGATTTCCCCCCACAGTTCCCCCCACAGAATCAAAAGCTGGACTTGTGCCGTCTTGGCTTGCTCCGTCGTCTTTGGTTCCTATCTGTGCAGCCCGTTGGAGTCTGGGGCGCTCCTTGTGGATACAGCTTGCTAGAGAATTGCTTGGGAGCGACCAAGAGACGGCCAAACCGAACTTATCCTACTTCTCTACCAAGAAGTAGGTGGGCATCATTAGGCGGGCAGCGCAGACGTTTCCCGACCCGACAGTCGGGACGATGATGTCTAGGGGCTCCCACGCTTCATCACAGCAACCCCCGCTCACCAAACGACACCGGCGATGCATTCCCGCCGACCACGATATGGTCGATGGTCCGCACATCTACCAGATTGAGCGCCTGACGCAGCGCATTGGTCAGATGAATGTCCGCCTGGCTGGGTTCCGGCACACCAGACGGATGGTTATGCGCGAAGATCACCGCCGCCGCGTTATGGCTGAGGGCCAGCTTCACCACCTCCCGGGGATAGACCGAAGTCTGCGTCAGCGTCCCCCGGAAGAGCTCCACATCGGCAAGTAGCCGATGCTGGACATCCATCAGCAGAACCATGAACACCTCGTGGGGCCGCTCCGCAAGCCGCAGGCGCAGGAAGTCACGCACCGTGTCCGGACTGGAGAGCACTTCGCCGTCCTGCATCTCTTCGCTGAGCGCACGGGCCAACAACTCCTTGGCGGCATCCAGAATGCGCTCGGATCGATCGTCGGCCCCCGTCTCCCGGATCGTCAGCGGCCGGCTGCGCAGATTGAACAGATCCGCCAGGGATTTTCCCGCCAGAGACGCGGCTGTGGCCTCACCCAACAGCAAACCAAGCAAGGTCGCGTTGGGCAGGGAACGGATGGGCATCGTGTTGGACATGTTTGGTACTCCTTGACGTCACCAGCAGACAGAACCGCCAGCAACAAAAACAAAAAAGGAAACCCCGACTGCCTAATGGCAGCCGGGGTCAGGGGTATCGATAAGCTAAAGCGGCGCCAAGAAGATGGATTCGTCGCGTGGCGCCGTGGGAAGTGCTTGAACCTAAGCCGGCAGGGCAGGGGGCGCCGACTTGGCGAGTGCCGCCCGTTGCCGCGCATCGCCAAGCCGGGCATCCAGCCGATCAGCCAGCGGCTTGCGAGCGCGCTCCGCCTGGCTTGCGCCCGCTGAGCGCTCATCCTCCCGCCCCGTCTCCGGGTAAAACTCGTCAATCACGGATGCCGCGTCCTCCTCCAGCTCCTCGAAGGCCCCGTTGGCAAACCCCACCCGCGCCGCCAGATCCAGCGCCGCCTGATCAAAACCGGCATCCCGCCGTCGCTGCCGTTCAGCGCGTGCCTCCGCCAGCGCTTCGGCCAGCGTCATGCCCGTGCGTACTGTCAGATCCACATAGTAAATAGGCGCACGATGGGACTGCGTCGTGGACTTCCCCCGGAGCCGAAGGTCCAGCGGCAGGCAGGACAGCATTCCCCCAGACAAGGCGAAGTAGTACGTCAGCCGTGCCGCCAACGTCCGGATACTGTTAAAGCCCGTCGTCCGAAACACGAAGCTGCCCAGCTCATCCTCGTCCCCGACCCGCACAGTGAGCCGCCCGTAAGGCTTGCAGACCCCCTGGCCAAAGTCGCAGCCATGCGGCGTCGGGCAGGGCAGGCCCTGAATGCCCGCCGAAGTCACCCGCTTGCACGTCTCCCCGTTGCCCACACACACCGGCCGTCCCGAGCTCCGGTCGAACAAGGTGTAGTTCGCCCGCAGGTTCAGATCCACCTCGTCGAACAGCAGCCGCACCGGAATGGCCCGCAGCTTCGCCCCGGGTGTCTTTCGCAGGGACTCATCGAGCGGATGGTGGATCCACCCGTCCCGCGCCTGTACCTGGCTGGTCAGCGTGAACTCGTCATCCTTTTCCGGGAGACGCTTGCCGGCCTTCTCCACCACCTTGCCGATGGCGATCCGGCCAATCACCGGCGGGGTCAGCGCCAAACCTTTGATCATGATTCTTCCTTTCTGAATGAGGCGGTTTCCGCCTTGCCTGCACTGAGGCCATGCCCTGTTGGGGGCATGGCCTCAGGCGGTGCATCACGTATTGACCAGGAAACGGCGCGAGCCCGGCTTGGGCAGGGTGTAGCGCACCAGTAGCTCCGGGTAATCCTTCTTGAGCGCCGAGATATCCAGCGTGGTGCTGTCCTTGCTGCGTTTCCAGCTCACCTCACCCGTCTCGAAGATCACCCGGGTCGCGTCCCCCATCCGCTCCTGGATGCGCTGCCGAAGCCTCGCCTCCACGTCGCCGTGATCGACCAGGGTCTGCCGCACCGCTACCAGGTCCGAGAACAGCGCCGACATCACGCTGTCCTCCGCAAAGTTCAGGATGTGACCCGCGTCTCTGGGGTACAGGCAGCGCAGCGCCTGATCCGCCGAGTCCGACCCATCGGCCGGTGGCGGCTGATCCGTCTCCACGAAGGCCCAGAACTGCGCCTCCAGCTCCATCAACTGCGCAATCAAGCCGTCGTCACGCGCGATGCGATGAATCTGCAACTCCTGACCCCCCAGCAGCACCGCCACATCCGCCGCCTGCTTGCCGGTCACCGCCAGCTGATGCATCACCTGCAATTGCACGTACTCCGGGACGCCTTCCTTCCACAGGCGTGCCCCATTGATCCCGGCCGTTTTGCATTCCAGAATCTGCACGTCCGGCGCCCCGATGACCTCCCGGTCAATGTTCGCCAGCATCCACGGGTAGGTCGGGTGTTGCAGTACCGCATTGATGCGCCGCACCTTGTGGCCCGCGCGTCGCGTGTAGTGGGCCGCCACGATCGGCTCCAGCAGCGTGCCCCAGTACATCGGGCTGCTCTCATCGTTCGGGTCGGTCTTGGGCAGCTCCGCATCCCGGCCAGTCTTTTCTAGCCAGAGTTCAAGCTGGGACTTGTAGGGATTGAGCCCGACTGCGGCCGCCGCATCCGAACTGCCGATGCCGCGTTTGCGGACATCCAGCCATTCTTCGCGGTCGAGCTTGTTGGTTTTGACGAGCTTGAGCGCGCCCCGCGCTTTGGGCGTGGGCGCGGGGTGGGTGACGGGGTTCATGAGCCATCCTTTCGCGAGATGAAATCAACAGACAAAAAAATCCCCGGCCGGCGGGATGCCGGTCGGGGAGGGGGGTGACGGAGCTGAGGTAGAAGAGAGGAAAGCGCGAAGGGCTAAGGCGGAATCAGGCAACCAGGACCAGGGCTTCATCGAGCGCACGCTGCTTGAGGACCGCACCCTGACCGAACCAGGCCGAATCCAGCCGGTACTCATCACTGCGTGCCCGCTTCTCGTGATCGACGTACTCGGTCACTGCACACAGCAGCCCCCAGGCCGTCCCGTTGGCCGCTGCCAACTCCGCTCCCCGGCCATGCCCTTCATACATGGCCTGCACCTTCTTCAGGGCCCGCTCATTCACCAGACCCCGGCCGGCATCAAGATGCGTGTCGCTGTTGCACAGCACCCGGAGGAAGTAGTTCATCGCCTCGTGGGTTCTGACCTTCCGCTCGGAGAGGGTCTTCATGCGATACATGAAGCTGTCCCACTGGGAGACCGCCACCCCCAGCTGCTTCTTTACCGCCTGGGCATCGAAGCTCGTCCGGTGCGGCACCTTGATCGCGGAACTGGCACCGTTTAAGGCCACCGTCAGCGTGTTGTTGCAGACCACCCGGATCGTCGTCGGGGTTGCTGTCGTCGCCAGGGTGCCGTCGCAGGAGGTGGCAAGCAGCAAATAGCCCTTCACGCAATCGTTGCTCTTCAGGACTGTCTCCTTGCCAGTGCGCGCCAAGGCCCAGAACTTTTTGCCCTCCTTCATGACCCCGGCGGTTTCCAGCTCATAGCCCGAGATCTCCGTGAGGTCGCGATAGAACTCCAGCACCTCCCGGGGCTGCACGACCTGGTAGCGCTCACTGACCACCGACAGCGGCTTATGGCTGTCACTGCGAAAGAGCACCTTCTGTTCGGCGAAGGTCTTGATGGAGCCGAGGGCACCCGCTTTCTCGGCCATGAAGCAGACGGGCGTCTCGAGGATGGACCAGTCCATGCCGGCCTTCTCGGCCCAGACTTCAATCGGCTGCTTGGGCGGCAACGCGTTGCCCAGCTGATGCCAGGGGACGTCGCCCACGTAGGCCATGTTTTCGATGAGGTGTGCCATGAAGAATTCCTTTCAAGAGTTATGGACGCGACAAGACCGCTCCGAAGCCGCGAGGTCGGTCAGTCCAAAGAGGGGAGAAAGATTGAGGGGCGGGAAAGCGGTTGAAGGCCGAGCAGACAGACATCCATCCGGCCAATGACAGCGAGAACGCTTGTCTCAGTGGGATGTGGGCCAGTCGCTTGGCAATACGCCACCGGAAGCGCTGAAGGTTTGGCCGCAATCGAGACACTGGTGGTTGTCCAGCACACGCTCGTCGATCATCGCACCCAGCCGTGAACCGGCCATTCCGCACGTTGCCGCACCGAACAAAGCGCCAAGCAGTGCGCCGGAAAGACTACCCAGCACCGCGCCGGTCGGACCGGCGACCATTCCCACTGTACGACCGATAGCCGCTCCGGCCAGCGCATTGGCGGCGCCAGTCGCAGCGCCGCCGACGGTTCCCAGTGCGCCACCCACCTTCTTGGCTGAGTTTCGCGTGATGACGCGCGGTGACTGGCAATACGGGCATTGAAGGTTCATCTCATGTACTCCTATAAAACACCATGAAAGATCGAGGCCACATGGGCAGGCGGAACTCGACAGGCCAAGTCTTCCTCCCTCTACGCCCCCGCCGGGCATACCGGCATAGCTCAGCCTGGACACGGATCGTCCGGACTGGGGGAGGCGTTGTGCGGAACGGTGGGGGCGATGACGCTCTCCGACAGGGAGGCCGTAGAGGGGAGAGACTCAGAATCCAAGAAGCGCACAGGCTCCTCATCTTTCTGATATGTGACTGCCTATTTCTGGAATCCAGTTCCGGTCTCCGGCTGAACTCAAAAACATACAGACTTAGCCATAAGTAACCAGCGCATATGAGCTGCGCGTGGCGACTTAATGATCCAATATCAATAAGTAGATGTGTGGCACGTACTGCCGCTGGGCATGTTGATCATCCAGCTACGGTTGGGAAGGGACTTCGCTACCCTGCTGCACTGATCCAGGGCAAGTGACGAAACACCAGGAACATACAAAAAACGCTTGTGGATTTAAGAAAGTTGCAAGAAGATACTAACTCGCATGCAGCACCCCCCGCTGCACTGCCATATTCCCCCTAGCATTTATAGGGGTGTCGAGGTACCTCTCAAAGGTCGACCTCGACCACATAGTCGATCAGACCGGGCTTTCAGCATGGCCCGAGTATTTGATCAACGTACCGCTCAAGCAACATCAGAGTCGGACGTCCATATAGCCGCATTCGTTAGCTGCGGCACAAATTGTGTTGTACCGATGACTGGTGTCGTAATCAGAGCGCCTTCGACGTGGCTCCATGCCCTCTTGCGTTCTGGCCGACTTGATTCAACACCCTTCGCCGCAGCTATGGGCTGCGCTGTGATTGCGCGCGGCTGTGGCGGATTGGCCATCTGGAGATGGGCAAGAATGAAAAGACTGACACTGATACGACTACGCGAGCTTGTTGCGATGACAGGAATCTCGCGTTCTTCCGTTTATCTCAAAATCGGCAAGTCTAAATATGCCGACCCGAGCTTCCCCCGTCCTATTTCATTGTCACCAACTGGACGAGGCGCTGTCGCATGGATAGAGAGCGAAGTCCAAGACTGGATCATCAAGCAGCGAGACATGAGTCGGTGTGAATAACGAGCAGTTTTCTCGGCGGATGTTATCACTCTGGTAGCGACTAACTCCGTATGCCAATTTTTGTTCGCACCCCTAAGGTTTTGCAGTAAATGCAGTGTCGGCAATGACTTGGATCGCAGGTGTTCCGGTTGTTCCGTCTTTATGGGTTTATATGTTATTAATTTAAAGATAACAGGGACAGTAGGGCTATAGGCTAGTGCCGTAAGAGCACTGGCCTATATGAGCTAATAGATTCATTATGAACTTATTTAACTTATTCAATTTATTGAACTAATCAATATTGAGTGAAGTAAGAGATAAAGAGGTGAGAAATGCTGAAGACAGGAGATAGCAGACGTCAGGTGAGTGTGGAGAGTGTTCTGCGTAGTGATCAGGTCTACTTTGATAGTGTTTCTGGTTCCTTTCTTGAGAGTCATGATCTGCCGCTGACAATGATTCAAGAGATCGCTCGGGCAGAGGCGTTAGTTGAGTCAATCAGGAAATCAGACGGCAAGGCATTTCTACTTGAGCGATCGACGCGTGGCATGACCTTGCATAAGAACGGTAGTGTGGGAGATGTCTTTTACGCGTGGGCTGAAGTACGTGGCACCAAGAAGGTTCCAGGCTATGAAGTCAGTAGCGCTTTCAGGCTTCTGAGACATGCCGCAAAAGAGTTTGGGCTGAATAGTATTCAGCTGAGTGGTGATCCAGAAAGAATTATTGGCGAGGACAGCTATCGCGAAGGGGAGTTGATTAATGCAGTAACTGCTCACGTAAAGGCGTTGCTGCAGTCTAAAGCGTACAAGGATGGCGCTCTGCGTCGTAAGCGCAACACGGCGAACATCGTCGCTAAAGAAAGTCGATACATACGCAGTATCGTCCAGCGCTATCCTCATGCGTTTACGATTCGTGCTGATCTTGTTGTTGATGCATGCAGAGGAAACCAGCTATCAATCGAGATCGCACACGGCCATGTAGAAAGCTTCTTGGAAGCGTTGCAAGTTAAGCCTTGCTATAGCGCCATTGTTGGATATTTCTGGCAGTGCGAGTTCTTGTCGGAGATCGGCTATCGTCACCATTTCGGATTTTTTGTTGATGAACAGCGAGTCTCCTGCCATCAGGCCTGGCCGGACATCATGGGACTCTGGTCCTCCGTGACCTTGAACAAAGGAATGTGTCTTCGCTGGAGTGGTGACGCACAGTCCTACGGTGCGCGGGGGAGTGGTCCGCTTTATATTCTGCTCAATGAGCTCCTGGAAGACCGAAAAATCATGCTGAATCGCGATGCACTACTCTTGTTGAAAACGGACAGGCCGAATCAGCGCAATGGAATGGGGAAGCTTCCTTTGATTGATCTGCGATGTGCGAATTTGGCACCCTATCAACTGTCGACGCTTGTGTAGCTCTGCTGCAGAGTCGATGAGTGTGGCGTTTAGGCCGTCCCGGATAGGCTCCTCAATTCTTGATTAGAGATTGTGCCTCGATGAGAGATTATGAGAGTCAGTGTCGCGAAGATAGGGATGCTCGAAGTATGTGCTTCCAAACAAAGTCGGCGTCCTTGTTTGATAGGGCCGTGCTCGAAAATACTGAAGTGGACGTGATTGATAGAGTTTTCTACTTTGAGCAGTTGGGAGATTTTATCGAGTATATCCTCGCCCATGATGGAGATTTAATTCAAAGGAAGGTGGGGAGGCGCAGGGAGGTAAGGTTCGAAGCAAACTCAAGAGTTCATCACTACTTCAAGATGATCTCTGACTTCGTGAAAGTTGTTGAGGGTTTAAATCCGTTGCTGGAGTTTGACGAACTTACGAATGCTTTCTGTCGGTGTTGTGAAGCGCTAGGCTTGTTGAATAATCATGATGGCTTTTGGAGTACGGCGTGGCGTCAGCCTACATTAAACCCCTTTCATCCAGATACATCGGGCTGTGTGGAGTTCTTTAACACCCTGGTTGAAGGCGTTCGTGTTGAGTGCAGGAAAACGAGTGCTCTTGCTAAATACAAAGCGCGACGAACCGAAGCCGGACGGATGGCTGCAGACTATGGGTCCTATATGGATGCGCTGTTTGAACGGTACTCGAGGCTTGTGGTGCTGAGAGTGGATTTTCTCTATCAGAAGAAATTTTCTGATTCAATCACCATTGCCGAGGTTGCTGATGACCTGGCGCATTTTCAAGAAAACAGGAGGTGTAATAAGATATTGAGGTTTATGGTAGGGTTCGTAACAAAGATTGAATACGGTATTGAGAAAGGTCTGCATGTGCACGTGATTATGCTGTTCGACGGATCAAGACGCGATGGCCGAAAGCATGTTCAGTTGGCGATGCAGATTGGTGAGTACTGGAAGGAAGTCGTTACAAAGGGGCGTGGTGATTACTGGAACGTCAACGCGAAGATTGAAGATTTTAAAAGGCTTAATCGCTGCGGTATCGGTCTTTTTAATGCCTCCGACACGGATTTGCGAGAGAACTTAAAGAAGTATGTAGTCGGTTATCTCTGCAAGAGTAGCCAATATGTAAGGTTTAAAGATAGAGAGAAGACGAGGTTGATCAGGAGAGGGGTGCTTCCCAAGAAGAGGTTGGTTAAGCTAGGAAGACCACGTGCTCAGGGTCAGGTGTTGGAGGAACGGAGGGCGCTGAGAACGTGATTAGTAAGATGGTTGAGATGGAAGTGGTGTTGCGTGCAGAGAGATGGTCGGTCGTTCCTGAGTCTCTTATTGTTTATGTTAGTCTAGGAATGCTATATTTCGTTTTTAAATAACGTTTTTAAGTTATTGTTGTTTGAGTGATTGTTCTGGCCATAGAGAGGTACTTCGGTGATGGAAATGTGGCTCTGGGGTAAGCAGCGTGATCTGCTTGCATGCTGACTATGAGGATTGTGGATTCTGTTTTTAAGGAAGAAGTTATGCCAACACTTAAGGAATTGCTTGCGCAACAAGCTGAGCTTGCTAAGCAGATCGAAGAGGTTCGTCGTCAAGAAGTGACGGCGGCGATTCAGAGTATTCGGAAAATTATTGAAGAGTATGAGCTTGAAGCTTCGGACGTGTTTCCGGGTCTCGGCGTCACTACGGTGAAGGGTGAGTCGAAGATAAAGAAGCCCAAAGCGCCGGCCAAATATCGTAGCAGCCTTGATCCGTCAAAGACATGGAGTGGAAAAGGCAAACCGCCGGACTGGTTCAAGACGTACAGGGATAACAACGGTGGAAACGTGGATGGGTTGCTGATCGAGATGTCTTAGTTTTTTGTACCCGTTAAGTTGAGTTTGCGTTGATATACATACAGCTGGAGCGATGGCAGTAGCGCCGAGAAACCCATCAAGGCTTTGCGCAAGGCCGGGGTGGTCGATCTGCCGGCCGAACTGGCTGTGTTCGGCGCGGAGGTCTATGGCCGGCTCGCACAAGTCACCGTGGATACAATCAGCGGCCGAGAGCGCTATACCGACCGATACCTCGCACGGGACAAAATGCCGGTTGTAGTCTCTTAGGTAGAGATCGTTGGTCGGCTGCATGCTGCTCGTGACCGCGCTGCAGCTGTAATCTCGGGGGGACTGTTTCGTCCATGGCCCACCTAAGGTAACTCCTCAGGTTGGGTGGTCAACCGCTCAGGGAAGCTGGGTGACTGCGGCTCGGCCGGAGCGGCCGGTAATGCCGATGCGTTAAAATGACGGCTGCCGGCCAGCAGCGGACGTAGCGGCCACTAAAATCAGATGCGTTTGAACGGCGGGAAAGTCATCAGATACCTGCGGTTCGGCCCAGTTAGTTGCCGGCTGCCGGCCTGAATGGCCGTTGAGGAAATACGCCACCAACGGCCAAAATGGGTAAGTCACCGGTTGTATGCTCGGAAATCGACTCGAACGATTACTTGGCACTTCGACTATTTCAGAACTCGAGTTCTATGCGCAGTTTGAAAGCGGTAACTTGCACCGACGGACGAGTTTTCGTAGCCGACTGTGTCATCTGTTTTCCAAATCATCACTGTCCTCCAAAGGCTGCGCGCAAGGCGACAAACTGGTTGCTCGGCCCTTCCGATCTAACTTCCAGCCTCGGGCTGTTCGACAATACATAGCCGAGAGGCTGATCGAGCACGAACGGGTAGATGACCGCCAAGGACTGTAGCGTTGCCAGCGAGATGGCCTTCCGTTGGTATCGGAGAGCGGCTTCGACCAACCACGCGATCAACCTGTCGTTCGTCAGGGTTCTTGCCTGCAATCGGATCAGCCGCTTGCCTTTCTCTACCCGTTCGATCGCCCCCCAATTCGCTTGTGTCTGAATCACTGCCTGCGTAGCGCGCTTTGTTACCTCGCGGTCGCCGTAAACCTCACTAATGCGGCGGTGAATTTCAGACACCGCGCAATCACCCTGGATCGACGTTAAACGCCCAGTGAACTCGGCGACCTTTCCAAAGTATGGGTAGGTGGCGATCGCCGCACCCCACGCGAAAGCGGCAAGCTCTCCGGCATCTTCTGTGCCTTTGAAAATTTGCACACCACGATCTATGAGGTCAGCCAGATCGGCTTTCGGTTCAAGCGCAAGCGCGTTCAATTTTGTGCGTGTCTTGGCTTTGGCCTCTTTCCCAAGCCCGGCGGCATCCAGCAGTTCATTCAGCTCATCGAGACTGGCCATACCTGCGCGTACCTTCAGCGCAGCAGCCACCCAATCCAGCTGGATGAACCGGTCGAAGCCAATTTGAGGGGCTATCGGAATCATTCAGTTTTACTCACATAACTAATTTTGACGAAAGGCACCAACAGCTCTTCAACCGAGATGCCGCCGTGGACGACGGCTGGTTCTCCTTGTTGCATGAAGGCAGCGCGTCCGCCAGCGAATAAGGTCATAAAGTTCGCCGGGAGTCCAGCGACGTCAAGACGGTAGGTATTTGGATTTGTGGCTGCCGACTCGGCCGCCAGGGTCTCGCTGCGGTAAGTCCGAACGCGCTCACCACGTAGCTCCGGGGCCACACCTTGGTTGGGTCGCCCTTGGCCAACCGCTTCCACATTCCCGTGGTCGGCGGTCAGGTAGACGTGGAAGCCTTTGTCGAGCAGCAGAAAGCAGAGTTGATCGACGAAGCCGCTCTCACACCAGCTCTCGACCTGGGTGGCAATGCCGCGCTTGCCCAACACGGCGCCGTGCACGATCTCATCAACCATGTCCACCACAATGCCAGCAGCCCTGATCGATGGCGCTGAAATGGCCGTGCCCAGTTCCGCCAACTGATCCGTTCGCTTGATTCCCTTTCGGTACATCACCTCATTGGCGCGCAGCCCCTGGTCTTGCCAAAACCGTGACCACTGCGTCGGCTCGGGCGAAGTGGACTCGATCGTATCGGCGAACTCTCTTGGTTTGAGCCCGGAGAACAGGGCCTGTCGGGATACTGACGTCAGGGTTGGGAGCCAAGCAAAGCATGCGCTTTCCTCGAACCCGAGCTTAGGAGCTCGTTTGGCCAGGGCCTCGCGGATCTGAACCCACTGGTCGATGGCAAGACCATCGAACACCAGCAGGGCAATCTTGGCCTCGCCAGCACCGCGTCGCATTGAAAGAAAGCGCGGCACGTGGTGCACCATGACCGGCCCCTTGGCGACTGGCAGCGATGGCAGATCGGCATAGTGCTTGGTCACCCATTCACGCAGACGCTCGTCGGTGGCGGTTTGCAGTTCTGCGATGGCGGCTTTCAACCCTTCTGCGCGCACCGTGTCCAAGGCATGAAACCGGGCAAGCACCTCACCGAATCGGCGGGACAAGTTGGCCCAGTCGCGGTAGGACGATTCCAGCGTTGGCAGCGACTGAAGAATGCCCTTGATGCCCTCGGCGACGAGATTACTCAGTGCGAGCGGATCTTGGACGATGCCCACCTTCGCCCACTCAGGGATGCTGACAGCAGCACCCTGAATAGCGAGCGGGTGAAGCTGGCCGTCTAAGAACATTGAGTCGACAATCACCCGAACATCAGGGTGCTCAAATGGCACGTCGGCCTTGGCAAAGAAGTCCGGCGGTGAAGGCTCACCGGTTCGCGTTCCCGTCAAACCAAGACGCGATAGGTAGCGGTACCAAGCATCCTGCACGACGCGAAGCAACGTGCCTTTCGATGCGAACAGCTCGCTTATCGGTAGATCATTGAACGCCGAATGGTCGCCAAGCACGTGCGCAACATGGTCTGCCAAAATCAACGGCAGAGCGGAGTCGCGGTAGTGCAAGCGCAACAACTCACGCCACAGATCCTCGGGGCGCGAAATCAGGTGTGGGCTAATCTTGAAGATGTGGGTCAGAACGAACTCTTTGGTCGCGGACTCGCCCAGGGCTTGCGATGCATGCTTCGCCTGCGCCGCGAAAAGCGCATCATGGTGTTCGGCGCCGATCTGTCGAACGACGGGATAGCTGAGCTTCGGGAACAGGTTGGCAAGACTCAGGCTCACGCGGCGCGCCTGCCTCAGGTAGTCCCAAGGTAGGTCACTGATGTTGGTGCCGCGCATGTGCAGCACAAGCGCCTTGGCTGGCGCTTCTTCGCCCCGGTCCCAAGCGCTGCGGTACCGGTCCTCATACTCGGCGCGGAACGCAACCGAGTCCTCAAAGGGCATCAGTTCGAAGCCACGCTCTCGCAAGCCGGACAGCACCTGCTCATCCAACAGCACATCGTCGGGGTCAGCTGCAATCCACAGACGGGCAAGGTCTGCCGGAAACTCCTTGAGAATGCGGTCAATCCATGGGTTCATACGGACCCCACCCGAAGTATCATCACCGCGTTGAGATCCGGCACGCTGGCTTCTGCGTCATCCAGCGTTGCCATTCGCACCTGGTGTTCGGCATCCAGCCGCTTGCGGCGATGTTCGCGCACTGCCGGCAGGCCAATCCGGCCAACCGCCTGATAGCGGGCGTCATAGGCGTACTTGGCGCGCTCCCGCTCTTCCTTTAACCGTGAACGGTGCTCCCCGAGCAGTTCTGCGAACAGCCGTTCACCTTGAGTCTTGGCAGCCGACAGGGATGTCTCGAACCATTCAACAGACTGCTCGGTGGTGGTGGCACCGGTGATCTCGACCGCCTCAGTCAAAAGCAGGTCCCAGATGCGCTTGGCTGTGGGCACAAAGGTTCGTCCGTCGTCCGTTGCAAAGACCGGCAGGAAGCGCTTTCGGCTGAGTCCTTCAGCGGAAAGGCTGATTTCCCACAGTGACCAAACACCTTGTACAGCCTCAGGCAGGCCGGCAATCTTGACCACCGGCACGGTCTGCCCAGCAACGCAGCGGGACAGCTCGCCGATCACTGCTCGGGCGCGAGGGTCCTCCAAGGTGACCCATTCTAGATCGGGGTACTGTTCCGCTGTCCTGGCGTCAAAGCAAACCTTGGTCGACTCGCTGCCGTCCACCCATTTCACGCGCCACGCGTCACCCGTCTTCACGGCGCTGCCGCCACGAGCCGGCAAACCAGAGGTGATGGCGCGCTCCAACCAAAACTGCGCCGGGTGGTCGCGCCATTTGCGGGCATCGTCGGCATCCAGCGCATGAGTATCCGTCAGCAGGTCGCTGTTCTTGCGTTCGTCAGCGACCTTGTCGCGAACCTGATTCATCACGGCATCACACGCCTTGTCGATCGAACCAGGGTCTTGCAGGCCCAGCACGAATACCTCGTCGAACATTGCCTCCGCCTCGACCGAGTCCATCACATCGGAGGCTTTGTCGACGCCGAATTCCTGGGCGATGACTTCGAGCTTGGTCTCCAGCACCTGGCGGACCCGGTGTTCCACCGTATCTTCAAGAACGAAGTTGATGGCGCGCACCACATGGCGCTGGCCGATTCGGTCTACGCGACCGATGCGCTGCTCGATGCGCATCGGGTTCCACGGCATGTCAAAGTTGACGATGACGTGGCAGAACTGCAGGTTCAGGCCTTCGCCGCCAGCATCGGTCGAGACCAGAACCCGAATGTCCTGCGAAAAGGCATGCTGCGCCTTGGTGCGTGTATCCAGGTCCATGCTGCCGTTGAGAAGGGCTACGGAAAAACCACGGCTTTCCAGAAAACCCGCCAGCATGGCCTGCGTCGGCACGAACTCCGTGAAGATCAAGACCTTCATCGTCGGGTCGTTCTCTTCCTGCTGCAGCTTGTAGATCAGTTCCAACAGGGCTTCGGCCTTCGCGTCCGTGCCATGGGTTTCGGTTTCTCGTGCCAGGGTCAACAGCAGGTCAACCTCGGCCTTCTCCTGCATCCACCCTGAGGTCTGCACCGCGATGTCCACCTGACTCTGACCGTCCAGTTCGGCCCACTCGTCCATCTCTGTGGAATCAAACAACGATGCCTGCGGTTGGGGTTCATTGAGCAGCGCTTGTCGCTTCTGCAGTGTGGTTCGGATGGCCGCCGTGCTGGACGTCACCAGCCGCTGCATCAGGATCATCAAGAACCCGATGTGCCGCTGCTTGGCCGCCAATGCCTGGTTGTAGCCATGGCGCACGTAGTCGGTGACAGCCTCATACAGCCGCTGCTGGGCACCGTGCCGCTTCTGCCACGCCACGGCCTGGAGACGAGTGACGCGAGGCTTGAACAGCGGTTGGCCTTCCGCGTCGATTGAGTAGCGTTTTTCGGTGCGGATGACGAACGGCCGCACGCGATCGCGGCTGACGCTGCCTTCATCAGGAAAGGATTCGCGGTCGATCAACTGCATCAGGCGTAGAAACTGGTCGGTCTTGCCCTGATGCGGTGTGGCCGACAGTAGCAGCAGGTAGGGCGCTGCTTCGGCCAGGGCAGCACCCAGCTTGTAGCGCGCTACCTGGTCGGTGCTGCCACCCATGCGGTGCGACTCATCGATGATCACCAGATCCCACGACGCGGAAATCAAGTCCTCAAACCGCTCGCGGTTGTAGTTGTTCAGCTGCTCCAGGCTCCAGCCTTTGCGGCCTTCGATGGGCTTGACCGAGTCCAGTGAGCAGATCACTTGGTCGTGCAGTCGCCAGATGGTTTCCTCATCGTTGCGCCATTGCCGGAAGGCTGCCAGTTCCGCCGGATCAACGAACTGCAGTTTCTCCCCGAAGTGAAGACGCATTTCGGCCTGCCACTGGCGCACCAGCCCCTTGGGCGCCACCACCAGCACGCGCTTGGCCATGCCGCGCAACTTCAGTTCGCGCAGGATGAGCCCAGCCTCGATGGTCTTGCCCAAGCCGACCTCATCCGCCAGCAAATAGCGAATGCGGTGCTGGCTCATGGCGCGATTGAGTGCATAAAGCTGGTGCGGCAACGGAACCACGCTGGACTGGATGGGTGCCAGCAGCAGGTTATCCTCCAAGGCATCCAGCAGCTTGGCCGCCGCTGCGGTGTGGAGGATGTGTGCGATCGTTGGCTGAATGCTATCGAGCTGTGCCAAGTCCTGCGGCCGTGCACGCACCACCGCATCCTTGGTAGGCAGCCACACGCGGTAGGCGGTTTCGCCCCACATCTCCTGCCTGTCGACCACGCGACAGGGCGCGGCGTGGCGCGCGTGCCAGCACCATGCGCCGACGGCGTGGACTACAGAGGAATGGCCGTTCTCCGCCATCAGGTCCCGGCATCCATGCGCGTGAGCGCCTGGTCGAACCAGAGCAACAGCTTCTCATCTTCTTGCAACGTTTCCTCAGGCAACATGTTGGCCACCTTCATGATGGTCTGGTAGTCCTTGTTGGCCCAAGCAGCACGAAAGCCTGCGCGCAGTACCTCAAGCCGAGACTCCTTGATCTTGCGACCCGTGAAAGCCTTGTAGGTCTCAAACTCCTTCAGCAGCGTCTTCTCGCGCTTCTTCTCCAAGTCCTGGGCCTTGTTCGGGTCCGGCACATACCAGCGATCCTTGGCCTTGGCCACCAGCACAGCGTTGCTCTTGTCGAGGCTGCGCAGATCCTTGTGGTTGGTCGAGAGGTAGCTGTGGATCTGGCTCGGTACGTCGCCGATACCGTCGTACTGGATAAAGTTGTCTTCCAGCAACTGATCCAGCTCTGGAATGATCTCGCCTTTGCGCTTGGCTGAGCCGATTTGCGGGATGTACTCCGGGTGGATTTCCGAACGAGTGGACGGGCGCTTGAGCAAGAAATTGGTCAGCCAGTCAATGGCACTGCGTTCGTCGGAGACAAACAGCTCAGCTTGGGCAACTTGCGGGATACGCGCACGCGCCTTTTCGTACTCGACCAGTTGCTCGGACAGGAACACCATGCCATCCGTCTCGCGGAAGCGAACTGGCAACTCTGCCAGGAATTCAGGCGTGGAGATTGGCACCATCGTGCCGTGGCGGATGAACCAGGACGCCATGCGGTCGTAGATGCGACGCGGATCGCGTTCAACGATGTTCAACAGCTCCTGCGGATAACCCGAGGTGACTTTGACCGCTGGCAACTGCTTCAAGTGCGTCTGCACGAAGTCCCACGCCGAGTCGACGGTTGGGCCGTGTTGATTGAATCGATCCTCAAGACCACCGTTTGGCTTGTAGGCCGAAATCACTAAGTCCTGCTTCACGGCTGTTGTGGAGGTGACCTGGCGGTAGCTGCCTTGCACCTTGTCGAGCGCGGTGACCTCGGCCACCACGAAGCCCGCCTGCTGCAACGCGACTTGGATCGCATTCCAGACCGCCGCCTTGCTGTTGGAGAAAACCACGGTCATCCAGCGCCCGGGCTTGAGTACGCGGTAGTACTCTGTGAAACAGCGCTGCATCAGGTGCTGATATTCAGGAAGCGCCTTCTTCTTAAACTTGTCGACGATGGCTTCCGGAGTCGCGTCGGTGATCACGCCATGCCATGCCTCGACAAGAAAGTTCAGGTCGGCGTAGTAGATGTTCTCGCCGAAGGGTGGATCGGTAAAGACGTAGTCAATGCTCCCGTCACGCAGAGGTAGTGAGGCAGCAGTTCCAGTGTTGACGACTGCTGTGTTTGGGGTAGTTCGGAATTCACCAAACGCCTTGATGAGTCGTCCCAATTTTCCATCAAGGATGTACCAAGGACTGCACTCCGCCAGTTGAGAGCCAACATAGTAAACACCGTTCAGATACTGGTTAACCTGAGAGAAGTGGGTTGGTGCATACCGTGCCAGCACAGACATACCCCAAATCGCCTGCTCGACAAAGAACAACAACATCTCCCGAATACGCGCGTCTTGGTGTGCCTGGGCCTTCCTCCACAAAGCTGCAAGTGCGTGCCCCGCGCGGGGTAAGAAGAAGTGATGAACACTCGAAAAGCCTTTCGGCTCGATACGTGAGCCGTGGTACATCTGCTCAATTGGAAAGCGGACCGTAGGTATGCCCAGCGGTAGTGCCATTGCCTCGATCTTCGCCAGAACAGCTAGATCACTTTCGTCGAGCTGCTTTTCGCGCCGCATGCCGCCAGCGACGTAGGACATTAACGATGGGCGAAACTTGACGCGCTTCCATGTCTCACCAGTTGCAGGGTCGACTCGGGATTCAAGGACACGATCGAGGTTGTCCTTGTTCAGGTCAGCACCGCAATGTGGGCATGGAAACATGTCCCTGACCCTTTTGCTGTGCTCGTCGAGAGCTTCGTCAATGAAGTTGACCTCGCCCGCGCAATGTGGGCACGTAAACACCTCACTCCAGACAGTGAATTCGACCCTGCCCTTGGTCTTGCCGTCCGTATGAGTCGTCTCATACATCCAACCAAGTTCCTGCTCGACTTCTTTGAGTAGTTGCTTACCCGCCTTTGCAAAAGCCTCCACGTCGAACGGCAGGTTGTAGTTGGCTGCGATGAACGTAGCAGCAGGCGACAGGTCGTTGAGGATGACGCGACGCGAGCCCCATTTTGGCGATGCCTTGCCTTGCTTCTTCCACTCGGTTTCCAACTCGTGCCGGTAAGCGGCTGGTGCTGACCCACACCACTGCGCCGCGACACCTGTCATACCCGAGCCGCCAAAGCCGTCGAGCACGATGTCGCCTGGTTCGGTGTAGTGCAGAATCGACGGCACGATGGCTAGATGCGGCACCTTGGTGTGATATGCGTGTGCCTTGTAGAGCGCATCGGTCTTACCTACCGACACATCAATGGTTTGTGGCTCCCGGCTGTACTTCACGCTGGCGTCGTAGGGCTTGCCGTAGTGGCGCACGAATTCTTCGAGGAACGGGTTCGGGCACGCCGTGTAGTACGGCGGGTCCGACATCGCCAAGATGGCTTCGTCAGTGCCCTGCGGAAAACCTTCCTCCGTGCGAAATGCCGGGTCTTTCAGTTTCTCAGCCAGCAGCTTCAGAAAGTGCTCGCGCCGGGCCTGCTCGCTCGGAAATATCTTGCCAAGGCACTCGACTGCTACAGGCGTAACGTCAAGCTGTTCGTCGAGAAGATCGTTCATGTTCAAGTCCAATATTTGGCTGCGATTACGCAGTAGCAAGTTTTGTCCGGATGTTCGGGTACGAATAATGAGCGTCCATCTTTCCACCATGCTGATCAGTCATTTCATCGACAAATCCCTGCCAATGCGGACGAGTTTGCTCAAGTAGACTCTGGCTCAACTTAAAGACCTCCATCAGTACATCAGGCGTACCCGACGCATAGGAGATCTGGCTGTTGCCCAGAACAGCGTCGAGTGTGCTTTTGACGTCCTCGGCAGTAAAGTACGACGCCAGCGGCACGATCAGCGCCTGACCGTACTGTTCGGCCGACCGGTAGTTTACTGCCGACGAATAAATCAGAATGGCCTTGCCGACGAACTCCTTGCGCGGCGTATCTGAGATCAGCTCGATTTGCCCGTCTTGGTCCAAATCAGCGAATTTGGCCAGCAAAAAGTCGGCTAGGTCAGGGACGGCAAAAGCATCAAAGGCCATGAAGAGCTTCAATGTCGGTACATCGGCGTTTTCCAGCAATCGGGTCACCCGCATCCGAACCGGTTCGGAGAGCCATGTCCAGATTCGAGGTTCCGCGCCCAAGTACACGCACAAATGCAAGAGATTAGGGTCGTCTACCCCTTCGAAGAAGGTTGCCACCACCGGACGTGCCACTTCTTCGTAGATGGCAGTCTTGGATGTGGCGACCTCGCTCAGTGTCCAGGCAAGTTGCCTGCGCTTGGCCAGGAAGTCTTGCCCGTCGGGCAGGAACAAGGCCTTGAGTAGAACCTTGACCAGATTTGACACTAGGGCATCTTTTGCTCGGTTCAGATACTTGGCAGCCACGTAGGTGCCGATCCCGTCGCGGGTGACTGGGTAGGACGGGCTTAGGATGTCGCCCCTTATACGGTTCAGCGCGCTCTTGCCCTGCAAAGGCGCATGGACCAATAAGCACTGCAACGCATGCACGAGATGGGATCGGACCAAGTCCGGTGCCGGCTGGAACAGTTCGTCTTCGGTGATGAAGGCTGGATGTGCGCAGAGGTTTCGGTCGTCCTGTATGCGCTTGAGGACATCGAGCTCATGCTGCGTAACCAGTTGGAGCTGGGTTCGTGCGGTGTCAAGCAACTCTCGCTCGATAGTCTGCATCCTTGGTACGCTTTTTTGTTCTATAGCTGCATCAAGGATTCCTGCGAAGCTATTCGCGGCAGGGTCACCTTGAGAAGCCAGTTCGCGAGCCTTTGAGAAGATGTCGTACACAACCGCGATCCAGGTCGACATGATGGCCGAGCGCAATGCGCCACCGCGATATGCCGTGATGGCTTCGAGAATTAGGCGGCGCGACTCTCGGTCGCGTACCGAGAGGGCCAGTACATCAATGTCTGTGACTCCTTGGGTCGTTATCACTTTGCCTCACTCCACCACGAACCGCAGCTTGCTCGTGTCCTTGCCCTTGCAGCGGTCATTCAGAAAGGTTTCGAACCGCTTGCGGATGTCATCCGGAGTGGCCGGTGAACCGCCTTGGAGCAAGGCCTTCGTGATGTCGTCGCCACTAACGCTGATCTTCTCCAGTCCTGACAGGGCTTCCTGCACGGCGCTCACAAATTCTGGGGTCACGGGGTCGCCCAGTTTCTTAGCCGCGACGAAGGTTTGGATCAGCTCGCGGGCGGATGCCTTCAGGAGGTCAAGGTTGGCCTGAATGATTGGGTCGACCAGGTTGTCAAGCAGCGTCTGCTGCCAGCCGTCGAGCAGACGATCCAGGTCCTCATCCAGTTGCTTGAGTACATTGGCGGCTGGCAGGAAATCGCCTTGCTCATTGGCCGGGCGGAAGCTGCAGTGCGGGCAATACGGATTGGCAGACAGCTCTGACTCCACCAGTGACGCGCAACTCTTAAGCTTGTCGAGCTTGTCGTCAAAGGTGGTGAGTTGGCTAGTGGGCATCAGCGCGATTCCGGCCAAGGCACGCATGGCGACCACACGGGAGTCTTTGCGCAATGCAGACTTGGTCTTGTCTTCGGCCACGCCCAGGCGTGCCTTGCTGTGCTGTTCAATGTAGGCGTTGAGGTAGTTCTTCTTGAGCTGAGAGAGGATCTGCCGGTACTCGGCTGTATGCAGTGCGTTGCGGTCCAGCGCGAGTCTGTCCAGGACGTCTTTGCGAGTGCTCTGCGCCTGATTAACCCACGCGTGATCGCTGGTCAGAACCATCTCGGCTTGCGACAGGTAGGCGGCTGAGCTGCCCAACTCGGTCACCAGCTCCAGCAATTTCTCAACAGACGCCAAGACATCTAAGTTCTTCCTCTGGGCGTCGATATCGTCGGAGCCGATGCGCAGGTTCTTCAGTTTGCCAACCGTGTTGTACGGCGTCAGACCCTCGGTGAAGGTTTTGAGGGCTTCCAGACGGGTGCGCCAGTCACCTATTTCGTGGTCGGTGAGGAGAGGCTTGCCCCAGAAGGTAAGCTTGCCCTGCAGATCGGTACCCGCTGTCAAGACGCGGCCGACCAGCTTGGAGACGGCTTCGAGAAGCTGCTTGACGGGCTCCTCAGAGCCTTGCGTGGCCAGTTGCGCCAAGCCGGGCGATAGGCCGAGTAGTTCAAACAGTGACCGCAGAACGGCGACGTTGATTTCTTTCGGCGCTTCGACATGCTTGAACTGCTTGAGCTCCTCAAGGCTGCGCTCGGCCAGCAGCGTGATCTTGCCGGAGTCGATTTTGTCGCCCGTGATCGCCAGTACGATATCACCGGAGTAGACGAGGCTGCCCAGTACTGCCACCAGCAGATCAGGCTCTAAGCGAAATTTCACCGGGTGGAAGAACTCCATGTCGGTTTGTCCATTCAGCAGCTCGCTGCGGTTCAGAACCTGGCCATGCCCCTTGGCCTTCAGGCGACTCAGCACTTCTTGCGAGTAGCGTGAGCGCCCAGGCTCGATGCGGTCGCCATCCAGCATCTCCAGCGCATCGAGGACGGCATTGGCGTCCTTGGTGCGGGTGCCGCCGGCCAGAGCCTTCAGCGCATTGCCCACCAACTGCTTGCGGTTGGACTCGGTCACCAGCACAGGGAAGGTCGGATATTCCGGCGAGACATCAGCGAACTGCTGGTTTAGCGCCAGGCCAGAGACGACGTTTACGATATCTCGGAAGTTGGCACGCTCATCAGACCCCATTCGCAGCTTGTCGCGGATCGAGACGCCTTTAGCCCAATCCTGCAGAGTTTTTGACTTGCCTTGATAGGAGACATCGAAGGCAGTCATCTGCTTTTCCTGCAGCCACTTGCTCATGTCGCGCAGAGCGTCTTTGGCTTTGTCCAGGTAGACAGCCTTGGCGCCGCCGCTGGCGGTGGAGGCAAGGTCTTGCGCTGCCGCGTAAAAGGCCAAATGGCGCTTGATCGCGTCGTCCAGACCTTTGAGTCGGATGAATACCTCATCCGACTTGTTCTCATCGCGGAAACGCGGAGGCTCGAAAGGCTGAATGAAATAAACATAGAAATCGCGCTCGGGCTGGGCGGTGGGCCGATCGTTCGGGGCGCCGAAGAAAAGATAGCCGTTGCGATCGACGCGGCGTTCTTGCCACTCGATCTGGTACTGCCAAATCTGATGGCCTGTGACGTAGGTACTCTCGTCGGTGCGCTCCATCAACTGCTTGATGGCGCCGTAGTAGGCACGGTTCAGCGCATCGTCGGACAGAGCCTCCGCGCGCTTTTCGATCTGAGCGTCGTAGTCGACGTCTTTCTTGAGGTCGAGGTAGTACTGCTCGGTGTCCGATGCCTTGGAGATGAACTGGCCGTTGACCGTCTTGACGATCTCCCGGAGCGTGGTCTGCACTGCGGTGAGCAGGTCGTCAGCTGGGTCACCGCCCATGTCTTCAATGCCTGGTTGGTATAGGCACAACGTGTCCCGCAACTCGGCAGCGGTTGGCCCGACCGGAACGTAGATGTCGCCGCCCGTGGTGAGCCGATGCACCGACAGGCCTGCGATCAGGCGCTGCGCCATGGGCTTGTATGCTGGGCGGGTGAAGGCCTTCAGCACACGCTCGGCTAGAACCTCAGAGACCTTCAGGACGGGTCCAATGCTGGGGTCGGAGCGCAGCACTGAGTTGGAAGTCACCGTCTCCCAAAACTTGTCGTACCCGATGAGCCCTGGGCGATCGTTGGGAACTTCTTCATTCAGGACGGCCTGGATCTGGTCGCGCAAGGTGACCAGTGCGCCACGTTTCTCGGAAAAGATTAGACGCTCGAAGGTGCCGATGTACTCAGGGTGAACAGGGAACAGCCGCACGTACTCGTCCATGCGCTCGTTCATCGAGGTATAGAACTTGGCGAACTTGGTGAGGTAGTTCCGTATCTTGTTCTGCTGGTCAGCGGTTTTCTTTAGTAGGCGCTCGGCGACGACGAAGCTGACGTCTTGCCGTGCCAGCAGCACCTGCGTGAAGCGATCCTTCACACGACGCAGACTGTCGGCGACGTGCTGGAACCGGTTGCTGTCAAAAATGGCTTCCTGCACGCCGGCCACGAAGCGGAAACGCAGGTGCTTGGTGACTTCACCGATTTCACGCAGGAACGATAGGTCCAGCACCAGGTCGTGATCCTTGCGGGACCGCAGGTAATCGAGAAACTCGTCGACCACCAATAGCACGCCGTGGTTGGGGTGAACCTCGGTAAACGCGGCCATCATCTCTTCGAACGCGGCCTTGTTGTTGACTACCTTGTCGGCGGCCGGGAACGAGTAGCTGACACCGTTCTTTTCAAGGAAGAGCTCAAGCTCCTGGGTGATGATGTCCCGAAGCGACATCTGGCTGGAGATCTCGATGCGGTGAACCTTGAACTTGCCCGCGATCTTTCCCGCCGCTTCTGCGACTTTGGGATGGCGGATCATGGGCTGGTAGGTCGCGTCCTCAGCAACGAGGGACAGCACCGACATCAAGTGCGATTTACCCGTGCCGTAGTTGCCGACCACCAGCACACCCATGTGGTCAACGGACTCGTCGAAGGAAAGTTGCGGAATCATCTGCTTGGCGATCCGCTCGGACATGTCGTCAGATATGACGTAGGTCGCGACGAGCTTCTTGGCCTCGTCCGGACGATTGGCGTCGAGCAGTTGGATGACCGATTCGATCGGTTCGAATTGAATTAAATCGCCGTAGCGCATATTTTTCTCTCTTCCCATTTACTGAATTTCGAATGGGACCACGCCAGCAAGGCTGTAGTCCTGATGTTCTGGGTGCCCCATGTCGGCGTAAGTCAGCCGGCCCGTTCTTGTGTCGCCCTGTAACTCGCCCGGCCAAATCGCCACGACCCGTTTCGCGTGTGCGTGACGCTTCAGCAGATCGAGGGGATCAAGCTGGAGCGAGCGGTCGAACAAGAGTTCGATATTGTCCAGCAGCAGCAAGTCACCAGAGGCATGCTGATCGGCCAGCTCACGCAGGATCGTCGCTGTCTGCAGGTGGCGCTGTCTCTGCGGCATGCCCGCCAGTCGACCACCCAACTCAGCCCCGACATTCAGCGGCGTGACGCCCTTGCTTTGTGCGAGTGAGTGCAGCAATGCCGTCTTCCCCGAATGGGGCGGCCCGATTAGTAGGACGAGCTTGCTTTGCAGTGCGCCGACTTCATCGACCAGGTGCTTGATTTTTTCGATCATGCCCTGACTCTAATCTCCGGTCGTCTGGCTCTTGATCCATTGGTCAATGTCCGACCGCAAAATACGCCATGTACCACCCACCTTGAAGGCTGGTATCTTCTTGGCCCCGGCTAACCGATAAACGGTTCGTTCATTGACCTTTAGGTACTCTGCAACCTCCTTGATGGTCAGAATTGAGCCATCGTTGGGCTTTGTAGGCATAGCCGTCGTCAGTAGGAAAAAAACGTCAAAATAGTGCAATCCAGTACAAATGACAACGCGTTTAAGTGGCTTTTGGCGGGCGCGTAACTAAATCGGCCAAAACGGAAGTCAATTTGACTCTCGCCAGTTCTTCAATTATTGATTGGTATCGTCGGGGCGTTGCTCGAACTGAGCCATACCCTGATAGTTCTTGCTCTGCAGGTTGAGGTTGACGGGGGGATTGAGTGAGAACTCGCAGGATCGGAAGCTGCCATACAGCCTGATTCACCGCTGAGGAACAGCTTTCAGTTGTATTGCTGACCGACTCAGTCTATCGATCGAATGGCCGTTCAGGCCGAATCAGAGAAGGTCATCCTCGAAACGACAAGCCGGTTTGGGATCAGAAAGCTGCCATAGCACTTCTAAATGTCATCAGTCCGTTCAGGGTCGAAAGCTGGCATCGAAGGCCAACTCCTTCACCGTCCGCTCCGGCCGAGCAACGGCCCGTCGCCTAGGACTGTTGCTCGGCCTTAGCTGATCTTGGGCCTCTGGCCGGAATCGGGCAGCAATTTGCGGATTACCTGTCGTTTAGCCGCTGGTACAGGTTAGTTGCAGGATCTAGCGGGGCGCGCGGATCACGTTGCGGTAGAGGGCGATGGTGACGGGGTGGAGCGCCAGTGCGGTGGCAAGGCTGGGCAGGATCACAAGCAAGCAAAAAAGCCAATCCCGTAGGAATGGCTTTTTTGCTTGCTTGTCTTGGCTCGTCGACCTGGGCTCGAACCAGGGACCTACGGATTAACAATTCGTGAAAGCGCCGCGGCAGTCACGACCACCTTGCCAGTCTAGGCTGGGCAGGGCAGGTCAAGCCATGAGCGCCTTGCTTGGCTCGCCGTTAGCGACCAGAGATGAACCAGATGTGACGCCGATCAGTGAAGAGGGACCGGGAAATGCCCCCCCCTGATCCTGCATGCGAATGAGGATGCGTCAGCGTTTCGCATCTTCCTGCATGGCGCGCCGGAGGAGCTCATTGATCCGGGTCTGGTAGCCCTTGCCCTGCGCCTTGAACCACGTGACTACGTCCGAGTCGATTCGAAGCGTCAGTTGTTGCTTGATCGGCCGATAGAACTGGCCAACTTGGGCCTTTTGCCACTGCTCCGACGTAGTTGCGGGTATATCCGAATAGTCGATGGCTTCGTCCGGCAGGGCTTGAAGCGCCCTGATCTCCTCAAGTTGCCCCTGGGTCAGCTTGTTGCTATGCACCTTGCTCATAGATCCTCCGTTCTGTCCGGTCAGCTTTTCGAGCCGAGATGATGCGGATGGCTTCTTCCCCGCCCGTGTCCGTAACCGTGTGTGCAACCAGGAGCACCAGGACACCGCCGACCGAGCCAATCGTTTGCCACCGCAGCTCACCGTTTTCAATCCGATCTTGTCGGCTTAGGTGCAAGGGGTCATCGAATACATGCTGCGCCGTCTCAAAACAGATCCCGTGCTTGCTCTGGTTGGTCTGGTTCTTTGCCCCATCCCAAGTGATTCTCATTGTAGCTCCATAAGTGTAGCTACATTATAGTGCGTGCATGCACGCGTTCGTGAGCATTGCTGCAGACCTGCTACGTCCGGGTCTGGCCCAACGGTGATGAAGCGCAGGCAATACGGTGTCGGTGTAGGCGGGGTTACGCCTCGGTCACGAAGTTGCTACTGGCTCGTGGCCGGACGATGTGGAGCTTGATCCTCAGTGCCTTGATGACCGTAAGCCCCCGGCGATCCCCTCTTGACCGAGGTTCAGGCTGAATCCTGCTTCCACCGATGCGGCTGCAACTCCCCGATCCGACTCTGGGGCTGAGTCTGCCGGCGGGTGTCGCTTCCCTCTTAAGCGACAGATCCGACATGAGCGACTACGTTTCGGCTGCGTGGATGCGCTGCTTCAAGTGGCTGCCAGTAGCGTCAGTCGCTCCCCGAGAACTCTCCATGCTTCGCGCATTTCCACTTCGTAGCTGTGTCGCTGATAGGTGCGTTTAACTTTGTTTTCTTCGGTGTGGTTCAAGCAGCGTTCCGCCACTTCGGGGAGCAGGCCGAGTGAAACCATGATTGTTGCACCTGTACGGCGTAGGTCGTGGGGCGTCCATCTTCCACCCGGTAGCACCAAGGTTTCGGCGAGTGCGACATTCGCCCGCCCCTTCATCGGCAGCAGGCCGGGGCGCTGGCGGTCGCCTATCTGCTTGGTCACCGTCTTGTCACAGACAGGGCCAGTGCCCGCGCGGTCGGGATACAGCCAAGGCGATGCGCTGTTGAGTTCCTTTACGCGGGCAAAGTGATGAGCTGCGAAGCCAGACAGGTGGATCGTGTGCGCCTTGCCGTTCTTTGAGTTCTCGGGGGGAATCCACCACACGCTGCGCTCAAGATCAACATGCTCCCGCCGGGCATTGAGGAGTTCCCCGATTCGGCAGCAAGTAGAAAGCGCGATCCAGATTGCTGCCTCGGTAGTTTGCGTAAGGCCTGCGTGCAGTGTCTGCCGTGCAAGCTGGCGTATTTCGTCTTCCGAAAGCACCCGGTCGCGTTCTACGTCCTTGCCGCCAATCTTTGCCTTGCGGATGCTGGCGGTTGGATCGGCCTCGATGATGTCGCGATCCACAGCGAATCTGAACATCTGACGGATGAGCGAGAAAATGAGCTTTGCCATGCGTGCTACGCCACGGGCGAGGAGGGCATCGACGACGCCGGTAACGTGGCCTTTGCGCACGTCCTCTACGGCAATAGCTCCGATCAGGGGCAGCACGTCCTTTTCAAACATGCGCCGCACCTCGGCGCCGCCATCCTTCCTGCGGATCAGATCGACCGACGCCCAGCGTTCAAACAAGCCTTGCACTGATAGCCGGGCTTGCTGGGTGGCAAGGTCAGTGAGTCGCGTTTCTTGCTCAGCTATGGCCTCGATCTGGTCTGCCTTGGTCTTGAGCCGCTCCACCTTTCGCCGCTCGGCAGGGTCGGTGCCGCCTTCAACCTCAACTTTCAGTCTGTCGCGTTCGGCACGGATGGATGCTAGCGAGGCCTTGGGCCATGCACCTACAGCGATCTGCTTTACTTTGCCGTCAAAGCGATACCGCCAATCGAAATAGACCGATGCTCCACTTGCTCCAATGCGAACGGAGCCGATCAGGCCGCCGTCTTCGCGAATCTTTTTGCCGTCGTCGTTGAGGCCGAGGGCTTGAAGTTCCTTGACTGTTAGTTTTCCCATATTCCTCGATCCCCTGGCATAGAGGGGAGGGATGTTGGGGGGTAAATTTCCCCCCACTTTTCCCCCCACAAAATCGTTGGCTCCATCTGAATTATAATGGACTGAGTTGGATGCCGAGAATAAAAAAGTTAATAAATACAGTGCATTGTGTGTGTTTTTTAGATTGTATTGGACTGGTTTAGATTCAGCCTTATCTTTATGGGGTGCAAGGGGTAGCGAGTTCGAATCCCGCCGCCCCGACCAAAAATAAGTAGTAGATTCAAGCGATTGGCCCAGTCTTCGGATTGGGCCTTTTGCTTTTTGTCCCACGGTTTTGAATTTGGGGGCCATTTAGGGGGCCAGCGTGCAGTTGCTTGACCCTGGTAGGCTTTTCCTTCGAAACCCTTGTTCCACGGGAGCCCACAGGATTTTGACCAAAAAAACTCGCCACTACACGTGGAGATTTTCTACCAGTCCGTGGGACGGCGAGTTCGTTTGCTGTGACGCTAAGTTGAAGCGGCGCTGCCTGGCCTAGGCTCATTTGTTGGTTGATTGATTCGTTATGGCGGCTCCACGGGGGGGCAGCCCTGTGCCCCGGTAAAACTGGAACAGATTGACTCATTCAGCACTTTTTCTCAGAAATGCCGGTATGTCGAAGCTGGTCAAACTTGCTGTTTGGTGCATTGAACACTCTCCAAAGTACATCGAAGAGGGCGCGGAAGCGGGCAACAAGCTCTGCGTTCAGTGTGGCGCCGCTCTTTAGCGCAGCAAGTCTCTTCAAGAAGGCTTCACCCAGAAAGGCTCGGCCATCATGCTGACCGAGCGCTTCATAGAGCGCGAGCAGGATTTCGGCTTCCGAATGATGGGGAGTGGCTTCGGCCACCAATAAACGCAATTCGTCCGGGCACGCCAGTTTGGCCAGGTCAGTCAGTGTCGTCGGAAACCTCCCAAAAATCATTCCTAGCGAGCGCCAATTGAGTTCCTGCAGAAGTCTTAAAAAGGTGACTGCCGAGACGAATACGCCGTCGCTCGACATGGCTTCATTTGTCGACCGGCTAACTCTGCGAATGACAGGTGGAAGCTCCCCGTGGCCGTAGTCCATGGGATGGGACGAAGTGTTTGCGGACTGGCTACTCTGCCTGATGGCCGCAGGCATCTCAGAATCGAGGTGGTCACGGAAGGCAACGATGCTTTCCTTCATACAGCAGCGTCGGCCTGTCACGCTGCTACTACCGCTCCAACCGGCAGCCAACATCTGAGGTTGCACCTGGAGCGCGGGCAGGGTCACCGCCATTTCATCGGACTCACGGGTAACGGCAATAAAGTAGTCGGTCCGGTCGGTAAGAAGTTGGTACTTCACCGCCCAGTCCAGCCTGTCCCCGTCGGGCAACAGTCCCAGGCGTTGCCGGGCGGCCACGCGGACGATGGCGTCGGCGGCAGTTTCTTCCTGAACCAAAGGTAAGGTTAGCGTGGTCGATGGCTGGCCGGCAAACTCGAAGCTCAGCTTGGCCGCTTGGACTGGTGCCGACGCAAAGGCTGCAGCGACGGTAAAGGCATCACCCGCAAAACAGGCCCGCTCGGGGCGAACCTCCCAAAGTGGAGTGCCGGGCCACTCGATGTCGAGGCACGACATTTGCGGTTGGCGCATCCGCTGGAAGTGCCGAAAAATGCGCTTCGACATGTCCTCGGTCGGCGCAACGAGTTCGCAGGCTCCGCCGGTCTGGTCGGCGAGGGCACGCACGGTATCTTCGGCCACCGCCGAGCCGATGCCCACGGTGAAAATGCGGATGCCTTTCCTTTGAGCTTCGATGATGGCACTGCCCGGATTCCAGGTCTCTCCATCGGTCAGCAGAAGGATGTCCATGGGGCGCTCGTCGAAGTAGGCCATGGCCTGTTCCAGGGCCTTGCTCAGTTCCGTCCCGCCGAGGTTGCCCAACTGGTCGACAAATGAGCGGGCAAGCATAAGGTTTTGCTTGTTCGCCGGCTGCAGAGTCGGGTCGAAGTGAACGAATTGCGTTCCGAAGCCAACGAGGGCGAAGCGTTCATTCAGAGACAGGCTGTTCAGCGCCAGCTTCACCCCTTCACGGGCCAAGGTCAGGCTATCTCCTTGCATCGAGCCGGAACAGTCGATGACCAGAACGGTGTCGCGGCTTGTCTGGGCGTTTTCGACCTTGGGAGGCAGTAAGGTCAGTAGCGCCACATGGGTATCGCGGGCGTGCGCATGCACACCCAGGGATTGCACGGCTTCGTTTTCGATTTCCAGGATGAAATCCCGGTCCAGCCTGGCCCCGGCTGCGAGGATTACCTTAAGAGCTTCATCACTCGACCTTAAACTGACCTGATGGCTGGGACATGCAATCGCGCTTTGGGCGAGTGGGCCAACAATAGTGACCACGAGGCCCAGGGTGTATTCCGCCTCCATGCGCGTCACCGGCTGTTGCCAGGGCAGCAAACCTGTTGGCACGCCGTAGCGAGGGGCAATGCTGGTCGGCAGGCGATAGCGTGCGCCTCGGCCGCTCCATGGGAGGGTTTCGGCATAGCTGAGCGTAATTGCCACGGACTCCCCGGCCATCACGTTACCGAGACTGGCGTGGTACATACCTGGCCGGATTTCCTGAAGGCGGAAGGCCGAGTGGCCTCCAGAAATGGCTTGCTCGTAAGCAAGCTCTGCAGCCTTGCGCGGAGTCACTTTGCCTTCATAGCGGCGCTCGCCTATCTGGACAGAAAACGACAGAAGCGTGCCGTCCACCGGTAGCGGGAAAGTGTAAGCCAGCTCCAGGTTCGTGTCGGTGTCGTTCCGATAGCGCTGGGTTAGCGTCGTTGCCGCCAGCAGACCGGCAATTCGCGCGGAGACATCGACGCCGCGCAGCGCCAACTTCTCGCCTGAGGCGAGCACCATCAAGCCACAGTCATTCATCGTCATGCCCCTTGTTGTCGTTTGAGGGAGAGGTTTTGGCTTCCTGGTAGGCGCTCTGCACCTTGTGGAAGAAACTGCGCAGTTCTTCAGGCGAGAAGCCGGCGGCGCCGGCCTCGATGTTGATTTCTATCCCCGGTGCAACCTGCATGCGACTCCAGACCTCAACCGTGCCTGGCGCCTTCCGTGGCAAGGGCGTCTCGCTGGCATCGCCATGCAGCAGTTCCCGGATGCGTTCAAGCGACAGCCCGGCGGTTTGCCACTTCTTCACGCTCAGTAGCTGCTCGATGTGCTGAGTGGAATACCGCGCTCCCCGGTTCAATCCGTCAGGGCGGTCAACCAGTCCCAACTGGATGTAGTAACGAACCGTACGGGATGGCAGTTCAACCAGAGTGCACAACTCCTCGAAGCCATAGGTGGGGAGGGGTTCCATGGGTACCTCGAATTTATCTATTACTTAATTTATCACAAGAACTGATAAATACAAGTGTCAGATAAAGCGGGTGCTCCTTTCCTTCCGTGCTGCCCGCCGAAGCAGGTATCCCAGCTAGATTGGAGCGTAATGGGAAAGCACCGGTGAACGATTCCGTGCAACTCCGCTGATCATCTGAAACGCAAACCCGTTACGGCGTCGCGATGCTCCCTTTGCATGAGGCCGTCGGCGCAGGGTTCCGCGGTCGACCACGTGGAATGAAGGAGAGGAGGGGTATTAAATAAACATAGATGTTTACGTACGTACCTATTTAACTATAATCTATGTGTATGCCTAAAACCGCTCGTGCCCTCTTGCAGCTGCCGCCAGCTACTGCTGCCGCCATTGAAAAGCTTGGATCCGACCTCGCTGTGGCGCGCTTGCGCCGCAAGGAGTCACTGAAGACCTGGGCAAAGCGCATGGGCGTTTCGGTGCCCACGTTGCAGCGGCTCGAGGCGGGTGATCCCGCTGTCGGTATCGGCATCGTCGCGACGGCACTGTGGCTCATCCAGCGCGACGGCGAACTGAGAAATCTCGCGGCGCCCGAACACGACCAAGGTGCCATCGAGATGGATGTCCGTGCGGCCGTGGAACTCGGGCGCGCACGCGCCCAGGCGTCCGCGGAAGCCCGCATGAAGCGGGCGAAGGGCTGAGATGCGTCTGGATGACTTGTACCTGTGGTTTTTAGGTGACCCTGCCATCCCGCGCTACGTCGGCGCACTGAAGCTGGTCTCCGCCGGCAAGGGCGTCTCGTTGCGCTACGGCGAAGCGTGGCTGGCCAACGGGTTCGCACTGAGCGAGGACTTGCCGCTCGTCGACATCGAGCACATGCCTCCGGGCCGTCTGGCGGCCGATGCGCAGCGCGCGGTCGGCGCGATCGACGATGCCCGGCCGGACCGTTGGGGAGAAAAGGTAATTCGCTTCCTCGACAAGCCCAAGCGTCTCTCCCTCATGGAGTTTCTCTACTATGCCGGCGACGATCGATTCGGTGCCCTCGGTGTTTCCCTGTCGTCGAGTTGCTACAGCCCGAGAGCGGGGAGTCCGCTACCTCGACTCGCAGAGGCGCAGCTGCTTAGTGAGGTGGTGGCCAAGATTGAAGCCTCGGAGCCCGTCAGCGCCCTGGAGGCGAAGATTATCCGCGCCGGTGGCAGTCTCGGCGGCGCGAAACCAAAAGCGCTCATCGACATCGGTGGCGAGCAGTGGGTCATCAAGTTCTTCAACGGCGAGCCCGTCGATACCCCGCTCATCGAACATGCAACGATGACGCTTGCCCAGCGCGCGGGCATCACTGTGGCCAGGACGCAGGTCATCCCCCTTGCGGGCGCAAATGCCGTCGCGGTTCGTCGCTTCGACCGCGAGCAAGGCCGGCGGATTCACGCCATTTCGGCTGGCACCGCCATCCGTGCAGTCACTGCGTCCGGCGACGAGCCCGAGATGGGGTATCCCGAGCTGGCGAGGATTCTCCGCCGCGTCGGCATCACCCACGACGACATCCATCAGCGGGACGCCCGCGAGCTGTTCCGTCGGATGGTCTTCAACATCCTGGTCGACAACACCGATGACCACGAGAAAAACCACTCCCTGCTGGTTGTGAACCTGCTCAAGAATGGCCGCCTGAAGCTGGCGCCGGCCTATGATGTCTTGCCGACCAACTCGGGGCAGGGATTCCAGGAGTTCATCTGCGGCACGCATGGCCGGGATTCGACGCTCGAAAACGCGATGTCGCAGTGCGACGCCTTCGGCCTGCTGCCCGCGGAGGCTGCTGCCGAAGTGGCTGCCGTCATCGACGTTGTGAACACCTGGCAGGAGCACTTCGCGCAGGCTGGCGTTACGGCGCGCGACATCGAAAGCCTGGCTGAGCGCATCGACGGCGAACAACTCCTCACCCAGCGCACCGGTTTCGACCAGGCCCGGTTTCCGTCCGCGCCGGCCAAGAGAAAGCGAACAAGTCCCTTCCGGCGCGCCTGACATTCGGCCTCGGTGAACTTCAAAGCGTGTCAAACCGCGGGGCGACTGGGGGGCAAGCGTATAAAATCCGCGGAAGGGCTTTGTTTGCAAGGGGGTGAGTTTGAATCCCGCTGCCCCGACTTGCATGACCGCCAGACGCACCTAACAGGACTCAAATGGACGCTCAGGCTACCGGTTCGGCGACGGACCTACGTTTCACAAGAACGCTCAGCAGCAACAGGGTATGGCTCGCGGCCGGCCGCCGTGTGACCTTTCTGGGCGAGGCGTTCAAGGTCTTCGGCTACATCCCCGAAACCTGCCTGGGCCAGCAGTTGCAATGGCGTCGGTTTTCCGATGACGCACGCAATGCCGCCGAGCAGACTCTGTTGAAGACGCATGGTGCAAAGCTGGAGCAGGCGCTCGAGTCGGCAATTGCCGAGATCAAGGCTTACCTCGACACCTGCGCAGCCGAGAAACTGGAATCCGGGCTTCGTACCTTGCGCGACGACTGGGCGAGTGGCGAGATGGATCTTGCCAGCGTGGGGAAGGGGCTGGCGCAGTCCCTGAGCGAGATGCGGGCCAGGCAGCGGCACCGGGATCTGGCCGCACAGATTGGTCGCTCGGTGAAGCTCTCCGACTACCCCGATACCTACCCGGCACGCCATCGCGCCCGGAAGTTGATTGCGGTGCTGGGGCCCACCAATTCGGGCAAGACGCATGACGCCTTCGAGCGATTGGCGACGGCGTCGTCCGGGGTGTATCTCGGCCCCCTGCGCTTGCTGGCGCTGGAGGCCTTTACCCGCCTCAACGAGGAGTTCGGTGTCCGCGCGTCCCTCGTCACCGGTGAGGAGCGGCGCATTGTCGAAGGCAGCCGGGTGACGGCATCGACCATCGAGATGCTCGATCCGACGCGCGAAGTGGAGGTGGCCGTCATCGACGAGATCCAGATGCTCAGCGACCCCGACCGGGGCTGGGCGTGGACGCAGGCGGTGGTGGGCGCCAATGCTCGCGAGGTGTGGCTGCTGGGTGCCTTGTCTGCCGAGCCTGCTATCGTGGCTCTGGCGGCCCGTTTGGGCTTGCCGCTGGAAGTTCGATACAAGACTCGCAAGCATCCACTGGTTGTGGGGCAGGCCCTGGCAAACAATCCAGCGGGGGCGCTGCGTCGCGCCAAGCCCGGTGACGCCTTCATCGTGTTCTCGCGGCGGGATGCGCTTAACCTGCGCGACGATCTGATGGGTTTGGGCAAATCGGTGGCCTGCATCTACGGCGCCTTGTCGCCGGAAGTGCGCGAGCGTGAAGCCCGCCGTTTTGCCGAGGGGGATGCAGACATTCTGGTGGCCACCGATGCTATCGGAATGGGCTTGAACCTGCCTATCCAGCGTGTGGTCTTCACGGCCGTTCAGAAGTACGACGGGGTGAGGCGGGGCGAACTGTCGGTGTCCCTGCTGCAGCAGATCGGCGGTCGGGCCGGGCGCTTCGGACATCAGGAAGAAGAAGGTGTTGTGGCCGGACTTACCCCCGGCGAGCATGGGGTGGTCGTTGCACTGATGAAGGCTACCCAGCAGGTGGTAGCGCCAAGCGGATTCCAGATTACGGCCGGCACAGCCTACCTGGAGCAGATTGCCGGGATGTCAGGCGACAACCGGCTGGAGGCGCTCCTGTCCCTGTTCCTGCTCCATGCAGATTGCGGAGATGGCTTTTTTAAGCCCTTCGTGCCGGATGAGCAGCTGACCAGGGCTGCGCAACTGGACCGCCTGAAGAAGCTGTCACTGCCGCTCAAGCATGTGTTCTCGATGGCGCCGATGGCTTCGCAGAACGAAACCATCGATGGCGTATGGCGGGGCTGGGCCTATGCCGCCAACCAGGGCAAGCGCATCCGGCTGGATTTTCTGCCCGGTTCTGCGAGGAAAGCGTCGCTCGAGGAGGCCGAGACAACCGTTCGTCTTCTGGCCGCATATCGCTGGTTCGGGTATCGCCTGCCGGAGCTGTTCGTTGACTACGACCTTGCCGAGGAACATCTGGCGCCCTGGATCAGCGCCGTGGATGGACATCTGCGCAGCCGTTACAAGCAGGGCGTCGGCGGCGGAAGGAAGGGTATCCCGAGCTGGTACTGGCCCAGCAAGAACTGAAGGTAAGAAAGCAAAAGCCGGCGGGAAGCCGGCTTTCTGATTGATGCATGTCTGCCGAGCGCTTACTTGGCGTCAGCTTCGCACTTCTTCATGAATGCGGTCTTGGCCGCACCGGCCAGGGGCTTCCCGTTCTTGCCGACAGCCTTGGTCGCACAGGATGACGGAGCGGCAGCAGCAGAGCCGCCTTCGCATTTCTTGATGAATGCCGTTTTGGCCGCACCGGCCAGGGGCTTGCCACTCTTGCTCACGGCTTTGGCCTCACAGCCCGCGGCAGCAGGGGCTGCAACTTCTGCTTTGGCTGCAGGAGCCGCTGCAGCGGGCGCTTGGGCGTAAGCGATGCCTACAGAAAAAAGACCAGCAACGAAACCAGCGATAATCTTGTTCATGTATTTAACTCCCTTGCGTGAAAGGCCATGTGCCTTGATGACATAACGTGTTGGTGCTGATCTCGTTGACGCCGGTTATCTGCGGGAGATGGCGGCTTTGTGGAGTCAGTCTCTGCGGTTGTAGTCGCGTTCGCGGTCCCGGTCATGGTTATCGCCGCGTTGATGGTCGCGTCCGCGGTCATTTTCGTAACGCCCCCGGTCATCATCCCTGCGGTCACCATGGCGGTCTCTTCCCGGTCCGCCGTAGTAAGGGTCTGCAATGATGCAGCCGCCCAATGTGGCACAGGCGGCGATGAGAGAAATCAAGAGTGTGTGTTTCATGATGCCTCTTTCAGCTGGAGAATGTGCGGTGGCTGACCATGCAGGGTGCTTCAGACGAGTCGTACCTGGCAGCGATGCCACTGGGCCGACAGCATCCTCGCCAGCGCCCCTGCCATGCCTTCAAGCTTCGCGTTGAAGCCGCCGTCCTTGCCTTCCGCCAGGAAAGCGATCTTGTTCGACCAGCTTACCCGAATGCCAGGGCTGAATTGCTCTTCCACTACGAGGGCTTCGTATTCGAGCGAGACATCACCCCAGGCGCGCGCCTCGAAAATCTTGACCAGAGCACCGCTGTCGATGGCTTTGATGTAGTACGCGACGTCCTTTTCGTCGGCGGACTCGCGGCCTTCGTCGTCCGGGGCCCGCTGTATCGCCATGGACGGACCGAGCGCCACGACGAGGCAAGCGTCTTTGTAAAGCGCCTGCATCCGGCGCATGAGGCTCTCGCTCGGTCCGGACTCTGCCAGCGCTTTGAGGAGAATGCTTTGTTCTATCTGGAATTGCTCGTACTTGTCCATGGTCGCTCGTGCGGGTGATGTAGGGCTTGAGGCTGCACTGCAATGGTGAAGACTCGCCAGTGCGCTTCGGAGGGGGCTGCCATTTTGCAGTAGTAGTTGGTGCCTGGGGGGCGTCAGCGGGTAGCTCGCCTGATCTCCCCGTTACAGCTCGCTGCCACCCGTGCGTATTCTTCCGGTGTGTCGATAAGGGCTTGGGTGGCGTCCACCTTGTTGATTTCGCGTTTGACGTAGGGCGCCCAGCGCTCTTCGAGTTCTTGCTGTAGCCTGGCACGCGCCTGGCCCCGCGGGCCGCGCCAGGGGCCGGCGGTGGTGAAGCGGGCGCCGAGGGTATCGGCGATGTCTTTTTCGATACTCTTCAGGTGCGCCTGGTAGGCGTTAACGTGGCGTATCTCGTGCTGGTAAATTTCGTTGTAGGCGCAAGTGCCGGCGGGAAATTCCCGGGCGACATAGACGGTCATGGGGCTGAAGCCGTAGCTCACCGTGATCTGCGGGCTGGCGCATTCCCACTGGCCGCTTCGGTCGATATACGATTCGACCCGCGTTTCGAATCTCACCGTCGCTGTGCCGCGGGTGAGTCCCAGGACCTGCTTGCCGGGGCGCATCTGCACCGGGCCGAGCAGGGTCAGGGTCCTGAAGCTTGTCCGTGTGTCGAGGCTGATGGGTTCTTCGTGCCGCTTCAGGGTCACCGATGGCTTGGGCAGCAGGTCGCAATTGTCTGCAAGACTCTGGGCAGAGTAGAGGGTCAAGAGCAGGGCGAGACGGCGCATCGGGATGCCTGAGCTGGATATTTGGATGAATAGTTCTCTTACTTGCGCTTACACGCGGCGGGCCTTGGTTCTGGCCTGCGCGCTGCTCTGCAGCTGCATTTTCTTGCCGCACACCACGACCAGATACGACCCTGATTGCGGCATTGTGGAGCGGCACATGTCACTTCAGGCGTATCAGATTGCTGCTTTTGGCGGCTGTCGAAATGAAGGGTGTGTGGAACTGCTGGTAGTGACCGGGGTAGTTTCGGCTGCAAGTCTCGTTGTTTCGGGTAGCGTCGTTGTCGTCGGAGAGGCCGTCTACTGGCTGGAGGCGAAGCGTCAGTGCCTTGGCAAATAGTAGGGCAGCAGTGCTTTTGCGGCGGATATTCTGTGGCGGGGGCGGGCTGATGGGTCGTTCATGACCGCCAGCAGGAAGCTCTCCGGGTTTGCGTACTCATTGTTTATGTTCAGCCTTGCCCGTGGGCTGTCAGTATTCGCTGGCGCCGGTGCGCCCAGGGCAATGACTGCCTTTTGAAAGTCTTCGTTCTTTATGCTTTCAAGACTCGCCAGAATGTCCGCCTGTTTGTCCAGGTTGGGGGCGATTTCCAGCCACGGCTCGTCCATGAACATGCCGCCCAGGCTTGGGTCGATGTATGCCGACCACTTTCCGGTGCGCATGTGCAGGGAGGGCGCCAGATTCATGACGGATTGAATCCCGCTCTCCGGGCAGAGATCGAGGTGGTCCGGAGGAAGGTCGGGCAGGTATTTGAGGCGGAGCGCATCGAGAAAGGCATGCGCCTTTGCGACCGGTGCGGCTTCGGATAAGGAAAACCAGATTCCGTAACCCTTGTTGCCTGAAACGGAGACTGCTGGCGCGGGCAAGTCCAGGTCGTTTTGTACGGCCAGGTAGAGGTTTGCCGCCAGCTCCCAGTCGGAAGCCTTGTTGAAATTGATGACCATGGCGCGCGCCATGCCTTCGGCGCTAACCAGATTCAGCGCTATGGCTTTTTCGCCCGCCAGGCCTGTGGCCACGATTGCCGGCGTTAAAGGGCCTTCTGCGGTGTAAGCGGGTTCGCCATCGGGGCCGGGTTTCTGGCTGAGCCATTGCTGGCCAGGAAGAAAATAAAGCCGCTGTAGCTCTGTAATCATTTCTGTCATGCATCACCAAAGCAGGAGGGCGGGGTTGTTGAAACCCGGCCGGTGAGCCGGGTCTGTTTTCGGTGCTCGCGCAGGCTTACTTGCTGTCGAGCAACTGGATTTCGAAATTCAGCGTGCTGTTGGGCGGAATCTTGCCCAGGTCGCGCGTGCCGTAGGCGGTTTCGGGCGGGCAGGTGAGCTTTGCTGTGCCGCCGACTTTCATCTTCTGAACGCCCTGGGTCCAGCACGGAATTACCTGGTTCAGACCAAAAGTTGCCGGTTGGCCCCGCTTGATGGAGCTGTCGAACTCGAAGCCGTTGGTGAGCGTGCCACGGTAATGGACGGTAACTTGGCTGGTGGCGCTCGGAGTGGCACCATCACCGACCTTGACGTGTTCAACCTTGACGCCGGAAGGCAGGGTTTCAACGGTGGGCGCTGCATGGGCCGTATTTGAAAGAATCAGTACTGCCGCCGAGACAGCCAGGGGTACAGCTCGCATAACGATACTCCATCAGGTTGGGGGCTTCATTTTAAGCCGGTGGCGGAAGGAAAGCGCCCCTGAACCTTTCGCCTCGATTCCACATTACAGGAGATGTCCCCATGAGCCACACGCTACTCGACGCCGCCGCGCTGTGGGCCGATTTGCAGACTGTGCGTGAAGGCGCGCCGCTGGTGCATAGCATTACCAATCTTGTGGTGATGAATTTCAACGCCAACGCCCTGCTGGCTGTTGGTGCGTCGCCGGTGATGGCCCATGCTCACGAGGAGGTGTGCGACATGGTCAGCATTGCCCAGGCCCTGGTGCTCAACATCGGTACGCTGGATCCGGCGTGGGTCCGGGCCATGCAACTGGCGCTGCAGGCCGCCCGCGCGCGCGGCATTCCGGTCGTGCTGGACCCGGTAGGGGCGGGCGCCACGCCCTACCGCAACGCGGCATTGACCGAGCTGTTGCGGACTGGCGCGCCGACGGTCGTGCGCGGCAACGCGTCGGAGATCATGAGCGTGGCTGGATTGGCAGCGACGACGCGGGGTGTCGATAGTGCCGCTTCGTCGCACGAGGCCGTTGAGGCGGCGCAGGCGCTGGCCCGCGATCTCGGCGCCGTCGTCTGCGTGAGTGGCGCTGACGACCTTGTCGTCGATGCCGCGGGGCGCCGGGCAAGCTTGTCCAACGGTCACCCGTGGATGACGCGGGTCACCGGTGTTGGCTGCTCGGCCAGCGCGCTGGTTGGCGCCTTTGCTGCGGTGCAGCCAGACCCCTGGCGAGCGACGGTAGCCGCCATGGCTTGCCTCGGCGTTGTGGGTGAAATGGCCGTTGAGCGGACGCAGGCAGCGGGGGCTGGCGTCGGACGCCTGCAGATCGAGTTGCTCGACGGCCTGCAACTGTTGGATCGGGAGGCTTTTGTTGCGCGCTTGAGAATGCGTGTCCACACCTGAATCACCTTGAAAGTTCATTCCTTTGCGGCAAAGTTCTCGTTCTTCGGGCGCCGCTCGGCGCAAGCTGCATCCAGAGCATCGCGGGAAGACGCCGTGATGAAGGTGTAGATAAGTTTGTTGCCAAGGAGAGGAACATGAGCCCGCTATCGTGGTGGTTCGATTACTGGGCTGGTGCGTTTGATGCGTACGTGGCGCACCTCGGGGCCTGGACGCCGCCCGTTTCCGTACGTGAACCCGCCCGGACGCAAAAGCCGGATTGAGCGACATGGCGGATGGAGGGAGGCATTCGGAAAACCACTCTGCGGAGTGGTTTTTGTTTTCCGGGATCAAGCCGCGCCGTGGCTGCTTGGGCATAGAATCCGGAACCTCTTTGCTCCTGGCGACTCTGACGGGGGCGCAATAAAAAACCCCCGGCAAGGGGATCGCCGGGGGCCAAAAATGCCTTGCTTGCTCAAGGCACCCGCTCAGGGAGGTATAGCGGGAGACGGTTCAGCACCATCTGTTTGTTAGTGTAGGAGTGCCGCGAGAAAGTTCCTGCGGCATTTCGTTTCCAGATGTAAGTACATGAGACTTCCATGAGCCCAGTTCAGTCTGCTTTTCCTGCGACCCGTATGCGTCGCATGCGTCGTGATGATTTTTCCCGCCGGCTGATGCGCGAACACCGCTTGTCGGCGGATGACCTGATTTACCCGGTGTTTGTGCTCGAAGGGGAGCAGATCACCCAGCCGGTGGCTTCGATGCCTGGCGTCAATCGGGTGTCCCTCGACAATCTGCTGCTGCTTGCCGGGGAGGCGGTATCCCTTGGGGTGCCGGCGCTGGCGCTGTTTCCGGTGATTGGGGATGACAAGAAGTCCCTCGGCGCCGAAGAGGCGTGGAACCCGGACGGACTCGTGCCGCGCGTGATCCGGGCGCTCAAGAGCCGCTTTCCTGACCTTGGTGTGATCACCGATGTGGCCCTCGACCCCTACACAACCCACGGCCAGGACGGGTTGATCGACGCCACGGGCTACGTGCTCAATGATGAGACCCTGGAGGCGCTGGCCAAGCAGGCCCTCTGCCACAGTCAGGCCGGTGCCGACGTGGTGGCGCCGTCCGACATGATGGATGGCCGGGTGGCGTGCATCCGCGCCAAACTGGACGAGGCACAGCAGATCCATACCCGCATCCTGGCCTATTCGGCCAAGTACGCGTCGAGCTTCTACGGGCCTTTCCGCGATGCGGTGGGTTCGGCCGGCAACCTCGGCAAGGGCAACAAGTACACCTACCAGATGGACCCGGCCAATTCGGATGAGGCGATTCGCGAAGTGGCGCTGGATATTGCCGAGGGCGCCGACATGTTCATGGTCAAGCCGGGCATGCCTTACCTGGACATCGTGCGCCGGGTGAAGTCGGAGCTGAAGGTGCCGACCTATGTCTATCAGGTAAGCGGCGAGTACGCGATGCTGAAGGCGGCGTCGGCCAACGGCTGGCTGGATGACAAGGCCTGCGCCATGGAGGCGCTGCTGTCCTTCAAGCGGGCCGGTGCCGACGGTATCCTGACTTACTACGCCCTCGAAGCAGCCCGCTGGCTGAAGGAAGACGCGTAATTCGCTGCCGGAGGGCCTCAGCCCTCCGGCAACAGAGTCCGGGCGGCTTCGAAGCGCTCGGCGTAATAGCGGTTGTCCATGCGTTCGACGCGCACCTTGCCCTTGCTGTTGGGGGCGTGGATGAACTTGCCGTCGCCCATGTAGATGCCCATGTGCGAGTACGAGCGGCCGAGGGTGTTGAAAAACACCAGGTCGCCCGGCCGGATGGCCTTGGCCGGGATCGGACGCGTGCGCTCGGCGATGCCGGCGGCGTTGTAGGGCAGCTTGCGGCCGCTGACCTGCTCAACCACGTAACTGACCATGCCGCTGCAATCGAGGCCCGCTGACGGGTTCTTGCCGCCGAAGCGATAGCCGGTGTCGAGCAGCCCGAGGGCGTACAGGACCATCTCCTGGGCGTGATCGTGCTGGGGCAGGGCGAACCAGCCGCGCAGTGGCTGTGGTTTGGCGCTGACCGGGGGCGGTGGCGCCGGACGTTGTGGCGTCTGGCTGCAGCCGGCAAGAATCGCCACTGCCAGCAGCAGGCCAAGGCGGCGTTCAGGCCGTGAGGCGGAGGGTGACAGGGCCATGATTTACCAGTGAAACAATCATTTCTGCACCAAACTCACCGGTCGCCACGTCATGGTGACGGCTGCGGGCGAGGGTGACGACTTCATTGAAGAGGTGCTCGGCCTCGTCCGGCGGGGCGGCCGGGGTGAAACTCGGGCGGGTGCCTTTGGCGGTGTCGGCGGCTAGTGTGAACTGGGAAACCAGCAGCAGGCCGCCGCCGGTATCCGCCAGGGAACGGTTCATGCGCCCTTCGTCGTCGCCAAAGACCCGATAGCCGAGCAACCGCTCGACCATGCGGGTGGCGTTGGCTGGCTGGTCGCCGCGTTCAACGGCCACCAGCGCGAGCAGCCCCGGGCCGATCTCACCCACGGTGTTGCCCGCCACGGTGACACGGGCTTCGAGGACCCGCTGGATCAGGGCAATCATTCGAGCAGTTCGATCTGGCCATTGACCGACACGCTGACCGGGCTGTCGCCGGCCTCGATGGGTGCCGGTGCTGCGTCGGCGGCCATCATGCCGGCACTGCGGGCGTAGGCCATGACGGGTTTTTGCTGAATGCCACCGGTGTTCACCGACACGTGCTTGATCTTCCACTTCTTGTGCAGGCTGCCGGCCACCAGTCTGGCCCGGGCCTCGAAGGCGCCAAGGGCATCGGCGATGGCTTCGTCTTCGATCTTCTTCCAGGTTTCCGGTGACGGGGCTGCGTTGAGGCCGCTCACCGCCATGGTTTGCTGGAGTTTGCCGAGGAGCTCGGAAAGGGGCGCCGCGTCGTTGCTTTCGAGGGCCAGTGTGGAGCGCATGCGCCAGGATTCGATGCTGCGGCCGGTCTTGCCGTAGATGGGGTAAGTGGCGTTACCGGCGGTGCGGACCTTGACGCCCGGGTAGGCGCGGGTGGTCTGGAGGGCTTGGGTGATGGTGCTGTTCACCTTGCGGGCGAGATCGCCGGGATTGCTGTCGGTTGCCTCAAAATAGACTTGGGCGCGGAATTGGTCGTTGGGTGCCGTGCGGCTGGCTTCCACCGAAATGTCAGCCGTCGGCAGTGACGGCACAGGGGTGTCGGCGCCATGGGCATGGGCGGCGACGAGGCTGAGCACAAGGATCAGTGGCTGGAGAAAGCGGGGCTGCATGGGGGCCTTTCTGTGAGGCTGACTGAGCACGATTTTTGTATTCTCGCTACTGGGACTGCCGGATTGCAAAGGATGGCTGAAAAAAGCGTCATTGGTGGCTGGCGAGTGTGGCCGAAATGCACGGTTTCTCTTGACCCACCCAGGGTCGGGCCGCACGATCCGCCACTTTCTGGCGGATGGCAACAGTTTATTGAAATGGCAAATCCTCGGTGGGTGGGGGCCGGCCTTGTCGCCTTGTCGGCTGTGTCCTTTGGTGCGATGGCGATTTTTGCCCGCTTTGCGTTTGCGGGCGGCGTGGATGTGACCGCGCTGTTGTTCCTGCGGTTCCTGATTGCCGGTGGTGTGATGGCGGTTTTCATGCTCGTCGCTCGCCGGCGCTGGCCATCGCGTCGCAACGGGCGAGTGCTAGCCTTGATGGGCGGGCTTGGGTACGTCGGGCAGTCCTTGTGCTTTTTCTCGGCCCTGCATTACGCCTCGGCGGGTCTCGTGGCCCTGTTGCTTTATCTGTACCCGTTTCTGGTGACGTTGCTGGGCGTGGTGTTCCTGAAGGAAAGGCTGACGGTCTTGCGTGCAGGCGCTGTTGTGGCCGCGCTGGCGGGCACCGGACTGACTCTCGGTTCGGGGCTGGGCGGCAGCGGCCTGGGTATTGCGCTGGGGCTGGCGGCGGCGCTGATTTATTCGGTGTACATCCTGATCGGCAGCCGGGTCTTGAAGGAGGAGGATCCGCTGGCCGCGGCGACGGTGGTGATGCTGGCTGCAGCGGCGGTGTTCGGTCTGGCCGTCTTGATTCTTGAGCCGCGTTTTCCGGCGACAGCCGGTGCCTGGACGGCGGTGGTGGCGATTGCGCTGGTGTCCACGGTTGTTGCGATGGTGGGCTTTTTTGCCGGCATCCAGCGTCTTGGTGCCGCTGATGCCGCGACCTTGTCGACGCTGGAGCCGGTGGTGACCTTTGTGCTGGCGGCGCTCTTCCTGGGTGAGGTGGTCAGCCTGACCCAGGTGTTCGGCGGTGTCATCGTGCTGGGGGCCGTGATCGCCCTCGCACGTGCCGGCGATCAGCCGGCTGGCTGAGTTTCGCCGAGGGGCGCTACCAGTTCCCGATAGGCGTGCCAGGTGGCGTGGCCGACGATGGGCATCAGGACTACCAGTCCGAGGTGGAAGCTCAGGAAGCCGAGCAGCGTCAGCCCGACGATCAGTACGGCCCACACCAGCAGGGGCAGCGGGTTGAGGGCCAGGGCGCGGATGCTGGCGATCATGGCGGTGACGGCATCCTGGTTGCGGTCGAGCATCAGGGGAATCGACACCACGCTGACCGCAAACACGAGCAGCGCAAAGACGAGGCCGACCGAGAAATACACCATCAGGAATTCGAGGTTTTCGAAGGCCATGACCTGAGTCAGGAAGCCGCTGAGGTTGGGCATTTCCTTGGTGTAGAAGATCGCGAAGATAACCAGCGAAGCGCGTGCCCAGATGAGGAAGATGACCGTGAGCACCGCCGCAAAGACGGCGATGTTGCCGGCGTTGCGGCGCCACACGGTGAGCGTTGGCGCAAGCGCGCAAGGCTGGCCGAGTTCCCGCCGGCGCGACAGCTCGTACAGCCCCATGGCGAAGAAGGGGGCAAGGAGCAGGAAGCCGGTGGAGACGGCCGAAGTGTATTGATAGGCGTGTTCAAAGACAAAGGTCACCAGCAGGCCCATGGCCGTAAAGCAGAAGCCATAGAACAGGCTGGCTGTCGGACAGGCCTTGAGATCGGCCAGGCCGCGAGCGATCCAGTGAAAGGGGGCACTGATGCCGATGCTGCGAACGGTCGGAAAAGGCAGTGCGGCGGCTGCCTTTTCGTCGTCTGTGGGGGTGTTGTGCTGAGCCATGGTTTGTCTCCGTTATCGTTTTTTGGATGTTGATGGCTGGCTGGCGGAATCCGGATCAGGTCATCGGGGGGCCTGTCCGTGAGTGGGGGAGGACTTGAGAAAGTTCCAGATGGCGTCGAGTACCGCGCCGGGGGCTTCGGACATCATGGCATGCCCGGCGCCAGGCAGGACGTGCTTGGTGACCGTTGCACTACCGGTGAAGGCGGCTGCCAAGGGTGCGATGGCCTTGGGCGGGGTCATCCGGTCGAGGGCAGAGCTGAGCAGCAGGGTGGGGCAGCGTACCTGGGCGGCGGCATCGAAGCCCCCCGTGTAGGCATTGCAGGCAGACATGTCGCGATGCAGGACACCGGCTGCTTGGCGCTGCATCAGGCGTTCGTTCAGGGCGGTCAGATTGAGCCCGGGGATGCTGCTGGCGCCGAGCTGGGTGCGCGGCGCGTAAGACCACTGGTTGATCATCGCGTGGGCCTTGTCCCGGTTGCTCAGCGTGGCGTCGAGCAGCGGCGCGGCCACCGGCATGGGGGCGACGGAGCCGATCAGCACCAGATGGCTGACCACGTCGGGGGCGCTGGCGGCGGCTTGCAGGGCGATCAAGGAGCCCATGCTGTGACCGACGAGGGCGACCTTGCTGGTGCCAAGCGTGGCCACCAAGGCAAGAATCCAGTCGGCCAGCGCTTCGATGCTGTCCAGCACCGGACCGTCGGATTGGCCGTGGCCCGGCAGATCAGGCACCACCACGTTCCAGCCGTGCGTGGCGAGGTAGCGTGTCTGCAGGATCCACACGCTGTGGTCGTGGCCGGCGCCATGGATGAAGATCGCCGTGGGGCGATCCTTTTCGGGGCGGCGCCCGCCGGTGTAGCAGTAGGTGGTGTGCTCGGGTAGATGAGCGGACAGGTTCAGTTTCATTGCGGGCGGCTCAGGCGGTGGCTTTCTGGGCGGCGTAGAGGCCGCGGTCCAGGTCTTCGATCAGGTCGGCAGCGGTTTCGAGGCCGGCCGACAGGCGGATCGTGCCTTCGGTGATGCCTGCCGCGAGCAGGGCTTCCGATGACATGCGGAAATGGGTAGTGCTGGCCGGATGGATCGCCAGCGACTTGGCGTCGCCCACGTTGGCCAGGTGCGAGAACAGGCGCAGGCCTTCGATGAAGGCGGTGCCTGCCGGACGTCCGCCCTTGAGGCTGAAGCTGAAGACGCCGCCGCAGCCCTTGGGCAGCAGGCGCGCGGCCAGGGCCTTGTCGGGATGGCTGTCGAGTTCGGGCCAGGACACCGATTCCACCAGCGGATGCCTGACCAGATGCGCTACCAGTGCGCGGGCGTTGGCTACGTGGCGTTCCATGCGCAGGCCGAGGGTTTCCATGCCTTGCAGGATCTGGAACGCGTTCATGGGCGACAGGCAGGCGCCGAAGTCGCGCAGGCCTTCGCGGCGGGCGCGCAGGAGGAAGGCGGCGACGGGTGATTCCTCGGCGAAGTCCATGCCGTGGAAGCCGTCGTAGGGCTCGGTGAGGGTCGGAAAATGGCTGCCCGAGGCTTCCCAGTCGAAGCTGCCGCCGTCCACCAGCAGTCCGCCGATGGCAACCCCGTGGCCGCCGAGGAACTTGGTGGCGGAATGCATGACCAGATCGGCGCCCAGGTCGAGGGGGCATTGCAGGATGGGGGTGGCGAGGGTGGCATCCACCAGCAACGGTACGCGGGCTGCGTGGGCGATGTCGGCAATGGCGGGAATGTCGAGCACTTCGAGCCCCGGGTTACCGATTGCTTCACCAAACAGCAGCCGTGTTTCGGGCCGTATGGCAGCGCGCCAGGCGTCATGGTCGCGGGGCGAGACGAAGGTGGTTTCGATGCCGAAGCGGGGCAGGGTGTAGCCCAGCAGGTTGTGCGAGCCGCCGTACAGCGAGCGCGATGCAACGATGTGGCCGCCCGTGCCCATCAGCGTGGTGACGGCCAGCATCAGCGCTGCCTGGCCGCTGGCGCAGGCGATGGCGCCGAC
>JAOAUC010000080.1 GCA_030157785.1 Zoogloea oleivorans
CCGAGGGCCTGCTTGACGCCGGCGTGGCGCAGCTCGCCGGCGTGGGTGAGGCAGGCTCCCGCCATTACTTCATCTTCCCAATCGAGGACCAGGTTGCCGTCCTTGATGAAGGGCGAGATGAAGTTATAGAGGTTCTTGGCGTACATATCCGAGGCATGCACGGGCATGCGGCTGGGAATGTGGGTCGGGCCGATGATCAAGGTTTCGCCAACCCAGACTTTCTCGCCGGCCACGGTGCCGGCGACGTTGCCGCCAGTCTCCGCTGCCAGGTCGACGACGACCGAACCGGGCTTCATGCGCGCCACCATCTCGGCCGACACGATGACCGGGGCCTTGCGGCCGGGAATCGCCGCGGTGGTGATCAGCGCATCGCACTCAGCGATGGCGCGGCCAAGCTTTTCGGCCTGCTGGCGCTTTTCATCGTCGGTGAGCTCGCGGGCATAGCCGCCAGTGCCGGCCGCCGACACACCGGTGTCAACAAACTTGGCACCCAGCGACTCGATCTGCTCTTTGGTTTCCGGTCGCACATCGTAGCCGGACACCATTGCGCCCAAACGCTTGGCGGTAGCAATCGCCTGCAGACCGGCCACGCCGGCGCCGATGACCAGCACCTTGGCCGGGCGGATGGTACCGGCGGCGTAGGTGAGCATCGGGAAGAACTTGGGACTGTGATCTGCGGCAATCAGCGCGCATTCGTAGCCTGCAACGGCAGCCTGGCTGGACAGCACATCCATGCTCTGTGCACGACTGATACGGGGCAACAGTTCCAAAGCGAAACAGGTGATGTTCCTTTGGCACAAAACTGCCACACGTTCGGCGCTCGACCAGGGTTGTTGCAAACCGACCAGAACAGTACCCGGCTTCAGCTGTTGGAGGGCGTCAATCCCCAGCGGCTGCACCTGCAGGAGGACATCCGCCTTGTGCAGCACGGAAACGGCTTCACTGGCCAGATCGGCCGGTGCATAGTCCTCGTCGCGGTAATAAGCCGATGAACCGGCTCCCGACTCGAGCAGCAATGCTGCACCAAGTCCTTGATACTTCTTGGCTACGTCCGGGACCAGCGCAACGCGGCGCTCTCCTGGCGTAAGCTCTTTGGTCACACCGATGACCAGGGGCATGGAAGCTCCTTATTAGTAGGTAGTTGGAATTCTGTTATCGTCGCAAGAGGGTTTTGACGACGATACAAGCCTGGCTGCAGTCACCCGGAGCTATCCCCGGGTTCCCGTAAAATCCTGCACAAAATTCGGCAATTTCATCCGAATATCGCGATATAAGATGCGAAAGTCTAGCAAGAAACGAACCCGCCCAACCCGAAAACTAGGGTTACCCCCAGGGTCACTGGTGCATATCGGCGAGATCAAGACCGAAAAGCCGAGCATCACGCTCATCGAATTCGATGCACATGGTGTCACCGAGACGCGCTTCGACTCGCTCGAAGCCTCCCGGCTGCATCAACCCACCCGGGAAAAAAGGTGGCTCAACGTATACGGGCTGCACGATCCGGCGGTGATGGCCGAAATCGGCCGGCGCTTCAAGCTCCACCCGCTGGTTCAGGAGGACATCCTGAACACCCAGCAAAGGCCGAAGAGCGACGAGTATGCCGACTATCTGTACATCGTCGCCCGTTACTTCGATTTTGATGCAGACAACCGCACGCTCAACTCGGACCAGGTCAGCATCGTCCTGGGCCGCAACTTCGTGCTGACTTTCCAGGAGCAGGCCACCGGCAACTTTGAAGCCGTCCGCGAGCGCCTGCGGGCCGAGCACGGGGCGATGCGCGTCCACGGCACCGACTATCTGGCCTACGCCCTCCTCGACACGCTGGTGGACCGCTACTTCGTGATGCTCGACAACCTGGGTGACATGGCAGAGGAGCTCGAAGACCTTGCCCTGACCAAACCCAGTCCGTCACTGCTTGCCGAGATCAACCGCGTGAAGCATGAGGCGCTGATGCTGCGTCGGGCCGTCTGGCCCTTGCGGGAGGTGCTCAACACCCTCGCCCGCGCCGACAGCAACTTCTTCACCGCCGACACCCGCCTCTATCTGCGGGACATCTACGATCACACGGTGCACGTCATCGAATCCCTCGAATCGGTACGCGACACCCTGGCCGACCTGCTCGACATTTACCTGTCCAGCGTCAGCAACCGGCTCAACACCGAGGTGCGCATTCTTACGGTGCTGACCACGCTGTTCATGCCGGCAACGCTGATTGCAGGTATTTTCGGGATGAATTTTCGCACCATGCCTCTTCTTGAGGATCACGGCGGTTTCGGCGTTGCAATGGGAATGATGGCCGGTGCGGCAACCCTGATGGCTGCCGCCTTCTGGCGCAGAAACTGGCTGAAAACCCGTTAGAAACCGAGAGCAGGGAAACCGCCGGCGTTCTTGGAAGGCATTTCCACCAGTTTCACGACGGCCAGGGAGATGTTGTCGCCGCCGCCCCGGGCGCGCTGGCGCGCCAGCTCAATCAGGGTGGACGCCGCATCGCGGGGCGACTGGGTGGCAAGGATCTGCCCCATTTCGGCTTCATTGATGTAGGCCCACAAACCGTCCGAGCACAACAGGAAGGCATCACCCCCAACCAGCGGCGAAGCATGGCCCACATCCACCCGCGGCTCCCGTTCGGAACCCAGGCAGGACAGGAGCACGTTGCGATTGGGGTGACGCAGAGCCCCTTCGGCATCCAGGCGCCCCTTGCGCACAAGCTCTTCGACGAGGGAGTGATCGACACTGCGGCTAACCAGTGCGCCGGCACGGAAGTGATAGAACCGTGAATCGCCGCAATGCGCCCAATCGGCCCGATCCGGCTGCATCATGAAAACCACGGCTGTGCTGTGCGGGTCCTGCTCGCTGGTAAAGCGGGTCAGCTTGATGACGATATGGGCTTCATCGACGATGCTGCGCAGCAGATCGGGGGCGCTTTCGGAAGCCGGGGCATAGGCTTCGAAATTCTGCCGGGCCTTGAGAATAACCTGCTCGGCGGCCATCGCCCCGCCGGAATGCCCACCCATGCCATCGGCGAGGACGGCCATCAGGGTTCCCTTGCGAGTGGGGTGGGCAAAAACCGAAGCCCTGTCCTGCTGCTCCGTGCGGTCGCCCGTATGCTTGGCGACACAAGCCTCTGCCTGGTAACGCTTTTTGGCGGTTACCGAGTCAGGCGCAGACAAGGACGAAAAAGTCGGATTCAACATGAAGCGCCGAAAGCCCGAAGAAAAGCCGCGCCGGGCTGGCAAGGACAGCTCGCAGCCTGAGTCCTCCCGTGCAAGCCCGTGTCGACATGACGGACTGACGACCGGAGTTTGACATTCAGGTAGGAGATGACGCCACGCTTGTTCACACAGTTACTCCGGGTCACAGCAAAACTTCAGGATTCACGAAGTTTAACTGTTTATGTCCTGCAAGAAGAAGGCCCTGTCTGGCTTTCAGGCCGATTCCGTGATTTTTTCATCAATCAGCTCAATCCAATGTTGAACGGGTAGTGATGCGGCAGAGCATAAATGCTCAATGCAACCTATGTTAGCTGAAGCGATCCGCTCTCCGCGCCCCTCTTCAAGGACAAGCAGTTTGTTGTCGCGCAATTGGCGTGACAGCTCGGGCTGCAGCAGCGAGTAGGTCCCGGCCGACCCGCAGCACAGGTGACCATCCCGCACCGGCACAAGTTCAAAACCGGCGGCAGTCAACAAGCCTTCGACCACGCCCCGAATCTTCAGGCCGTGCTGAAGACTGCACGGTGCGTGAAAGGCAATCCTGCGCGGCGGCCCACCGGCCAGCTTTCGTGCCAGGATCGCCTGCAATGCGCTTGCCTCGGCCAGCACCACCTCCGACACATCACGGCTGATGGCTGCCACCTTTGCAGCCTTTGCGGCATAAAACGGGTCGGCCTTGAGCAGATGGCCATACTCCTTGACCTGCACGCCACAGCCGGATGCGGTGACGACAATCGCCTCAACTTCGCCAGCCGCGATGCCAGGCCACCAGGCGTCGATATTACGGCGGGCATCATCCCTGCCGCCCTCCTGATCGTGAAGGTGAAACTTGAGCGCGCCACAACAGCCGGCAGCCGGCTTTTCGAGCAGCGAAATACCCAGCAGGTCCAGCACTCGGGCCGTGGCCGCATTGATGGACGGGCGCATGGCGGGTTGCACGCAACCGGCCAGCACAATCATCTTTCGAGTGTGGCGCGGTGCCGGCCAGCGACCGGCCTTTGCGCTGTGCGGCACCTGTTCGGCAAGCACGCGGGGCAGCAGCGGCTTGAACAGGCGCCCGACACCCAGCGCCGCACCGAACAGGCCGGTACGCGGCACAAACTCCCGCAGGGCCGCGCGCTTCAAGCGGTCGGCACCCGTGCGCGGCACCTGCTGCTCAACCACGTGACGGCCGATGTCGGCCAGGCGCCCGTACTCGACCCCTGATGGGCAGGTAGTTTCGCAGGATCGGCAGGTCAGGCAGCGGTCCAGGTGCAGACGGGTCTTTTCCGTGGCGGGCTGACCTTCCAGCACCTGCTTGATCAGGTAGATACGCCCCCGCGGTCCGTCCAGCTCATCGCCAAGCAACTGATAGGTCGGACAGGTGGCCGTGCAGAAGCCGCAATGTACGCACTTGCGCAGAATGGCCTCTGCCTCGTGCCCTTCGGGTGTGTCCTTGATGAAATCGGCGAGATTCGTCTGCATGGCTTACAAACCTTCGTACATGCGGCCGGGGTTGAGGATGCCCGCCGGATCGAATGCGCGCTTCAGATTGCGCTGCAAGGCCATCAATGCGGCCGGCAGCGGGTGAAAGACGGCGCCACTCCGCTCGCCATGGCGGAACAGGGTCGCGTGGCCGCCGAGGGCTTCGGTGCGCGCACGGACCTCCTTCGCCGGCGCCACCGAGCACAGCCAGCGCTGGGCGCCGCCCCATTCCACGAGCTGCTCGCCCGGCAGGCTGGCGGCCAGCGCATCACCGGGCACGGACAACCGCCACATGGGCGCATCCACCTGAAAGAAGGAATCGGTGTGATCGCGCAGGCCGCGCCAGAAGTTGTCCGCAGCCTCGGGCGGAATCTGCTCGCCCCCCAGGCGCGCGCTTGCCGCATCGACAGCAGCCGCGGCCCCGGACAGGCGCAGCGTGAGCACACCGCCATGCCAAGCGCTGGCCGACACCGGCAAAGGCTGGCCGCCCCACACGTTGAGTTGATGCAGCGCCGCGGCCTCATCCATGGCGAAGCGCAGCGTCACCTCGGCCACCGGGCGCGGCAGCACCTTCAAGGACACCTCGACGATCAGGCCCAGCGTGCCGAGGCTGCCCGCCAGCACCCGCGAGACGTCGTAGCCGGCCACGTTCTTCATCACCTCACCGCCAAAATGGAGCAGCTCGCCGCGGCCGTCGATCATCCGGGCGCCAAGGACAAAATCCCGCACACCACCAACCGCTGCCCGCCGGGGGCCGGCCAGCCCTGCGGCAACACAGCCACCCACGGTGCTGCCGAGCGCAAAGTGCGGTGGCTCGAAAGCGAGCATCTGGCCCCGCGCCGCCAGCGTCGCCTCAAGCTCGGCCAGCGGCGTACCGGCGCGTGCCGTCACCACCAGCTCGCTCGGCTCATAGTTGACGATGCCGCTGCACATGCGGGTATCGAGCAGATCGCCGACAGCCGGCCGACCGTAGAAATCCTTGCTGCCGCCGCCACGGATGTGGAGGCTCCGGCCGTCTGCCGAAGCGGCACGAATGCGCTCGCTCCAGGCGTGAATCAGATCGTTCACTCTCGTCTCCATCGGCAATCAGAAACGCGGCAAGTCCGGATGGGCCTGGGGCTGCGTATGGCCCATGCGCTCGCGGCCGTATTCGGCACAGCGGTTGAGGGTTGGAATGGCCTTGCCGGGGTTGAGCAGCCCCTCCGGGTCGAAGGCCGCCTTGACCCGGTGAAAGGCCACGATTTCCGGCGTGGAAAACTGGCTGCACATCTGGTTGATCTTCTCGATGCCGACCCCGTGTTCGCCGGTGATGGTTCCACCGAGCGCCACTGACAGCTCCAGGATTTCGGCGCCGAAGGCCTCGGCGGTATCCTGATCGCCAGGCTTGTTGGCGTCGAAGAGAATCAGCGGATGCAGGTTGCCGTCGCCGGCATGAAAGACGTTGATGCAGCGCATGGCGTACTTTTTCTCCATGGCCTGGATGGCCTGCAGCATCTCGCCGAGGCGCTTCCTCGGAATGGTGCCATCCATGCAGTAATAATCCGGCGAGATCCGCCCCGCCGCCGGAAAGGCCGCCTTGCGCCCGGCCCAGAAACGCAGACGCTCGGCCTCGTCGCCAGACACGCGGATCTCGATGGCGCCGCTGTCCTCCAGCAACGCACGCACGCGCCCGATCTCCTCGGCGACTTCCTCCGGCGTACCGTCCGACTCACACAGCAGAATGGCCTGGGCGTCCAGCGGGTAACCGGCGTGGACGAACGCCTCGACCGCCACCGTGGCTGCCTGGTCCATCATCTCCAGCCCGGCCGGAATGATGCCGGCAGCGATGATCCGCGCCACCGCATCGCCGGCCTTCACCACGTCGTCGAAGGCCGCCAGCACGCACCGGGCGAGCTGAGGCTTCGGCGTCAGCCTGACGGTGACTTCCGTAACCACTGCCAACATGCCCTCCGAGCCGGTAATCAGCGGCAGCAGGTCGTAGCCCGGCGCATCCAGCGCCAGACTACCGAACTCGACGATCTCGCCGGCGATGGTCACCCCGCGCACCTTGAGCAGGTTGTGGATGGTCAGTCCGTACTTGAGGCAATGCACGCCGCCGGAATTCTCGGCCACGTTACCGCCGATCGTGCACGCAATCTGCGACGACGGATCCGGCGCGTAATAAAGACCGTAAGGCGCCGCCGCCTCCGAGATGGCCAGATTGCGCACGCCCGGTTGCACCACGGCCCGGCGTGCATGGGCATCGATCTTGAGGATTTTCTTCAGGCGGGCCAGGGACAGCACAACACCAAACCGGTGCGGCATCGCCCCGCCCGACAGGCCGGTGCCCGCCCCCCGCGCTACCACCGGCACTTTCTGCGCCGCGCAGATTTTCAGGATGGCGACAACCTGCACTTCGGTTTCCGGCAACACAACCACCAGCGGCACCTGGCGCAAGGTGGACATGCCGTCACACTCGTAGGGCGGCAGATCTTCGGCCTCGTGGAGCAGGCTCGTGGCGGGAAGCACGCGGGACAGGGCCGCGACGAGGCGGCGCTTGTCCACCTGCGAAAAGTCCCGCTCGGCGGTGGTGAAGCCGGGCGTTTCAGGGGTGTTGCCCATTGGTGCATCTCCTTGTGCCTTTGCACGGCCGCGTCGGAAAGGCTTATTTTGAATCAATTTAATGAGATTGATTCTTGTTTACATTCTTTTCCGACGAAAGCCGGAACAGCTCTGCCACGGTACATCCACGCGCAGCAGGCTCACTCCACTTCCCGACGCAGAGTATGCCAACAATCGTTCGGGCCAAGCAGCCCGGCCCCTCAGGAATCCAAGTCATGTCGCGCAACCGCACCCTCATCGCTGCGTTAAGCCTTTCCACCCTGCTCACCGGCGCGGCCCATGCGCTCGAATACCCCATCGGCGTCCCGCAGCAGCGCGCCGGCATGGAAATCGCCGCCGTTTATCTGCAGCCGGTCGAAATGGAGCCGGAAGGCCACATGCGCAAGACCGTGGATTCCGACATCCACCTCGAAGCCGACATCCACGCCCTTGCCAACAACCCGAACGGCTTCGAGGAAGGCGCCTGGATTCCCTACCTGCTCATCAAGTTCGAGGTGTCGAAGATAGGCAGCGACTACAGGATCGCCGGCGACTTCATGCCGATGGTTGCCAACGACGGCCCGCACTACGGCAACAACATCAAGCTGGCCGGGCCCGGCAAGTACAAGGTGAAGTACATCGTACTGCCGCCGTCCGCCAATCCGCAGACCCACTTCGGCCGCCACACCGATCGCGCCACCGGCGTTCGCCCGTGGTTCAAGCCCGTCGAGGTCGAATACGAATTCACCTATGTGGGCATCGGCAAGAAGGGCGGCTACTGAGCATGCACTGCGTTCAACTGAGCGCTGCGCTCGTCGCAGCAGGGCTGACCCTGCCCGCCCTCGCCCTCGCCGGACCGACCGAAGCCGCCCTGCTGGAGAAGCTGACTGCCCGCCTGGAAAGGCTGGAAGCCCGCAATACCGAACTCGAAAAGGAAGTGAAGGCACTGAAGGGCGAAAGCGCCGACATCGCCCGCAGCCTGGACAGCCCGCGCCTGTCCGAAAACGAGCCGGAACTGACCGTACGCCTCAAGGCCGTAGAGAAGGACGCGCTGGAGATGAAAAAGGCTGCCCGCATCGCCGGATCACTGGACGGCATCAAGGTCAGTGCCGCGCTGGCCACCGTCGGCCAGCACGCCACCGGCCTCCCGCGGGACATGGAGGGCAGCAGCAGCCAGTTGAACTATCGCGCCGATGTGTCGGTGGAACTGCCCTTGGCGCCCCTCGGCGATATCGAGCACAAGCTCTTCGCGCACCTGCGCATGGGCCAGGGTCTTGGCTTGAACGCAGCTCTTTCGAACCTCGGCCATTTCGCCAACACGCCCAACTCACTGGCCTTCCGCGCTTCTGGCGCCAACCCGGACGACTCCGTGGCCATCCTTGGCCAGGCCTGGTACCAGGCAGCCATTCCGCTGCCCTTACTGGGCTTCAAGCCTTACTCCCGCGAAACGCTGGAACTGAGCTTCGGCAAGATGGACATCTTCGGCTTCTTCGACCAGAACGCCGCCGCCGGTGACGAAGCGAAGCAGTTTCTCAATTCGGTCTTCGTGCATAACCCGCTGCTTGATGCAGGACGCGAAGTGGGTGTGGACGCCAACGGCTTCCAGCCGGGCTTCGTGGCGTCTTACCTGAACCATTTTGACAAGGCCCGGCCGTGGCGATTGTCGGCCGGCGTTTTCGGCGCAGGCGAACGGGGGGCCAACTACCAGCGCAGCCTGTCCTCGCCGCTGTTGATGGTGCAGGCCGAGAAACAGCTGAAACTCTTCGGCGGCCTGAGCGGCAATTACCGGCTCTACGGCTGGAACCGTAGCCAGGGCCTCGACTACGACGGCACGCTGACCCGGCATACCGGCGTCGGCGCCTCGGTGGACCAGCGCGTCGGCGACGGCGTCCGGGTCTTTGGCCGCTACGGCAAGCTGGTGAATGGCGAGTTGCCGTTCAACCAGGCCGCCACGCTCGGTGCCGAGTTTTCAGGAAGCTACTGGAATCGGGGTGCCGACGCCTTCGGCATTGCCAGCGCCTGGCTGCAGTCGGGCAAGGCCTATCGCCGCGCACCGGCAACGGCCTGGCTCGACGACAACCAGACCCTCGCCGCCTACAGCTTCGTCCCGCAAGGCGCCGAGAAGCTCACGGAAATCTACTACCGCTACCGCCTGTCACCGCAGTTCGAGCTGACGCCCGACTTCCAGTACGTCACCAACGGTGGCGGCAACACGGACGCGAAGGCCGTCAAGGTCTTCGCCCTGCGCGCCAATATTGCCTATTGACCGGCCTGCCCATGAACCCCATCAGACCCACGCTCCTTTCCGTACTCGCCGGCCTATTTCTGGCATCGGGCGGCGCCGGCGCCGCCGACATGCCGACCTTCAGGCTGCTGATGAAGGACGGCCACTTCTTCCCTGAAACGCTGGAAGTCCCTGCCAACACGCGCTTTCGCCTGGAGGTAAAAAACGAGGGGCCGGGCGCCACGGAATTCGAGAGCCTTGAACTGAAAAAGGAACTCGTCCTCGCCCCCGGCGTCACGCGCAGCCTGGTTTTCTTTCCGATGAAGGCGGGCTGCTACACGTTCTTCGACGATTTCCATCCGGCAACCGGCCAGGGCCGGATCGTCGCCAGGTAAGCAGCGGAGCGGTCCATGGGCAATGCATTTTTCGTGGTCTGGCGGGAAAGCCTCGAAGCCTTCCAGACCGGCACCCTGCTGGTCGCCGCCATCGACCGGCTGATCGGTGCCGGCTGGCTGCCACCGTTGCTCGACCCGGTGTGGGACAGTTCGTGGCTCCTCGACGACACGCGCACCGGTGGCAAGCTGACTGCCGACTTCACCGGTTATCGGGCGCGGCCGGCCCTCGCCACGCTAATGGCCTGGGCGAGCTATTGGGGCGTAGTGATCGTCGCCCAGCGGAAAGCCCGCCATGGCTGAACAGTTGCTGCACTTTCACCGGCCGGCGCGCGCCGGAAAACTGGAACGAACCGGCCTTTTCCTGCGCCGCCACCGCACGCCGATCATCGCCGTGCAATGGCTGATCGTGCTGGCCTATACCGGGCTACTGCTCATCCCGGCCTTTCTGCCACTGCCACCGGAAGACGCGCACATCTGGGACAACCTGCGGCTGGGCGCCCAGTTCTGCTTCTGGGGCTTGTGGTGGCCGGGGGTGATGATCGCCACGGTAGGCCTCGGCCGGGTGTGGTGCGGGCTGTTCTGCCCGGAAGGCTTCCTGTCCGAACGGGTCAGCCGCTACGGCCGCGGCAAGGCGCTGCCCGCCTGGCTCAAGTGGCCGGGCTGGCCCTTCGTCGCCTTCATCGGCACCACGGTGTATGGCCAACTGGTGAGCGTTTACGAATACCCGCAGGCAGCGCTGCTGGTGCTCGGCGGCTCGAGCGTCGTGGCGGTCGTCATCGGCCTGCTCTACGGCCGTGAAAAGCGCATCTGGTGCCGCTACCTGTGTCCGGCCTCGGGCGTCTTCGCCGTGCTGGCAAAGATCGCACCGCTGCACTACAAGGTGGATCGCACCGCCTGGGATCACCACAAGGGGGAGTTCGAGCCGGTCAATTGCGCGCCGCTGGTGGACATCCGCCGCATGAGCAGCGCGTCCGACTGCCACGCCTGCGGCCGCTGCGCCGGCCAGCGCAACGCGGTGGCGCTGTCGCGGCGCTCGCCCTTCGCCGAGGTGCTCGACCTGAGCACTCCGGCCCGTACCCTGGAAGCCCTGACCCTGCTCTACGGCGTGCTCGGGGTCGCCACGGCGGCCTTTCAGTGGACGCTCAGCCCGTGGTTCCTGCACGCCAAGCTGGCCATCGCCGAATGGCTGGTCGAGCACGAACATTTCACTCTGCTCGACAACGACGTGCCCTGGTGGCTACTGACTCATTACCCCGAGGCCAGCGACCTGTTCACCTGGCTCGATGGCGCGCTGATCAGCACCTACCTGGTTGGTGGTGGCTTCCTGCTCGGCAGCCTGCTGCTGCTCGGCCCGGCCATCGCCAGCCGCCTGACTGCAGACAAAGCACTAAGCTGGCAGCGCTTCACACTGGCCCTCACCCCACTGGCCGCCGCCAGTGTCATCCTCGGCCTGTCGATGCTCACCGTCAGCCACCTGAAGGCCGAGCATGTCTGGCTGGGCTGGCTGCCGGCCTTCCGCATCACGCTCCTGGGCGCCGGCTGCCTGGGCAGTCTGTGGTTGGTCACGAAGCTGCTTGGCCATTCCACTGCTGACCGCATCGCCCGAAGCCTGGCCGCAGCCGCCATGCTTCTCCCAATCAGTGCCATGGCCACACTATGGACGCTGGTCTTCTTTGTCTGGTAGCGGATCCTGATCACATCCATCCAAAGGAATCCACGGTGGGCCCGGTCGGCACGTATTCGCAACCGATCCAGCCCGGGTAACCCAGCCTGCGCAGGTGGCTGAACAGGAATGGAAAGTTTATTTCGCCGGTGCCGGGCTGATGACGTCCGGGATTATCGGCCAGCTGGATGTGGCCGATGCGCGGCAAGTGCGTCTCCAGCGTACGAGCCAGGTCGCCTTCCATCACCTGGGCGTGATAGATGTCGTACTGGAGGAACAGGTTTTCCCGCTCCGCCGCATCTAGCAAGGCGAGCGCCGGAGCCGTGCGGTCCACCAGGAAGCCCGGCGTATCGCGGCTGTTGAGAGGCTCGATGAGCACCTGGCCTCCGGTCGGGGCGAGCACATCCGCCGCGTGACGCAGGTTGTCCACCAGCGTCTGCGTCAGCAATCCTTCATCGACACCAGCCGGACGCAGCCCGGCCAGACAATTGACCCGCGTACAGCCCAGCCCTTCCGCGTAGCGCGCCGCCTCGGCAACCCCGTCGCGAAATTCACCGACCCGCTCCGGCAGACAGGCGATGCCCCGCTCACCCGCAGCCCAGTCGCCGGCCGGAAAATTGAACAGCACGACCTCGACACTGGCGCGCCTGGCCGCGTCGGCCACCTCGTCAAGCGGAAAAGCGTAGGGGAAATGGAATTCGACTCCCTTGAAGCCGCAAGCCGCCGCCGCGGCGAAACGTTCAAGAAAAGGCCGCTCCAGAAACAGGAAAGACAGGTTGGCAGAGAAGCGCAGCATGGGGAAAACTCCCGAAACAGGTCCGAATCACGCTCCTGCTTCGTGCAGGAACGCCCGGAACGGCAGTCTCAAGCGTCAAACCCTGCCGTTCCATGGGTTATCATGCGCGACTTGAACAAAATAATCCAAGCCCCGCCAATGATCCGCAAACTGCTGCGCCGCGTGTTTCGCCGCGCCGCACCCGCCAATGCCCTTCCCGAAGCCGCCGTGATTCCGGTGGCCCGCCACGGCGTCCGCCGGGAACATATTTCACCCGCAGCCAACAAAGTCTGCTCGGTCCTCCAGGAAGGCGGCCACAAGGCCTACGTGGTCGGTGGTGCGGTTCGCGACATCATCGTCGGCCATACCCCCAAGGATTTCGACGTCGCCACCAGCGCCACGCCGGAGCAGGTCCGCGCCCTCTTCCGCCGCTCCCGCATCATCGGGCGCCGCTTCAAGATCGTGCATGTGATGAGCGGCTCGGAGACTATCGAAGTCTCCACCTTCCGCGCCATGCAGGACGCCGAATCCACCGAAACCGACGAACACGGCCGGGTGCTGCGCGACAACGTGTTCGGTTCCATGGCCGAAGACGCCACCCGCCGCGACTTCACCGTCAACGCCCTGTACTACGACCCGAGCGACGAAACCATCGTCGATTACCACCACGGCGTGGCCGACTTGCAGCAGAAAACCCTGCGCATGATCGGCGACCCGCGCGTGCGCTATCGTGAAGATCCGGTGCGCATGCTGCGCGCCGCGCGCCTCGGGGCAAAACTGGGCCTGTCCATCGACCCGGCCGCCCGCGCGCCGATCCGCGAAATGGCCGAACTCCTCGAAAACGTGCCGCCGGCGCGCCTCTTCGACGAGATGCTCAAGCTGCTGATGTCTGGCCACGCCGTCAAATGCCTCAAGCAACTGCGTGAAGAAGGCCTGCACCATGGCCTCCTGCCCCTCCTCGACGTGATCCTCGAACAACCCATGGGCGAACGCTTCGTGTGGCTGTCCCTCGAAAACACCGACGATCGCGTGCGCCAGGGCAAGCCCGTGTCTCCCGGCTTCCTCTTTGCCACGCTGCTGTGGCACGAGGTGCTGGCCGACTGGGAGGCGCGCAAGGCCAAGGGTGAATACTCCCAGCCGGCGCTGTTCGAAGCCATGGATGCGGTGCTCGAACGCCAGTCCGGCAAGCTCGCCATCACCCGCCGCATCGCTGGCGACATAAAAGACATCTGGTCCCTGCAGCCGCGCTTCGACAAGCGCGCCGGCAAAACGCCCCATCGTTTGCTCGAACAGCCGCGCTATCGCGCCGGCTGGGACTTCCTGCGTCTGCGCGCCCAGTCCGGCGAGCTCCCGATGGAACTGCCCGACTGGTGGGAAGCCTTTGCTGACGCCCATCCGGAAGCCCGCGAGAACATGCTGGTGCCCGACAAGGCCGGCGTCGCCAAAAAGCGTCGGCGTCGCAAAAAACCTGCCGCTGCTGCAGCTCCGGGCAACGAATGAGTTCGACCCAGCCTGTGCGCGTCCGCGCCTTCGTGGCGCTGGGCGCCAACATCGGCGAGCCCGTCAAGCACCTGCGGGCTGCCGTCGAAGACCTGTCCACGCTGCCCGACACCCGTGTCGCAGCCCGCTCATCCCTTTACCGCAGTGCGCCGGTGGGCCTGCTCAACCAGCCGGACTTCATCAATGCGGTAGTGGCCGTCGATACGGGCTTGTCGCCCCTTGAACTGCTCCGCGCACTCCTTGCCATCGAAGCCCGTCACGGCCGGGTACGCAGCGTTCCCAACGCCCCGCGCACTCTCGACCTCGACCTGCTGCTGCACGGTGACAGCCGCCTGGACAGCACCGAACTGACCCTCCCCCACCCGCGCATGCATCAGCGTGCCTTCGTGCTGCTACCGCTGCTCGAAATCGCGCCGGACCTGCACCTGCCCGGCCTCGGCGCAGCCCGCGATTACCTCTCCTCCGTCACCGACCAGGCCATCACGCGCAGCGAGCCCCTGTAATGCCGATCTGGGTCCAGACCGCCCTCTTGCTGGCGGCCTCCAACGTCTTCATGACCTTCGCCTGGTACGGGCACCTCAAGAACCTGTCCACCTCGCCCTGGTACATCGCCGCCTTCATAAGCTGGGGCATCGCGCTCTTCGAGTACCTGTTGCAGGTTCCGGCCAACCGCATCGGCGCGCAGGAACTCAACATCGCCCAACTGAAGATCATGCAGGAGGTGATCACCCTCACGGTGTTCGTGCCCTTTGCATTTTTCTACATGCAGGAGCCCCTCAAGCTTGACTATCTGTGGGCGGCCCTGTGTATCCTAGGCGCCGTTTACTTCATCTTCCGCGCCTGAAAGGCGAAGTCATCCCCATGCTCGAAAAAGCGCGCTACATCGTCGTGGAAGGCCCCATCGGCGCCGGCAAGACCACGCTCGCCCGGCGCCTGGCCGATCGCCTCAATGCCGAGATGCTGATGGAGAATCCGGCCGCCAACGCCTTCCTCGGACGCTTCTACCAGAACATGGAACGCTGGGGCCTGCCGACCCAGATCGCCTTCCTGTTCCAGCGCAGCGAACAGCTGGCCCGCTTCGCCCAGAGCCACGACCCGCACAAGCGCGTGGTGTCCGACTTCCTGATCGACAAGGACCCGCTCTTTGCCGAACTGACCCTTGCCGAAGACGAACTGCAGCTTTACCGCCAGCTTTACGAGCGCCTCAAGCCCACCGTGCGCAAGCCTGATCTGGTCATCTACCTGCAGGCCCAGCCGGACATCCTGATCGACCGGGTGCGCAAACGCGGGGTCGAATCCGAGCGCAAGATCAGCGAGTCCTACCTGCAGCGGGTTGCCGAGCGCTACGCCACCTTCTTCCATCATTACGATGCCGCGCCGCTGTTCATCGTCAATGCCGAGTCCCTCAACCCGGTGGACAAGGACGAGGACTTCGAGCTGCTTTATTCCCGCCTGCTCGCCATGCGCAGCTACCGGGAATTCTTCGGCTACTCCGCCTGACCCCATCGTCATTTCCGGCCCTTCGCAGCCGGCATTGGCACTTGTGCCATGCACAAGATTGGGGTTAACTGCCGCCGCGAGGAGGAACAGCAATGAGCTACCTGCAAGAAAACAATAAACCCGTCACCCTTTTCGAGCTCGGCAAGATGCGCGCCGAGGGCCGCAAGATCGTCATGCTCACCGGCTACGACGCCAGCTTTGCGGCGCTGCTCGAGCGCTGTGGCGTCGACGTCATCCTGGTTGGCGACTCCCTCGGCAACGTGCTGCAGGGGCAGAAGACGACCCTGCCGGTGACCATGGAACACATGGTCTATCACACCGAGTGCGTGGCCCGCGGCTGTACGCGCCCGCTGATCGTCTCCGACATGCCCTTCGGCAGCTATGCCGAAAGCCCGGCCCAGGCCATGCGCAACGCCGCTCGCCTGATGGCCGCCGGCGCACAGATGGTCAAGCTGGAAGGCGGTGCCTTCATGGCCGAAACCGTGCGCTTCCTGGTCGAGCGCGGCGTGCCCGTGTGCGCCCACATCGGCCTCACACCGCAGTCGGTGCACCAACTGGGCGGTTATCGCGTGCAGGGGCGCAGCGAAGAAAGCGCCGCCATCCTGAAGGCCGACGCCCAAGCCCTCGAACAGGCAGGTGCGGCGCTGATCGTCATGGAAATGGTGCCCGCGACACTGGCCGCCGATGTCACCACCAGCCTCACCTCGATGGCCACCATCGGCATCGGTGCCGGTGCAGACTGTCATGGTCAGGTACTGGTACTGCACGATCTGATCGGCGTCTTCCACGGCAAGCGCCCGCGCTTCGCCAAGAACTTCATGGAAGGTGCGTCGAGCATCGACGAGGCGGTCACACGCTACGTCACCGACGTCAAGGACAGCCGTTTCCCCGGCCCCGAACACAGCTACTGAGATCCGTCATGCAGATCCATCACACCATCGCCAGCCTGCGCGCCGCCCTGGCCGACGCCGATCGCATCGCCTTCGTACCGACTATGGGCAACCTCCACGATGGCCACATCGATCTGATGCGCCAGGCCCGCGAGCGGGCCGGCACGGTGGTCGCCAGCATCTTCGTGAATCGCCTGCAGTTCGGCCCGAAGGAAGATTTCGACAAGTACCCGCGGACCTTCGAGAACGACTGCGCGCGGCTTGCTGCCGCCGGCGTCGATCACCTCTTTGCGCCGGACGAGAAGGAAATGTATCCGGCCCCCCAGCGCTACCACGTCGAGCCCGACCCGGCCCACGTGAATATCCTGGAAGGTGCGGTGCGTGCCGGGCACTTCGGCGGCGTCGCCACCGTGGTGCTCAAACTCTTCAACATCGTGCAGCCGGATGTCGCCCTGTTCGGCAAGAAGGACTACCAGCAGTTGATGGTCCTCTCGAACATGGTGCGAGAGCTCGCCCTGCCCATCGAGATTGTGGCCGGTGAAACCATCCGCGCCGACGACGGCCTGGCCCTGTCTTCACGCAATGGCTACCTGAGCACGGCAGAACGCGCCGAGGCACCGCGCCTCAACCGGCAACTGGTGTGGATTCGCGAAAAGCTGGCCGCCGGCGAGACGAACTTGCTGCGCCTCGAGACCGAGGCAATGGCGGAACTTGCCGCCCATGGCTGGCACCCGGACTACATCGCCATTCGCCGCCGCAGCGACCTGCAAGCCCCGCAAGGTGGTGAAACACTGGTGGTGCTGGCCGCCGCCAAGCTGGGCAACACCCGGCTGATCGACAACCTGGAAATCTGACTCAGGTGGTGGGGTGAAAACTGGCGATGACCAGCGAGTCCCCCGCCTGCTCCCGCCGACGGATCTGCCCGAAATACTCGGCAATCTCCATGCATTGGCGGATGTCTTCGAGCAAATACTGGCGCATGCCCACGCACAGGGCCATTTCACTTACGGCCGGTTCGGCAGCGCAAGCCGTGCGTATCGCCCGCACCACCTCGGTGTAAACGGGATCCCGCGCCAGCAGCACGGCCAGGCGCACACGTACATGTGGCGCAACCCGCGACTTTACGGGGTAGCGCTCCAGCCGCTGACAGGCCTGCAAAACACTCTCGCGCACCTGCCGATGCCGCCCGCGCGTCTGTTCATTGCTCATGCGGACCAGCGATGCCTCCCAGTCCGGGGGAATCCGCAGCTTGTCGTGCGCGCGCTCGCGCCACGCCTGCCAGCCGATGATCGCCAGGGCCAACAGCCCCAGGCAGGTAACAATGAGGGTATGCATGATCCGGCTCCGTCCAACGAGTACTGATACTCGGAGCTTAGGTGCCGGAGATCTCCGGTGCGGCCGAATACATCACACTGGCCTGCGAATGCACCACGCCGGGGCGGTGAGCGAGAACTCGGTCACACTGCTCGCCGCCGGGCGACTCAGGCCGCAACACCCGTCTCGTCTTCCAGCATGTGGCTCTCCGGGCTTGGCAACGAAACATCCCAATCCGCCCCGACCCGATCCAGACGGTAGCCGTTGCCGTAGGCCGCACTCAGCCGGAAGCCAGCCTCCGGCCGCAGGCCGAGCTTGCGGCGGATCCGGCTGACATGCGTATCGACCGTGCGGGACGTGGTGGAAAGACTGCTACCCCACACAGATTCCAGCAAATGCGCCCGGGACATGACCCGCCCCTGGTTCCTGAACAGGAACAGGCTCAACTCGAACTCCTTGTCGGTCATCGTCACCGGGACACCATCGACATGAACCCGCTTGGCAACGATATCGAAACGGTAGGGGTCGGTATTGGAGAGGGTCGCGCGACTAAAATGGGCCGGCAACCGGCGCCGAAGCACGGCGCCAACCCGCGCCACGAGCTCCCTGCAGCGGACCGAGCTGCCAATAAAATCGTCCGCACCTGACGACAGGGCCTCAACGAGTTCCTCCTCGCTATCACTGCAATTGATGAAGATCACCGATGACTTTCCACCGGGCATGGAACGCAACCTCATCAACAGCTGGGTTCCCTTTCCTCCCATCGTGTTCCACTCGATCAGGAATAGGTCGAAGCTCTCGCGGGAGGCATCGCGGAGAAGATCCCGGTGGTCCTCAAAGAAATGGACGCGATGTCCCGCATTCTCAAGCGCGCACCTTAGCGGCTCCGCCTGCCCGGAATCTGCTTGGAGCAGGGCCAAACGCATGAAAGATCTCCCTAATCAGCCACAGCCACAAAGGACTATGTGCCCGATTATGCTAAACAAGCATGATCGCCAAGGGAAATACTGACCAATACTGACGAGCACCGGGAGCGCTGGCTACAGCGTGCGCACATGTCCGTCAAAGCGATAGCCCCGCCCGTAGCTGGACACCAGCGGGAGCCTCATCGCGCACTTCCCGACCGCTTTCGCCCTCAGCCGGCTGACCAGGGCCTCCAGTCTCGGCATCGAGTAGCCCGGCGCCTCGCCGGCAAGGAGCGCAACCAGATCATCCCGGCTGGCCATTCGCTCGGGGTGCCCGAACAGTGTTTGCAGGAGCAGCGTTTCCAGGGCATTGAGGCAGGCGCTCGCCCCGTTCGGGGCGGTCAGCAGACGCCGCTCGCGATCAAGCAGCCAGGGATTGGGAAGTGGCTGGACAAGCAGCGGCGACGGCGGTGAGCGCAGACGCCGATGGACGCTGATCAGCGTGGCTTCCAGCTCCTCGGCATCCACCGGCCGAACCAGGCAGGCATCCGCCCCCTCCCGCAGACCGGCAATGCGTAACTCCCGTTCTGAATGCCCCAGGCACAGGATGACACCGCACGACATGTAGCTGCGCACCCGGCGGCAGAAGGCAAGGCCATCTCCGTCAGGCAGCTCGAGATCCACCACCAGCATGTCCACCGGATCGGACAGCAGGGTTTCGGCCTGCGCAATGCTTGCGGCACGCCTGATGACAAAACCGGACTTGGCGAGAAACATCGCCATGCTCCGGCTCTGATCCTCTTCCACAAGCAGCACGGAAAAGCTCACGAGCTCAAACCGCTGCCGATGACACACCGAACACACCCACCCACACCCACTGCCTTCCCCCTCGTTTATCGACCTGCCGCTCCCGCCGGGCTGACCCTGCGGGCAAATGGTAGGCGGAAGGCGGCCGGCCGGGCACAGAGCTCACAATTCATTGCAAACCTGAGCGCCTGGCCTGCCGGAGACAAGCGCCCCGGAAAGCGACCGCAGGGAAGGTCCGGACTGGCGTGCTTTCTATTGCGCACTTGCCATCCGGCCACCAAGCTATACACTCTGATTAGCCTGCAGCGCGGCGCTGACAGGCCTGTGGAGACAAACAAAGAGGAGGGTTCAAACAATGGCTGCAACAGTCCAGCAGATTCTTCAGAACAAGGGCAACGCGAACTACTCCGTGACGCCGGACACCACCGTCCTCGAAGCTCTTGTACTCATGGCCGAGCGCAATGTGAGCGCTGTTCTGGTCATGGAAGGCGAACGTCTGGCGGGGATTTTCACCGAGCGGGATTACGCGCGCAAAGTTGTGCTTAAAGGTCTCGCGTCAAAAGACACCAAGGTCGGCACCCTCATGACGCCGAACGTCCTGACCGTGTCCCCGAGCCACACCATCGACGACTGTATGTGCATCATCACCAACAACCATGTGCGTCACCTGCCGGTGGTCGATCACGGCAAGGTCGTCGGCATCATCAGCATCGGCGACGCGGTAAAATCGGTCATGGAGCAGCAACAGGCCACCATCGACCAGCTGTCCGGCTATATCGCCGGCGGCATGAGCACCTGATTACCTGAGCGGCGGTGCCGCAGCCGGCGGGAAATGGATGTTGACCGCCAGGCCGGCCCCCCCGTCCGGGCGGGCCAAACCGGTCTCAAACGCCAGCCTTGCCCCAAGAATGCTGACGATTCGCGCCACGATGGACAAACCCAGCCCGCAACCGTCGGCTTCTACATCGGCACCGCGGGCAAAGCGGGTCAGCAGCAGATCCCGCTGGGCCGGCGGAATCCCGGGGCCGTCGTCCACCACCCGCAGACAGCGGCTCGCCGCATCCAGCGACACCACCACCCGGCCACCGGCCGGCGTGTAGCGCAAGGCGTTATCCACCAGATTGCGCAGCAACACCTCCAGCCACCAGCGATTGCCCTGCACCACCAGCCCGTCCCCCTCCAGCGCCAGGTTCTGCTCAGCGCGGCGGGCCTGGGGCTCAAGGACTGCACAGATGCTTTCAGCCAGCGCCTCCAGATCGACTTCCGGCTCAAGGTTTACTGCCGCATCCGGATCGAGCCGGGCCAGGGTCAATAGTTGTTCGACCAGGTGAGTCATGCGTTCGACACCGGACAGCACCTGATCGAGGGCATGCCCGCGAATCGCATCGTCAGTGGCCCGCCGCGCAACCTGGGCGTGGATTTTCAGCGCGGCGAGCGGGGTACGCAGTTCATGCGACGCGTCAGCGGTAAAGCGACGCTCGTTGTCCATGGCCTCCGCCACCCGTCCGACCAGCGCATCCAGCGACGCCACCAGCGGGGCGATTTCAGCCGGCAAGGGGCCGGGCACCTGCACCGGTGCCAGATGCCGCGCATCCAGCCCACTCACCGCAGCGGCCACCGCATTGACTGGCTTCAGCGCCCGGCCGACTACCGCCCAGATACCCAGGGCAATCAATGGCAGGCCGAACAGGATGGGCAGCAGCAGATGCAGCGCGATCTCACCCGCCAGATGGTAGCGAGCCCCGTGATGCTGGCCGACGATCACCCGATATTCGCTGTGCGAATGATCGACGGCAAAGAAACGCCACAACTCTCCGTTCAGGTCGTGCTCGTCAAAACCGGTCGTTTCCATCAGCGGCGCGTCGGGCATTTCCGACGAGCGGACCAGCAGAGTCCATTTGTCGTCCTTGCGCTGCCAGGCCTGGAAGGCCACCGGCAACTGGTAGGCATGCTGGTGCTCGGCCATTTCGTCGGCCACATGGGGCGACTGCCCGGCGGCAACGATGGCCAGCAGGGTTTCGGCCACCTGCACGAGCTGGGCATCGAACAGCTCGTCCGCCTCGGCGTGGGCGGTGCGGAAGGCCACCACCGCCGACACGCTCCACATCAAGGCCACCACACCGATCAGCAGGCCGACCAGACGCCGGCGCAGGGAATAGGTCTGCAGCACGGCGCTCATCGGGGCGCCTCGTCCACCAGGTAACCCACCCCGCGCACGGTGCGGATCAACTCGCCGCCCAGCTTGCGACGCAGGTGGTGGATATGCACCTCCAGCGCATTGCTCTCGACGGCCTCGCCCCAGGCGTAGAGCTGCTCTTCGAGCACCCGGCGGGTCAGCACGCGGCCGGCGGCATCGAGCAGCATGCGCAACAGATCGAACTCCTTTCCGGTCAGGGTCACCGGCTCACCCTTCAGTTTCACCGTGCGACCGGCGGGGTCGAGCACCACGTCACCGTGGCGCAGGCTCGCATCGGCGCGCCCCTGGGAGCGCCGCACCAGCGCCCGCAGACGGGCCGCCAGCTCGTCCAGGTCGAAGGGTTTGATCACGTAATCGTCGGCCCCCAGGTCGAGCCCGCGGATCTTGTCCGCCACCTGGTCGCGAGCCGTCAGCACCAGTACCGGCACCGGATTTCCGGCACTGCGCAGGCTGGCCAGAACCGACAGACCATCACGCTTCGGCAAACCAAGGTCAAGCAGCACCGCAGCAAAGCTCTCGGCAGACAGGGCCGCCAGGGCCGCGTCACCATCGCGCACCCAGTCCACCGTGAAGCCCGAGCCGGTCAAACCGGCCTGCACTCCGTCGCCCAGCAGGCGATCATCCTCGACCAGCAGAATCCGCATTCGTCAGCCCACTCCAGACACGTTCAAGAAAAGATCAAGGGTGCTCATCATCGGCATCCGGCTGGCGCTCTGCAAGCTCCCGGTACTGATAGCCGCTGACCATGCTCTGGGCAACCGGCACACCGCGCTTCTCGTGGAAGATCAGCGCGGCGATATGCACCACGATGAAAGCGAGAATCAGGTAGAAGCCCACCTCATGCGGCTCCTTGATGGTGTGGCGCAAGTCATGGAGCGGCTTCTCCCAACCGGCCAGCGGCCCGGCACCGAACTCTGCAGCGGCCAGCCCCAGCCCGGTGACCACCATCAGCGCCATCAAAACGAAGGCCCCGAGGTAGGCCGCACTGGCCAGCGGATCGTGGCCGAAGTCGTTGCGATGGGTCAGGCGCCGGGTGACCAGCGCCTCGCGCCACGCGGCGGGATGCCACAAGTCCGACCAGCGGGCGCTCACCGGGCCCAACAGGCCCCACACCAGCCGCAGCACAAGGCCCAGCGCCAACACATAGCCAAACACCACGTGCACCTGCCAGCCGGCATCGCCATGCGGACCGTCCTCCATCCACTCGGCAATCTGGCTGCTCGCCGCCAGCATCACAATCGCCAGGGCATTCCACCAGTGCAGCACGCGCAAGAAAGGGTCATAGACCCGACGGCGCTCGAGCCTCAGGGTTTGATGATCAGTCGTATTCATTGGAGGACTCCGGCAAACTGTGAGCGCATCAGTATTCCCTCCTAAACTTATGCAAGCCTTAAGCCAGTCTTAAGCAGGCCTTAAGCTGTGCGGCTTAGCATCCTGTCACCAACCTGCCTCGCTGCGTCCCCCATGCCTGCCGCTCACCGAACTGCCCTGCAATTCACGCTTGCCGCCGCTGCGCTGGCACTTGCCTTCAGTGCTGGCGCTGCCAGCCCCGACTTCATCCCGGTATCCACCCCCCAGAGCCTGGCGCTGGGCATCGTCACCCAGCGAGTCGCTGCCGCAGGCACCGCTGCCGCCAGCGGCCTGCCCGCCACGGTCAGCATTCCCAACAGCCAGGTGCGCGTCATCGCCGCGCCGCTGGCAGGCGTGGTGGAAAGCCTCGAAACCGCCCCCGGCCTGACGGTCAAGAAGGGGCAGCTACTGGCCCGCATCGCCAGCCCCCAGGCACTTGAGCTTCAGCGCGACCGCCTGCAGGCCGACGCCCAGGCCAGCCTTGCCCGCCAGACCCTGAGCCGCGACGAACAGCTCTTCCGAGAAGGCCTGATCGCAGAATCCCGCGTCCAGGCCAGCCGTTCCAACGCCACCCAGAACGCAGCCCAGGCCACCGAACGCCGCCAGGCCCTGGCCCTCGCCCAGTACAGCGGCGGCCAGACCCTTAGTCTGGTCGCCCCCATTGCCGGCAGCGTGCTCGAACAAAACGTCAGCGTCGGTCAGCGGGTCGAACAGGCTGCGCCGCTCTACCGGATTGCCAAGCTCGATCCCCTCTCGGTGGAAATCCAGGCACCGCTGGCCATCGCCAACCAGGCGAAGGTCGGCACGCCCCTGCGCATTCCTGCGGCCGGCGCCAGCGGCGAAGTGATCGCCGTCGGCCGCGCCGTTGATCCCGCCAGCCAGAGCGTGTTGTTGCGTGGCCTGATCACCAAGGGCGCCCAGAACCTGCGCCCCGGCCAAGCCACCACGGTCGATCTGGAGGTAAGCGCAAGCGGCACCGGCACGGTACAGGTACCCGGCGGTGCAGTGCTCCATCAACAGGGCAAGCAGTGGGTTTTCGTCACGGCGCAGGACGGCAAGAGCACCGGCTACCGGGCGATGCCGGTCAGCATCGCCGGCAAGCTCGGCGACGCAGTGCTGGTTTCGGGCCTGCCCGCCGATGCACAGGTGGTCACTGCCGGCGTCGCCGCCCTCAAGGCCAGCTGGCTCGGCATCGGCAAGGAATAAATCCCGATGCTCTCCCGCCTGATCGAGTTCTCCCTTACCCAGCGCCTGCTGATCCTCGTCGCCACCCTGCTTCTGATCGGTGGCGGCGTGTTCGCCTGGAACGGCCTGCCCATCGACGCCTTCCCCGACGTTTCCACCACCCAGGTCAAACTGATCATCAAGGCCCCGGGGATGACCCCCGAAGAGGTGGAAGCGCGCATCACCGTGCCCATAGAGCAGGAAATGCTCGGCATCCCGAAGCAGCGCATCCTGCGCTCCACGTCCAAGTACGCCCTGGCCGACGTCACCCTCGATTTCGAGGATGGCACCGACATTTACTGGGCCCGCCAGCAGGTCGGCGAACGCCTTGCCGGCGTGATGGGCAACCTGCCCGCCGGCGCCACCGGCGGTCTGGCGCCCATTACCACGCCGCTGGGCGAGATGTTCATGTTCACCATCGAGGGGCCGGTCTCCCTCGAAGACAAGCGCACCCTCCTCGACTGGACGATCCGCCCGGCCCTGCGCACCGTCGCCGGCGTGGCCGACGTGAACAGCCTTGGCGGTCAAGTACGCAGCTTCGAGATCGCCCCCGATCCGGCGGCCCTGGCCGCCCGCGGCCTGACCCTGGGCCAGTTGCAGGCCGCCCTCGAAGCCAACAACCGCAACGACGGCGCCGGACGCCTCAGCGAAGGCGAAGAAACCCTGCTGGTGCGGGCCGAAGGCGCCATCCGCAACCTCGACGACGTGCGCGCCATCGTCTTGCGCAGCCACAACGGCAGCGTGGTGCGTATCGGCGACGTGGCCGACGTGCGCATCGGCGCCCTCACCCGCTATGGGGCGGTCACCCGCAGCGGCGAGGGCGAGGCTGTCGAAGGCCTGGTCCTCGGCCTGCGTGGCGCCAATGCGGGCAAGGTGGTCGCTGCGGTGAAGGAACGCCTCGCCGAACTCGCTCCCCATTACCCGCCCGGCGTCAGCGTCGTCCCCTTCTACGACCGCAGCGAACTGGTCGGCCGGGCCGTGCACACCGTTTCCAAGGCCCTTGTCGAAGCCATCGTGCTGGTGCTGGTGCTGCTGCTGGCCTTCCTTGGCAACCTGCGCGCCGCCGTGGTGGTGGCCCTGATGCTGCCACTGGCGGCGCTGGCCACTTTCATCGCCATGCGCATGGTCGGCCTGTCGGCCAACCTGATGAGCCTCGGTGGCCTCGCCATCGCCATTGGCATGCTGGTGGATGCGGCAGTGGTGGTGGTTGAAAACGTCGAAACCCAGCTTTCAGAAGGCGGCGCGACAGCCCGCCAGCCCCTGCTCCACCTGGTTTTCCGGGCTACTCGCGAAGTCGCCTCACCGGTGGCGTCCGGCATCCTGATCATCGTCATCGTCTTCCTGCCCCTGCTCACCCTCGAAGGGCTGGAAGGCAAACTGTTCAGCCCGGTGGCGCTGACCATCGTGTTTGCCCTGTCGGCCTCCCTGCTGCTGTCCCTCACCGTGGTACCGGTGCTGGCCTCCTTCCTGCTCAAGCGCGGCGAAGCCCACGAACCCTGGCTGATCAGGAAGCTGCAGGCCGGCTATGCACCGCTGCTCAATTTCGCCCTGGCCCGCGGCAAGCTGATGGTGGCTCTTGCCGCCGGCTCGCTGCTCGCTGCAGGGGTGGCCTACATGAGCCTCGGCAAGGCCTTCATGCCCACCATGGACGAAGGCGACATCATCATGCAGCTCGAAAAGCTGCCCTCGATCAGCCTCGCCCAGACCATCGATACCGACTTGCGCGTGCAGCGGGCTGTCATGAAGGCCGTGCCCGAAGTGAAGGCCATCGTGGCCCGCTCCGGCTCTGACGAACTCGGCCTCGACCCGATGGGCCTCAACCAGACCGACACCTTCCTGGTCCTCAAGCCGCGCGACGAATGGCGCAAGGCCGACAAGGACTGGCTTACCGACCAGCTGCGCCAGGTGATGACCGACTTCCCCGGCATCGCCCTGACCTTCACCCAGCCCATCGACATGCGCGTTTCCGAGATGCTCACCGGCGTGCGCGGCGACTTGGCGATCAAGCTCTACGGGCCGGATCTGGACACCCTCAATCACCTCGCCACACAGATCGAAAGCGTCGTCAAAGCCGTGCCCGGCGCCGAGGACACCGTCACCATCCGCAACGAGGGCGTGCAGTACATGAAGATCCAGGTAGATCGCCTCGCGGCCGGCCGCTTCGGGCTCAACGTGGAAGACGTGCAGAACGCACTGCGCAGCCTGCTCGAAGGCCGTATCGCCGGCACGGTGATCGAAAGCACCCGCCGGGTTCCCCTGCTGATTCGCGGCCCGGCCGAGCTGCAGAACAATCCGGACGCCTTTGCCGCCTTGCGCATCACCGCCCCGGACGGCCAGAGCCTGCCCCTGTCTGCCGTCGCCAAAATCACGCGCATCGATGGCCCGGTAAAGGTGGACCGGGAAAACGCCCAGCGCTACTCGGTAATCCAGTCCAATGTGCGCGACCGCGACCTGGTCGGCTTCGTCGAGGAAGCCCGCGCCGCCGTCACCCGCCAGGTTCCACTGCCCGCCGGCTATCGCCTGGCCTGGGGCGGTCAGTTCGAAAACCAGCAGCGTGCCGCCGCCCGCCTCGGCGTGGTGGTCCCCATCGCCCTCGGGCTGATCTTCGTGCTGCTGTTCTCCACATTCGGCTCGGTACGCCAGGCTTTGCTGGTGCTGGCGATGGTGCCCTTCGCAATGGTCGGCGGTGTATTTGCGCTGGCCGTGTCGGGGGAATACCTGTCGGTGCCGGCCTCCGTCGGCTTCATCGCGCTGCTCGGCATCGCGGTGCTCAACGGGGTTGTCATGGTCAGCTACTTCAACCAGCTCCTGGCCCGCGGCATGCCCCTCGGCGAAGTGGTCGTAGAAGGCGCCAAACGCCGCCTGCGCCCGGTACTGATGACCGCCAGCATCGCCGCCTTTGGCCTGGTGCCGCTGCTCTTCGCCACCGGCCCCGGTTCCGAAGTGCAACGCCCGCTGGCCGTCGTGGTGATTGGCGGGCTGCTGAGCGCCACCACCCTCACCTTGCTGCTGCTGCCGCTTCTCTATCGTCGTTTCGGCGTCGCTCCTGCCGCCTCCGAGGTCACCGCCCCATGAATCCCGATAACCAGCCCGGCGTCGTCCTGACCCTGGTGATGCCCGTCGAAGTCGAAGACGCGCTGCTCGAAACCCTGCTCGACCACCCCGAGCTGGCCCCCGGTTTCACGACCAACCGGGTCGAAGGCCAGGGCCAGCGCATCACCTTCATCGGCACCGCCGAACACGTGCGCGGCCGCGCCTCATACTGCCGGGTACAACTGGTGATTCCGCAAGCCGACGCCGAAACCCTGCTCGCCATCCTGCGCGAACAGTTCGCCACCGGGCGGGTGTTTTTCTGGATGGTCCCGGCCCTGGCTAGCGGGAGGCTCGCATGAGGCGCCGCCTGCTTGCCCTCGTCCTCGCCGCCCTGCCGCTGATTGCACTGGCCGCCGACGACCCGGCCGACGCCCCCGATCTGCCGCCCCGCGCCCAGGTCATCGAAGCCTTGGGCAGCAGCCCGATGGTGCAAGCCGCCGGCTCGGTGATCGAGGCCGAAGAAGCCCGCAGCCGTCGCCTGGCCGCCGGCAACCACGAATGGACCGTGCGCCTGACCGACCAGCAGCGCCGCGTACGGGCCACGCCTGACCAGCGCTTCAACGAGTGGAATGTGGGTGTCGAACGCGCCCTGCGCCTGCCCGGCAAGGGGGATCTCGACCGTCAGCTCGGTGCAGCTGGCGTCGCCAGCGCCCGCATCAGCCGCGGCGACGCGCTGCATGAAGCCAGCCGCATGCTGCTGTCCGGCTGGTTCGACTGGCTGCGCGAACGGGCCGCCGCCGAACAATGGAACCGCCAGCGGGAAATCCTCGCCCGCCAGGCCCAGGTGGTCGGACGACGGGTCGAACTGGGTGATGCCCCCCGCCTGGAACGCCTGCAGGCCGATGCCGCGCTCGCCCAGGCCGACGCCCAGCTTGCTCAAACCTTTGGCCGCGCCGAAGTGGCCGCCGAACAACTACGCCGCCTCTACCCGGCCCTGCGCCTGCCAACGCAACTTGCCGACGTGGCACCAACACCTGTCGACGCCGATGCCGCCAGCTGGATCAGAGCCATCCTCGAACACAACCACGAGCTGGGCGTCGCCCGCTCCGAAAGCGCCCGCGCCCGCATCCAGGCCACCCGCACCGACGCCGAGCGCCGCCCCGACCCCAGCGTGGGCGTGCACATGGCCAACGACCGGGGCGGAGAAGAACGTATCGTTGGCCTCACGCTGAGCATTCCGCTGCCCGGCGAAGGGCGCCGTGCCGACGCCGACATGGCCATCGCCAATGCCCAGGCCAGTGCCTACCGGGAAGCCGGCGTGCTGCGCAAGGTGGAGGCCGAAGCCGCCACCCTTTACCGCCGGGCTACCGCCGCGCACAGCGGCTGGCAAAGCCAGAAGCTTGCCGCCGAAGCCCTCGGGCGCAGTGCCGACCTGACCGAGCGGGCCTGGCAACTGGGTGAAGGCAGCCTCAGCGAAACCCTCGCTGCCCGTCGCCTGGCCCACGAAGCACGCCTCGCCGCCCGCCTTGCCCAGCTGGACGCCAGCGAAAGTCGCTACCGCCTGCTGCTGGACGCCCACCGCCTGTGGCCGCTGGACAAGGATGACGACGACGATCACGACCATCCCTGATGCGCTTGTCGTCGCTGCACTGCAATACGAATGCGCTAAAATGACATTCGTTTTTTGATGCCTCTTTTCCGTGTCAGCTCTTCTGCCGCCAACAATCATCGACGTCGAAGCCTCCGGCTTTGGCTCTGCCAGTTACCCCATTGAAGTCGGATTCGTTCTCCCGGATGGAGCGAGCTACTGTGCGCTGATCCACCCGGCCGCGGGCTGGACCCACTGGGACGAGTCCGCGGAGCGGGTCCATCTGGTCAGCAGGGGCACGCTCCGGAAGCACGGCCACCCGGCCGCGGAGGTCGCCCGGAAGCTGAACGACCAGCTACAGGGCCAGACCGTCTATTGCGACGCCTGGTATCACGACTTCACCTGGCTGAGTCGCCTGTTTGACGCGGCCGACAGTGCCCAGGCGTTCCGGCTGGAAGACATCCGGACCCTGCTCAATGAAGCGCAGGCGGAACACTGGCACCTTACAAAACTGCAGATCCAGGCCGAACTCCGGCTCCCGCGCCACCGGGCCAGCAACGACGCGAAGATTCTTCAGGCCACGCTGGCCCGGGTGCGAAACCTCTACGGCGCGCCCGCCCGGGCCGGCGCCTGAATCCTTAAAACGCCTGGCGGTAGCTCACGCCCGTCGGGCCCAGCAGCCAGTTGCCGGTGCGCACGCCCAAGTAGGCGCCGGCGGCATTCCAGCCCATGTCCTTCCACGAGAAACGGTTGCAGTCCTGCTGCGAATCGTAGACTTCCTTGGCGACACCAGGAATCAGGGCCAGGCCAAAGGCGGTCCAGGTATCGGTGGTCAGCCGGGATGCACCGACGCCCACTGCAAAGGACACGCCAAAGTGGGCGGCCTTGTCGCTGCCGGTCCAGTCGTCCTGGTAGCGGCCGCAGGCCTGCACGTTGCCGGCAAGGCCGGCCAGAAGAATCAGGGTTGCCAGGGTTTTCAAGAATCACCTCGATAATCGGTTGAGTACGGCCAGGATGATACGGAAGAGCCTGTCGTCATGGCAGAATCCAGGCGTCTTTCGCCAACCGGAGCACTCAAATGCATAAGATCCGTGTCTGGGATCTCCCCTTGCGACTCTTTCACTGGCTGCTCGCGGCTGCGGTCATCGCCAGCCTGGCAAGCGGCCAGCTGGGCGGCAACCTGATGGTGTGGCATGGCCGGCTGGGGATTTTGATTGCCGGTTTGCTCGGTTTCCGGCTCGCCTGGGGCCTGACCGGATCGACCTACGCCCGCTTCGCCAGCTTTGTGCGCGGCCCGGCAGTCATCCGGGCCTATCTGCGCGGCGAGTGGCGCGGGCTCGGCCACAATCCCCTCGGCGCCCTGTCGGTGCTGGGCATGCTGACGATACTTGGCCTGCAGACAGCCGGCGGCCTGTTCGCCAATGACGACATCGCCTTTCAGGGGCCGTTCTACAGGCTGATTTCGAAGGACACCAGCGACTGGATCGCCGGCCTGCACCGCAAGGGATTCTGGCTGGTGCTGCTGCTCGTCGGCCTGCACCTGATGGCCATTGCCTACTACCTGAAAGTGAAGAAGGACAATCTGGTCCGGCCGATGCTCACCGGCGACAAGGAAATGGCCGACAGCAGCTATAAACCGGCCAGCGGTGGCGGGCCGCTGGCGCTGCTCTTTGCCCTGACGGTCGGCATTGCCAGCGCCTGGGGCGCGAGTGGCGAATGGCTGCCGCCACCTCCTCCTGCCCCGGTGGAAGCACCCGCCTGGTAGAGCGGACGCTCAGTCGTCCTTGCGGAACTTGTCGTGACAGGCCTTGCAGGATTCGCCGGTCTTGCCGAACTGCACCTTGATGGCCGCCGCATCGCCCGTGGCCGCCACCTTCTGCAGATCGTTGGCCTCCTTGATGAAGGCCCCTGCAAGTTTTTTCACTTCGTCCGGCTGCTGGAAGAACTCTGCCTTCACGCGGGTTTTCTGGCTGCCCGCATCCTTGTCGGTACCCGGACCGAACAAAGCACCCATGCCGGAATTGGCCGTCGCGGCGATCAGATTGGCGGCGGCCGCCACCTGGTCCTTGTTGAAGCTTGCCGGGTTGTCAATGAGTTGCCCCTTCAGCTTGCCCATGTTCCAGGACATGAATGAGTACCCGGCCTTGCGGAACTTGATCTGATCCTCAGGCTTCATCTGGGCACTGGCCCCTGTAGCGAGGCCCAGGGCAACAGCAGCAAAAAGCAGGTTCGTAATTTTCATTTGGCGACTCCCTTGCACGTTGGATTTGACTGCCGAATGATTATTCCACAAGAGTGAAAAACCTGTAGCAAGACAGATACCGGGGAACATTCACGCCGTTCTGCGCTCCCATTCGGGCAAGCCAACCCGGAGACGTCATGAACCACACCCCCGCACTCACCACCCTGGCATTTCTCGCCATGCTCGTCACCACCCCCACCCGCGCCGAGGAGCGCATCGACCGTCAGACTGAAACCGCCATTCCCAAGGTCGGCAATCTCTACGGTCTGGGCGTCGGCGTCCTGCCGCAGACATCCGGCTCGAAGAATCTGCGAACCATGGTCCTGCCCATCATCCAGGCCAGTTACGCCGACCGTTTCTACATCAACGCTCTCAAGGCTGGCGTGTGGCTGGTTGATTCCGACGACCGGCGCCTGCGCTTCGGGCTGGCCGCCGATGCCCGCTTCGGCTGGGAAGCCGACGAAGGCGAACGCACCAAGGGCATGCAAGACCGGGACTTCTCGGTGGACGTAGGGCCAAGCCTGCGCTGGCAGACTGATTACGGGACCCTCAACGCCCAGTGGGCCTTCGACGCCGGATCCGCCAGCAAAGGGCAAAGCGCCCAGGTGCAGTTTGTGCGAGCCCTGATACGAGGCCCGCACCTGCGCCTCAACGGCCTTGTCGGCCTGACCTGGAACGACCGCAAGATGAACAACTATTACTACGGCGTATCACCCGCCGAATCCACCGCCAGCCGGCCAGCCTACAGCGCGGGCTCCGGCACCCAGTGGCAGGCCGGCGTAAACGGTGCCTATCCGGTCGGCGAAAGGGGTTCTCTGCTTTTCGGCCTGATGGCGACACGCCTGGGCGATGCCCAAGCCAGCAGCCCGATCACCGAAACACGCTTCCAGCCGCTGGCCTACCTGGGCTACGGCTGGACCTTCTAAAGCAGGTTTCAGAGGGGGCGCTTGACCGTCAGCGCACCGCGGATCTGCCCCTTCTCGTAGCCAAAGGCCTGATCGTGGGGGTAGCTAACCGCCAGCTGACTCTTCAGGCTGGCATCCACCTTGTCCACCGGACCATGGCACTTCAGGCACACGTCACCGACCGGAATGGCGCGAATGTAACGGTAGTACGACTTGCCGTTCTCGCTCACCACTTCGCCGGTCTCGAGGCTTTCAACCTTTTCGCCGTTGCCCGCACGGATGTTGAAATCAGCCAGCTGGCGGGCTTCCCACACGTCGGGCGTGCCGCGCTCAGCGTTGCGGGTCTTGAGGCTAACCCGGCGCATCTGCCAACCCGTCTTGTCAGCCTGCTCCTTGAGCAGCAGGGGTGCCTGCACCTTGCACACCGGGATGGCCTCGATCACGCCCTTGGTAGCAACGGTGTCCTGCATCATGGCGACCACCTTGGGCAGTACCGGCAAGGCATTCTTGCGGGTATCGAGCCTGAGGGCGTCAAGGTCCTGGGCATGAACAACGCCAGCGAGAAGCGCGGCAGCAACAACGGCAATGCGAAACATGATTCTTCCTTTAAAATTAGAGTTAACTAATATACAGGATGTCGTGTTGCCGCGGCCAGCGCCCTCGCCGGCCTCCCCCCAAGCCCTCAGGAAACCCGGCGAATGAACTCCGCGAAAGACTTCAGTTGCCCGGCGACGAACTTGCGCGTATCCGCATCGGTGAGTTCCCCCGATTGGGCATCGACCTTGTTTTGCACCACGCCGATCATCACCTCCGGCTTGTTGAGTACCTGGCAATCCAGGAAGACGAGCACCTGGCGCAGGTGATACTGGCAACGGGCACCGCCGATCACGCCCATCGAAGCCGTCTGAATCGCCACCGGCTTGCCGGCCAGCGGCTGCTCCGGCACGCGGGACAGCCAGTCGATGGCATTTTTAAGCGCCCCCGGCACCGAGTAGTTGTATTCCGGCGTCACGATCACCACCCCATCGGCGCTGCGGATCTGATCCGCCAGGGCAATCACCGCCGGTGGAAAGCCCTCCGCCTGCACATCGGCGTCGTAGAGGGGAAGCTCACCGATCGAAGGCAGGGCGATGACTTCCACGCCTTCCGGTGCCAGCGCAGGCAGGGCCCGGGCGACAGCGGCGTTGTAGGAAGCCTTGCGCAGGCTGCCAAGGAGGGTAACAAGCTTGAGGGGGCGAGCAGCGGTCATGGTGGATTCCTTCATGGACGGAAAAGTGAAGATACGGGGTACGCCAATCGAATTGAGTCTCCTGGCGCACACTCGGTTCCCAAGCACCCGATTGCCGGAAACTAAAAACCCCATGACGATGACCAACAAAGGCAATCAATCCGCTTTCCCGCCCTGCTCACCCGTCGCATCAGGAGAAGACCATGGAATCCCACACCCACAGCATCGCCAACCTGTTCGCCCAGCTCGGCCTGCCCAATGACGAGGAAGCCATCAGTGCGTTCATCGGCACCCACGCCCCCCTGCCCCACGATGTGCAACTGACCAACGCAAGCTTCTGGACACCGACTCAGGCCGCTTTTCTGAAGACGGAGATTGCCGAAGACGCCGACTGGAGTGCCGTGATCGACACCCTCGACGTGCAGCTTCGCGCAAAGAGCTGAACGCTCAGGCGTCCACCAGCAGAAAGCGCTGGGGATCGACACCCCACTTGTCGGGCACTTCTGCCGACACGATGCGGTCGCCCCCACCGCTGCCCAGCTTGCGCCCCAGGTCCACAACTTCCGGCTTGATGTAGCCGTTTGACTTGGTACTGAAGAAGACCCGCAGGCGCGGGGTGAGCAGGCTGTTGTCGTTCTGCTCGATCACCACGCCCAGGCGACCGGATTCAAGCCTCACGAGGCTGCCCACCGGATAGATACCCACACAGCGCATGAAGGCCTGGAGCAGCTTCTGGTCGAAGTGGTTGGTGCTCCACTCCCACATCTTGCGCAGGGCCTCGGCCGCCGGCAGACCCTTGTGATAGCAGCGGTCAGCGGTAATGGCGTCGTAAACATCGACGATCGCTGCCATGCGGGCCATGCTCGAAATGGCATCGCCGGCCAGTTTGTCCGGATAGCCGGAGCCATCAAGACGCTCGTGGTGATGTCGCGTGATATCGAGCGGCACCGGGCCGATTCCATCTGTTTCCAGCAGCACCGAATGACCATCGCCCGGATGCTGCTTGATCAGATCGAACTCGGCGTCGGTCAGCCGCCCGGGTTTGTTGAGCACCTCGTCCGGCACCTTCATCTTGCCGATATCGTGAAGCAGGCCGCCGATGCCTCCCTGCCGCAACTCATCTCCCGTCAGGCCTAGAGAGCGCCCGAAGGCGATCATCAGCGTGCACACGCTGACCGAATGCAGGAAAGTTTAGTCGTCCTTGTTCTTGATGCCGATGAGCCCCATCAGCGCGCCGCTGTTACGCAGCACCGAGCCGGTGATCGCCTCGACTACCGGCTCCGCATCCTCCAGCGACACCGCCTTGCCCAGACGCACATCGCTCATCATCGTGCGCACGACCTTGTGGGCTTGCTCGTGCACCTTGCGGGCACGGGCCATTTCCTCACGCACGGAAACCCGCAAGATCTGGTCCGGCGGCGCACTCAAGGCAGCAATGATCTCTTCTTCCACCGCCACCTTCACCTTCTCGGCAGCCACGGCTTCCACATCATCCAGCCCACGGCTGGTATCGATATAAACGTGCTGGATGCCGGCGTCGACGATACGGCGCAGATCGCCATCCGCCTTCAGGGCAAACTGTGCACGCCAGAAGGGATGGGACATCCAGTCGCCACACATTTCATGGATGAACATGCCGGGCCTGAGCCGGCCCACGGGAATTTTCTTGAGCATTGGGGAAAAGTCGGGAAATGCTGGGCTTGTCTGTCTCGGGGATTAACGGTCTGCCCACCCCACACCTTGAGTCGTGACGTGTGACAGATTGCAAAGCAATGTGTGCAACAAGGCACAAGATATACACCCGCTATAATGCGGGCTCTTTTTGCACCGCACACTCAATCGTTCATGGACATCATCCTGCTCCTCAAGGCGCTGATCCTCGGCGTAGTCGAAGGTCTGACCGAATTCCTGCCGATCTCCAGCACCGGCCACCTGATCCTCGCCGGCGACCTGCTCGGCTTCAACGATGACAGGGGCAAGCTCTTCGAGATCGTCATCCAGTCGGGCGCCATCCTCGCCGTGGTGTGGGAGTTCCGTGAGCGCATCGCCCGCACCTTCTCCGGCCTCGGTCGCGACCGGGAAGCCAACCGCCTGGTCCTTAACCTCTGCATCGCCTTCCTGCCCCTCGCCGTGCTCGGCCTGGCTTTCGGCAAGGCTATCAAAGCCCACCTGTTCGCCCCGCTGCCGGTAGCTGCCGCGTTCATCGTCGGTGCCTTTGTAATCCTGTGGGCAGAGCGCAAGAGCCACCGGGTGCGTGTCGAAACCGTCGATGAAATGACGCCGCTGGACGCCCTCAAGATGGGCCTCGCCCAGGCCTGCGCGCTGATCCCCGGCACCTCCCGCTCTGGCGCCACCATCATCGGCGGCATGCTCTTCGGCCTGTCCCGCAAGGCGGCCACCGAGTTCTCCTTCTTCCTGGCGATCCCGACCCTCGGCGTGGCCACGGTTTACGAACTCTACAAGGAGCGTGCTCTCCTCAACGCCGACGACATCAGCATGTGGATCGTCGGCTTCGTCGCCGCCTTCGCCTCCGCCTTCCTGTGCGTACGCTGGCTGCTGCGCTACATTTCCAGTCACGATTTCGTGCCCTTCGCCTGGTACCGCATTGTCTTCGGCATTGTCGTGCTGGCTACCTGGCACTTCGGCCTGGTGGAATGGACGGCCCACTAAGCCCTCCCGCCACGGCGCCCGACCCGGGCGCCGCCGGCCCTTGCGGGGTGAGCACCCGTCTCACCCTGCTGCACGACACCCGTCGTGCGCGCAGCCTGCCCCTCAAGCTTTACCTGCCCGACCTGCCCCGGCCGCAAGGATTGATCCTGTTCTCCCACGGTCTTGGCGGCACCCGCGAAGGCGGCGCCGACTGGCTGGGCCACTGGGCCTCCCACGGCTTTGCCGCCATCGCCGTGCAACACCCGGGCAGCGATGCCAGCCTGCTGCACAACAACTCGCCCCTCGCCCTGCGTCGCGCTTTCAAGGCCGCGATGAACCCGGAAGAACTGGCCCGCCGCGTCGACGACATGCGCTTCGTGATCAGGTACATCGGCCACGGCAACAGCCTGCCGGACGCCATCAACAGCGCCCCGGCCATCGGCATCGCCGGCCATTCCTTCGGTGCCGTCACGGTGCAGATCCTCGCCGGCGAACGCCGGCCGGACCAGCACCCGGAGCCCCTCGACCAACGGGTCCGCGCAGCACTGGCGCTCAGCCCGTCAGCCCGTTTCGCACACGTCGGCCCCGGGCTGGAGCACCGCTTCGGGCACATTCAGCTCCCCTTCTTCAGCCTCACCGGCAGCCGCGACGACGGCATGGGCCTGTCCGACATCACCGCTGCCAATCGCGAACTTCCCTATCGGCACATGCCGGCCGACCACAGCAAATACCTGCTGGTTTTCGCCAACGGCAACCACCTGGACTTCGCCGGCCAGGCCAGTGAGGCAGAAGGTGTGGTGTTCCACATCCGCCGCCGCCCGCCGATATTCCGCGACAATCTCCTCGCCGCCAGCACAGCCTACTGGCTGGCGCACCTGGCAAGTGATACAGGAGCCCGACACTGGCTCCTTTCCGACCTTCCCGGCCGACTCCGGCCCGACGACCACTTCGAACACAAATGATCATCTACCTCCACGGCTTTCGCTCCGGTCCCGAATCCTGGAAAGCCCGCAGCCTGCGCGCCCGCATGGCCGAACTCGGACTCGCCGACGCTTTCTGGTGCGAACAGCTTCCCGTCTCCGCCAAGGCCGCCATGGCCCTCGCCGAGGCCCAAATCGCCCGCTGCGACAGCCCGCCGACAGTGGTCGGCAGCTCGCTGGGTGGCTATTACGCCACCCATCTGGCCGAAAAGCATGGCCTCAAAGCCGTGCTGATCAATCCGGCCGTGCTGGCACCACTCTCCCTGTCGGCCTACATCGGCACCCAGACCCACATGTACACCGGTGAGCCCTTCGAGTTCACCGCAGCGCACATCGACGAACTGCGCGCCATCGAAGCCCCGGCCATCACCCACCCGGAACGCTACTGGCTGCTTGTGGAAACCGGCGACGCAGTGCTCGACTACCGCCACGCAGTGGCCCGCTACGCCGGCTGCCGGCAAACCGTGCTGGAAGGCGGCGATCACAGCTTTACCAAATGGGACGACTACCTGGACGAGATCATCCGTTTCGCCGGACTGCTGCCATGACGGACGCCCCCGGCTTCGACGCCCGCCGTTTCAAGGCCCTGGAGCGCACGGGCTTCAACCGCATCGCCACCCGCTACGCTGACGGCGCCCCGCTGCGTGCCAGCCTGCAGGCGGCCCTGCTCGACGCCGCCCGGCTGAGCCCCGGCGAACACGTCCTCGACCTGGCCGCCGGCCCCGGCCTGCTGGCCCGCGACGCCGCCCGCCAGGTGTTGCCCGGCGGCTGGGTGCTGGCCAGCGACATCGCCGAATCCATGCTCGCCGAAGGCCAGCGCCGGGCCACCGACGAAGGCCTGCCCGGTCTCCTCGCCGCAGCCTGCGATGCCGAACACCTGAGCTTTGCCGATGCCCGCTTTGACGTGGCCCTGATCGGCCTCGGCCTGTTCATTTTTCCGCAGCCCGAAAAAGCCCTCGCCGAACTCCATCGCGTACTGCGGCCGGGCGGACGCATCGCCCTGTCCGTGTGGGGCCCGCGGGAAGCCGTGCCGCTCATTGCCCGCGCCCAGGACTGCATCGCCCGCCTGCTGCCGGCCCCCAAGGTACCGCGCCCGTCGGTGTTCCGCCTCGGCGAGGCCGATGCGCTCGAAGCGCTGCTCGGTCAGGCCGGGTTTGGCGAAGTGAACATCGCGCCGCACACTTTCACCTGCAGCTTCAGCAGCGCCGAAGACTACTGGCAGGCCTTCCTCGATCTGGCCGGTGGCGCGGCCGAATCCCTGTCGCGCCTGCCGGAAGCCATGCAGGCCAGGCTGCGCTCGGAAGTCGCAAGCGAAATCGCCAGCCACCGGGAGGCGGACGGCTTTGCCATTGAAAGCATGGTGCTGATCGCAAGCGCCCGTCGCTGATACTGACTGTGAGGCGACTTGTAGGGGCGACTTCAGTCGCCCGCCCACCCCGTCGATTACCCAAAAACGCCTTATCCAGGCTCTAGGGCGACTGAAGTCGCCCCTACAGTCGCTCCTTACAAACCGCCCTTCACCACGCCGAAACGTGCCAGCGTGCGCTCCCGGGCCTTGGCGTGATCGACAACCGGCGCCGGGTAATCGGTGCCGATCACGCAGCCCGCCAGTTTCTGGTCAATCGGTGGCAGCGTCCATGGGGCGTGGATGTACTTGTCCGGTACTTTCGCCAGCTCGGGCAAATATCGACGGATAAACGTGCCATCCGGATCGAAACGCTCGGACTGAGTCACCGGGTTGAAGATGCGGAAATACGGCTGCGCATCGCAACCGGTGGAGGCCGCCCACTGCCAGCCACCGTTGTTGGCAGACAGATCGAAGTCGTTCAGCTGATCGGCAAAGTAGCGCTCGCCCAGGCGCCAGTCGATACCCAGATCCTTGGTCAGGAAGGACGCGACGATCATGCGCAGACGGTTGTGCATGAAACCGCTGTGATTGATCTGGCGCATCGCCGCATCGACGATGGGGTAGCCGGTACGCCCCTCACACCAGGCGGCAAAAAGGTCCGGCGCCACGTCCCACACCACCTTGTCGTATTCAGGGCGAAAGCTCGCCCCCACAACGCGGGGGTGATGCCACAGTATCTGGAAGTAGAAATCCCGCCACACGAGTTCCGACAACCACGTTTCGGCGCCTTCACCGCCCATCGCATGGGCGGCCCGCGCCAGTTCGCGGATCGACACAGTGCCGAAGCGCAGATGCACGGACAGGTAGGAAACCCCCTTCACAGCCGGAAAATCGCGTTTAGCCTTGTAGCGCCCGATGCGCTTGAGGAAATCGTCGAACAGCTTTCGCCCGCCGGCCATGCCGGGAGCGATGCCCAGCTCGCCCAGGTTGGTCGGCGCGAAGCCCAGCTCGGCGAGCGTGGGGATCACCTCCTCCGCATCCGGTGCCGCCAGATGGCCGGCGTACTTATCGACCGGGTAGGCCTTTAGGTGGAAGTCGGTCAGCGTCTTCAGCCAGGCGCGCTTGTAGGGCGTAAACACCGAGAACGGCGAATTGCCCTGGGTCAGCACTTCGCTCTTCTCGAAGATCACCTGGTCCTTGAAATCGGCAAAGCTGACACCCAGCAGGCGCAGGCGCTCGGCCACATCCGCATCCCGCCGGAGGGCTTGCGGCTCGTAGTCGCGGTTGGCCAGCACCGCCGCCACGCCCAGCGACGCGGCCAAAGCCGGAACCATGTCCTCCGCCGGGCCATGCCGCACGATCAGCCCGCCGCCCTTCGCCCGTAGCGCCGCATCCAGCTCGAGCACGCTGCCATGGATGAATTCGACCCGCCGGTCGGCCCGGGTCGGCAAGGCGTCGAGAATCGTGCTATCAAAGATAAAGACGCAAAATACCCGCTGGTGATTTTTGAGGGCGTGAAAAAGCGCGGCATGATCGAAGTCGCGCAGATCGCGACGAAACCAGACGAGAGCAGAGGACATGAATGCTGAACGAAAACGCAGGAAGCAGATGGACGCAAGCATGCCCCAAAAGTTGCCGCTACAATTCCTGACCCTGGCTTAAAATACCGTCCGTGACTACGACAACCATTGATCTCACCGACCATTTCCTGATCGCCATGCCCGCCATGGCCGATCCGAACTTTGCACGCACACTCACTTACATCGCCGAGCACAACGAAAACGGCGCCATGGGGGTGATCGTGAACCGGCCGACGGACATGCGTCTTTCCACGCTGTTCGAGCGCATCGACATCCCCTTCCAGCAGCCCGCCTTCGAGAACCTGCCGGTGTACTTCGGCGGGCCGGTGCAGTCGGACCGGGGCTTTGTGCTGCATCGCCCGGCAGGAAAATGGCACTCCACGCTCAGCGTCGGCGACAGCATCGGCCTGACCAGCTCCCGCGACGTGCTGCAGGCCCTGGCCACCGACGGGGAACCCGCCGAAGTGCTGGTCGCCCTCGGCTACGCCGGCTGGTCGGCCGGCCAGCTCGAACACGAAATCGCACAGAACGCCTGGCTCACCGTGCCGGCCGATCTCACCATCGTCTTCGACCTGCCGCCCGAAGAGCGCCTCGCCGCCGCCATGCAACTGCTGGGAATCGACTTCGCCATGCTCTCCGACGTCGCCGGTCACGCGTGAGTACGGTCATCTGCTTCGACTTCGGTCTGGCACGCATCGGCGTTGCGGTCGGCGAAACGGAAACGGGCCATGCCCACCCGCTGACCGCCATCGCCGAAGAAGCCAACACCGCCCGCTTTGCGGCCATCGAAAAAATTTTCGCCGAATGGAAGCCGGCCTCGCTGGTGGTCGGCCTGCCAACCCACATGGATGGCTCCGAGCACGCCATGACCATTCGCTGCCGCCGCTTTGCCAACCAGCTCCATGGCCGCTACGGCCTGCCGGTGACGCTGGTGGATGAACGTCTTTCCTCCGCGGAGGCCGAAGACCGCCTCAACGACGCCGGCCTCCAGGGCTGGCGCAAGCAAAAGCCCCGGCTGGATTCCGCAGCCGCCCAGATTCTCCTGCTCCAGTACCTCGAAAGTGCCAAAAATGCAGCTTCCTGACGCCGAACAGCTCATCGCCACGCTAGCCGAATCGATGCGCCCGAAGGTCAGCGCCGACACCTGCCTGGTCGGCATCCACACCGGTGGCGTTTGGCTGGCCCAGCGCCTCCATGCCCTGCTCGGTCTGTCCCAGCCGCTGGGCACCATCGACGTGAGCTTCTACCGGGACGACTACTCGGCCAAGGGCCTGCACCCCCAGCCCCAGGGCTCGAAGATCCCCTTCGACGTGGAAGGCGCCCATATCGTCATTGTGGACGACGTCCTCTACACCGGCCGCACCACCCGTGCAGCTCTCAACGAACTGTTCGATTACGGCCGCCCTGCCCGGGTAGACTTGGCCGTTCTCATCGACCGCGGCGGGCGCGAGCTGCCCATCGGGGCCAGCTTCTGCGCCCTCACCCTGCCCGAAGCCCTGCCCGCCGGGCAGAACCTCCAACTTGAGCGCGACGACTCCGGCGCCCTCACCATGAGGCTGATCCATGCGTAATCCCCAACTCAACAAACACGGCGAGCTACAGCACCTGCTCACCATCGACGGTCTGCCGAAGGGCATCATCACGCAAATCCTCGACATCGCCGCGCCCTTCACCGAAGTGGCCGAGCGCGAGGTCAAGAAGCTGCCCCTCCTGCGTGGCAAGAGCGTCTTCAACCTGTTCTTCGAGAACAGCACGCGCACCCGCACCACCTTCGAGATCGCCGCCAAGCGCCTGTCGGCCGACGTCATCAACCTCAACGTCGCCACCTCGTCCACCAAGAAGGGCGAAACCCTGCTCGACACCGTGGACAACCTGTGTGCGATGCAGGCCGACATGTTCGTGGTGCGCCACGAATCCAGCGGCGCCCCGCATCTGATCGCCCAGCACCTCGAGAACACCGGCCGCGACCACATCCACGTGGTCAATGCGGGCGATGGTCGCCATGCCCACCCCACCCAGGGGTTGCTGGACATGTACACCATCCGGCATTACAAAAAGGAATTCCACAACCTCACCGTGGCCATCGTCGGCGACGTGTTGCACTCCCGTGTGGCCCGCTCGCAGATCGCCGCGCTGACCACCCTCGGCGTGCCAGAAGTGCGCGTCATCGGCCCCAAGACCCTGCTGCCCACCGACGTGGAAAAAATGGGCGTGCGCTACTTCGCCAGCATGGAAGAAGGCCTCAAGGGCGTCGACGTGGTGATGATGCTGCGCCTGCAGAACGAACGCATGAACGGCGCGCTGCTGCCCAGCCCGCAGGAATTTTTCAAGGTGTGGGGCCTCACCGCCGAAAAGCTGGCCCTGGCCAAGCCGGACGCCATCGTGATGCACCCGGGCCCGATGAACCGCGGCGTCGAGATCGACTCCGCCGTGGCCGACGGCAACCAGGCCGTGATCCTGCCCCAGGTCACCTTCGGCATCGCGGTCCGCATGGCCGTGATGAGCATGCTCGGCAGCCATTGAGACTCGAACGATGAATATCCACATCCAGAACGGCCGCCTGATCGACCCGGCCAACCGCATCGACGCCCAGCACGACCTCTTCATCGCCGACGGCAAGATCGTCGGTGTCGGCGCAGCTCCCGACGGTTTCACCGCCACGCGCACCCTTGACGCCAGCGGCCTCGTCGTCGCCCCCGGCCTCATCGACCTGGCAGCGCGCCTGCGCGAGCCCGGCTTCGAATACAAGGCCACCCTCGAATCCGAGATGGACGCGGCCATGGCCGGCGGCGTCACCAGCCTGGCCATTCCGCCCGACACCGATCCGGTGCTCGACGAACCCGGCCTCGTCGAAATGCTGTGCTACCGGGCCAAGAAGCTCAACCGGGCGCACGTATACCCGATCGGCGCGCTGACCATCGGCCTCAAGGGCGAACACCTGTCCGAGATGGCCGAGCTCGTCGAAGCCGGCTGTGTCGCCTTCAGCCAGGCCAACACGCCCATCCTCGACACCCGCGTGCTCGGCCGCGCCATGCAGTACGCCAGCACCTTCGGCTTTCGCGTGTGGCTGCAGCCCCTCGACCCGTACCTGGCCAAGGGTGGCGTCGCCCACGACGGTGAAGTCGCCTCACGCCTCGGCCTGCCGGGTATTCCGGCCAGTGCCGAGATTGTCGCCCTGTTCACCTACCTGCGCCTGGCTCGCCAGACCGGCGCCAAGCTGCACATCACCCGCCTGTCCAGCGGCGAGAGCCTCGACCTGATCGAACAGGCCCGCAAGGACGGTGTCGATGTGACCTGCGACGTGGCCGCCCACCACCTGCACCTGTGCGACATGGACATCGGCTACTTCAACCCGCACTGCCACGTGGTGCCGCCCCTGCGCAGCCAGCGTGACCGCGCGGCCCTGTCGAAGGCACTGGCCGATGGCCGCATCAACGCCATCTGCTCCGACCACACCCCGGTGGATGACGACGCCAAACAGGCGCCCTTCAGCGAATCCGAACCCGGCACCACCGGCCTTGAACTGCTCCTGCCCCTGACCCTCAAATGGGCCCAGGAGCACAAACTGCCGCTGCTCGACGCACTAGCCCGCATCACCTCCGAAGCGGCCAAGATCGCCGGCATCGCCAAGGGCGGCCACCTGTCGGTCGGCGCCCGTGCCGACGTCTGCATCTTCGACCCGGACGCCTATCAATTGATCACCCGCAGCATGCTCAAAAGCCAGGGCAAGAACACGCCCTTCCTGGGCCTTGAGCTACCGGGCAGTGTGCGTTATACGTTGGTCGAAGGCTCCTTGATGTACGAAGCGGGACAGTACGCAAAGACTTGATTCCTTTAATTTTCCGCATCAAAAACGGCGCCTTTCGGCGCCGATTTCATTTCTGTCGCCCGCCCAATCCATCCGAGAAACAATCTTTGACGAACTTTCTCCTATCCCTGCCGATATGACATGAACTGGTGCATCGCACAACCGGTTCAGGGAAAACAAACAATCCATCCATCGTCAGGGCCTGGCGCATACAGGCCCCCTCGGGAGAAGAAGAGTGATCAGTGGTTCAGTCGAACAGGCAGCCGAATGTCTTCGCAGGGCCGTCCCCATCATGGTTAAACACGGCATCCCGGTAACCCCCCTCAACTACGCCCTGTGGTACACCTATGTGGCCAACGAGGACCCGGACCTCAATCAACGCATCGACGACATCGTCGCAGCCTACGGCACAATCCCCCTGACCCGTGCCGAAGGCCTGTTCCGGGATCACATTTCCCCCACCGGCGACCATGAGGTCACCCTGGCGCGCATGAAGAACGACCTGGAGCAGATGGTGCAGGGCATGGGTAAGGACCTCCACGCTACCATCGCCGGCACCCAGTCATTCAATTCCCTGCTGGATGAATGCAGCCGTGACCTGCGCACCCCCGCCGCCAGCAGCACCAACATCGACGACGTGTTCGGCACCGTCGAAAAGCTGCTGCACGGCTCCACTGCGATGCAGGAGAACACCTCCCGTTTCGAGAATCGCCTCGGTTCTGCCAACCAGGAGATCCGTCGCCTGCGCACCGAGCTCGAATCCCTGCGCCAGAACGCGATGCACGATGGACTGACCGGTGTTTACAACCGCCGCGCCTTCGACACCGAACTGGCCCAGTTCATCGGTAACGGCAAGCAGGGCCCGACCATCCATCTGGGCATGCTGGATATCGACCACTTCAAGCAGTTCAATGACAATTTCGGCCATCCGGTGGGCGATCGGGTGCTCCGCCTGGTGGGCAACCAGCTCAATGCAGTCGCCCGGGTCGGCGTATCAGCCTATCGCTATGGCGGCGAGGAGTTCGCGCTGATCTTCTGCGGTGGCACCGCCGAGCAGGCCGCAGAACTGACCGAAACCCTGCGCCTGTCGATCGAGCGCCTGGTACTGAAGGACAGCCGCAATGGAGAGCGTCTGGCCAGCATCACGGCCTCCATCGGCATCGCCAGCCGCCAGCCGGGTGAAACGGCCGCCAATCTGCTCAGTCGCACCGACCAGGCTCTGTACCGGGCAAAGAACAGTGGCCGGAATCAGGTCTGTCTGGCCTGAAGGATCACCCGCCACGCAGGCGCTGAATACGCTCGACGCTCAGGGGATGGCTGGAGAAATAATCCATCGGTGAGCTCTCCGACGCGCCATCATCCGGGGCTTTCCGTTCACGACCCGCCTCCATGCGCTCCAGAATATCGGCCAGCCGTGCCGGGGAAATGCCATTGACCCTGAGCATGCGCGCCGCGAAATCGTCCGCCTCCCGTTCAAAGGCGCGGGAATAACGAGCTCGAGACAAGGCCGCGGGCAAGCCGGCAAGAACGGTACTCACGTCTCCGACATACCAGGCCGTTACCAGGCCCACGATCGACCCCTCCATCATCAGGCGCAGGCCGTGCTTGGCCTGCAAATGGCCGAACTCGTGGGCCAGCACACCAAGTATCTCCTCCTCGTCGCCGGCCAGCGCAATCAATTCATCAGTGACCAGGATGATCCCGGAAGGCAGGGCAAAGGCGTTGGCGCCGAGGGCCCCCGCCGAGCGGAACTCAAGCCGGATGGCAACCGGCCTCGCATCCGGCGACTGCAGCGCAGAAAAACGACGGGCCAGCGCCTCTTGCCGTGGTGCCGGCAGCCGGCTTGGCTTCAGAACGGCCTCATCGAACGCTTTCAGGGTGTCATTGCTCAGCCTCTCAACCAGCGCCCGGGGCGTCTGCTCCGCCGCCTGACGCGCCATCCACGGCACAAGCCATTCATGCCCTGCCAGGATCAGCAACACCAAGGCGAGCAGGGACAGCAATATCGCCTGCATCGAGAACTGCCAACGCACCACGCAAGACTCCCCGTGGCCACTCGCCTCCAGCAACAGCCCGAGCCCGGCCAGATCGCTCACCTCGCAGTGGGCACCGTCGGCAAAGGTGATCACCCGTGGTGCGCTGCCCAGGCGCTCGGAGACCCGCAAGGTTTCAAGCGCGCCCTCCCTTTCCACCCCTTCCCCGTGCACACGGAAGCGCCCGGCTGCCGCGCTCAGACGTACGGCACGACAACGGGAGGAACTACCGTCGTAGTAGGCCGCGGGAACTTCACGGAGGATCTCAGACATTGCTTAAAGCCCGATATCGAAGTCGAACATTTCCGCCGACTCCTCACCGACAGCACTCAGGTCGCCACCACTGTCGGCAAGGAAACTGTCGAGATCCCCCGCGGGAATCATCGATATGCACGCAAGGCGGTATTTCATCAGACGGACCTCGGCAAAGGGCCGGTACAGCCCGAGAGTGAAAATGACCCCGACCAGATTGGTGATGGCGATGAAGGCCGGACGACGACCCGACACGCGGCATTCGAAGCGATGCGGCCCCAGCCTGAGGTCGTTCCAGACCACATTTTGCACATGTGCGGCAACAAAGGGCCCAACCCCCAGCAACGCGACGAGAAAGCCAAACAACAGCAGCAGGCCAGCACCGGCCATCGCCTCCCGGCTGACGCGGCTCTGCAGGGAAATGCCATTGAGCGCTTCCTGCCCCAGCAGCAGGCCTCCGACAAGCAGCATGGCGACAAGTGCCAGCGCAGCGCCCAGGTAGATCCGGTAAAAGGCGCCCACCGGGGCATCGCATTCGAAATCACTGCGGCCAAAGGCACTGCCCCCGTACTGATAAACCTTGAACTGTCGCATCCACAGCGGAAACAGCAGCCCCAGCGAGACCGCAGCGGCCAGCGGCAGCGCCAGGAAGACCACGTAGGCCTCGCCGAGGGAGCCACGAAATGCAAAACGCAGCCCCCGATGACTGCTGTTGTGGAGCCGGAAACGCAGGGAGCGGTGCATGAGCCAGGGAAAAATCGCCATCAGCAGCAGCAGGCTCACCACACCCAGCATCGGCGAAATGCCACCGGAAAACTGGTAGACCATCAACAACAGGAAGGCAATCGTGCGCCCCTTGAGAATGGAGAACGGCTCGCCGTGGTAATCAAAACCTGCGCCTGCGAGCGACGTATGACGGTAGAAAAAATGCATGCGCCGCACTTTGGCCCAGGCTGAATAGATACCGAAAGTGACAATGGTGAGCAGGAGATTGACGATCCAGATTCCAAAATAATCCTTGCCGCTTCCTGTAAAGGAAACGGGGATTGCAATGCGGCGGTCTTCCATGGTCTTGATTACCAGATGCAGATTGATGGCATATTGTATTTGGGTAATCCGGTTCCGGCTCAACCACAAGAAAAAAGCCCGAAGTTTTCACTCCGGGCTTTCCAGTCAGGCAGTCGGCCTATGTATTACTTTTTATCGCCCTGCAGGGCTTTTTCAAGGGCCTTGGCCGTATCGTCGTTCGCCGGAGCGTCAAACTGGAGCGGCGTGTCGTCCGGCGCTTCACCGTCGGGGACAACAATCTCGACCTTGTCGGTATCGACATCGATCTGCTTGTCGAGGCCCATCGTCACCAGTTGCGGGAAGAAGATAAGGATCCCGACCATGATGATCTGGATGATCACGAAGGGCACAGCCCCCCAGTAAATCTGGGTCGTCTTTATGGACGGCGGGGCCACCGAGCGCAAGTAGAACAGGGCGAAACCAAAAGGCGGGTGCATGAAGGAAGTCTGCATGTTCACCCCCAGCAGCACACCGAACCAGATCAGGTCGATACCCAGCTTCTCGGCCACGGGAGCCAGCAACGGCACCACGATGAAGGCCAGCTCGAAGAAGTCGAGGAAGAAGGCCAGCAGGAAGATCAGGATGTTCACCACAATCAGGAAGCCAAGCTGGCCGCCTGGCAGGCCTGCCAGCAGATGCTCGACCCACAGGTGACCTTCCACGCCATAAAAAGTCAGCGAGAACACCCGCGCACCCACCAGGATGAAGACTACAAAGGTAGTCAGCTTGGCGGTGGTTTCCATCGCTTGCTTCAGCAGGGAAACACTCAGGCGCTTGCGCAGAACAGCCATGGCCAAGGCGCCCGCGGCTCCCATCGCTCCGCCTTCAGTTGGCGTGGCGATACCCAGGAAGATGGTGCCGAGGACCAGGAAGATCAGCAGCAGCGGTGGCACCAGGCTTGTCAGCACACGCAGGAAGAGCTTGGCGCCGCGCAGGGTCCGCGCTTCGGGCGGCAGAGCCGGCGCCATGGCGGGCTTGAAGACTGCCACCAGGCCCACATAGCCGACATACAGAGCCGTCAGCACCAGGCCGGGGATCAGCGCGCCCTGGTACATGTCACCCACCGAACGACCAAGCTGGTCGGCCATGATGATGAGCACGAGGGACGGCGGAATGATCTGCGCAAGGGTGCCGGAAGCCGCGATCACGCCGGTGGCAAGGCGCTGATCGTAGCCGTAGCGCATCATGATCGGCAGCGAAATGAGGCCCATGGAGATCACCGACGCGGCGACCACACCCGTCGTTGCCGCGAGGATCGCCCCAACGAAAATCACCGCAAAGGCCAGACCGCCCCGTACCGGGCCGAAGAGCTGGCCAATGGTATCGAGGAGATCCTCGGCCATGCCTGATCGTTCGAGAATCAGGCCCATGAAGGTAAAGAAGGGAATGGCCAGCAGGGTGTCGTTGGACATCACTCCGAAAATCCGGTCAGGCAGCGCCTGGAACAGGGCCGGGGTAAGAAGGCCCAACTCGATCCCGATAAGGCCGAAGACAACGCCGTTGGCTGCCAGGGCAAAGGCCACCGGATAGCCGAAGAGCAGGAAAATGACCAGCGACCCGAACATCAGGGGCGCCATGTTGGCAGCAATGAACTCCATTTAGACAGTCTCCCCGCGCTGTTGCTTGATGGCCCTGGCCAGTTCTTCCTCGGGAGTCGGAACGTGCTGCTTGGCGTTGGGATCGCCGATCAGGCCCTGCAGGAAGGCAATACGCTTGATCAGTTCGGAGAAGCCCTGGAGGATCAGCAGGGAAAAACCCACCGGAACGAGCCCGCGCACCGGCCAGATGATCAGGCCACCGGCGTTGGACGAGTACTCGTTGTTAAGGAAGGAGTTAACAAAGATCGGCCACGACAGGTAGAGCACCGCCGACGCCATCGGGGCAAGAAAGAAGAGCGTGCCGATGATGTCGATCCAGGCGTGGACCCGGGGTGAAAAGTGACTCGACACCACATCGATGCGTACGTGTTCGTTGCGCAGAAGCGTGTAGCCGGCGCACAGGAGAAAGATCGCCGAGAAGAGGTACCACTGGATCTCCAGCAAGCCGTTGGAACTGTAATTGACGGCGTAACGCACAAAGGCATTGACTGCGCTGATCAGGGTGACGATCAGGACCAGCCAGATCGTTGCCTTGCCGACGCGTACGGTGAGCGCATCGATAGCGCGCGATATCTTGAGCAGGGCTTGCACGTCCCGCACCTCCTTTGGTTTTAAGAATCTCTCGACTGCCAAGTGACACAGCCGTGCTTTATGGGCCGGGATTATCGGCGAGATTGGGCAGGCAACAATCAGGGATTACGCCTACCGTAACGTCACATGCCTGCAAACCCGCCTGCAGCCTGGTTTTCGACCGCTCGCCAGCGCCCGCTCGTGCGATACTTTGTGCCCTTCAATCCCACACCGCACCGCAGCAATGTCTACCCGCATCTGCCTGGTTCGCCATGGCGAAACTGCCTGGAATGCCGACCGCCGCCTCCAGGGCCACACCGACATCCCCCTCAACGACACCGGCCTCGCCCAGGCCCGCGCCACCGCGGCCAGCCTTGCCGACGAACGCTTTGATGCCGCCTACAGCTCGGACCTCACCCGTGCCCGCCAGACCGCCGAAGCCATTGCCGCCCGCTGCGGCCTCACGCCAGGCTTCGATGCCGGCCTGCGGGAACGTCACTACGGCGGCTTCCAGGCACTCACCTACGACGAGGCCCGGGCCCGTTTTCCCGCCGATTATCAACGCTTCGAAAGTCGCGACCCGGATTTCGTTTTTCCCGAAGGCGGCGAGAGCCTGCGCGAATTCGCCAGCCGCATTCACATGGCACTCGAACACATTGCCCGTACCCACCGGGGAGGCACGGTGCTGGTGGTCACCCATGGCGGCGTACTCGACATTGCCCATCGTCTCGCCACCGGAAAGCCGCTGGAGGCGGCACGGGACTTCACCATTCCCAACGCTGCACTGAACTGGATCGGACACGACGGAGATGCGTGGTCACTGATTGCCTGGGCCGAGCAGCGCCACCTCACCAACGCCCTCGACGAACTGCCCAACGCGTGACCTGCGCGGTGAATATCACCTTTCGCTAAAGTTTCCGGGGCACCGGCCGTTTTCCGGTCTGCAACTTGCCTTGATGGCAACACAGGTCGGAGCCCCGCAATGCTGAATCTCAATCGTTTCTCCCTCGTTCACCAGATCGCCCTGGCCGCAACCATCGTCAGTCTGGCGATTTTCAGCGCGCTGATCGGTTTCACCACCTACTTTGCCGAACGTGCAGCGTTGGTCAAGACTGAAGAGGAGCTCAACCACCAGATCCAGGGTGTCGTGCGCATGCTTGAACTCAGCCATGACAACGCCGTTGCCCATGCCGGAAAAGGGATGACTCGTCTGAAGGACAGTGTCGGCAAACTGCGTGTCGGCCCCGACACGGCCTCCTCGGGCAGCTATCAGGTTCCTGTCGTACGCAGCGGCGAACGAGTCCTGAACGGCAACATTGCGTTGCTGGAAGCATTGCGCCTGCAAATCGACGCGGACCCGGCTCTGCTTCTGCGGGTCGGCGACGAGTTCGTCCGCGCAGCCACGCTCCTGAAAGGCAAGGACGGCAAGAGCGCGGAAGGAACCCCGATCCCCCAGAACAGCAACGAGGTGCGAGCCCTTCTTGCCGGCAAAAGCTACGCTGGCGTGGTCAAACGAGCCGGCAAATATTACATCTCCGCCCTTGATCCCATTACCGACGACAAGGGCAAGGTAATCGGCGCCCTCGCCGCACGGGTAGACATCCAGAGCGACATGGAGCGCCTCTTCAAAGCTGTCGCCGACATCAAGTCGGGCAGCACAGGCTACGCCTATGTGCTGGCGCCGAACGAGGATCTGGCCAAAACCGAGCTGATCTACCACCCGACTCTCGGGGGAAAACTGCTGGGCGATATCAACAACCCCGGCCTGACCCGTATCGTCGAAGAGCAGGTCCGGCGCAAGCAGGGCATGATGAACTACAAGTGGAGTCACGCCCCCGGCGGGCCGGAAACCGACTCCAAGATGATCGTCTTCGAGAGCGCACCTTCGTGGGGCTGGATCGTCGCGACCGGCAGCTTCATCGACGAATTCACTCTCGAGGCGCGCAGCCTGCGCAATACCCTGATCGCCCTGTGCATCGGCGGCGCGACCCTGCTGACACTGGTCCTGTACGTCATCACCCGCAATCGCCTGTCGCCCATCCGAGGCCTGCTCGACGCCACCCAGCGTATCGGGCAGGGAGACCTGACCGTACGCTTTGCCGAGACGCCGGCCCATAGCGGCAACGAACTCCATCTTATTACCCGCTCGCTGGACACCACCACCCGCCAGATCGGTGCCCTGATCGGGGATGTCATCCGGACATCCCATGCCGTCAAGGCCGCAGCCCGGGAAGTCCGCCTCGGCTCCGACGAGGTGGTGAGCGCCACATCGACCCAGAGTGAAGCCGCCTCGGGCCTTGCCTCCGCGATCGAAGAGTTGTCGGTGAGCATCACCCATGTATCCGACAGCGCTGCCATCGCCCGCGACATCACACAGCAGGCGCAGTCCCAAGCCGACGACGGTGGCGCCAAAGTGCGCGACATGATTGGCGGCATGGACCGCATCGCGAGCGAGATTGACAAAGCCGGCGAAGCGGTGAATCTGCTTTCGGAACGCTCCGCGCGCATCTCCAACATCGGCAAAATCATCAACGAGATCGCCGACCAGACCAACCTGCTGGCCCTGAATGCAGCCATCGAGGCGGCCCGGGCCGGCGAAAGTGGCCGTGGCTTCGCAGTAGTCGCCGACGAAGTTCGCAAACTGGCGGAACGCACGGCCAGTTCAACCCGCGAAATTTCGGTCACGGTGGCAGAGGTGCAAAGCGAAGCCAACCGGGTCGTCGCCATGATTCACGGCGTGACCGGCGGCGTGCGCAGCGGCGTTCAGCTGGCCACCGACTCCGGCTCGGTGCTTGAGAATATCCGCAGCGAAAGTGCCCGCACCACTAGTGCAGTCAACGACATCGCCAACGCCACCCGCGAACAGAGCGCCGCCAGCCAGGAGGTGGCCCGCGGCGTCGAGCACATCGCCCAGATGGCCGAGCAAAACAACCAGGTCACCCGCCACACCCATGAACAAACGGCCCTGCTCGAACAGATGGCCGCCGAACTGGAGGCGAAGGTCAGCCACTTCCGCGTCTGAACCTGCCGTAAAGCACGGCCCGCCGCCCTTTCCCCGGGCCTGCGGGCCATTGTCGCTTTCGGCAAGCCTTAAGTGCCGTGTTAAACTCTCTTTTTGACTCAAGCCCACCTGGATCGCCATGTTTTCCAAGCAAAATACCCTCGCCAAAGTTGACCCCGAACTGTGGCAGGCCATTGAGGCCGAAAACCGCCGTCAGGAAGATCACATCGAACTGATCGCCTCCGAAAACTACGTCAGTGCAGCTGTCATGGAAGCCCAGGGCTCCCAGCTCACCAACAAGTACGCGGAAGGTTATCCGGGCAAACGCTATTACGGCGGCTGTGAATTCGTCGACCTCGCCGAGCAACTCGCGATCGACCGCCTCAAGACCCTGTTCGGCGCCGAAGCGGCCAACGTCCAGCCCAACTCTGGCTCGCAGGCCAACCAGGCCGTGCTGATGGCCTTCGCCAAACCGGGCGACACCATCCTTGGCATGAATCTCGCCGAAGGCGGCCACCTTACCCACGGCATGGCCCTGAACATGTCCGGCAAGTGGTTCAAGGCCGTGGCCTACGGTCTGAACGAAAAGGAAGAAATCGACTACGACAAGATGGAAGCGCTGGCCCGCGAACACAAGCCGCGCATCATCGTCGCCGGCGCGTCCGCCTACGCCCTGCGCATCGACTGGGAACGCTTCGCCAAGATCGCCAAGGAAGTCGGAGCGATCTTCTGGGTCGACATGGCCCACTACGCCGGCCTTATCGCGGCAGGCTACTACCCCAACCCGGTCCCCCACGCCGACGTGGTCACCTCCACCACCCACAAGACCCTGCGCGGCCCCCGTGGCGGCGTGATCCTGATGAAGGCCGAGCACGAAAAGGCCCTCAACTCCGCGATCTTCCCGGGTCTGCAGGGCGGTCCGCTGATGCACGTCATCGCCGCCAAGGCCATCGCCTTCAAGGAAGCCGCCGAGCCCGAATTCAAGCGCTACCAGGAACAGGTCATCGCCAACGCCCGCGTCATGGCGCGTGTCCTTGGTGAAGAACGTGGCCTGCGAATCGTCTCCGGCCGCACCGAAAGCCACGTTTTCCTGGTCGATCTCCAGTCCAAGAACATCACCGGCAAGGAAGCCGAAGCCGCCCTCGGCCGCGCCCACATCACCGTCAACAAAAACTCGATCCCGAACGATCCGCAAAAGCCGTTCGTCACGTCCGGCATCCGCATCGGCTCGCCGGCCATGACCACCCGCGGTTTCACCGAGATCGAAGCCGAGCGCATCGCACACCTCATCGCCGACGTGCTCGACAACCCCAACGACGAAGCCACCACCGAGAACGTGCGCGCCAAGGTTGCAGAGCTGTGCCGCAAGTTCCCGGTGTACGGCGCGTAACAGCCGTCACCGGCAGACACGCGCACTAGCCCATGCATTGCCCCTTCTGCGGCGCCGACAACACGCAGGTCACCGACACCCGTGAAAACGAGGACGGTGACATCGTGCGGCGCCGCCGTCGCTGCCTGTCCTGCGACAAGCGCTTCACCACCTACGAGCGCATCGACCTCAAGATGCCCCAGGTGGTCAAGAAAAACGGCAGTCGTGCCGACTACAGCCGCGACAAGCTCCTCGGCAGCCTGAGCCTGGCGCTACGCAAACGCCCGGTCACCGCCGAAAGCGTCGAAGCAGCCGTCGATCGCATCGAAGCCAAGCTCCTCTCCATGGGCGAACGCGAAATCGCCTCCGAACGCATCGGCGAACTCGTCATGCGCGAGCTCAAGAAGCTCGACAAGGTTGCTTACATCCGCTTTGCCTCTGTCTATCGCGCCTTCGAGGACGTGGACGAATTCTCCGAAGTCATCCGCGAGGTCACCACCAAGCCCCGCGGTCGTCCTCCCAAGGCCTCCTGAAGGTCCCAGCCATGAGCGCCACCGCCGACGACTACCGGTGGATGGCCCGCGCCCTCGAACTTGCCGAGCGCGGGCTGTACACCACCACGCCCAATCCCCGTGTCGGCTGCGTCATTGTCCGTAACGGCCAAATGGTCGGCGAAGGCTGGCACATCCGCGCCGGCGAACCCCACGCGGAAGTCCACGCACTTGCGATGGCGGGTGAACTGGCCCGTGGAGCCACCGCCTACGTTACCCTCGAACCCTGCTCCCACCACGGCCGCACCCCGCCCTGCGCCGAGGCACTGGTGAAGGCCGGCATTGGCCGGCTTGTCGTGGCCATGGAAGATCCCAATCCGCTGGTTGCCGGCAAAGGCCTCGCCCGCTTGCGGGAAAGTGGCATCGAAGTGCTGTTCGGCGTCCAGGAAACCGAAGCCCGCGAACTCAACATTGGCTTTGTCTCGCGCATGACCCACGGCCGCCCTTGGCTGCGCCTCAAGGCCGCTGCCACCCTGGACGGCAAGACGGCCCTCAACAACGGCATATCCCAGTGGATCACCGGCGATGACGCCCGACGCGACGCCCATCGCTGGCGCGCCCGTTCCTGTGCAGTGCTTACCGGCATCGGCACCGTGCGTGACGACGACCCGCAGCTCACCGTCCGTGCCATTGCCACCGAACGGCAGCCCCTGCGCATCGTGGTGGATGCCCGCCTCGAAACCCCCCTCAACGCCAAAATCCTCGACGGTGGCCCGGTGCTGATCGCTGGCGCAGTGGACGATGCAGAGCGCATCGCTGCCCTCAAGCGACGCGGCGCCGATGTACTCATTCTTCCCAATACAGGCGGCAAGGTAGACCTGCCCGCCCTGATGACCGAACTCGGTCGCCGCGGCATCAACGAGTTGATGGCTGAAAGCGGCTTCAAACTCAACGGCTCGCTACTGCGGGAAGGCTGCGTGGATGAGTTCATCCTCTACCTCGCCCCGGCCCTGGTTGGTGACGACGCGAGTGGCCTTTTCAATCTCCCTGCCCTGACCAGCCTTGCCGACAAGCGCCAACTCGTTTTCCGCGACGTACGCCTGATCGGCCGCGACCTGCGCATCCTCGCCCGCCCCGCCTGAGGCGGCCTGCCGCCTGAAATTTGCAAACCTTTGACATAAGTCAGTTTTGGGGGTCAACGCGGCCCCCACCGGGCCGTTAACGCCTACTTGTCCGCCACATTGCCCAGTCCATGAAGCTCCCGCACCTGATCGGCCTACTGGCCTCCGCTTTCCTGTCGATGTCCGCCCATGCGGAAACCGCCATCGTTCTCAACTCGGTCGACGAGAACATCAGTTTTGTCGACACCAAGACCTACAAGGAAACCGGCAAGGCACCAGCCTGCAAGGAGCCCCATCACCTGATGGCCACACCGGACGACAGCTCGGTGATCGTCGCCTGCGCCATCTCCAATGAACTGGTGTTCTTCGACCCGAAGACCGGCAAAGAACAAAAGCGCATCAAGAACATCTCCGACCCCTACCAGCTCGGCTTCTCGCCTGACAACAAATGGTTCGTGGCCAACTCCCTGCGCCTTGACCGGGTCGATCTCTACAAGGCCGCCGACTTTAGCCTCGTCGCCCGTGTGCCCGCCGCAAAGACGCCGTCCCACATGGCCTTCGACAAGGCCAGCCAGTTCGTCTTCATCACGCTGCAGGACTCCAACGAAATCCTCGCCATCGATCTCAAGACCCAGCAGCCCCTGTGGAAGCTGCCGGTTGGCCCGACCCCTGCCGGTATCCACATGACGCCGGACGACAAGTACCTCCTGGTCGGCATCATGGGTGCGGATTACGTGGAAGTGATCGACTGGCGGGCCCGCAAGACCGTCAAGAAAATCGTTACCGCAAAAGCCGCTCACAACTTTCTGGCTCGGGGTGACGGCCGGCATGTCTTCGTTTCCAACCGCACCGTGAATGGCAGCATCTCCCTGGTGGACATGCAGACGCTGACCGAAGTGGAAAAATACGATGTCCCTGGCGGCCCCGACGACATGGAAATCCGTGCCGACGGCAAGGAACTGTGGGCCACTGCCCGCTTCGGTCGCAAGGTGCAGGTGATCGACCTGGAGCAAAAGAAGGTGTCCCGCTCCATTCCGGTAGGCCGCTCGCCTCACGGTGTTTCCTTCATCAATCACGCAGCGAGACAGTAATGGCCGGGGCCATTCGCGGTGTACTCGCCGCCACCCTGCTCGCCTTCGCAAGCCTCACCCACGCGGCAGAGCCTGACTGCAAGGGCACGCTGTACCTGACCCTCGACACCGGCAACATGCGTCATGCCGAGGCCATCGCCGAGATCCTAAAAAAGCATCAGATCAAGGCCACCTTTTTTGTGGCCCAGGAAAAAACCCTGCGCGGCGACATGGCCCTCGACCCATCCTGGGGCGAGTTCTGGAAGGCCCGCGTCGCCGAAGGGCACGCCTTTGGCAGCCACACCTGGCGCCACGGCTCCTTCCGCAAGGATGAAGCCGGCGGCAGGGTCAGCTACCGCCTGATGGATGGCAGCCACACCCAGCTCGACGCCGAACAAATCTGTACCGAGCTCAAGAAGCCGGATAACCGCTTTGCCGAACTCACCAGCCGCAAGCTCGCCCCCCTGTGGCGCGCCCCGGGCGGCCGCACCACACCGCGTACACTGAAGGCCGCCGAAGCCTGTGGCTACCGGCATGTGGCCTGGGCACCAGCCGGTTTCCTCGGTGACGAACTGCCCTCTGAAACCTATCCCAACGAGCACCTGCTGAAACGCGCGCTTGCCAGCGTGAAGGACGGAGACATCCTGATGGCTCATCTGGGCATCTGGTCACGCAAGGATCCCTTTGCCCCCATGCTGGATCCGCTTATCGGTGGCCTAAAAAGCAAGGGCTTCTGTTTCGCCACAATCCCGACGCGATGATGCAGCTTCTGACTGATTATTTCGTCGCCCTGCAGGGCTGGCTGTTCGACACGCTTGTCCAGCCGCTGCTGTTCGCCTTCGGCCTGGCCAGCTATGTGGAAATGGGCTTCGACGGTGTCGAGTTCGTCCTGCTGGGAAGCATTGAGCTGGCCATTGCCTACGCCCTGATGCGCCCGCTCGAAGCCCTGTGGCCCGCCGAGCAATGGAAGCAACGCCAGGCCGTACGGGTGGATGTCCTGTATACGCTGCTCAATCGTCTGGGCCTGGTGCCGCTGACGGTTTTTGCCCTGCTCGCCCCCATTTTCATGGAGCTGGAAAGCTGGCTGCGCTTCAACAACATCATTCCCCGCCAACTGGAAGACTGGCTCCCCGGCCTGGACTATCACCCGCTCGTCAGCTTTCTGATCTACCTGGTAATCCTCGACTTTGCCGAGTACTGGCGGCACCGGCTGTCACACACCTTTGGCTGGTGGTGGGCTCTCCACGGCATTCACCATTCACAACGCCAGATGTCCTTCTGGACCGACTCCCGCAACCACCTTGTAGATGATCTGATCGCGGGCCTGTGGTTCGCCTGTCTGTCGCTTTTCATCGGCGTTCCTCCGGGTCATTTCATCGGCCTGCTGATCGCCCTGCGACTGGTCGAGAACCTGTCCCACACCAACACACGGCTCACCTTCGGCGGGATCGGCGATTACCTCCTCGTCGGGCCACGCTACCATCGCTGGCACCACGCGCTTGAGTTACCTGCAGATCCGCGATTTCGTTACGGCTGCAATTTCGCCATCCTCTTTCCTGTGTGGGACATCCTTTTCGATACGCTCTATCTCAAGGAATACCTGCCACCCACAGGCATCCACGAGGGCAGTGCGGAAGAAGTCGCGGCCCGGGACAACTTCTGGGCCCAACAAAAACTCGGACTGGTCCTGCTCTGGAAAGCCTTGAGCAGCAGAAAAAAACAGTCGCCTTCAGGCTGACGCACACACCGCACATGCCGGGTCGCGCCCCAGACGAATTGTTCGCCAATCCATCGCCAGCGCATCCAGCAGGAGCAGGCGCCCGGTCAGCGTTTCACCGCAGCCCGCCAGCAATTTGAGGGCTTCGGCGGCCTGCACCGCGCCGACAATACCGGTGATCGGCGCGAAGACCCCCATCACCGCACAGCGCACCTCCTCCACATCCTCGCCTTCCGGAAAGAGGCAGTGGTAACAGGGGCTGCTCGCCTGGCGCAAATCAAAAACTGACACCTGCCCGTCAAAGCGCACGGCGGCACCCGACACCAGCGGTTTGCGATGCGCCACACAGGCCCGGTTGATGGCGTGACGCGTGGCAAAATTGTCCGAACAGTCGAGCACCACATCGGCCGCCGCCACTTCCGCATCCAGTTCGGCACCTTCGAGTCGGCGACCCAGCGGAATAACCCGGGTTCCCGGGTTGAGGCGGGCCAGCGTATCGCGCCCAGACTCCACCTTGAGCCGCCCAACGGCCTCCTGGCTGTGCAGGATCTGACGTTGGAGATTGGTCAGATCGACGGTGTCACCATCGGCCAGTACCAGTGTTCCTACCCCTGCCGCGGCCAGGTACATCGCAGCAGGCGAGCCCAGACCGCCAGCACCAACCATCAATACACGGCCCTCCAGAATGCCGGCCTGCCCCTCAATTCCAATCTGGGGCAAAAGGATGTGGCGCGAATAGCGCAGGAGCTGATCGTCGTTCATGGCAAGCGGGGGAAAAGAAAACGGCCGCGAGGATGCGGCCGGAGTGACAGCCTACTTGTACTCGCGCAGGTCTGGAGGCGTATCGTCGTGATCGCCATGGGGATGGGCCGCGTAGGCCTTGATGTAGACTTCGTGGGACTGTTTGATGAGCCGCTCTGGCGATCGAAGATTGTGCACCTGCGTGTCTTCAACGTAATAGATAAGCGCCCTGTGCAGTCGAACAAGCAGCGCCCGGTCAAGCTGAAAGCCCGCACTGACCAGACAGCTTTCCAGGAGCTCAAGGGTGAAATCGAGAACGTTGTAATGCACGATCAGGGATCGGTCGTCGCGCCCGGGCTCCACTTGCACGCCCCGCAGGGCCGCTAATGAGCGCCGGGCCTGAGCGACCTGCCCGGGCGGAACCGCCTTGAAGCGAATCTCGCGGGTCTTCGCAATGCCGCTAGCCGCGTGATGCGAGCCGCTTCCGTGCTTGCGTCCGGCCAGCTTGTAAGCAGTCTCGCGTCGCATGATCCATGTCCTCCGGCGTATTGGCTACTTGCCGCTATTCTGGAGAATTTGCAGGCCCTTGAGCAAGTTCACCGCCTGGGACAACTGGTAGTCGTCCTTGCCTGCAATTTCAAAGGCCGGCTTCATCTCGTCGGCATCGTCCTTCGCCTTGTCCTTGCCCTTCGCGGCACCGTCCTTCTTGGGCGCAGCAGGCAGAAGGTCGGGCTTTGGCGCCTCCGGCTCCTTGCCATTCCCGAGGTGACGATCCAGGTCGGCCTCGCGCAGACGTTCGCGGGACGAACCGCCCGGCGTTTCCTCCACCAGGATATCGGGCACGATGCCCTTGGCCTGGATGGAACGACCACTTGGCGTAAAGTAGCGCGCCGTCGTCAGCTTGATGGCGGCGTTGCTGTTCAGCGGAAGAATGGTCTGCACCGAGCCCTTGCCGAAACTCTGGGTGCCCATCACCACCGCACGCTTGTGATCCTGCAAGGCACCGGCAACGATTTCGGAGGCAGACGCAGAGCCGCCATTCACCAGCACCACCATCGGAACGGTCTTGATGGAGGCCGGCACAGCCTTGATGTAGTCGTCGCGGGAGCCGCGCAGGTAATCTTCCGGAACAGCCAGATACTTGCGCTTCGCGTCATCGGCACGACCGTCGGTGGACACCACCAGCGCCTTGGGCGGCAGGAACGCTGCCGATACACCGACCGCACCGTTCAGCAGGCCACCCGGGTCATTGCGCAGATCAAGCACCAGTCCCTTCAGATCGCCCTGCTTGACCAGCTTGTCCAGATGCTGCACAAGGGAGGCGGCCGTCTGCTCCTGGAACTGCACCACCCGTACGTAGCCAAAGCCCGGCTCGACAAGCTTGGACTTGACGCTCTGCACCTTGATGACTTCCCGCACCAGCGTCACGACGATCGGCTTGGCCTCGCCCTTGCGAGCAAGCGTCAGAACGATATTGGTCTTGGGCTTGCCGCGCATGCGCTTGACGGCGTCGTTGAGGGACATGCCCTTCACGGGAGTATCGTCGAGCTTGATGATAAGGTCGCCGGCCTTGATGCCGGCACGAAACGCCGGCGTGTCCTCAATCGGAGAGATCACCTTGACATAGCCGTCTTCCGAGCCGACCTCGATACCGAGACCGCCGAACTCGCCCTGCGTACCGACCTGCAACTCCTTGAAAGCCTCTGCATCCAGATAGGACGAATGGGGATCCAGATTGGACAGCATGCCGCTGATCGCGTGAGTGATCAGCTTCTTGTCATCCACGGGCTCGACATAACCCTGCTTGATGGCATTGAAGACGTCAGCCAGATTGCGCAACTCTTCCACGGGCAAGGGAGCCAGGCTCGATTTGTCCGCGTTGGCCGAGAAATTGAGACTGATAAGAACCCCGGCACAAAGCCCGGTGAACACCAGGCCGGCTTGTTGCAGTTTGCTGCGCATAAATTCTCCGTCTGGGCGCCCGGGGCCTCCAGGGCCCTGCCGACGCCATAGCACGCCCGGAATCGGGCTCGTCCTGAATAGCAAGAGAAGTATAAACCGGAAAGGTTCCCGGCCCACTCCTTGAGCCACCCACCGGACCGTCAGCACGGCAGCGCGAAAAATGGTACTTTATAATATTAATGCGCCCCGAAACCCCGCTCATTTCGTGAAAACAGCCTCAGTCAATCTCATCGCCAAGCAGGAACACATTGAGACCGCCGCGCGGGCCCTCAAAGCGATCTCCCACCCACTTCGCCTGAAGATCCTTTGCGTAATCGGTGACGAGGAAGTCTGCGTGCAGGAAATCGTGGAGGCCGTAGGGACTTCACAAAGCAACATTTCCCAGCACCTCGCCATCCTCCGCGACAAGGGTGTCCTGCTCACCCGCAAGGACGCCAACCGCGTGTATTACCGGGTTGGTGATCCCCGCACCCTGCAACTCATTGCGATGATGCGCGAAGTCTTCTGCGCAGAAGACGCAGAGTAATTCTTCGGCAAATTTTCCCTTCCCCGATCTGGAGTACTTTTAGTGGAATTCATCCAGCAAAACTGGAACTGGGCCTGGGCTGCACTGGCCCTCGTCAGCGGCTCCCTGCTCATCGTTTCATCCCTGCGCCGCGGCGGCCCCGGTGTTTCACCGGCCCAGGCGACAATGCTCATCAACCGGGAAGATGCGACAGTCATCGACGTTCGCGAGGCCGGCGAGTTTGCCTCCGGTCACCTTCTGAATGCACGTCACATCCCCCTGGGCGAGCTGGACAAGCGCCTCGGCGAGCTTGAAAAATTCAAGGACAAGCCTGTTATCCTCAGCTGTCAGAGCGGCGGACGTTCGTCCTCTGCCTGCGAGGTACTGCGCAAGGCCGGCTTTACCAATGTGCATAACCTGGAAGGTGGCGTCGCAGCCTGGGAACAGGCCGGCATGCCGATCAGCCGCAAGAAGAAATAATCATGCAGCCCAAAATCCTGATGTACTCCACTGCCGTCTGCCCCTACTGCGTTCGTGCAGAAGGGCTGCTGCGTCGCAAAGGCGTCACCGAGATCGAAAAGGTGCGTATCGACCTCGAACCGGCCCGCCGGGACGAGATGATGGCCCGCACAGGCCTGCGCACGGTGCCGCAGATTTACATTGGCGACTACCACGTGGGCGGCTGCGACGACCTGTTCGCCCTTGATCACGAAGGCAAGCTCGACCCGCTGCTGCGCGGCGAAGCGGCCTGAAAACCCTAAACTTGCCCCTTTCTCAACCGGAAAAACCCATCATGTCCGAAACCGCACAACAACCCGTCTTCTCCATCGAAAAGCTCTACGTCAAGGATCTGTCCCTGGAAGTGCCCAACGCACCGCAGGTTTACCTCGAGCGCGAGACGCCCCAGATCAATGTCCAGCTGCGCACCGAAGGCAATGCGGTCGACGAAGGCATCTATGAAGTGAACCTGACCGTCACGGTCACCGCCAAGCTGCCCGAAGAAAAGACCGTGTTTCTGGTCGAAGTTGCCCAGGCCGGCATCTTCCAGATCCGCAACGTACCGCAGGAAGACCTGGAGCCGATCATGATGATCGGTTGCGCCAACATCCTCTTCCCGTACGCCCGCGAAGCCGTGTCTGACGCGGTGTCCCGCGCCGGTTTCCAGCCGGTCGTGCTTGCCCCGGTCAACTTCGAGGCCCTGTTCCAGCAAAACCGCCAGCAGGCCGAAGCCCAGGCCGGCACCGACGTGCCCATCCAGTAATGAAAATGCGCCGCCTTACCGCCGCGGCGCTGCTCGGCCTGCCGCTCGCCTTCGCGGCAGCGCAGGCCGACGCCTCGGACTTCCGCTCCCTTGCCGAGCCGGCCATTCTTTACGATGCGCCGTCGAAGCAGGGCAAGCCGCTTTTCGTGATCCAGCGTTACACGCCCGTCGAAATGGTCGTGAACATCGATCGCTGGGTAAAAGTGCGCGAGCCGGCCGGCAGCCTCCTGTGGCTGGAGCGCCGTCAGCTTTCCGAGAAACGCACCGCGATCATTACCGCCGCCCGAGCCGACATCCGGCAAAAACCCGACACAGGCGCACCGCTGGCCTTCGAGGCCGTCAAGGATGTGGTCCTGGAAATCACCGACAAACCCGCCGACGGCTGGGTCAAGGTGAAGCACCGGGATGGCACCAGCGGCTTCATTCGCATCAACCAGATCTGGGGGCTGTAAGCAGCATGCGCATTGCCGTTTTCGGCGCCGGAGCCTGGGGCACCGCCCTCGCCCTCGCCTTCAGCCGTGGTCACGAAGTCGTCCTGTGGAGCCGCGAAAGTGCCGAAATCGCCGCCCTGCGCAGCGACGGTGAGAATCGCCGCTACCTGCCCGGCATTCCGCTGCCGGCAAACCTCCAGCTGACCGACGACCTGCAGGAGGCCGCACGCGCCGACCTGCACCTGGTCGTCACGCCCCTGGCCGGCCTGCGCAGCACGGCGCGCGCCCTCCAGACGGCAGCCCCCGACACGCCGCTGCTGTGGGCCTGCAAGGGCCTTGAAGCCGGCACCGCCAAGCTGCCTCACCAAATCATTACCGAAGAGCTCGGCCCTGATGCCGCCTGCGGCGTGCTGACCGGCCCCAGTTTCGCCGCCGAAGTCGCCCAGGGCCTCCCCGCCGCGGTCACCATCGCCGCCAGTGACATCGAATTCGCCCGTTACTGGGTGACGGCGCTGCACAACAGCCGCCTGCGCCTCTACGCCAACGACGACCTCATCGGTGCCGAAGTGGGTGGTGCGGTCAAGAACGTGATGGCAATCGCCGCTGGCGTCGCCGATGGCATGGGCTTCGGCCTCAACGCCCGGGCCGCACTCATCACCCGCGGTCTGGCCGAAATCACCCGTCTCGGCATCGCTCTCGGCGGCCGCCGCGACACCTTCATGGGCCTCGCCGGGCTGGGCGATCTGGTGCTGACGTGTACTGGTGATCTGTCGCGCAACCGCCGCGTCGGCCTGTTACTGGCGGAAGGAAAAACCCTGCCGGACATTCTCGAGACCCTCGGCCACGTGGCCGAAGGGGTCAGCACAACCCGCGAAGTCGCTGCCCTGTCGGCCAAACTGGGAGTGGACATGCCCATCACCAACGCAGTGGATGGCGTCCTGAACGGCACCCTGTCAGCCCGCGAGGCCGTAGAGCAACTCCTCGCCCGCGACCCCAAGCAGGAATAAGCAGCGCCGTCAGGCCCCGCCTGCAAACCCGCTCTGCCGCCAAGCTTCGTAAACCACCACCGCAGCCGCATTTGACAGGTTGAGGCTGCGGTTGTCCGGGCGCATCGGAATGCGCAGACGCCGCTCGTCGCCAAACTCCGCGTGGAGCTCGGGTGGCAAACCACGGGATTCCGAGCCAAACACGAAGACATCTCCCGGCTGAAAGGCCACGTCACCATAACTGCGCCCGCCGTGGGACGTCAGCGCGAAGATCCGCTGACCCGCAAAGCCGACGCGACAGCTAGGCCAGTCTTCATGCACGGTCACCACCGCCATGTCCCGGTAATCCAGGCCCGCACGTACCAGCTGTTTCTCTTCCAGCGTGAAGCCAAGGGGTTTGACGAGGTGCAGACGCGCGCCGCTATTGGCGCACATACGCATGATGTTGCCGGTATTCGGGGGGATTTCCGGCTGATGGAGGACGACGTGGAACATGGGCGCGGATTGTGCACGGCCCGCCCGCCCAGATCAACCCGGCCGCGGTGTTCGAGCCACAATGCGGTTCTCGACGCGGAGCGCGCCGACGCCCTTCAGCGTCCGCGCCAGCTCGGCAATGGTCTCCCCGGTGGTCATAACGTCATCAACCACCACAACGCGCAAGCCCTTTACGCTCCTGCAAACCCGGAAGGCCCCGCGCACATTGGCACTCCGCTCCTTCCACGGCAGGCCCGCTTGGGGCTGGGTATCCACGTCGCGCACAACGCTGTCGAGCAAAATCGGCAAGCCCCACGCCCTGGCCAGCGGCCTCGCCAGCTCTGCCGCCTGATTGAAGCCCCGCGAGCGCAGGCGCGCCGGATGGAGCGGCATCGGGATCACCACATCGGCAACGGGAACTGGCTGCGCCAGCATCAGGTCAATGAACAGACGACTTACCGCCAGACGATGACCATATTTCAGCGCGTGCACCAGTTTGTCCAGCGGAAAGCCGTAATCGAGGGCCGCCCGGGTCGCATCGAAGGGCGGCGGATTGCGCAGGCAAGTACCACACACCGCCGCGCCCGGCACCGGAATGCCGCACACCGGACAACGTGGCGAAGCCCGGCCGGGCAAGCCTGCCGCGCACTCGACGCAAAGCACATCGCCGGCCGCTGCCGCGCCACAGGCGAAGCATTGCTGGGGAAAAACAGTCTGTACCGCAGCAGCGGCCAGATGGCGCCATCCAAGCGCTTGATTTGACAAGTCCAGACCCCTTCAGGGAAACTAAAAGGCTTCGTAATTCAAAATTACAGCCTTTAAAAAAGGTGCATGACAATGACCGCCACCGTCGCCCACGCAGAGACCGCCCAGAACCAAGCCGCCACGCCCGCCCGCAAACGCTGGAGTGTCGCCGAAATCGAGGCCCTGTTCGCCCTGCCGTTCAATGATCTCCTGTTCCGCGCCCAGCAGGTGCACCGGGACAACTTCGACCCCAACGGCGTCCAGCGCTCCACGCTGCTGTCCATCAAGACCGGCGGCTGCTCCGAAGACTGTGGCTACTGCTCCCAGTCCTCCCGCTACGATACCGGCCTCGAGAAAGAAGCCCTCCTCCCGCTCAACGAAGTGCTGGAAAACGCCCGTGCCGCCAAGGCCAAGGGCGCCTCCCGCTTCTGCATGGGCGCCGCCTGGCGCGGCCCGAAAGAGAAGGACCTGGCTCCCGTGCTCGACATGGTCCGCGAGGTAAAGGCTCTGGGCCTCGAAACCTGCGTCACTCTCGGCATGCTGAAGGAAGGCCAGGCCAGCCAGCTCAAGGACGCCGGGCTCGACTACTACAACCACAACATCGATACCTCGCCCGAATTCTACGGCCAGATCATCACCACTCACACCCTGCAGGATCGTCTCGACACCCTCGAGAAGGTGCGTAATGCCGGCATCAATGTGTGTTGCGGCGGCATCGTCGGCCTGGGCGAAACCAAGAAGAGCCGCGCCGCGCTGCTGGCCGAACTGGCCAACATGAATCCGCCGCCGGATTCGGTGCCCATCAACAATCTGGTGCAGGTGGAAGGCACCCCGCTGGGCAAGACCGAAGCCATCGACCCCTTTGACTTCGTGCGCATGATCGCCGCCGCCCGCATCACCATGCCGGCAAGCTACGTTCGCCTGTCCGCGGGTCGCCAGGAGTTCGGTGATGGCATCCAGGCCCTGTGCTTCCTGGCCGGCGCCAACTCCATCTTCTACGGCGAGCGCCTGCTCACCACCGACAACCCGGACTCCGACGCCGACGACGCGCTCTTCGCCCGTCTTGGTCTGAAGTCCATCTAAGGCCAAGCGCGACCCGATGACGATGCCGGATTTCCAGCTCGACCCGCGCCTTGTGCGGCGCCGGGCCGGGCGGGCCGCTTCCGGCTACGCCACCGTCGACACCCTGGCCCGGGAGATCTCCCGGCGCATGGCCGAACGCCTCGACTACATCCGTATCGAGCCGAAGCGCATCCTCGATCTGGGCTGCGGTCCAGGTGCCGACCTGGCCACCTTTGCCGAACGCTACCCCGGCGTGGCGCGCATCGCCATCGACAGCGCCCCGGCCATGCTTGCCCAGGCCCGTGGCGAGAAGAGCCTGCTCAAGCGTCTGATGAGCTTTGGCAAACCGGCCGAGCCGGACTTCGTCTGCGCCGACGCCACCGCTCTGCCCCTCGCGCGCGGCAGCGTCTCGCTGGCCTGGTCCAACCTGATGCTGCAGTGGCTGCACGACCCGCTGCCGGCCCTCAAGGAAATGCACCGCACGCTGGAAGTCGGCGGTCTGGTGATGTTCTCCACACTGGGGCCGGACACCCTCAAGGAGCTCCGCGCGTCCCTGCCGCCCTCGCAAGCCGAACACCTGCACCGTTTCATCGACATGCACGATCTGGGCGACGCCCTCGTTGGTGCCGGTTTCTCCGATCCCGTGATGGACATGGAGATTCTCACCGTCACCTACACCAGACTCGACGATCTCTTCCACGACCTGCGCACCAGCGGCTCCACCAACGCAGCCCTCAGTCGCCCGCGTGGTCTGGTCGGCAAGAAACACTGGGACGAACTGCGCAGCAGCTACGAAACCCTGCGTCGTGACGGCCGCCTGCCGGCCACCGTCGAAGTGGTCTATGGCCACGCCTGGAAGGCCGCACCCAAGGTGCTCGACGACGGCCGCGCCATCGTGCGCTTCGAACGCAAGCCAGCCTGAGCCATGCCGCCCATCTGGCTGTTCGACCTCGACAACACGCTACACAACGCCAGCCCGCACATTTTTCCGCACATCAACCGCAGCATGACGGCCTACCTCATGCGGCACCTGGGTCTGGACGAACGTGCCGCCAACCGGCTGCGCATGGATTACTGGAAACGCTACGGCGCCACCCTGACCGGCCTGATGCGCCACCACGGCACCGACCCGCAGCACTTCCTGCACGACACGCACCAGTTTCCCGACCTGCCGCGCATGGTCGTTTTTGACAGCGCCCTGCGCCACATGCTGCGTCGCCTGCCTGGCCGCAAGATCGTTTTCTCCAACGGGCCCCAGCGCTACGCCGAAAAGGTGCTCGACATCATGGGCATACGCCATCACTTCGACGCCGTGTATTCCGTCGAGAAAATGCGCTTTCACCCCAAGCCCAAACTGCGCGGCTTTCTTCACCTGCTCAAGGATCACCACCTCGATCCGGCGCGCTGCATCCTGGTGGAAGACAGCGCCGAAAACCTGCGCACCGCCAAGCGGCTCGGCATGAAAACGGTATGGATCAGCCGCAGCCTGCGCCAGCCCGATTACGTCGACTGCCAACTCCCCTCCGTACTGGGTCTGGCGCGCCATGCCATCCGGAGCGGCGCTTCGGGTTAAAATAATAGATTCCGCTTTTTCGAACGCGAGACCGCCATGCCCTTCGCCCAGACCGAAAACCTGAACATCGCGGCCTTCGACCGCATGCCGTCCCCCGAGGAAATCACCGCCCACGTCCCGCTGACGGACGCAGCCGCCAAGGTTGTCCTCGAAGGTCGCCAGACCCTGCAAGCCATTCTCGACCGCAAGGACCCGCGCATTTTCGTTGTGGTCGGCCCCTGCTCCATCCACGACCCGGTTGCCGGGCTCGACTACGCCCGCCGCCTCAAGAAGCTGGCCGACGAAGTCTCCGACACCCTCGTGCTGGTCATGCGCGTGTATTTCGAAAAGCCCCGCACCTCCACCGGCTGGAAGGGCTACATCAACGATCCGCACATGGACGACTCCTTCCGCATCGACGAAGGCATGGAAAAAGCCCGTCGCTTCCTGCTCGACGTGAATGAAGCGGGCCTGCCTGCCGGCACCGAAGCGCTCGACCCGATCGCCCCGCAATACTACGGCGACCTGATCAGCTGGACCGCCATCGGCGCCCGCACCTCCGAATCGCAAACCCACCGGGAAATGGCCTCCGGCCTGTCCACCCCGGTCGGCTTCAAGAACGGCACCGACGGCTCGCTCGACGCAGCGGTGAACGGCATCCTGTCGGCCTCCCACCCGCACAGCTTCCTCGGCATCAACAGCCAGGGGCAGTCGTCCGTCATCCGTACCCGCGGCAACGCCTACGGCCACGTGGTACTGCGCGGCGGTGGCGGCCGGCCGAACTACGACACCGTGTCGGTATCCTTGGCTGAAAAGGCGCTCACCAAGGCCAAGCTGCCCGCCAATATCGTCATCGACTGCTCCCACGCCAACTCCTGGAAGAACCCGGAGTATCAGCCCCTCGTAATGCGCGACGTGGCCCACCAGATCCGCGAAGGCAACCAGACCATCGTCGGCCTGATGATCGAGAGCAACATCGAGGCCGGCAGCCAGCCGATCCCCGAAGATCTCTCCCAGCTTCGCTACGGTTGCTCGGTGACCGACGCCTGCGTCGACTGGAGCACCACCGAAAACATGATCCGCGCCACCCGCGACATCCTCCGGGACGTGCTCCCCAAGCGGAGCGCGGCCTGATGAATCTGGTTGTCCAGGGCCAGAAAGTCGAAACCCGCGCCCTGAAAGATCTGGCCACGCTGACGGCCTCCGAAGGAGTCGGTCGCCTCGGCAACAACGCCTTCCGTCTGCTCAAGGCCCAGCCCAGCGATGAGCTGGCGACCTACTGTGAAGCCCGCCAACTCGACTTCGCCTTCGTACCCGAAGACCGGCGGCTGAAGGATTTCCGCCTGTTCGTCACCGACATGGACTCGACACTGATCAACATCGAGTGCATCGACGAGATCGCCGACATGCAAGGGCTGAAAACCGAAGTCGCGGCGATCACGGAAGCCGCCATGCGCGGAGAGCTCGACTTCCGCGAATCCCTGACGCGGCGTGTTGCGCTGCTCGAAGGCCTTCCCGAAGCAGCCCTGGCACGGGTCTTCACCGAACGCCTGCAACTGAACCCCGGCGCCGAAACCCTGATCGCCGGTCTCAAGCAGGCCGGCATTGTCACTGTGCTGGTCTCCGGAGGCTTCACCTACTTCACCGAACGCCTGCAGAAGCAGCTCGGCTTCGACTACGCAGTGGCCAACCAGCTGGATGTCCGCAACGGCAAGCTGACCGGCAAGGTCAAGGGTGATGTGGTGGACGGCGACGCCAAACGCCACACCCTGCAGCTGGTACGCAAGCACCACGGCTTTGCACCCGACACCGTCATCGCTGCCGGTGATGGCGCCAATGATCTGCCGATGCTCACCGAAGCCGGCGTGGGCATTGCCTATCACGCCAAGCCGGTGGTTCGCGAAAAGGCCACCTACGCACTCAACCACAGTGGTCTGGACGGCATCCTGAATCTGTTTTCCTGAGGACAAAAGGCCGCCATTTGTCGAGATTCTTTACACTTATTCCCACATTAGGTATAGTGATTTGATGCCTATCAAAAAGACGGTCTTCGGCTTTTTTGTAGCGATCACGTGCTCCGGCGTGGTCCTTGCGTCAGAGCCCCCAGTCGCTGCCATGGACGAGATGCAAGCTGCATCCGTCTTTGAGCGTTATTCCGATTCGATCCGTTCCCTCGTTGACCGCAGCCTCAACTTCCTTGGCGTTCCCTATCGCTTCGGAGGCACCAGCCCGCTTACCGGCTTTGACTGCAGCGGCTTTGTCGGCAAGGTTTTCGCCGATGCCCTTGGTTTTGGCATGCCGCGCACGGCGGCAGAAATGGCGCAGATGGGCGAACAGGTCAATCGCGCCGAACTCAAGCCGGGCGATCTGGTGTTTTTCAACACCATGCGCCGCGCCTTCTCCCATGTGGGCATTTACCTGGGCAACAACCAGTTCGTACATGCACCATCCACCGGTGGTGTCGTTCGCGTCGAGGACATGCGCATCAACTACTGGGCCGCCCGCTACGACGGCGCCCGGCGTGTCCTGCCCAACTCCCAGATGCGCCAGACCAACTAAGCGACTGCTATCCTGTCCGGGTCCGGCCCCAAAACGGCCGCCTGCCCTTGACCCGACATGATTCCCTGGCTCGGCGAACACCCCGCCTTTCCCCCTGTTTCACGCGCCTTGCGTCAGCCCAACGGCGTGCTTGCTGCTGGCGGTGCGCTTACCCCCGACTGGCTCCTCGCCGCCTACCGGCGTGGCATCTTCCCCTGGTTCAACGACGGCGAACCCATCCTGTGGTGGAGCCCGGATCCGCGCATGGTCGTGTTTCCCGACCAGATCCGCATCACCCGCTCCCTGCACAAGACACTCCGTAACGCGCATTACGAAGTGCGCCTCGACCACGACTTTGCAGCCGTCATCCGCGCCTGCGCCGAACCCCGCGAACCGGGCGGCGGCACCTGGATAACCCCGGCCATCCAGGCGGCCTACGTGCGCATGCACGAACTTGGCTACGCCCACTCTGTCGAAACGTACATGAACGGCGAACTGGTCGGCGGGCTCTACGGCATGGCCCTCGGCAAGGCCTTTTACGGGGAGTCCATGTTCAGCCGGCGCACCGACGCTTCCAAGATCGCCTTCGTGCATCTGGCGCGCTTCCTTGAACAACGGGATTTTCGCGTGCTAGATTGTCAAATGACTACTGCCCATCTGGCGTCGCTGGGCGGCCAGGAAATTCCCCGCGCGGTTTTCGTCAAGATGCTCGAATCGCTGACCCGCGAAGAATTGCCCCCCGCCCGCTGGCCGCAGAACGGAGCCCAAGCCCCCTGGACCTGAACCGGCAATGCTCAAGGACTACCCCTACTCCCTGCTGCAGTTCTACGCCACCGCGCCCTACGCGTGCTCCTACCTGCCCGACCGCCAGGCGCGCTCCCAGGTCGCCACCCCCAGCCACCTGATTGACACCCCGCTTTACAGCGAACTGGTGCGTACCGGCTTCCGTCGCAGCGGCATTTTCACCTATCGCCCCTATTGCGACGCCTGCCGTTCGTGCATTCCGGTACGCCTGCCGATCGCCAGTTTTCAGCCCAACCGCAGTCAGCGCCGCGCCTGGACAGCCCACGCCAACCTCCATCCGCGGGAGATGCCCCTCGAATTCATCGAGGAGCATTACGTGCTCTACCAGCGCTACCAGGCCAGCCGCCACGCCGGCGGCGGCATGGACCAGGACAACCGCGAGCAATACGCCCACTTCCTGCTGCAAAGCCATGTGGACAGCCGGCTCCTCGAATTCCGCGAGGACGGCATCCTGCGCATGGTCAGCGTCATCGACTGCCTCACCGACGGGCTGTCCAGCGTCTACACCTTCTACGATCCGGACATCTCCGGTGGCAGCCTCGGCACCTTTGGCGTGCTGTGGCAGATCGAAGTCTGCCGCGAACTCGGCCTGCCCTACCTTTACCTGGGCTACTGGATCCGCGAGAGTCGCAAAATGGCCTACAAGGCCCGCTTCCGCCCTATCCAGGGGCGCGTCGGCGGTCAGTGGCAAACCCTGTCCGACGCCGACCTTTCCAGACTCGACTGAGCTCCCATGCACACCACATTCCGGGTGCTCCTCGCCGCGCCGCTTCTTGCCTGCGCCTTCACAGCCCACGCCAGCCCCAGCCTGGACGACTTCAGCTCAGCCCCCCACCGCGACTGGCTCACTTTCTCCGGAACCTCCCACCACTTCCAGCCCGACCGTCGCGACTGGCGCGAATTCAATCCCGGCGCCGGTCTCGAGCGGGAATTCACCGGCACGCCGTGGGTCGCCAGCGCCGGCTATTTCCGCAACAGCTACGATCGCAACACCTTCTACCTGGGCGGGCGCTGGATGCCCCTCGAAGCCGGCCCCTTCCGCTTCGGCGCCTTCGGCCTGCTCGCCACCGGCTACCCGTCGCCCATTCTCATCCTGCCCGCCGTGTCGGCCCAATTCGGCCGGGTGGGCGCGAACCTGATCGCCCTGCCCAACCTTCCAGGTTACAGCGGCTATCTTGGCCTGCAGGTCCGCCTGGCTATCGACTGAGCGAAGAAAGAACGCGAAGAAACAGCACTTTGCCGCGCTGCGGTAGAATGCCGGATGCTCTATGAACTTGCCCGCCCCGTCCTTTTCTCCCTTGATCCGGAGACCGCCCACGAAACCGCCCTGGCCGGCCTGAACATCGCCGGACGCCTGCTGCCAGCCGGCAAGCCGCTGCCCGCCAGGCCCGTCGAAGTCATGGGCCTGCAGTTCCCCAACCGCATCGGCATGGCCGCCGGCCTCGACAAGAATGGCGAAGTCATCGACGGCCTTGCACGCCTCGGCTTCGGCTTCATCGAAATCGGCACCATCACGCCGCGTGCGCAGCCCGGCAACCCCAAGCCGCGCATGTTCCGGCTGCCTGAAGTAAAGGGCATCATCAACCGCATGGGTTTCAACAACCACGGTATCGATGCGCTGATCGGCAACGTGCAGGCCATGAAATTCAAGGGGATCCTCGGCATCAACATCGGCAAGAACGCCGACACCCCCATCGAGAACGCCGCCGACGACTATCTGGCCTGCCTCGACAAGGCTTACCCGCTGGCCAGCTACGTCACGGTCAATATCTCGTCCCCCAACACCAAGAACCTGCGCCAGCTGCAAGGCGAATCCGAACTCGACGCGCTCCTTGGCCTGCTCAAGGCCCGCCAGACAGCGCTGGCCGACAAGCACGGCCGCTACGTGCCCATCACCCTCAAGATCGCCCCTGATCTCGACGACGCCCAGATCACCAACATCGCCGATGCCCTGCGCCGCCACCGCATCGACGGCGTCATCGCCACCAACACCACGCTGGCCCGCGACAAGGTGCAGGGGATTCCCTTTGGCGACCAGCAGGGCGGCCTGTCGGGCGCGCCCCTGTTCGAAGCCTCCACCGCCGTAGTCGCGGCGCTGGCCAAGGCCCTGCAGAACGAGCTGCCGATCATCGCCGCCGGCGGCGTGTTCGACGGCCGCCAGGCCCGCGCCAAGCTCGACGCCGGTGCCAAGCTGGTCCAGGTGTACAGCGGCTTCATCTATCGGGGCCCGGCCCTGGTCCGCGAAGCCGTCGCCGAAACCAGCGATTACGCCTGATCCACGCCTGATGCATCACGCTCGGGTGATATCCCTGTTAGTTGCAGGCTTGAGCCAAAGCCTGCCGACACGGGATAATCCCGTTCTTGCCCTTCCCCAACTCCGGCAGCCATGACCAGCTACCTTTTCGTGATTCTCGGCGCCGTTCTGGTGAACAACGTCGTTCTTGTCCGGATTCTCGGCCTGTGCCCCTTCATGGGTGTCTCCAGAAAGCTGGAAACGGCCGTCGGCATGGGTGCCGCGACAACCTTCGTCCTCACCCTCGGCTGCGGCACCAGCTACCTGGTGGATCACTACGTGCTGATGCCTGCCGGTGTCGAATACCTGCGCACGCTGGCCTTCATCGTCATCATTGCGGCCATCGTGCAGGTCACCGAACTGGTCATCCAGAAGACCAGTCCGGTACTGCACCAGGTTCTCGGCATCTATCTGCCGCTGATCACCACCAACTGCGCTGTGCTGGGCGTGCCGCTCATCAACGTCGCCCTGCACCACGACCTGCTCGAATCCCTGCTCTTCGGCTTCGGCAGCTCGGTCGGCTTCTCCCTGGTCCTGATGCTGTTCGCCGGCATTCGCGAGCGCCTCGACGGAGCCGACATTCCGGTTCCCTTCAAGGGCACCGCCATTGCGATGGTCACTGCCGGCCTGATGAGCCTGGCCTTCATGGGCTTCGCCGGCCTCGACAAGTACCACTAAGCTCCGCGCTCCCCGGAAAGAACCATGTTCACCGCACTCTTTGTCATGACCGGCATCGCCCTTGTCCTCGGGGCGGGGCTCGGTTTCGCCTCGATCAAGTTCAAGGTCGAAGGTGACCCACTGGTCGACAAGATCGACGCCATCCTCCCGCAAACCCAGTGCGGCCAGTGCGGTTTTCCCGGCTGCCGGCCCTACGCCACGGCCATTGCCGGCGGCGAGGCTGAAATCAACCAGTGTCCGCCGGGGGGCGAAGAAGGCATCCGCAAACTGGCCGACCTGCTGGGCCGCGAGTTCAAGCCCCTCTCCGAAGAGCACGGCGTCGAAAAGCCCAAGTCCGTTGCCATCATCGACGAGAACACCTGCATCGGCTGCACCCTGTGCATCCAGGCCTGCCCGGTGGATGCCATCGTCGGCGCCGCCAAGCAGATGCACACCATCGTCGCCTCGGAATGCACCGGCTGCGAACTCTGTCTGGCCCCCTGCCCGGTGGACTGCATCACCATGGAGCCGATTGCCGAAACCGTAGACACCTGGAAATGGCGTTACCCGGTTTTCCAGATCGCCCCGGCCGCCCTTGACACCGCCCGACAAGAGGCCTGACATGCTGCGCAAACTCTTCAAGTTCCACGGCGGGGTCAAGCCCCAGACCAACAAGGAACAATCCACCACCGCGCCGATCGCCGCCGTACCGCTGCCTGATCGCCTTGTGATCCCCCTGCACCAGGCCGTCGGCGGCCATCCACGCCCGCTGGTGCAGCCCGGCGACCGGGTCTTCAAGGGCCAGCGCATCGGCGGCGCCGACGGCAGCCTGTCATCGGCAGTGCACGCCTCCACATCCGGCCTGGTGCGCGCCGTCGCGCCCGCCGTGATGCCGCACACCTCCGGCCTGACCACCCTGTCGGTAATCATCGAGCCCGACGGCGAAGACCGCTGGGGAGAGCTCGACAAGGTCAATTACCGCAGCACCCCGCCTGACGAGCTGCGCGACTTCCTGCGCGACGCCGGCGTGGTCGGCCTTGGCGGCGCCGTCTTCCCCAGCTACGCCAAGCTCAAGCCCGGCAAGGAAGGCAAACTCAAGACCCTGGTCATCAACGGTGCCGAGTGCGAGCCCTTCATCACCTGCGACGACATGCTGATGCGCGAGCGCGCCGGCGACATGCTGAAGGGCATCCTGGCCATGCGTCACATGCTGCAGGCCGAGGAAGTGCTGATCGGCATCGAGGACAACAAGCCCCAGGCTGTGGCCGCCGTGCAGGCCGCCATCGCCGCCAGCGGGCAGAGCGGCATCGAGGCCGTCGCCATCCCCACCCGCTACCCGGCCGGCGGCGCCAAACAGCTGATCCGCGTCCTCACCGGCATCGAAGTGCCGCACGGGCGCCGCTCCACCGACTTCGGCGTGCAGTGCTTCAATGTGGGCACCGCCTACAGCATCTACGAAGCCCTCGAACTGGGCCGTCCCCTGATCTCCCGCCTCGTTACCGTTGCCGGCAACGTGAATGCCCCGCGCAACTACGACGTGCTCATCGGCACCCCGATGGACCACCTGGTGCGCCTGGCCGGCCCGCGCGCCGACACCGACCGCTACATCATGGGCGGCCCGATGATGGGCGTGCGCATGCCGGCCTTCGACGTGCCGGTGGTCAAGGCCACCAACTGCATCCTGGTCGGCAGCGAGGCCATGTTCCCGGCGCCGGCGCCCGAAATGCCGTGCATACGCTGCGGCGAATGCGCCAAGGCCTGCCCGGCCGATCTGGCCCCCTTCGAGCTTTACTGGTTCTCGCGCTCGAAGAACTTCGGCAAGGCCCAGGAATACCACCTGTTCGACTGCATCGAATGTGGCTGCTGCAGCTTCGTGTGCCCCTCGCACATTCCGCTGGTCGACTACTACCGCTTCTCGAAGAGCGAAATCTGGGCCCGCGAGCGCGAAAAGGAAGCCGCCGACGCCGCCCGCGACCGCTTCGAGTTCAAGAATCACCGCCAGGAACGCGAAAAGCTCGAAAAAGCCGAGAAACTGGCTGCCAAAGCCGCTGCCACCCGCGAGAAAGTCGCCGCCGACGGTGCCACTGCGCCAGCACCCGGCAGCGATGCCGCGACGCCGGCCAAACCCGCTCCCGACGCCGCCAAGCGCGCCCTGATCGAAGCCGCCATGGAAAAGGCCCGCCAGCAAAAGGCCCAGGCTGCGCCCAAGAACACCGACCAGCTCAGCCCTGACGTGCAGGCCGAAATCGCCGACATCGAGGCCCGCCGCGAGATCGTGGCCAAGCCTGCTGCCTCCCCCTTGCCGCCCCAGGACGCCTGAGCCCTGTCGCCCACACACATCCGATGATCAATTCCCCTTTTGTTCGCAAAGCGGCCAGTGTCCAGAGCGTCATGCTCCAGGTGCTGCTCGCCCTCGTGCCCGGCATTGCCGCCTACGTGTGGTTCTTCGGCGCCGGCATCCTCGTCCAGATCGCCATCGCGTCCGCTGCCGCGCTGGCTGGCGAGGCAGCCATGCTGGCCATCCGTGGCAAGCCCAAGGCCATCTTCCTCACCGACTTGTCGGCCATCGTCACGGCCTGGCTGATTGCCCTGACCTTTCCGCCCATCGCCCCCTGGTGGCTCACCGTCACCGGTACCCTGCTGGCCGTCGTGGTCGTCAAGCAGCTCTACGGCGGGCTTGGCCAGAACCCCTTCAACCCGGCCATGGCCGCCTTCTGCCTGATGATCGTCGCCTACCCGGCGCTGATGTCCCAATGGCCGGCGGCCGGCCAGCTCGACTTCAAGACCCAGCTCGACCTGATCTTTGGCGGCCTGCGTCAGGTGGACGCGATCACCGGTGCCACCCCCCTCGATGCCCTGCGCACCGCCCTGCGCGCGGCCGCCAACCCCGACTCGCAAGTCCACGGCCTGCGTGCAGCCCAGCTGATGGATGGCCCGGCCTTCGGCTTCCTGGGTGGCAAGGGCAGCGAATGGATTGCCCTCGGCTACCTGGTCGGCGGCCTGTGGCTGATCCAGCGCCGCATCATCACCTGGCACATCCCGTTTGCCTTCTGCGGCGCACTGCTCGTGACCGCCGGCCTGCTGTGGGGCGTGCGGCCCGATGCTTTCGCCTCCCCGGTCTTCCACCTGGCCTCCGGCGGCGCCATGCTGGGTGCTTTCTTCATTCTCACCGACCCGGTTTCGGGTGCCACCACACCCCGCGGCAAGCTGCTCTTTGCCGCCGGTGCGGCCGTCCTCACCTACGTGATCCGTACTTTCGGGGCCTACCCTGACGGTATCGCCTTCGCCACCCTGCTGATGAACATTCTCGTGCCGATCATCGACATGAAGACCCAGGCGCCGGTTTTCGGCCACAAGAAGGATTGAGGCTGCCATGAGCGAAACCACCGCCCTCGGCCTTTCCGCCCGCACCGGCGCCGTCATGGTGGGCTTCACCGTGATCTTCACCGCGGTCATGGCCTACACCTACGAGGCCACCAAGACGCAGATCGCCGCGTCGGCCTCCGAAGAAAAAATGAAGCTGCTCACCGAAGTGCTGCCGGCCGCCGCCTACGACAACGCCCTGCTCGACGACTACGTCCAGCTCGGCCCCACCGGCCAACTCGGCCTCGACGACGGCGGCCGCATCTACCGTGCCCGCAAAGCCGGCCAGCCCGTCGCCCTGCTCGTCGAAACCACCGCCCCCGACGGCTATAGCGGCCGTATCGAACTGATCGTGGCGGTGCGTGCCGACGGCAGCCTGTCCGGCGTGCGCGCCGTGGCCCACCGGGAAACCCCGGGCCTCGGCGACTACATCGACCCCAAGAAGGACAAGAACAAGACGTCGCCGTGGATCACCCAGTTCGGCGAACTCAAGGCTGCCGACATTCCCGGCTGCAAGGTCAAGAAGGACGGCGGCCAGATCGCCTACCACACCGGCGCCACCATCAGCGCCCGCGCCGTCACCAACGCCGTAGCCCGCGCCGCCCGCTACGCCACCGAACACCAGGACCGCCTGTTTGCCGCCAAGAGCGGCGGCCCCCTCTGACGGGATCCCCGAGCCATGGACTTTCAAGCCTATCGTGACATCGCCTGGAACGGCGTCTGGAAGCAGAACACCGGGGTCGTCCAGATCCTCGGCCTGTGCCCGATCCTCGCGGTCAGCAACAACATCGTCAACGCCGTCAGCCTCGGCCTGGCCACCATCCTGGTGATGGCCCTGTCGAACCTGACCATCGCCTCCCTGCGCAACTTCATTCCCTACGAAATCCGCATCCCGGTGTTCATCCTGATCATCGCTGCCCTTACCACCGTCGTGGACCTGGCCTTCAACGCCTACCTCCACGAGCTCTACCTGGTGCTTGGCATTTTCATCCCGCTGATCGTCACCAACTGCATCGTGCTGGCCCGCGTCGAAGCCTTCGCCGCCAAAAATGAACCCGTCGGCTCCACCATCGACGGCATCGCCATGGGCATCGGCCTCACGCTGGTACTCACGGTACTTGGCGCCATGCGCGAAGTCGTCGGCAGCGGCACCCTCTTGTCGGGCATCGACATGATCGTCCCCGGCGCCCAGCCGATCAGCCTCTTCGGCAACGACTACCCCGGCTTCCTGGTCGCCATCCTGCCCCCCGGTGCCTTCTTTGCCCTGGGCTGCCTGGTGGCCGGCCGCAACTGGCTCGAAGCCCGCAAGCTGGCCCGCGCCCACCGTGCCGCAGCGCCGGTAGCCGACACGCCCGCCGAGGCAGGCTGAGCCATGGCCGACATGCGCCTCGCCGCCGTTGCGGAAGCCTTCCGCCGCCTGCAGGGCGCCAACCCCACACCCACCACCGAACTGGAATACGCCTCACCCTTCCAGCTTCTCGTGGCCGTCGTGCTGTCGGCGCAGTCCACCGACAAGGGCGTCAACATCGCCACCCGCAAGCTGTTTGCCCTGGCCCCCACCGCGGAAGCCATGGCTGACCTGGGCGAAGCCGGCATCGCCGAACAGATCAAGACCATCGGCCTGTTCCGCAACAAGGCCAAAAACACCGCCATGCTGTCGCGCCAGTTGCTCGAGCGCCACGCCGGTGAAGTCCCTAACGACCGGGCCGCCCTCGAAGCCCTGCCCGGCGTTGGCCGTAAAACCGCCAATGTGGTTCTCAACACCATCTTCGGCGAACCGACGATGGCCGTAGACACCCACATCTTCCGCCTCGCCAACCGCACCGGCCTGGCCCCCGGCAAGGATGTGGTCGAAGTCGAAAAACGACTCGTGCGCCGCATTCCCAAGGAATTCATGCGCGACGCCCATCACTGGCTCATCCTGCACGGCCGCTACGTGTGCACCGCCCGCAAGCCCAAATGCGGCGAATGCCTCATCCGCGACCTGTGCCTCTACCGCGACAAGACGGAATAAGACCAATCATGTTCGACCCCTCCCGAGAGCAGGCCCGGCAGTTCTTTGTGGACGCCTGGCGCAAGCACAAGAGCCGCGAAATCCTCACCCAGATGGAGGTGATCGGCGCCGACCTGGTTGCCCACCACCCGGAATACCACGCCCTGCTCGAAGCCCCCGACAGCGTGCAGAAGGATTTCAGCCCCGAGGACGGTCAGGTGAATCCTTTCCTGCACCTGTCCCTGCATCTGGCCATCGAAGAGCAACTCTCCATCAACCAGCCCCCCGGCATCCGCGAAGCCTTCGAGCAATGCCAGGCCCGCCATGGCGACCGCCATGCGGCCCTGCACGATGTCCTCGAAGCCCTCGGCGAAACCATCTGGCGCGCCCAGCGCGACAAGGCGCCCCTTGACGGTCTGGCCTACGTCGAAGCCGTCAGGAAGCGCGCGAGCAACTGAAGCGCGGCAGCCGCTGACAAAAATCGTCAGGGCGCTGACCTTTGTCATGCAGGTCTTGATGAAAATCACTCAGCCGCTGACGAAAATTATCAAGGGCTGAGTGATTTTCATCAACGGTCTGACACCGCGCATGCAGGCCCTGATGAATTTCATCAAACCCCTGACCAGCGCCGTCAGGAAGCACGCGCGATGCGCACAATCTCCCGGGCAATCTCTTCCGGCGACAGCACAAAATCGATGCAACCGGTGCTGATTGCGCTCTCCGGCATGTCCGGCTGCGTGGCCGTGTCGAGTTTCTGGGCGATGGTGATTCCGCCCGCTTCCTGAATGCCGCACAGGGCTGCAGCGCCGTCGCCGTCGTAACCCGAGACGATCACCGCAATCAGCTTGCCGTCCCAACACTGGGTCAGCGAGCGCAGGAATACCGTGATGACGTCCGGCCAGCCGCGTGGCTTGGATATCGGCTTCAGATGAAACTCGCCGTTTTCCACGTGCAGATCCCGGTTGGCCGGAATGATGAAGACCCGGTTCGGCTCGATCAGCAATTGCTCGGTGATCAACTCGACCGGCATCGATGAAAAGCGGGGTAAAACCGTATGGAGCTGGGTCGGCACCATCGTGATGTGATTGACGATGACGATGGCCACCCCCATGTCGGCTGGCAGGTTCTGCAGCAGCCGGACATAGGCGTCGAGACCGCCGGCCGAACCGCCCACACACACGATCGGGAAGTTTTTCATCGGAGTGTCCTCTCGTCTGCGTAGGCCAGCTGGTCGGCAAAGCCATGATTGACGTCCCGGTGTTTGGCCTCATCGGCACGCACTGCGATGATCACCTCACGCAGCCGCGCATCGGCCGCCAGCCCCCAGTAGTCAATGGCGATGGCCGGCGCCGGAACATCCGGGTAGGTGCCCTCGGCCACACCAGCCAGGTATTCGGTGTAGCTGTACACCGCCTCTTCCTCCAGGTAACCGACGAGCCGGTGGGCTGTTCCCGGCGAGAGGAGATAGAGCAGAAAGAAGAAGTTGTAGAAGGCCCCCTGCACCACAAGAATCAGCAGGCGCTCGAACCGCGATGGCCGGGCAATCTCGATGAAGGTCATCAGATGCATGCGCTCGTTTTCGGCTTCGTCGAGGAGGACGCGGATCCAGCCGTGATCAGTCTCCATGCGGCGCAGGGCCCGCAGATGCTGCAGCGCCCCGCCCACCATGCCCGGCACGCCGGCGATCGTCTCCAGAACAACCGCACGATGGCCGTAGCGTCGGGCAAAAAAGGTGTCCGCAAAGAAGCGCAGGAACTTGACGAAGCCATAGGCGAGCCGGTCACGCGCATTCTGCGGATCGTGGTGTTGCCGACGGGGCGGCAGGTCAGGCTTGGCAGGGGCGGTATCGGGGAGCATGCCGCTCTTGTATTCCGGCGCACCGAAACGGTCGGTACGCCGGCGTACACAAGCGGCCGCTCACGCGTGCCGCAGCGCCTCGATCGGGTCGAGCCGTGCCGCCCGGCGTGCCGGCACGTAGCCGAACACCACGCCAATCGCCGCCGAGAAGCCGAAGGACAGCAGGTTGATGGCCGGGTTGAACAGGTAGGGCACGTGCATCAGGGCCGCACCGCCAATGGACGCCAGCGTGGCCAGCAGGATGCCGATGATGCCGCCCAAGGATGCCAGCGCCACCGCCTCGATCAGGAACTGCAGCAGCACCTCCCGCTCCAGCGCGCCAATGGCCAGGCGGATGCCGATCTCGCGGGTCCGTTCGGTGACCGACACCAGCATGATGTTCATGATGCCGATGCCGCCCACCAGCAGGCTCACTGCGGCCACCGCGCCGAGCAGGCCGGTCATCACCTTGGTGGTGCCCGACAGCGTCTCGGCGATCTGACGGGTGTCCATCACCGAGAAGTCGTCGTTGTCGCCCGCGCCGATGTGGCGGCGCTCGCGCATCAGCCAGCTCACCTGATCCTTGGCAATGTCCATCGACGCATCGTCGCGCACCGAGATCATCAGCGAGGCCACGTCGATGGAGCCGGTGAGGCGGCGTTGCACGGTGCGCAGGGGCATCACCAGCAGGTCATCCTGGTCGTTGCCCATCGTCGACTGGCCCTTGGAGGCGAGCAGGCCGATCACCTCGCAGGAGAACTGCTTGACGCGGATCTGCTGGCCCAGCGGGTCCTGGCTGCCAAACAGCTCGCGGCGGATGGTTTCGCCGATCACGCAGGCGGCCGCGCCGGCGCGCTCTTCGGCCTCGTTGAAGATGCGTCCGCTGGCGATCTGCCACTTGCCGGTGGCAAACCAGTCGCTCGTGGTGCCGGTGACGCCGGTGGACCAGTTGCGCGCCATGGCCACCAGGGTGACGCTCTTGTTGGTCACCGGCACCACGGCGGCAAGGCCGCTGACCTGCGTCTTCAGGGCCTCCACGTCGGCCACCTTGAAGGCAGCGGCGCCTGCCGAATCGCGCCCGGGGCCCAAGTGCTGGCCAGGGCGGATGATCAGCAGGTTGCTGCCCAGGCTGGCGATCTGGTCCGACACGGCGCGGGTGGCCCCGTTGCCCAGGGTGACCATGGTAATCACCGCCGACACGCCGATGACGATGCCGAGGATGGTCAGGAAGGAGCGCATCAGGTTGCGGCGGATCTCGCGCAGGGCGAGCAGCAGGGCATTCCAGATCATCAATGGGCTCCCGGTACCACGCCGGCCGGGGCCGCGTTGCGGATGTCGCTCTCGACCTTGCCATCCACCAGCCGCACGATGCGCCGGGCGTAGGCCGCCATGTCCGATTCGTGGGTCACCATCACCACGGTGATGCCCTTGTCGCGGTTGAGGGCGACGAGCAGATCAATGATTTCGCGGCTGCGCTCGGTGTCCAGGTTGCCGGTGGGCTCGTCGGCGAGCAGCAGGGACGGGTTGGTCACCAGTGCCCGGGCAATCGCCACCCGTTGCTGCTGGCCGCCGGACAGCTCGGCGGGCGAATGATGGCCCCAGCCTTCCAGCCCCACCGCAGCCAGCGCGGCGCGGGCGGCGTCATGGCGGGCTTCGACAGTCTCGCCCCGGTAGAGCAGGGGCAGCTCGACGTTCTCCTGCGCCGAGGTGCGCGCCAGCAGGTTGAAACCCTGAAACACGAAACCCAGCGCGTGGCGGCGCAGCAGGGCGCGCTGATCGCGGTTCAGGTCTTCGACGCGCAGGCCGCGAAAGCGGTAGCTGCCGCCGCTGGGCGTATCGAGGCAGCCGAGGATGTTCATCATCGACGACTTGCCGGAACCGCTGGGCCCCATGATGGCGACGAACTCGCCCTCCTCTATCGTCAGATCGACGCCGCGCAGGGCCTGGAAGGCCGCCGCGCCGGTGCCGAAAGTACGGGTGACGCCCGACAGCGCGATGAGCGGCTCGCTCACTTCTGCACCGCCAGCGCTTCGATGATCACCGGCGTGCCGGCCGGCAGGGCCGCGTCGCCGTCCACCGGGCGCACTTCCGATACCTGCCCGTTGGTGCCCAGGATGCTCACCCGGACCGGCGCCGGCTGCCCGTCCTTCAGCACCCACAGGGTCTGGCTGCCATCCTTGGCAATCACCTCGGAGGCCACCTTGGGCTGGTTGCTGCTCGGCGGGCGCGGCATCAGGCTGGCCAGCAGGCTGCGCTTCTGCACATTCCCGGTGGCTGGCGGCGAGAAGCGCAGGGCCGTGTTGGGCACCAGCAGCACGTCCTTGCGCTGGGCCGTGGTGATCTCGGCAGTGGCCGTCATGCCGGGGCGCAGCAGCAGCTCGTCGTTGGTCACCCGCAGGATGGTCAGGTAGGAGACCACTCCATCCTTGGTCTGGGAGCCCCAGCCAACCCGCGTCACCACGGCCGGAAACTGCCTGCCCGGCCAGGCGTCCACGTGAAAGCGGGCACCCTGCCCGTCCTTCACCTTGCCCACGTCGGCCTCGTCCACGTCCACCTGCAACTCCATGCGGCGCAGGTCTTCGGCCAGGGTGAACAGCACCGGCGCGGTCATCGCCGCAGCCACGGTCTGGCCCGGCTCCACCTTGCGGGTCAGCACCACCCCGTCGATGGGCGAATGGACGGTGGCCTTCGACAGGCTGATCTCGTAGGTGCTGAGCAGCGCCCGGGACGAAGCCACCGCCGCTTCGGCAGCCCGCTGGTCGGCCACCGCCCGCAGGGCCGTCGCTTCGCCGCCATCCAGCTCGGCCTTCGACGGCACCTTGCCGCCCGACAGGCGGGCCACTTCCTTCAGGCGGGCCAGAGTGGCGGCGCTTTCGGCCACGGTGGCTTCGGTCTGCCGCACCTTGGCCTGAGTCGCCGCCAGATCAGCCTTGGCCTGGCGGACCTGGTCACGCAGCTTCAGGGTATCGAGACGCGCCAGCACCTGGCCCTTGCGCACCCGGTCGTTCACGTCCACCAGCACGGCTTCGATCATGCCCGACAGCTCGCTGCCCACATCCACCTGGTTGGTGGGATGCAGGTTGCCGGTGGCCGACACGTTGATCAGCAGCTCGCCCTTTTTGGCCGGCTCGGTACGGTAGCGCGGCACATCGTCAGCAGCGCCGTTGCCGAACAGGGCGAAGGCCAGCAGCCCGGCCAGCACAACGGCGCCAGCCCCCAGCAGCAGGCGCGCTCGGCCACCGAAACGCGGCTTGCCGCCCTTCACGACGAGATCGCGGAGGGCATCCGCAGACTTGGAATCGGGTGTGCTCATGAGGCTTTACCGGTGGATTGCGTTGCCCCATCGGCCGGCGACCAACCGCCGCCGAGGGCCTTGTAGAGCTGGATCAGTGCGGTGACGCGCTCGGCCTCGGCGCTGGCCAGGCTGTCTTCAATCGTCAGCAGGCTGCGTTCGGTGCTGAGCACGGTCTGGAAGTCGATCAGGCCGGAGCTGTAGCGATGCCGCGCCAGCAGGGCGGCGTTGCGGGCCGCGTCAGCCGCGCTGCTGAGGGCCTGCTGACGCTCGCGGCTGTTGGCAAGGGCGACCAGCGCGTTCTGCACATCCTCCAGGGCGGTGAGCACGGCCTTGTCGTAGGCGGCGAGCATCTGTTCGCGCAGCGCGTCCTGCGCCTCCACCCGGGCACGCAAGCGGCCGGCATCGAAGACCGGGCCGCTCACCGCCCCCGCCAACGAGCGGGCGATCTGCCCGCCACCGGTGAGCGTGGACAGGCCCAGCGCTTCCAGGCCGATGGAACCGGACAGGCTGAAGCTCGGGTAACGGGCCGCCTCGGCCTGACCGACCCGCGCCGTTTCGGCGGCCAGGCGGCGCTCGGCGGCCTGCACATCGGGGCGCTGGCGCAGGGCCTCGGCGGGGATGCGGAGGGCAACGCTGGCGGGCAGCGCAGGCAACTGCCGGGCGCCCGGCGCGTCAAGACGCGCGTGCAGGCTGCCCGGCGTCTTTCCGACCAGAATGGCCAGCCGATGCTCGGCCCCGGCGCGGCCGGTATCGAGGGCCGGCACCTGAGCGCGGGTGGTGTCCCGGTTGCTGCGCGCCTGCGCCACATCGAGGGCGCTGACCAGCCCGGCCTGAGCCCGCCAGTCGGTGATCTGCAGGGTTTCGGACTGGCTATCCAGATTGTCGCGGGCAATCGCCAGGCGCGACTGGAAGGCACGCAGTTCCACGTAGTTGAGAGCGACTTCAGCCACCAGGCTGACCCGGGTGCTGCGCAAGTCGGCAAGGCTGGCGTCCAGGTCAGCGTCGGCCGCCTCCAGCGCCCGGCGGGTGCCACCGAACACGTCGGGCTCCCAGCTGGCATCGAAGCCGGCCTGGTAGAGCGTGCGGGCCGCGCCGAGGCTCGTGCTGCGGGTAACCCCGGAGCTGGCGTTCACGGTCGGGAAACGGTTGGCCGAAGCCAGGTCGCGGCTGGCGCGCGCGCCGCGCAGGGCTGCCGCAGCGCTCTTCAGGTCCGGGTTGGCCAGCAGGGCTTCGTCAATCAACGACGAGAGCAGCGGGTCGGCAAGTTGCTCCCACCAGCGGGACAGATCGGCCGAGCTGGCGGTGCTTGTGCCTTCGAGGGGAACCGCCTGCCAGCCGGCCGGGGCGATGGAGGCCGGCGCCTGATAATCGGGACCGACGCTGACGCAGCCTGCCAGCACGGCGACAAGCAGCACGGGAAGCCGCCGTCTCGTCCAGCGAAACGAGCGGGATGACAAGGTTGAAACCATGAGCAAGACCGGAAAGCTCTGCGCATGCCGCGCAGCGACAGGCCGATCATTCCTTTTCTGCGGGTAAACCGCGGTTAGCCCGGTGTAAAGACAGGTTAAGAAGCCCGGGCCGGGGTGAAATCCTCCGCACAAATGTAAAGCGGACCGCAAGGGTCCGCTTTGATACAACGCACTTCAGTCAGGAATGGGCCCAAACCGGGCCCGACCGCTCAGATAACGACGGTCTGCGCCTGCCCTTCGGCCCGGGCTTCGATGGTGCCCAGGTTATAGACGGTTTCACCGGTGGCACGCAGCTGTTCGGTTGCGGCGTCGGCATCTTCCTTCGCGACAATCACCACCATGCCGATGCCGCAGTTGAAGACCCGGTACATTTCCTGGGCCTGCACATTGCCGGCGTGCTGCAGCCACTGGAACAGGTAGGGCATTTCCCACGCGTCCTTCTTGAGCACGGCGGTCAGGTTGTCGGCCAGCACGCGGGGCACGTTCTCGAGCAGGCCGCCGCCGGTGATGTGGGCCATGCCCTTGACGAGGCCGGCACGCTTTTCCATCAGGGCCAGCAGCGACTTCACGTAGATGCGGGTCGGCTCCATGATCACGTCCTTCAGCGTACGGCCGTGGAAGTCGCCTTCAAGGTTCGGCTTGGCGATCTCGATGACCTTGCGGATCAGCGAGTAGCCGTTGGAGTGGGCACCGCTGGAAGCCAGGCCCAGCACCACGTCACCCGGGCGGATGGTGGAGCCGTCGATGATCTGCGACTTTTCGACCGCGCCGACGGCGAAGCCGGCCAGATCGTATTCACCGTCCGGGTACATGCTGGGCATTTCAGCGGTTTCACCACCGATCAGCGCACAGCCAGACAACTCGCAACCGCGGGCAATGCCTTCCACCACGGTGGCAGCGGTATCGACGTTGAGCTTGCCGCAGGCAAAATAATCGAGGAAGAACAGCGGCTCGGCACCCTGCACGAGGATGTCGTTGACGCTCATGGCAACCAGATCCTGGCCGACGGTGTCGTGCTTGTTGAGCTGGAAGGCCAGCTTGAGCTTGGTGCCCACGCCGTCGGTGCCGGACACCAGGACCGGCTCCTTGAACTTCTTGGAGAGCTCGAACAGGGCGCCGAAACCGCCGATTCCACCCATCACCTCGGGGCGCATGGTGCGCTTGGCAAAGGGCTTGATTCGGTCTACCAGGGCATCGCCGGCATCAATATCCACACCGGCATCGCGATAAGTAAGGGAGCTCATGGGTTCTGTGATCTTCTCTTTGAAGCCGCCGGACGCCATCGGAATGCGCTCATCGGGTTGAGCGCCCCGCCGTGACCGGCTACATTAACGGGCCTTGCACCACCGGCTGCCGGACAATTCCGCCCGCCGCGTGCAAACAAACCCGAATTTTAGCCGAAATGTCGCTGGCCCGCCCCTTCCGGGTGTGTTGGCGAGGCCACCCCGTGAAGCAACTCACTCTCGATCTGCACGCCGACGCACCGCCGGTGCTGGAAAACTTCGTCGCTGCGGCCAACGCCGACCTGCTCGCGGCCCTCTACGAGGCGGTTCCGGTGGCCGAAGTGCCCCAGCACCTCTTCCTGTGGGGCGACGCCGGCAGCGGCCGCAGCCACCTCTTGCGCAGCGTTGTTACCGCAGCCGCCCAGGCCGGCCGGCCGGCCTGCTATCTGCGCGCCGCCGATGTTCTCGACAGCCTGCCCCAGGCGCCGGGCCTGCTACTGGCCATCGACGACGTGGAAGCCCTCGGCCCCGACGCCCAGATCGCCCTGTTCCGCGCCTTCAACGACGCCCGCAGCCAGCGCATGACGCTGATCACCAGCGGCGCCGCAGCCCCGCTCCATCTGCACCTGCGCGAAGACCTGCGCACGCGCATCGGCCAGAGCCTGATCTTCGAAGTCAAGTCGCTCACCGACGACGACCGCAACGCCATCCTCAACGCCCAGGCCGCCACCCGCGGCCTGCGCCTCGAGCCGGAAATCGTGCAATACCTGCTGCGCCACGGCCGCCGCGACCTATCCAGCCTGCTGCGCACCCTCGACGCCCTCGACGCGGCCTCGCTGGAGCGCAAGCGCCCCATCACCCTGCCCCTGCTGCGGGAAATCCTGCAGCGCGACGAGACACTTTAAGACGCCATGGAACTTGTACTTTTCGATCTGGACAACACCCTGCTCGCCGGCGACTCGGACTTCGAGTGGGCCCAATACCTGATTTCCCGCGGCGTGCTCGACAAGGAAGTCTACGAAGCCCGCAACCAGGAATTCTTCGAACAGTACAAGGCCGGCACGCTGGATATTTTCGAGTTCCTCGACTTCCAGCTCAAACCCCTCGCCCGCCACAGCCGCGAGCAACTGGATGCCTGGCACCAGGAGTTCATGGACACGCGCATCCTTCCGATGATGACGCCGCAGTCAGTCGCGCTGGTGAAGAAGCACCTGGATTCGGGCGCCATCGTGGCCATCGTGACCGCCACCAACAGCTTCGTTACCGGCCCCATCGCCCGCGCCTTCGGCATCCCGCACCTGATCGCCACGATTCCCGCCCAGGAAAACGGCGTTTTCACCGGCAAGCCGCGTGGCATGCCGGCCTTCAAGGCAGGGAAAATCGAAAGAGTCGAAAACTGGCTGGAAAGCCTGGGCCTGTGCTGGGGGAGCTTTACGCGCAGCTGGTTCTACAGCGACTCCCACAATGACCTGCCCCTCTTGGGCAAAGTCAGCGAACCGGTGGCCGTGGACCCGGACGACACGCTCCGCGCCCACGCCACCGCCCAGGGCTGGCCGGTGATTTCCCTGCGGGACTGAGCCCGCAAAAACGCTTACACGCCGTTGGCGCGGAACCACGCCAACAGGCGCTTCCAGCCATCGGCCGCGTCGTCGGCCCGGTAGCTGGGCCGGTAGTCGGCATGAAAGGCGTGGCCGGCCTCCGGGTAGACAACGAACTCGGCTTTCTTGCCGGCCTTGGCAAGCTCTTCACGCATGTCGTCCACGTCGGAAACGGGAATTCCCTGATCCTTGGCGCCATACAGCCCGAGTACCGGCGCCTGGAGGGAGGCGACCAGATCCATCGGGTGTTTGGGTGTCATCTCGCTGGCTGTGCCGGTCAGCCTGCCGTACCAGGCAACGGCGGCTTTCAGATTCGGATTGTGGGCCGCGTAGAGCCAGCTGATCCGCCCGCCCCAGCAAAAACCGGTGATGCCCAGACGGGCCGGGTCACCGCCGTTGGCGGCCGCCCAATCGGCACAGGCATCCAGATCACTCATCACCTGGGCATCGGGCACCCGGCTGACGATGGTGGCGAGGATTTCCGGCACACTGGCAACGCGGGAAGGGTCGCCCTGGCGCTGGAATACATTGAGCGCAATCGCCTGGTAACCCTGCCGCGCCAGACGCCGGCAGGTGTCGCGGATGTATTCGTGAAGCCCGAAGATTTCCTGCACCACCAGCACGGTTGGAAACGGCCCCTTGCCGGCAGGCTGCACCCAGTAGGCCTTGAGCTGCACCCCGTCGGGTGCCTTGATGGTGATGTCACCAACCACCAGTCCGTCGGTGGCGGTCTGGATCACGCTCTGCCCCAGCGCCGGACGCACTGACAGGGCAAAACCGGCAGCCAGCGACGCGCCGACAAAGGTTCGGCGACTGAGTGGCAGACCAGGAACCAGACTGTCGAAATCAGAATCCTTGACCAGCATCGGACGCTCCTCGTGAATGGGAAGGGCGCTAAGGATACTCCAAGGCGAGGTCAGAGGAGGCACGCCGCGCCCCCACCAAAAACTAGCCCCAGGCTGCCAGACCAGGGGAGGCTGCCGTTACCGGACGCTCGAACCAGCCCCCATCCTGCCGAACCGGCCGGCGCACAGCAGGCCGGGTGTCCCGATGCGCCTCTTTCGGCCCATGCTGGCGAACAAACTTCTGCATCAGGGTCACATGCTTGCCATGCACATGGATCAGGCCGCCATCGGAGAGCTCACGAAAAATCCGCGACAGGGTTTCAGGAGTAAAGCCGAGTCGAGCGGCCAACACATGCTTGGGAATTTCCAGCTCAAGCAGCACATCCTGAACCTGCGCCAGTGCCGGCCCGGCAAGACGTACAAGATAGTCCACCACCTTGGCCGTGCCGGACTGGAAGCAGTCGGCAGCAATGTCGCGCTCGATCGACGATTGCCGCTCGGCCATCGCACCGAGCATGCGGCGCGACACGCCCACATCCTGCTCGATGGCGCGGTACACCCCTTCGCGCCCCACCGCCAGCAACACCACCGGCGTTACTGTTTCAACCGATGACATGTAGGGCGCGTCACCAAACAGCTCGGCCACGCCGAATATCTGGCGCGGTGAAAGAATCTCGATCACCTTCTCGCCGCCGTCCTGAGACGACACCGCTACTTTCAGGTGGCCAGACATCACGTGATACAAACCCCGGGGGCGATCGCCGGCGGCATAGATGACATGCCCCTTGGGAAGGCTGAGGACCTGGGATGAACGGGCGACGTCCCCCACGATGGCAGACGGCAAACCACGGAACAGGGCTATCTCGCCCAGCACCAATGAGAGATCATCAAGACTCGTTTGCATCATTTTCCTCGCAGAACTCAAGCTGGGACCGCGCCTGAAAGTGAGTGGAGATCCCGTTGTATGGACTTTAGTCTAGGAGCTGAACCGGGGCTGGAATTTGATCTAGATCAGATGCAGACAGGTACCCAAAACAGGGAAAATACCTCAAAGGGAGTATGGCAACAATGACTAAAAAACAACAATAAATATCTGTTTTTTAATACAAAAATCAACTCCGCCCAAACTGGCAAATAGCATGCTGAAAATCATAGGGAGCCATTTCCCCTACTCCCCTTTTTCCAGTCGAACGAGCCTCTTTGCGCAAGCAGTCGGCGGCTTCCCTGCCCCAGAATTGCGCCGCGAGCCCTTTATGAACATGGAGACCAAGATTGAGCACCCCGCCACTGCCTGACGGCTCCCCTTCCCATTCCGCGCGCAAGCCGGGCGGCCCGTCCGCCGTGCTCCGGCTCGGCGCCTGGATTGCCGCCATTGCCTGCCTCGCCGTGGTCTCCATCCTGGCCTCCATCACGGTCGCCGAACTCTCATCCGGCGAGGCGCGGGCCATCAACCTCGCCGGCTCCCTGCGCATGCAGTCCTATGTGATTCATGCAGCAGTTGGACAACACGGTCAGGGCCTGCACGGCTCGCCCAACTTCGAGCAGGCCCTGGCCGACTTCGACGGACGCTTCCGCAACCCGGCCCTCGTGCGGATACTTCCGTCCAGCGCCGATGATCCGGTGCGCCTCGCCTACGAGGGCGTCGGAGCGTTCTGGCAGGAGCGCTTCCGCCCCTCCGCCCTGCGGGCCATCAAGGATCCGGCGGCGACCCCGCTGCTGCAGGCGGACACGGCGGAAATCGTGCGACGCATCGACGGCCTGGTTGTTCTGGTCGAGGAAGGCCTGGAAGCCAAGCTGCAACTCCTGCGCCTGGTACAGGGTGTATCGCTGGTCCTGCTGCTGATCGTTGGCGCCATTGCGGTCTTCCAGCTCAAGACCCACGTGCTGCATCCCCTCGACGCGCTCCTCAGCTCCGCGCGACGCGTCCGCCGGGGCGACTTCAGCGTGCGCGTTCCACCGCGGGAGCCGGACGAGTTGGGGCAACTCGGCGAAGCCTTCAATTTCATGGTGGAGGATCTGTCACGGATCTACGCCCAGCTTGAAAACCGGGTCCAGGAGAAAACCGAAGCGCTGGCCCGCAGCAACCAGTCCCTCAAACTGCTTTACCGCACCACCCGGGCACTTTCCGAACGGGCGGTGACCCGCAGCACCCTGCTCCAGCTACTGCAGGAAGTGGAGCAGGTCATCGGTATTCGCTCCGGCGCCCTGTGCCTTCACAAGGGCGGCGAGATCGACATCGCCGCCGTCAGCGGGTCGCTGGCCCCCGCGCAACTGGAAGCCCTGTGCCGGGCCGGTTGTCGGGGCTGCATGGACGACGACGAACTGGCAGAAAGCGTAACAACGATGGAAAGCGGGAGCGGCAGCCGAACCATCTCGGTCCCGCTCTTTGACGGCACCCGCAACCATGGCGCCATGGTCCTCGTGCAGGCCGATGGCGAGACCCTTGAAGCGTGGCAGATTGAACTGCTCGAAACCGTTGGCCGCCACATCGGCGGAGCCCTGGCCACCACCCAGCGCAACGAGGAACGCAACCGCCTGGCCCTCCTTGACGAGCGCTCGGCGATCGCCCGGGAGCTCCATGACTCCCTGGCCCAGTCCCTGTCCTACCTGAAGATCCAGGTCACCCGCCTGCAGAGCATGCTCAGCCGCAATCCGACGCCGGAGCCGGTGAACGACGTGGTCCGCGAACTGCGCGACGGCCTCAACGAAGCCTACCGCCAGCTCCGGGAGCTCCTCACCACCTTTCGCCTGCGCATCGACGGGCGCGGCCTGTCAGCCGCCATCGACGACACCGTGCAGGAATTCCGCCGTCGCACCGGCACCACCATCGTGCTCGGCAATCGTCTCGGCGGCATCACGCTGGCACCAAACCGCGAAATCCACGTCCTGCAGATCATTCGCGAGGCGCTTTCCAACATCGAGCGCCATGCCCAAGCCCAGCACGTCTCGGTCACCCTCGAAAACAATGGCGCCGACCTGCAGGTCACCGTGGAAGATGACGGCATCGGCATCGACCAGAACACCATCCCGCTGCACCGCTACGGCATCGTGATCATGCGTGACCGGGCCCAGAGCCTCGACGGCGAGCTCGCCATGCAACCCGGCACCCACGGCGGCACGCGGGTCGAACTGCGCTTTCCCGCCACCGCCCCCCTTCACGACACCAACCCGCCCGCCCAAGGAAGCACCCCATGAATACCCCGGCCCTCAGCACCGTCATCATCATCGACGACCACCCCCTGTTCCGCAAAGGCGTCTCCCAGCTGATCGCCCTCAACGACGAGCTGCACCTGATCGGCGAGGCATCCAGCGGCGAAGAAGGCCTGGAACTGGCCAAGGCCCTGGAGCCGGACCTGATCCTCCTCGACCTCAACATGAAGGGCATGAACGGCATCGAAACCCTGCGCGCCCTGCGCGAGGCCGATCTGGCCGCCCGCATCCTGATCCTCACCGTCTCCGACGCCGCCGACGATCTGGTTGCGGCGATCCGCGCCGGCGCCGACGGCTATCTGCTGAAGGACATGGAACCGGAAGAGCTTCTCGACCGCATCGTCGAAGCCCAACGCGGGCGCATCGTCATCAGCGAAAGCCTCAACGGCCTCCTCGCCCGCTCCCTGCGCGACGAAGCCCAGGCCGCCGAACGCAGCCTCGCTCATCTCACCGAGCGGGAAAAGGACATCCTCGGCTGTCTCGCCAGCGGCCTGTCGAACAAGCTCATCGCCCGCGACCTGAACATCGCCGAAGGCACTGTGAAGGTGCACATCAAGAACCTGCTCAAGAAACTGAAGTTCCGCTCCCGCCTCGAAGCCGCCGTCTGGGCCATCGACCAGAACCTGCGAACCTAGTCATGTAAAATTGAAATCGTCATAGCCTGCCGGCTCGTACGGTGAGCTCAAAACGCTGCCCATCCCTTTCGGAGTCTGATTTGATTTTTTCCTGGTTTAACGCAGCCGAGGCGGAAAAAACCGCCGGCACCCTCGCCGAAAACTTTGCCAAGGGCTTTCCCGTTGCCCAGGTCAAGTCCGACAAAAAGAGCCAGATGCGCAAGGAGAAAGCCGCGCAGGCTCTCTTCTTCCAGGCGCAGGCCTTCGCCAAGGGCAACCGTCTGAACATCTACAAGAAAGCCCGCTTTGGCCAGGCTTTTCAGAGGCGCCTGGCGGAACTGGGCTACGACGATGAATTCTCCCGCGCCCTGACTCAGGAAGTGCTGGTGGCACTGTGAAGACCGCAGGCTCGGGTGGCGCGCACAACGGAGAATGTCAGCCGTGCTGAAACGTCTGGTATCCCTCTTTCGCCTGAAAATGGCTGAAGCCGCCCAGAACAACACCGTTCCCCATCAAGTCACGCCAGCTCTTGTCGAGGGGCTCAGCGCGGAGGACTGGCAGAGCCGCGGCAACCAGCACATTGACCAGGACAACTTCGCCGAGGCCGAACGTTGCTACCGCAAGGCAATCGCCGCCAACCCCGCCTACGCCAAGGCGCACAACAACCTCGGGCTGACACTCAAGGCAGCAGGCCGGATCGGTATGGCACGGGAGCATCTGCTCCGTGCTGCGGCCCTTGATCCGACGCTCTACCAGGCCCAGCTCAACCTCGGCGAAATCGCCCGCGAGCAAGGCGACTTCCGGATTGCCGCGGGGTATTTCGAGCGCTGCCTGGATATCGACCCTGATGGCGAAGACACACTGCTCAGCCTTGTGTACGTGCTCTTCCGCGACAAACAGTCCGACAAGGCAAAACGTTTGCTCGAAGAAGCGCTCGCCAAGCGTCCCGACTCCCTGAACCTGCACTTCTACCTGGGCAATCTCTCCAAGGAAACGTCAGACCTCGAGCGCGCCAGGCTTGAATACGAGCGCTGCCTCACCCTCGATCCAGACTTCTGGCAGGCCATCTTCAACCTGGGCCTGGTGCATCAGCAGCGCCAGGACTGGAATGCCGCCAAGACCCTGCTCCGCCAGGCAGCCGAAGTGCCCGGGCAAGGCAGCGGCGTGCTGGCGCTGGGTGAGTTGTTATTGTTGCTGGGCGAACTGCCGGAAGGCTTCTCCCTGCTCGAGCAGCGCTTTGACTGCGGGAAGCCTGAATATGCTTACCTCCCGGAGATGCTCACCCGCTTCGGCAACACGCCCCGCTGGCAAGGCGAGCCCCTGGCAGGCAAAAGGTTGCTCGTATGGGCCGAACAGGGGCTGGGTGACACGCTGATGATGGCCCGCTACCTGCCCCGGTTAAAGGCCCTCGGCGCCGCTAAGCTCGTGGTTTATTGCCAGTCGCACCTGGTCAGGGTTTTTGAAGGCATGGGCGATGTGGACGTGGTGGAGAGCCAGACCAGCACCGCCATCGCGTCGGCATTCGACCTGCATTGCTCGATGATGAGCCTGCCCCACCTGCTGCATACCGGACTCGACACGGTGCCCGCCAAGGTGCCTTACCTGTTGGTACCAGACGAGCAAAAGACCACATGGGCGCCACGCCTTGCGGCCCTCGACGGGCTCAAGGTCGGGCTGGCATGGGCCGGCAATCCAATGCTCACGAAGGACGCCCTGCGCAGCATTCCCCTGCGCCAATGGGCACCCATCCTGGCGGTAGAAGGCGTCTCTTTCGTCAGCCTGCAAAAGAGCGAAGCGTCCGCTCAACTGACTGGCACGAATGCGCCCATTGCCGACTGGATGAACGAGAGCAAGGACCTGCTGGACACCGCAGCCCTGATCGCCAACCTTGATCTGGTCATCTGCGTCGACACCTCCATCGCCCACCTCGCCGGCGCCCTTGGCAAGCCGGTATGGCTGCTCAACCGACACGAATCCGAATGGCGCTGGCTTCTCGACAGGACGGATTCGCCCTGGTACCCGACTATGCAGATTTTTCGCCAGCACGCGGAGCACGACTGGCGCGGGAGCCTGGAGGAAGTCGCCACCTCGCTGAAGACGCTGGCTGGAACATAAAGGTCGGCGAGGGTCGATGTAGACGTAAAAAAGCGCCCCGGAAGGCGCTTTTTTACTTGATGCTTTGGCGGAAAGGGTGTCCGCTTAAATAGGACTCAATCCGCGCCAATCACGTCCAAAATATTATTTCAATTAGTTGTTTTATATAACTTATTCATCCAAGACCGTCCAACCCCGCCTAGTTGAAGCCAGCGTTCTATGGCATGCTAGATGGCAGGCTAACGAGGAACCTGCCATGGCACTTATCACCGACACCAAAGCACGACACATCAAGCCAGAAGACAAACCAATCCCTCACGGGGCCATCCCCGGCTTAACACTTGAACCGAACCGAACCAAGGGACGTGGTAAGTGGAACCTACGTTACGTAAGCCCTGTAACTGGAAAGCGCCGAAACGCCGGGCTAGGTTCTTACCCTGAAGTCAGCATCTCCGAAGCGGCTAAACGCGCTTTTGCCATGCGCACCGATATTGCTGAGGGGAAAGACCCACTGGAAGAGAAGGCCAAGATCGAAGAGGCTCCTGAGCCCCTGGCGATACCCAGTTTCAAGGAGGCAGCTGAAATCCTGCACAAGGATCTGCTTCCTGGCTGGAAGAACCCCAAACACGGCCAGCAGTGGATCAACACCTTGACCGAGTACGTTTTCCCGAAGTTAGGTGAAAAACGCCTGAACGAAATCCAACCGGGGGACGTGGCGGAAGTTCTCAAGCCTATCTGGCTCACCAAGGCTGAAACAGCTAGCCGAGTGAAGCAGCGCATCCATGCCGTGATGGCCTGGGGATGGGCGCACGGTCACTGCCAGTCGAACCCAGTCGACGTGGTCGGCCACCTCCTTCCTCAACAGCCAGGCAAAGCCATTCGGACGAAACATCAACCGTCGATGCCCTGGAAGGACATTCCCGCATTCGCAACCACGCACCTGAAGCCAAGAGAGCGCTACGACGTCACCCGTGCGATGTTGGAATTCTTGATCCTGACGGCGTGCCGCTCAGGAGAAGCGCGGGGCATGGTATGGTCTGAAGTCGATCTGGAAAACGGCGTATGGACGATTCCGCCAGAGCGAATGAAAGCGAAGCTACCTCACCGCGTTCCCCTTGCACCTCGCGCTATCGAAATCCTCAAGGATCAACAGGGGCGCCATGAAAGCCTCGTCTTCCCATCTACGCGGGATGAAGTTGAGCTTTCGGACATGGTACTGACCTCATTCCTGCGTCGCGTGAAAGCACATAGCGACACCCCAGGCAGGATTGCTACCGCTCACGGGTTCCGATCGAGCTTTCGGGACTGGTGCAGTGAACACGGCTACGCCCGGGATTTGGCAGAGCGAGCGCTGGCACACACCGTTCAAAACAAAGTGGAAGCGGCGTACCACCGCACCGATCTCCTTGAGCAGCGGCGAGAAATGATGAATGCCTGGGCGGCCTTTGTTACTGGAAAATCAAACCTTGCTGATCATTCTGCACCGCAAAGCTAAGCACCTTGGCCGACTTCTCCTCGGCCGGAGCTGCCGCTCGACCGGCGACCTGCGTCGGTCAGCAACGTAGAGGTTACCTGCCGCTAAACTGCAAATTGCGGCGAGCGGCAGCTTCTCATTCAGGTGAGTGCGTACTTCCGACCCAAAGGCGGCGGTCAGGAGAATGGAAAGCTGACACTCAACGTTTGAGCTCAGGCCGCGGCCCGCCAGGGCCGTCGCGCCTGCAGCTAATTGTTAGGGCAGTTTCCTCGGCTTTTTGGGTTTCTTTAGTTTGATACTCCTGCCATACATCATTAGGAAGCGATCAAGCTCTTCAGCTGACTTTCCGGGCAAATGAACAAGTATCCCTGAAATGAACGATTGCATATCTTCAATGTCTTGCCAGGTTCGAGGAACGCTCGTTGCCACATGCGTCGGACGAACTGCTCGAATTAGGCTGTTCATTGCCCGGAAGTTGTGTTGGTCAATGATCGGCAATGGGTCTGCGTGGTGAATTAAATGCGTTATGTACGCCGCAGTAATGTACGCAGTCTTGGGCAGTTTTGAACGCCACCACGCAAAGGTTTCTTTTGCACCAATACACTTCTTCGCTTGAACGTATTCTGGCCAAAGATTCTCTACTTTATGGATCAACTGCAACTGGGCTTCAGGGATTTTAGCTTTTCCTACATGACCCCACTTCCAAAATAATGAGGCATGCACTTCCACGTTCGAAGCGGACTTGCTTGCATAGACCGACTTGTACCTTGCGTAATCTGCTGCTGGGTACTTTGTGAAGCTGTACTCCGCCAGATGATGCGTAAATTTAGGAGTAATTGTTCCGGCAATCGCGATTGCCTCAGCATTTGTTAGTTTCACAACGATATCCCAATATGCCCTAACTATCTGCTTAGACAGCAATTCTGCTGTATAACTCCGAGCGTTGCTGCATGACATCTCAGAGCGATTTTTACGTAGAACGGCTTACTGCTTGCGTTTCCGTGAAATTCAGGTGATTTCTAACCCTACTAAATTGAGACAAAAAGCAGCAGCCGATTGCGAAAGTATAAGCATACGCAAAAAGTGCCTGAGTGACTGCTTTGCGCTCGATTGCTGGCCGTCCGCTTCTGGCCGACAACAGCCCTCTGAATAGGCAACTTCCGACCCATCAGCGACATCCGCGCCCTTGAACTCGTCGCCCCGAAGCTGCCGGTCGGCCTTGTCTGGGCCAGTTGAAACTCCTATGCCCCGGGGTGCAGCGAAACAACTGGGGTCTGTATACCGTTCCTGCCCCTTCCGACCTCCCGTTTCAAGGGTGCGGAGCCCTGCTGACAGGGGCATCCACGAAACCGCTTCGCACTGGCCAGCTTTCCCGGCGTACCAACTTGCCTAGGCGGCCTATTCCGTCATCCATGCCGCTCTCAGAGGGCCGCGGAAGCTTGAATGCCAGAGGGGGCTTTCCTCTTTCAAGAAGAAATTCGTTACTCCACCCGAGTCTGTGCTGCCATGGATAGCGGGAAGAAGGCCGCTTCTACTGCTGAACACAACACCGACGATATGGCCCGGCGCACGATTGAGGAAGTTACTAACTCCGAGTTTCAATCCCGTTGGTTGCTTGTCTGGGGCACTGTCTTGTTCGTGTAGCGACAGCAACTGATCTGCATCAAGGCCTTGCAATGCAACCCAGAACAAAGCGCCACGCTTGCGTGTGAACTGCCGTGCCGCGGAGTCGTCGAGGGTGGCAAACACCTGATCCAGCACGTCGTCCTCAACTGCACTTTGCATCACGAACGCCAGCATTCCGCCCGTAGAAGTCCCGTACACGACTGCTTCGCGATTGCGAGTACCTGTCGCTGCGTCGATGGCCTTCCTCAACTCCTCGTGGCCTTTATCCTCCGCCGCTTCAATCGTGGCGGGATCGAAGGGTGCTATGCGCACTTCCGCGCCACCACCCAAGGTTGCGCTGCTCCCAGCCAGGATACGCGCAACGACTTCTCTCGCGAGTGAGGATCTTTCCCCTGTGTCTGCCGGTAAGCGATAAGGAACGGTCAGCACAACCGCAAGCCCCGAGCGCAGGCTCTGTGCAATGCCACCCACGTCTCTCCATAGCTCGCCCCAGAACTCCAGCGCAGCGCGGCGATGGATACGGCGTCCCTTGTTTTCCGAGATGGACTTGCACTCGACCTCAAGCCCACTGGGGCCGAGATCTTCGATCAGGAGATCAAAAGAGCCCCCGTTGTTCACTCTGTGCCAAGCCACCCGTTGCCCACGACGGACGAAGTGGGTCGCTGCCTGCATCTCCAAACTCAGACCGTGCATGTTCTCGGAACTGCTGAAGGCAGTTCGGACTCGTTTGACGAATGCTCTGGCCTGCTTGACCGTGCTCATCTCCAGGACGCCGAGCACCTGTGCAGCGAAGGCCAAAGACGGAAAAATGCTCGGATCGTTGCAGGCCTCGTGCGGCACGGTGCCAAACCTTGCCACCAGTCTTCGCAAGCCCTCCAACTGGTATGCGATGGCGTACTCTGAACGCAGGTAGTCACCGAGAAAGTGATTCGACCGAATCGCCTCTTCCTGCCGGGCCACCGCACCTTGCCAATGTTCCGCACCAATTGCGCTAGCCAAGCGCCGGTACACCCCGGGCACCTCCGCCGTCGTCATCTCAATAGCTGGCACGTCGCCTCTTTCTTGCTGTTCGATCAAGAGCCAAGACTACCAAACTTGCGAGTCTCGAAAGCAGACCGTCGTGACGGTCAGCTCCTGGCCGATAGTACCCTCTCAGCATCATTGCCGGTAGCGGCCCGTCGCTATGAGTTCAAGAATCTGACTCCGATCAACAGCAAGGAGCCAATCATGGAAACGCGAGAACATCCGCATCGGGAAGCCTGGAACAAGGAGAAGTAGGTTGGGCAGAAGGCACCGCTCAAACCCAAAGACATCTGGGCAATCCGCATTCATCTACAAAATGCGCACGCGGTGCGCGACCTCGCCATGTTCAACCTGGCGATCGACAGCAAGCTTCGGGGCTGCGACCTCGTCGGACTGCGGGTGCGTGACGTGACACACGGAGGCCAGTTGCTCTCACGCGCAATGGTCGTACAGCGGAAAACGCAGAGGCCAGTGCAGTTCGAACTGACCGAGCCTACACGCGCGGCCGTTGCGGCCTGGATTGCGAAAGAGGGATTGAAGTCGGAAGACTTCCTCTTTCCGAGCCGGCTGCGCAACTCCCCGCACGTCTCCACGAGGCAGTACGCGAGGATCGTCGAGCATTGGGTAGCGTCGGCCGGTCTTGATCCAACCGCCTACGGTACGCACTCGATGCGGCGTACGAAAGCGACCTTGATCTACAAGCGCACAAAGAACCTGCGGGCCGTTCAGCTCCTGCTGGGACACTCGAAGCTTGAAAGCACTGTGCGATACCTCGGCATTGAGGTGGATGATGCGCTGGAGATTTCGGAGCAGACGGAGATCTAGATCGTCTCTGCGGCCACACGGGCGACTACCGTGTGGCCGCATTCTGGCATCATGTCGAATGCGTACTGCCGGCCAGAAGCGGTCGTTCATGGAATTTTCCCGAACCAGACGTTCGTTTAAATGTTGTTTGCATTAGTTGTTTCAGTACAATGGCAATCTGCCCCGCCTCAATTGCGTGCTCACTTGTCGCGTAAACACCTTTCGTTTGAAAACGACGTTCTGGCAAGGCAGCTGGCTTGTCCTGTTCGCCAACTTACTGGACAGGCTTCCAGCTTCTTGGACACTTCTGTCTCCTACTATTAGTTCGGCCCACAATTCCCGGAGCACTATATGACTCAAGTCCTCAACTTCACCTATGTCGACAATTCCAATGTTTTTGCCGAAGGGTGTCGAGCCTCCGCTGTTGCGAAAAAGATACCAGGAGCCGAGACATACATTGATGCTATGAACAACAAGATTGTTGATAGAGGCTGGCAACTTGATTACGGGAAACTTCACCAGTTCGTCTGCGGCGATAAAGCAGAAATTGGGAGCGCGAAGCTCTGGGGCTCTCCACCTCCAAGTGACACTTTCTGGCAAATGGTTAAGAGCAAGGGGTTTGAAGTAAAAACCTACGAAAAAAATTTCGCGGGAAAAGAGAAGAAAGTTGATGTTGCGATAGCGCATCAAATCACCAAGGACGTCTACTCCGGAAAGATTCGGAAAGGCATTGATGAAGTCACGCTCGTAGCTGGAGACAAAGACTTTGTCCCGGTCGTCGAAGACCTTGTCGAAAACGGCTACGTTGTCCATATAGTGTTTTGGGATAACGCTGCACCTGAGCTGAAGGCCGTTTGCTCGAAGTTCACCAGCCTTAACCCGTTCCTTGACCACTTGTCGCGCTAAGTAAGCCGAACCCATCATTCCACCGGGCGCTGCGCGATAAAACCGCGCAGCGCCCGTGAATTCAAACGCTAAAGGTCCGCTTTCCAAAGCGTCGAAGGGCTGCTTCGGGTCGGGTCCTGCCATCCGGAAGCAGGGAAAGCTGCCATTCAGCCTTGAAGTAGCCGGGCGACAGCTGTCTGTCTCATAGCTGCCACTCTTTCCGCTGACCGAGAACGTCGCCAAAGGCCGATCACCAGTCCGTCACCGTTCCAAACCTTAGCGGGATCTGATGGCAAGCACACCAAAGAAAAATTGCCTGAACGTCAGCCACAGCCCGCCTTGAGCTTGGCCGGCTCCGTCACCCATGGATTACCCCTGCCCTGCCAACGGACGATGCGCGTGTTGCGCTCCCGCTCCCAATCATCCACCGGGTAGGTCTTGGCCCAGGCACACATCAGCTTCTTGTCCTGGCTGCTCAAGTTCAGCTTGTAGGTTTCATACATATAGAGCGTGATCCGAGCCGCCCGCCCGCGGACTTCTGCCCGTGGCTGGGCACGCTTTCCCTTGAAATCCACAACCGTCTGACACGCCCCGTACATAGGCTCCGGATGCGAAGTCCAAACTGAATAGGGGAAGTTGCTCCGGTCGCCGTTCACCTCGCCCACGGCTGGCACGAGGTTGATCAAATCCCCCTCGGCCATCTGAAATACCGGGTCCGTCGCCGTGCAGTTCGCTCGCCCGCCGCTCTGCCAACACTCGCGCTGCTGGCCCAACACCCAGGCCGGCACAACATGCTCCCACTCAATTCGACTGGCCCTCTCAATGCTCTTCCTCGGCCGGTAGCCGCAGCCATCTAAATCGACAGCGTTGCCGCTGTAGCGGCAGCCGCAGTAGAAATCCTCCTCCATCCCCGCAAACACACTCGGCAGCACCTTCTTGGCGCCAGCGAAGTCTCGATGCCCGACGGCCTTCTTGCCATAAACGAGCGCAGGAAGACTGGAAGATGCCGTGCTGACTGACGGGGGCATCTTGATCGGCCTGGCCTGATCGGCGACAGGCCTTTCGGAAGGAATACGAACTGGCGGGAGGTATGGTGCAGACGTACAGGCGGCCAACAGGGTGGCGAACAGCAGCAAGGCGTAGGGCATCGGCGGCAGTCTACGCAGAGGCAGCGCACCGGGCAACCTTAGCCTGGGACTCTCCCGGTCTGGTGACACCCGTCTTTCAGCACGTCAAACCTCGCGCGATTGCGGAGACTCACTGCGCCGCTTTGCGGCCGATTCCATTGAGGAATAGACAACGCCGCAGCGGGGACACGCCTCAGTGGCGCCGAAGTCTCGACTGGACCGGATGTAGTGGCAACGGGGACACTGAACGACTTCCCCCGCGGCCAGCTGGTATTGGCTGGCGGCAGTCATCCTCGCGTGACCTCCATCGCGAGGCGCGGGGCACATTTGCCGTTCGGAAGTCGATAGCCACCACCGCCCCGGCAGCCGCAGCCACTACAGGCCCTCATCAGCTCGCCGTGAAGCAGCCCAGCAAAAATCGAAATGCGCTGATCGCCCCGCGACTCCCCTGCCTGGGCTGAGCCGCATAATCCGGTAACCAGCATTGCCACAAGAAACGCCTTCACGAGTTCATCCTCCTATCGACAGATCAAGGCATGACGTTATCAATACAGAATGCCATCGTCAAATAAATATTACATATCGATTTTCTGGCACCCTGAGAGTCCTTTGGCTTGCTGATGGGGAAGTCTCAACAAAGGTCGCGCGTCGCAGGACCACTTCAGCCTAAAACCTAGAGCCCGCACCCAGCGCCCCCTGACGAAGTGACGCATGTCACTCATTTTGAGCAGAGCACTGCCATGACCCTGCTCGACGCGACAGGTATATTGGGAGCGGTCCCGCTCGCCAAACGCCGAATCGTGTATCGCCCAAAGACAGAAGAATCGAATGACGCCATGCGTCAGCGCATCGTGCGCATTGCTCAGCGAAGCGGCATCGAGCTTGCTGTGAAATCCAGGATTCTGGATCCGCTGGGGATTGCGAATCTGCAGGTCGCGTCGCGGGAGGCGCTGTTTGCCATAGAGCAGATGCTTCACGTTCTGACCCTCTACGAAGCGCCGGGAGCCTGACCATCATTTGCGCCGCAATTTTGTATGCGACTGTACATCCTGATTCGAGGTGCCCATAAGCGCGCCAAGACGGCCAGCCTCAGTAGGGGTCAGGCCGCAAACCAACACTCTTCCCGCTTAGGCGGGATTTTTTTCATTCGAAAGCTGGCCAAGGCCGTGAGCCTACCTTGGTCCTGTGATCGCGCAACGGATGTCGGCCCTCAGAACAGGGAGTCTGTCGCACGCGCAACCAACAGCGGATCGGGCTGCACCCGCAGAAGATCCGCTTCAATCGGCCTGAGCAGCCCCCGCGCCGCCTCCTCCGATCTCGCGCGCAACCAGTCGCCCCAAGCATCGTCCGGCAGGATCACCACCGAGCGCTTCTCGTCCGCCGGCTTATGGAAACGCTGCATGACGGGGTGACCATCGGCATTGATGGTCAGCATCGACATCGACCAGGACGGAAGTCCCTCCGCCTTGATGCCCCGCTCCCAGATGCCGGCAATCCCCATGGGCTTGCCGTCCGCACGTTCGATCCGCCAGCGGATTGCCTTCCCGGATTCGTAGCAGGGCTCGTAGATCGCACTCGCCGGAATAATGCAGAGCTGGCCCCGGCGCCAGGCATCGCGGAAGGATGGCTTTTCTCCCACGGTTTCCGTGCGGGCGTTGTAGGTGGATCGCGTGATCTTCGCGTCCTTCGCCCAACTGGGTATCAACCCAAAGCTCGCCGGCACCCACATTCGTGGCGCAAAGTTGGTGACGATGGGCACGATCGAGCCCGGGTAGGCCTCGCCATAGTCAAAGTCGGGCGGTGGCAGCGGGAAAGCCATGAGTTCTTCCCGCGCGGAAGGTCGGTAGTTCGCGCACATGGGCGAAGCGTACGCCCAGTGCCCTTTACCGGGCCAGCACCACCGGCAGTTCGTTCCAGTTCGTCGTCCAGGCCGGAGACAAGCGCTCACGGCGCATTCGCCAGTCTTGTTGCAGCCCCGTCGCCAGCGGCTTCAAGGTGCCCCGTCCCCAGCGGGCGTTGATCCGATCCATGGAGTGCATCAGCGCCGCCGATCTTGCCTCGGTGGCGTCGTCGGCCAGCAGACTGCCTTGCTGCCGCCGACGAAGCTCCAGCCCGGACAACAGCACGCCGGCCTTTTGGTAAGCGAATCCGGGTCGGTAGATACGCTTGAGTCCGTCCAGGGCGGAGCAGATCAGCACCCGGGTGTCGCTCGACGGTTCGGCCAGCGGCATCGTGATGCTCCGCTGGTACTGGGGATCTTGCGGTTTGAAGGGGTTGCTGCGAACCGACACGCTAATGGTGGCCGCCGTGCAGGCTTGTGCCCGGAGCTTTTCGGCGGCCCGGGTCGTATGGCTGGCCACCGATTCAGCCAGCCCTTCGATATCGAACACGGCCATCCCGAAGGAGCGACTTGCCATGATCTGCTGCTTCGCGGGTGTCACCTCCTCGAGGTTCAGACAGGACACACCGCGCAACTCCCGGACGGTAGCGCCTTAAAACATCGCCTGCAAGCCTTCCTCAGAGGTCGTTCCCGACATCCTTCAACAGGATCATCACCACGGAGCGTTTCTCGTCAGCCCGCTAATTCCAAAGCAACATGATGGCGTGACCGGTAGTCATTGACATAAACCAAGAGTGACGGGCTCACCCGGGGGCCAAAACCAAACTAGCAATCACACCTTTCTGTCAACGGTGATAATGCACAAGATCGAAGTGTAACAATTAGTTAA
>JAOAUC010000081.1 GCA_030157785.1 Zoogloea oleivorans
GTCGCCCATCGGAGGTTGAGCAGCGAAGAACCGGGCGACTGAAGTCGCCCCTACAGGCGCTCCGGGAGCGGCAGCCATGAACGCGCCGCTCTCCCGCCAGGCCCTGCGCGCGCCCGAGCACCGGGCGGTGACGCCGCCGGTGCAGGTGCAGACGCCCGCCATGGCCATGCGCTCGGCCACCGCGGCGGCGGCGCCATCCCTCGCCGGGCTCAAGGTCTCCAGCCCCCACGACGCCGCCGAGCACGAGGCCACCCGGGTCGCCCGCCGCATCGTCAGCCTGCCGCCGGCCCCGGTCTCGAACAGCAGCGCCCGCTTTGCCGGCCTGGTCCCGGCCTCCGCCCAGCGCGCCCCGGCGCCCGCGTCGGCGCCGGCCGCCCGACCGACTCCCGTGGCGGTCCCCGGCCTGCCCGGCGGCGGCCAGCCGTTGCCACGCCCGGTACGGGATTTCATGGAGCCGCGTTTCGGTGCCGACTTCTCGGCGGTGCGCATCCACACCGGCCCACAGGCCGCCCAGGCCAGCCGCCAGCTCAACGCCGCCGCCTTCACGGTGGGCAACCAGATCGTCTTCGGCCGCGATGCCTACCAGCCGGAAAGCGGCACCGGCCGCGAGCTGATCGCCCACGAGCTGACCCACACCATCCAGCAGGGTGCCGCGCCGCAAGTCCGGCGCAGCCTCGCCCCGGCGGTGAGCGAACGCAGCGCGCCGACCGTGCAGCGCCTCGGCATTGGCGACGCCGTCAATTACTTCGCCGAGCACGCCAACAACTTGCCCGGCTTCCGCATGTTCACACTGGTGCTCGGCGTGAATCCGATCAACATGCGCGCCGTGGACCGCTCGCCGGGCAACCTGCTGCGCGCGGTGGTCGAGCTGATGCCCGGCGGCGCGCTGATCACCCGCGCACTCGACAACCACGGCATCATCGACCGGGTGGCCGGCTGGGTGCAGCAGCAGATCGCCACCCTCGGCATGATCGGCAGCAGCATCCGTCAGGCAGTGGACCGCTTCCTCGACGGCCTCGGCTGGCGCGACATCTTCGACCTCGGCGGGGTGTGGGAGCGGGCCAAACGCATCGTCACCGAGCCGATCGGGCGCATCACCAGCTTCGTCGGCGGGCTGGTGTCGGGCGTGCTGCAGTTCATCCGCGACGCCATCCTGCGACCGCTGGCCGGGCTGGCCGCGAACACCCGTGGCTGGGATCTGCTGTGCGCCGTGCTGGGCCGCAACCCGATTACCGGCGAAGCCGTGCCGCGCACCGCCGCCACGCTGATCGGCGGCTTCATGCACCTGATCGGGCAGGACGAAATCTGGCAGAACATCCAGCGCGGCAACGCCATCGGCCGCGCCTTTGCGTGGTTCCAGGGCGCGCTGGCCGGACTGATGGGTTTTGTCACGGCGCTGCCGGGGATGTTCATGGACACCCTGCGCAGCCTCGGCGTGGCCGATCTGGTCACCCTGCCGCAAACCTTCGCACGCATCGCCCGGGTCTTCGGCGACTTTGCCGGGCGCTTCCTGAGCTGGGCCGGACAGCAGGTGATGAGCCTGCTGGAGATCATCTTCGAGGTGGTCGCCCCCAGCGTGATGCCCTACCTGCGCCGCGCTGCCGGGGCGCTGCGCACCATCATCGCCGACCCGATCCGCTTCATCGGCAACCTGGTGCGCGCCGGCGTGCAGGGCCTGCGCCAGTTCGCCACCAACATCCTGACCCACCTGCGCGCCTCCCTCATCGGCTGGCTCACCGGCGCGATGGGCGGCGCCGGCCTCTACATCCCGCAGGCCTTCACGCTGCCGGAGATCGTCAAGTTCGTACTCAGCGTGCTCGGCCTGACCTGGCAGAACATTCGCGGCAAGCTGGTGCGGGCAGTGGGCGAAACCGCCGTCAATGCCCTCGAAACCGGCTTCGACATCGTCGTCACGCTGGTCCGCGAAGGGCCGGCGGCGGCCTGGGAGAGAATCCAGGAAACCCTCGGCAACCTGCGCGACATGGTCATGGAACAGGTCATGAGCTTCGTGCGCACCAGCATCGTGACCGCCGCCATCACCCGCCTGGTGAGCAGCCTCAACCCGGCCGGCGCTTTCATCCAGGCCATCATCGCCATCTACAACACGGTGATGTTCTTCATCGAGCGGATGCGCCAGATCGCCCAGGTGGCCGCCTCGGTAATCGACTCGATTGCCGCCATCGCCAGCGGGGCCATCGGCGCCGCCGCCAACCGGGTCGAACAGAGCATGGCCGGACTCCTGACCCTGGTGATCAGCTTCCTGGCCCGGCTGGTCGGCCTCGGGCGGGTCAGCGACGCGGTGACCAACATCATCAACCGAATCCGCGCGCCCATCGACCGGGCGCTTGACCGGGTGGTGGACTGGATCGTCGCGGCGGCCCGCCGCCTCGGCCGCTTCGTGGCCCAGGCGGGTGTACCGAACGACCCGCGCGAACGCCTGCGCCTGGGCATGGATGCGGCCGTCGCAGTGGTCGCCCGGCGGCCGGGGGGCGGGCCACTCAACGCAGGCCTGATCAACGGGCTGATGACGGCCATCCGGGTGCGCTACGGCTTCCGTGTCCTCGAAGCCGTGTTCGAAGGCGGGCGCTGGTGGGTGAGCGGCGAAATCAACCCGCGCGAGCGGCGCCCCCTCACTGAAGACGACATCGCCCTGCTGCGCCAGATTCGCGAAGTGGCCGACCGGGAGCTGGATGCCGCCAGCAGCGGCCAGCCGGTGGTAGCCAGCGGCACCCACGACGCCCCGCGAGTGATTCCGCCGGGCGGGGTGGTTGTCGTCGCCGCCAGTCTGCCCACCACCCTGCCGCGGGGCGGGCAGGAAGTGCTGGCCACCACCGAGGCCGGCGGTCGCGGCGTCGTCCGTCGCCCGCCCTTCGGCGATGCCATCGTCACCGGCGCCTCGCCGGACGAGCGGCGCGTGCGCATCGGCCGCTACCGCGACGTGGCGGCCACCCTGTCCTCCATCGGCAACGACCGCTTCGTCGCCTCGGCGGCCCGCGACCTGCTGCAGAACGGCGAAATTCCCAGCGGCGCCCGCCACCTGACCAGCTGGTTCGGCGGCTTCCGCACCCTGATGGGCCTGGAAGTGCGCCGTGACCCGATGGCCCTGGCCACCCTCGGCTCGGTGCTGACCATGGCCGGCGCCGGCGCCCTGAGCATCAGTGCGGCCTTCGCCCAGGCCGGCGACGCCAGCGCTGCCGAGCGCCCCGAGGGTCAGGCCCTGTTCACCCATGCGGCCCCCGGCGCGCTGGCCACCCTGCGCCAGGTGCGCGACGAAGTCGGTGCGCCCCAGCGCCCCAACGCGCCCGCCAGCCGCAGCAGCCGGGCTGTCGCCCAGCGGGCCATGCAGGCCGAAGTGGAAGCCGTCACCCGCGCCGCGCAGATCATCCTGCGCACCAACGTGCGCCCGTCCAACGCCGACATCGTCGCCGCCGTGCGGCAGGCCATGCGCGGCATCATCGGCGGGCGTGCCGCATGAAGAAGCTGGCCCTCGCCCACCCGCCCGGCCTGGAAGAAGTCGCCCGACGCGCTGCCACCCTCGGCTGGCACTTCACCGATGAATTCCCCGCCGACAGCGATTGCCCCTACGAGGCGATCTGGACCCTGCCGGAGTCCGGTGCCGAAGTGCATTACATCGTCGATGACATCGCCGGCGCCAGCTTCTTCACCTTCAGGTCCGACGCCAGCCCCGAACTGGAAGCCACGCTGGTCAAGCGCTTCGCCTGCCGTTCCCTCGAGCAGGCCCTGACCAGCGCCGAACAGGCCACCGACGCGGCCCGGCAAATCGAAGCCGCGGCGATGATCGCCGTCCTTGGCCCGGAGGCTTTCGATCCGCGCTGCCACGCCGCCGTTGCCCATCTGATGAGCGCCGCCGATCCGCGGGTGCGCCTGCGCGCGGTAGTGGCCGCCGCGGCTCTGGGCTGGCGGGACTTCATTCCGCAGATCAAGGGCATCGCCGCCAGCGACGACACCGACTACGTGCGCTGGCGGGCCACGGACGTGCTGGCGGCCTTTTCCCGCACCGGCCTCTGAGTGCTGCGCTAGCCCGCCGTCAATTCGCCCCGAAAGGCCGCCGCATCGGCCACAAAGCACTCCGCCAGCCAGTCGGCGGTGGCCGCCACGCGGGCCTGCTGGCGCGCATCCCGGTGAATCAGCAACCACAGGTCGCGGCTCAGCACCGGCGCCGGCCCACCCAGGCGTACCAGGCCCGGATGGGCATCGGCCAGGAAGCACGGCAGGATCCCGTGGCCGACCCCGCTGGCCACCGCCACCGCCAGCCCGCGCACGCTGTTGGAGCGCAAACGCACCCGGCCGCCGCTGAGGCGCGCTTCCAGCCAGCGCATCTCCGGCGTGTGGGCCAGGTCCTCGTTGTAGGCCACCCAGTCACCCGACGGCACCGGCAGATCGCCGCGTGCTGCGCCATAGGCCGCAAAACCCACGTCGGTCAGCTTGCGGATCAGGAAGTCGCCACTGTCCGGCCGGGCCAGGCGAATGGCGATGTCAGCCTCTCGACGTGACACGTTGAGATTGTCGTTGCTGGCAATCAGCTCGACAGCCAGCCCGGGATGACGGGCGTACAGGGCCGGCAGGCGCGGGATCAGGTATTCGGCGACGATGGCACTCACCGAGGTGACCCGCACCACGCCGCTCACGGCCTGGGCGCCAGCCTCGGCCATGCGCACCACGCCGGCCACGTCCTCTTCGATACGCCCGGCACGTTCGAGCACCCGGGCCCCCACCAGGGTCGGCTGCCAGCGGCCGTCGCCCCGCTCGAACAGCGGCGTGCCGAGGGCTTCCTCCAGCGCCCGCAGGCGCCGGGCCACGGTGGTCTGGTCCACCTTGAGGCGGCGGGCCGCCGCGGCCAGCGTGCCCTCCCGCCCGATCACCACCAGAAAACGCAGGTCATCCCAGTTCAAGCCAGCACTCCGGTTGGTCATCGACCTGCAATTTTGCAGGAAAGCCCGGCATGAATGTCGATTTACGCAGGGCAGCACCGGGCCTAATCTGGCATTACCGAATTCACTTAACGAAGGAGACCTGCCATGTCCAACCCCGTCACCCTGCGCCAGTTGTCCGGCCTGCCCGCCGAGCCGGCGCCCTTGTCCGAATGCGCGCTGATTTTGGTCGATGCGCAGAACACCTACCGCAGCGGCGTGATGGCCCTCAGTGGCATCGAGCCGGCTCTCGACGAATGCGCGCACCTGCTGGCCCGCGCCCGGGCGCTGAAGATTCCGGTGATCCACATCCAGCACGATTCCGGCCCCGGCTCGCCCTTCGACATCCGCGCCGAAATCGGTGCGATTGCCGACAAGGTGGCCCCGCAGGAGGGTGAAGCGGTGGTGGTGAAGAATTACCCGAACTCCTTCGTCGGCACCGACCTGGATGCCCGCCTGAAGGCCGTCGGTGCGACGAAGCTGGTGATTGCCGGTTTCATGACCCACATGTGCATCAACTCGACGAGCCGCGGCGCCTTCACCCTGGGCTACGCGGTGACGGTGCCGGCCAGCGCCACGGCCACCCGTCCGCTGCCCGCCCACGACGGCAGCCTGCTTGCTGCCGAGTCGGTACAGGCGGTAGCACTGGCCGCGCTGGGGGATCTGTTCGCGGTGGTGGTGCCGACGCAGGCCGGCATTCCGGACTGAGCCGGAACGCGTCGAAAAAAACCGGGGCGCCTAGGCCGCCCGGCGCATGGCCAGGTAGGCCGGCCCCAGCTTGGTCGTCAGGGCATCCGCCTTGCGCCAGATGTCCGGGTGCGGGCGGAAGCTGTCGCGCAGTTGCTTCCACAGGGGCGAGGCCTTGTGGAGCAGCTCGTGCAGCAGGGTGTCGAGCAGATCGAGGGCGTCGTCGTCGGACAGGTGCGCCAAGTAGCGCGGATTGAGGCGCAGGGTGTCTGAATGCCAGCGATACTGGCCGAAGACCCGCCCGGCCGGCGACAGCTTGCGGGTGCACAGGCGCTTCGGAATGCCCAGCTGGGGCAGGGACTCCCGCACCAGCTCCAGGGCCATGTCGATGTCGCGTTGAGTCATGTTTGTCCTGGCAGAAAAACGTCAGACGCCCCAGGTCACCGGCACCTCGTCCTTCAGCGAACGCACCAGCAGCTCGAGCAGCGGCACCGCGCGCTGGAAGAAGCTGACGCCGACAGCCGTCGGCTTGGCTTCGCCTTCGGTTTCTTCGGCAACTTCCTTCTGCTGCTGCTTGTCGGCCTCGATGGCGGCCTTGAGGGCGGCGATGGCAGCCGGAAGCTGCGCGACGGTGACGATGCCCTTGGCGTCCTGCGGGTCCTTGCCCAGCACGCCGAGCATCTCCTTGCCATTTTTGTCGAACATGATGACGTCGCCGCTGGCGGGGGATTTGAAGATGATCAACATGATGTGGGCAGTCCTCGCAGTGGAATATCACCATTGTAGACCCGCCGGCGCCTTCGGCGGAAAACCCCAAGGGTAATCCCGCGAGGCAGGTGCTAAGGTTCCCTCCCGACCTTCCGCCAGCGTAAATCGTGGATAAAGGCAAAACCCTCGCCGGAATCGGCTTCGGCCTCGGTGCCTACGGCATCTGGGGCTTCTTCCCGCTGTTTTTCCGCCAGCTCGGCCACGTCAGCCCCATCGACCTGCTGTGCAACCGGGCCGTGTGGGGCTGCCTGTTCGTCAGCCTGATCCTCACCGCCCGCCGTCACTGGGCGGTGACTTTTGCCGCGGCGCGGCGGCCGGGCACGGTCTTGCGCCTGAGCATCGCCGCACTGCTGGTGGGCTCCAACTGGCTGGCTTTCCTGTGGGCGGTGGACCAGCGCCAGGTGGTGGCATCGAGCCTGGGCTACTTCCTGACCCCGCTGGTGAACATCCTGCTCGGCATGCTGGTGCTCAAGGAGCGCCTCAACGGCAAGGAATGGGCATCGGTCGGGCTGGCCGTGGCGGCGGTGGGCAACGAGTTCTTCTCGCTGGGCAGCCTGCCATGGATCTCCCTGTTCATCGGCGGCAGCTTCGGGCTCTACGGGCTGGTAAGAAAGCAGGTGGCCGTCGATGCGATATCCGGCCTGTGGCTGGAAACCCTGTCCCTGCTACCGCTGCTGGCCATCTACGCCCTGTGGCAAAACAGCCAGGGGCACAGCGTATTCACCGGCTTCGACACCTTTACCCAGCTCATGCTGCCGATGGCCGGCGCGCTCACCGCCCTGCCGCTGATGCTCTTCGCTGCGGCCACCCAACGCCTCAACCTGGCCACGGTGGGCATGCTGATGTACATCAACCCGACCCTGCAATTTCTCACTGCAGTCATGATCTTCGGCGAAGTGCTGCAGCCGGCCCGGCTGCTTACCTTTGCGCTGATCTGGGCCGGGCTGCTGCTGTACAGCTGGAGCGGGTGGCAGAAATACAGGGAGGCAAGAAACTAGTGCTTCCGGGGCAGCAGGGCCATGCCGCCCAGCCCGGTCAGAACGAGAATGGCGGACACGGGCTCGGGAATGGTGTTGTTATTTGCCGCCGTGTAATCCACCACCAGTTCGGCAGAAATACGGAAGGGCACCGTGCCGCTGACTGAATAGCTGGTCGTGGCGAAATAGCCATAATCGGCAATGCTGGAGGCAAGCAGAGCGCTTACTTGTCCGGCAATATCGATCTCGTCGCTGCCCGATAAAAGCGCGCTGACAAGATTGTAGTTTCCCCCGCCGCTCGGCAATGCCGACCCGATTGCGGCAGAAGTGGATGAATTGAAGCTGGCAGAGGGCGTCAGCCCGAAACTCGCATTACCGCCAACGCCAGGCGTTGCCGAATCGACCCACCCCCAAACATCCCAGCAGGGAGTTCCCCAATAGCCGCATCCGAACCCCACGATTTGCCAGGTGCGCTGATTGCGCACGTTGCTCACAAGGGGGTCGCTGACATTGAGAATGGAATCGCCAATCGACGCCGTCAGTTTCAGGACCGCCGAATTAATGCTGGCGCCGCTCGGCAGATTCAGTTTTCCCAGAGCAAGATTGAAAGCCTGACTTGCCGACGTATTGCCGGTAAAACTCGACAGCGCAGCGGTTCCGCCTCCTGTCGCGGCCTCGTAAACATTGAAGCTCAGGGCTCCGTCGGCATTCAGGGCGATATCCTCCGAGTCGCTCAGGGTGACGAGCGATGCAGAAGCCATATCGGGAATGGCCAGGCAGGTGAGCAGGATGGCCGCCGGAAGATATTTCATGTTCATTTTTGGCTCCCATGCATCCCGCAAGGATGGATGCTTATTTGATAAAGACCCCTTGCGATTGCCACGACTCCGGATACCCATTTGCCCGTGAAGTGACAAATTCTCAGGAGTACTGCAGCACTCTCCGTGCCCGAACCATTAAAGGGTCAGGAATCAAGCCATTCGACCTGGCGGAAAAATAGGAAAAGAACGGAATGTAATAATTCCCGACACTGCGAGGTGGTTATTTATTGACACAAGTCAATTACCGTCCGAAATGATCGGGGTCAATTACCCTTCCCGGAATTCATCCACCGGCATATTCCGGCGGGCCAGCTTTCCGTTCTGGCGTGCATCAATCCGGCATTTCCGGAACGCTGATGTGGACAGGCGCACGTGAGCCACTAAAATCGCGGGCAGGAGGATCACCATTCACATGTTGCGCATCGGCATCGACCTCGGCGGTACCAAGATCGAAATCATCGCCCTCGACGAAGCGGGCCGCACGCTGGCCCGGCGACGGGTGGCCACGCCGCAGGGCGACTACGCAGGAACCCTCGCGGCGATTGCCGGGCTGGTAAGCAGCGTCGAGACCGAACTCGGATGCCGCGGCACGCTGGGCGTCGGCACGCCGGGGGCGGTGTCCCGGGTGACGGGGCGGATCAAGAACGCCAACTCCACCTGCCTGAACGGCCAACCCCTGCTCGACGACCTGCAGACCCTGCTGGGACGCGAAGTGCGCATCGCCAACGACGCCAACTGCCTGGCCCTGTCCGAGGCCAGCGATGGCGCGGGCGCCGGGGCGGAAGTGGTTTTCGGAGTGATCATCGGCACGGGTGTCGGCGGCGGCATCGTGGTGCGCGGACAAGTGCTCAACGGGCCGAACGGGATTGCCGGCGAGTGGGGCCACAACCCGCTGCCGCGGCCCGCCGGCGACGACCTGCCGCTGCCGGCCTGCTACTGCGGCCGCTTCGGCTGCATCGAAACCTATTTGTCGGGCCCCGGGCTGGCCGCCGACCACGCCCGCATGAGCGGCACAACGCTGACACCCGAAGCCATCGTCGCCGCGGCGGGCAGCGGAGATGCAGGCTGCGAGGCCAGCCTGCGGCGTTACACAGACCGGCTGGCGCGGGCGCTTGCCGGGGTCATCAACCTGCTCGACCCGGACGTGATCGTGCTGGCGGGCGGGCTTTCCAAGCTCGACCGGCTGTACACCGAAGTCCCGCAACAGTGGCTGCCCCACGTATTTTCCGATTCCGTCTGCACCCGCCTGGTGAAGGCTGCCCACGGCGATTCGTCCGGCGTGCGCGGCGCAGCCTGGCTGTGGCCGGGTTGAGACATTCCGCCGCAGTTGGCGCAGAATGACGCGGTTTGGGTAACGACAGCTTTCACGGCCTTTCGACCTTGCTCATGCCATCAAATCCATGAACGTCCGCATCGACACCGTTTTTGTCGGCAGCTTGCGCGCCCTGCCCCCCGAAGGGCAACGCAGCGGCATTTTCAAGACCCCGGTGAGCGGCCCCGTGGCCGTCGGCCTCGAAGGCCTGGCCGGCGACGCCCAGGGCGATCGGCGCGTCCATGGCGGGCCGGAAAAGGCCGTCCATTACTACCCTGCCGAACATTACGGGCGCCTGGCCGCCCTGCTGGCGGCGGCCGAACCGGCGCTGGCAGACAGCCTCAAACCCGGCGTGCTTGGCGAGAACCTGTCGGGTAGCGGTCTGACCGAAGACACCGTGTGCATCGGCGACGTGTTTGCCATCGGCACCTGCCGCCTGCAGATCAGCCAGCCGCGCCAGCCATGCTGGAAGATCAATCACAAGCTGGGGCATCCGCCCATGTCGCGGCTGATTGCCGACGCGGGCTGTACCGGCTGGTATTTCCGGGTGCTGGCGGAGGGTTCGATCCGTGCCGGCGAGCTCATCGAACTGATCGAACGGCCGGCGCCCGGCATGAGCCTGACGCGCCTGTGGACAGCCAGCGAGGCCCACCGCCCGGCCCCGGACGAATTGCACCAACTGGCGGCTGCAGCCGGCCTCAATCCTGCTTGGGCGAAGCGCCTGCGGGAGCGGGCCGCGTGGCTGGCCAGCCAATCCGCGCCACCATGCTGAATTGCGCCATGGTGCAGCGTGCCCGCTTGACTCCTCCCGCGCGCCGGCTAAAACAGAATTTTGCCCTGCGCACATCACCGAGATCCTGACCATGTGGCCTGCACCAGACACTCTCCCCCGCAGCACCCTCTGTTTCGCAGAACTGCTTGGCGGACTTTTTCTGGCCAATGTCGACGCAGCCCAGCGCCTGCAGTTTCTGATGTGCCGGCTGTCCGTCGGGACAACCGAGAGCTGTCTGCGCACGCACATCCTGCAGGGGGACGATGTCGTCTACGCGGCCGACCGGGCAGAGCTGGAGCACCATGTCCACCTGCTGACGGAAGCCGGTGCCGAAGGCTGCGTGACCATCGTCCGGCATTACATCGAGGAAGTCACCGCTGCCCACATCCGCTGCCTGCAGGCGGTTTTTGAAACCGGAACGCCTGGCGCGCCGCAGCCGAAACTGGCACTCCCATCGGCAACGCCGCCGGACATCCAAGCCTCTCGCCGCGAGAAGATCAGCGCAGGGGAATGACCAGCGGCGGAATGCCGATCACCACCGAGGGCTGACTCGGGTAGGCATACACCGGCGGCTGGCTGTAGATGACCGGGCGTTCATAGACAACCCGCGGAGGCACGGCATAAACCGGCGCCGGCGCGTAATACGACGAGCGGCCACGCTCCCAGCCGTGATGATGATGGCGATGATGACGTTCCTGCCATTCGCCCCGGCCGCGTCCTTCACCACGGCCTTCTCCGCCGTGGGCGCTGGCGGACAGGGACAGGCCCAGTCCCAGGCTGGCGATCAGGGCGGTGGCGATCAGTTGGCGGGTGCTTTGCATGTTCCTCTCCTCATGGGCCCCGGGTCGGGGCGCTGCTTGAGTCGAGGATAGCCGCTGGGTAGCCGAGGCGGGACGCCGCTTTGTAAGCAAACCTTGATCGACGGGCGCGGGTTTTCCCCGTGCAAGCCGCCAGAAACGCGGCTTTCGTGAGCCGGACGGAGGCCATGCCCGGACGGCTGCTTACACTTCGCGGTGCGGTGCGGCGCCCTCAGCCAGATGGGCGGCAATCAGGGTCTGTCGCCAACGGTCGATCGAGGCAGCAAGGGCATCGCGAACGACCGGCTTGACCACGTAATCATTCATGCCGGCGGCGAGTGCCTCATCGCGCTCCTCGCTCATCGCGTCGGCACTCACCCCGATGATGTAGGCCGTGTTGCCGGCGGCACGCAGCGCGCGGGTGGCCTCCAGCCCGTCCATGCGCGGCATGCGGGCATCCATGAAAATCAGTTCATAGTGCGATTCGGCGCAGTGGGCCACCGCTTCCTCGCCGTTCTCGGCAAAGTCCAGGTCGCGGGCGCCGAAACGCTCGAGCATGCGCCCGATGACGGTGCGGTTGATCGGGTTGTCCTCGACGACGAGGATGCGCGTGTTCTGGCGCAGGATCGCACGGGGTGCTTCCGGGGCCCGGCCTTCCTCGCCAATACCGGCTTCCAGTTCGGCGGTAAACCAGAAGCGCGAGCCGACGCCCTCCTCGCTGTCTACGCCAATCTCCCCGTTCATCAGCTCGCACAACATGCGGCAGATGGCGAGCCCGAGGCCGGTGCCGCCGTAACGACGGGTGGTGGACATGTCGGCCTGCTCGAAGGGCGTGAAGATGTGCCTGCATTTGTCCGGTGCGATACCGATGCCGGTGTCGCTGACGGTCACCCGCAGGCTGACCCGTCCGGGGGTCAGTGGCGCCACATCGACGTGCACGCCAACCAGCCCGCTGGAAGTGAACTTGAAGGCATTGCCGAGCAGGTTGATGAGAATCTGGCGCAGACGGGTCGGGTCGCCCACCAGCACGCGGGGAACACTCTCGGCAACGCTGGCGCTGAAGGCCAGGGCCTTTTCGGCGGCCTTCGGGCGAAACAGCTTTTCGACATCGGCAACGATCTGGCGCAAATCGAAGCCGATGTTCTCCAGGCTCATCTTGCGGGCCTCGATCTTCGAGTAGTCGAGGATGTCGTTGATGATCCCCAGCAGGGCTTCGCCGCTGCTCTGGATAGTGGAAATGTATTCCCGCTGCTCCGCCGTGTGGGGCTCCATTTCGAGCAACTGGGCCATGCCGATGATGCCGTTCATCGGGGTGCGGATCTCGTGGGACATCATCGCCAGGAAGTCGCTCTTGGCCCGGTTGGCGGAGTTGGCGCTGTCGCGGGCGGCAATCAGGGCCTGTTCGGCCTTGTGGCGTTCGGTCACGTCGGTAATGCAGAAAACCCGGCCGATCACCTGCTCGTCGTGACGGGCCGGACGCGAGCTGGCCTCGAAGATGCGCCCGTCGCGCAGGGGCAGGATGTCGAAGGTCTCCTTCAGGTCCTTGGCATGGCCGGTCAACAAGGCCCGCAGGACGGCCGGCTCTTCAAGCGCAGCCGCCATGTGATCGATAAGGGCGCCATCGTCGTGGAGGGCCAGGAGCGCTTCGGGCAGCAGCCACAGACGCGCCAGACGGCGGTTCATGTTGGCGACGCGACCGTCCTGATCAAGCACCAGAATGCCGTCAGCAGTGGCTTCGAGGGTCGCCCGCAGGCGCGAGGCCATCAGCGCCAGTTCGTCCTCGGCGCGCTGCTGGGCGCCAATGTCGGTGGCGCGCACCAGCACCCCCTGGGCAATCCGCCGCACCGTCTTGCTGGCCGCCAGCAGGCTGCCGTCGGCACGCCGGTAGAGGCCTTCCATGACCTGCTCTTCGATGGCGCTGCCACCGCGGACTTCCTCCCAGAAGAACACATCGGCCAGCGCGCATTCAATGTCGGTAATACTCATGCCGGTCAGCACTTCGGCCGGGTAGCCCAGCATGCTGCAGGCGGCCGGATTGACGGCAAGGATGGCCAGATCGTCCGGCGCGACGAGCAGCAGGATCTCCTCGGCGGCGGCAAGCAGCACTTCCTGGTAGATGGATTTCATTGCTGGGGCGCCTTCCGTGAGTCGGCGTCGAAGTAGTAAGTCACCCGCTTGCGGGGGCTGAGATATTCGTACACCTCGGGAGGCAACTGGATCGGGCGCAGGGCCTTGGCAATGTTGATGTCGGGCTCCTGCTCCAGGTCGAGCATGATCGCTTCATCCTTGGGAATGTCCGGATCGAAAACGGTGACCCACGGACGCAGGGGCTTGGCTGGATTGACCGATGAAACCAGCGCCACGGCGTCGTTGGAGAGCTTCACCACCGTGCCCGGCGGATACACGCCGAGGCAGCGGATCATGACCTGCAGGGCCTTGACGTCAAACTTGGCGCGACGCTGGGCGAACATCAGGGACAGGGCCTCGTGGGGCGTCATGGCCTTGGCCAGATCGGGCGGGTTGCACAGGTTGTCGTAGTAATTGACGAGGGACACGATGCGCGCCAGCGGATCGATCTGCTCGCCCTTGAGCTTGTTCGGGTAGCCACTGCCATCGGCCAGTTCGTGGTGCTGGGCGATGATGCGCAGCACCGGCTCGGCGAGGCCGATCTGTTTGCCCAGGCGCACGCCGTACTCGCAGTGCAGTTGGCGCAGGTGGCGCTCCGGGGCGGTGAGTTCCTGGCGCGGGCGGGCGATACGGTCGGGAATGTCGGCCAGGCCGATGTCGTGAAGCAAGGCGCCGACGCCCAGTAACTGGCAGTGGGACCGCGGAAAACCCAGCTCCTTGGCCAGCATCATCGACAGGATCGAGGTGTTGAGGCCGTGGTAGTAGGTCTCTTCGGCACCGGCGTGTTCGCCGATCACGTGGAGCGCCACCTCCGGCTGGTCGAGAAAGGCGACGACCATCTGGGTGACCAGTTCGTCCACTTCCTCCAGGCATTCCCTGGGACGGGCGAAGAGGTTCTTGCCGATGTTGCGCATCACGCCGGCAGCCTTCACCAGGGCCTTTTCCACCTCCAGCACCTGACGCTTGCGCTGGGCCAGGCGGGCAACGCGTTCGCGCTTGCTGGCCAGGGTGGCACAACCCGCTTCGTCCTCGACGACGGGCTCCGGCTCGGGGGCCGGTGCGCTGCGCGGGGTGGCCAAGCCACGCGGCTGCACGTCGGAGCGATCAGGATCGTAGCGAAAGTGCTTGACCCCCAGCTTGCGCAAGGTAGCCAGTTGGTCCGCCGAGCGAATCTTGAAGGCGTTGAAGCTGAACGGATGGCTGAACCAGGGCAAGTCGATATGAATGAACAGCCCTACGCAGAGCTGGTCAGGGGTAACGACGAAATCCTGGGGGGGACTGGGCTGCATCGGAGGGTGGGGCCGGACGAACGATGCGTCTTATTTCGGCCCCGGCGCCGGGAAGTTTAGCGGCGTGTGCGACTTCACGTCGTTCTGCTGTGCATTAGCGCACAAGGATCACATGCACGCTGCGCGGGCCATGGGCCCCCAGCTGGATGGTCAGCTCGATGTCACCGGTGCGCGACGGCCCGGAAACGATGTTGGTAGCCCGTGGCATGCCGCCCGGACAGGCCCGCAGAATGGCCCAGGCGTCCTCGAAATGCCGAACGATCTGCGTCTCGTGGAGCACGATGAGGTGGTGGTCGGGCACGAAGTTGAGGGTCGTCGGGCTGTCGGGGCCGGAGGCCAGCATCAGGCTGCCCATCTCGGCAATCGCGGCGAGGCAGGCGGTGACCGACAGCACTTCATCCTTGCCGGCGGGGCCCGGGTGATGGGCGAAATCCGCCGGCCACGGCAAACCGGCCAGCGGCCGGGCAATGGCTGCGCGGGCCGGCAGACCGTGCTGCTGGCGGTAGGCCTCCACCGCGGCGGGCACATCAAGCAGGCTGGCGACCCGTTCGACGGTGCCGGAGCGGCTTGTGAAACGGGCAATGAAACGCTCGACCAGAGCGTCTTCGAAGGCGATGCGGGTGTGAGTCGGCCGACGGGCGTCCAGCGCCGCGGCGGCGGCATCGGCCAGGGCGTCACGACCGATGGCGCTGCGGATCTGGCCGAGAATGGCTTTACGGGCTTCAGGCATGGTCTTGTTTCTCAGCGCGGCTTGGCTTGCCACAGCTCCAGGAAGGTCTTGCCCTCGGGCGCCGGCATGTCGCGACTGTCGGTCCAGGCAGAGGCGAAGGGCAGGCTGCCGATGCGCCCCGTGCGGCCACCCAGGCCCTTGAGCACCCGGGCGGCAAGGCGGTTGGCGAACTGGTACAGGCGGGGCCGCTCGGCCACGAAGCGCCAGGCGCCCAGCGCACGCTGCTCTCCTGGCGGGCGGATGCCCTGCTGGTACTGCATGTGACGCAGCTCGCGGAGCAGTTCGGGCAGGGGAATGCGCACCGGGCACACTGACTCACAGCGGCCGTTGAGCGTGCATGCGTTGGGCAGATCATAGGTGGCGTCGAGGCCGACGAACAGCGGCGTGAGCACCGCGCCCATCGGGCCAGGATATACCCAGCCGTAGGCATGGCCGCCAATGGCGCCATACACCGGGCAGTGGTTCATGCAGGCGCCACAGCGGATGCAGCGCAGCATGTCCTGGAACTTGCCGCCGAGCATCTTCGAACGGCCGTTGTCCACCAGGACCACGTGATACTCCTCCGGGCCGTCCACGTCGTCCGGGCGACGCGGGCCGGTGGACAGGGTGGTGTAGGTCTCGGTTTCCTGGCCGGTGGCGCTACGCGCCAGGATGCGCAGGAAGAGGGCCACGTCCTCCAGTGTCGGCACGATGCGCTCGATGCCGCTGGTAACGATATGCACCTTGGCCAGAGTCTGGGTCAGGTCGCCGTTGCCTTCGTTGGTGACGATGATCGACGAACCGGTTTCGGCCACCAGGAAGTTGCCGCCGGTGATGCCCACGTCGGCCTGGAAGTACTTGTCGCGCAGCACCAGTCGGGCTTCGGTGACCAGGTCGGCCACGGTGCTCTTGCGCGGGCCGCCGTGAGCCGTCTCGAAAAGCTCGGAAACCTGCTCCTTGGTCTTGTGGATGGCCGGCGCAATGATGTGGGACGGCGGCTCGTGGGCGAGCTGGATGATGTATTCGCCCAGGTCGGTCTCGACCACCGTGTAGCCTTTGGCCTCAAGCGCTTCGTTGAGGCCGATCTCTTCCGAGACCATGCTCTTGCCCTTGGTGATCGTCTTGGCGTTCACCCGCTGGCAGATGTTGAGGATGATGCTGCGCGCCTCTTCGGCGTCCCGCGCCCAGTGCACGTGACCACCGGCAGCAGTGACGGCCGCCTCGTAGCGCTCCAGGTAGTGGTCGAGATTGTCGAGGACGTGGTTCTTCAGGTCGCGGGCCTCGTCGCGCAGTTGCTCGAACTCCGGCAACTCGCCGACCAGTTCGGCGCGCTTGTTGACGAAGCCCTTGCGGGACTGGCCGAGGGCCTGGCGCAGGCGCGGGTCGGCCAGGGCGATGACGGATTTTTCCTTGAACTGCGGGCTGCTGACTTTCATTCTGGCACTCCGCCAATACCCTCGCCGGTGGCCATGCCGGCCAGCACTTCGGCGGTGTGGAAGACCTTGACCGTCGAGCCCTGGCGCTTGAGCCGGCCGGCCATGTGGAGCAGGCAACCCAGGTCGCCACCGAGCAGCGTATCCACGCCGGCCGCGTCGATGTTGGCGCACTTCTCGTCCGCCATGCGGCTGGAGATTTCCGGGTACTTCACGCAAAAGGTGCCGCCGAAACCGCAGCACACTTCGGCGTCGCGCATTTCGGTCAGTTCCAGGCCGCCCACCGAAGCAAGCAGCAGGCGCGGCTGTTGCTGGATGCCGAGACTGCGCAGGCCGGAGCAGGAGTCGTGGTAGGTGACGGTGCCGGCGTAGTCGGCCTGCACGGCGCTCATGCCGCGCACGTCGGTGAGAAACGACAGCAGCTCCCAGCTCTTCGCCGCCAGGGCTTCGGCGCGGGGCAGCCAGTCGGCATCGTTCTCGAAGAGCTTCGGGTAGTCGACGCGGAGGGTCGCCATGCACGAGCCCGACGGCCCGACCACGTAGTCGAAGCCCTCGAAAACCGCGATGAGCTGCCTGGCCAGGGCCCGTGCCGCGTCAAAGTCGCCGTTGTTGTAACCGGGCTGGCCACAGCAGGTCTGGGCAAGGGGCACTTCCACCATGCAGCCGGCCTCCTCCAGCAGTTTCACCGTGGCGAAGCCGATGTTGGGGCGGAAGAGATTCATCAGGCAGGTGGCAAACAGGCCGACGCGGGGGCTGGGGGGCATGTCGGGAATCTCCTTAACGGGGCGGCGTTGCGGCGGACGGGTTGAGGACCGCGGAGTGCACAGCGTGGAGCGCATAGCGGTTGCCGCCGCTCTTCTTGGCGTCGTACATCGCCTCGTCGGCGTGCTTGAAGAGGCTGAGGGCGTGGCTGGCATCTGCCGGATAGACGCTGACACCAATGCTGGCACTCACCGGGAAGCCGCCACTGAAACTGTTGCTCTGGAGCACCGCCGCCAGCACCCGCTTCATGATGTCCTCGAGCTGGAGCTTGTCCGCGAAGCCGTTGATGAGCAGCACGAACTCGTCGCCGCCCCAGCGGGCCACCGTATCCTCCTCGCGCAAGGTGAGCTCCAGGTGACGGGCGACATCCCGCAGGACTTCGTCGCCAACGGTGTGGCCCAGGGTGTCGTTGATTGGCTTGAAGCCGTCCAGGTCCATCAGGCACACGGCCACCTTGCTACCCTGGCGACGGGCGTGGGCGAGCGCCAGGGCAAGCCGGTCGTCGAGAAGGTTCCGGTTGGGCAGCCCGGTCAGGGCGTCCCGGTGGGCCATTTCGCTGAGGGTCTGGCGCGACGCCTTCAGGGCGATGTTGAGCTGTCGGGTACGCAGGTAGAGCACCGCCAGCCCGGACGCGGCCAGGAAAAGCCCGATGAAGATGTACACCGCGTACTGCCGGACGAATTCCGTCAGGGCGATGCGCTCTTCCTTGTCGTAGGGGTAGATGTGGTGCCTGCGCATGACAGCCTCGACGCTCTGGTATTCCAGCGGCGTGGACCAGCGGTAGTAGCGGGCACTGCGTGCCGCCGGACCGTCGGGAGGCATCTGCAGCAAGGTGGCCACGACCTTGTTGGTGATGTCGATGGGCACGTGGGGCACCGCCGCCAGCGGCCATTCGGGAAACAGCCCGGTGGTGACGAGGAAGGGGAAGTCCGGCGGCTGCGCGGTGCGGATGACGCGCAGCCGGGTCAGGTCGATCTTGCCTTCCCGGGCCATGGCTTCGAGCACGCCGGTGCGCGCGAAGCCCACGTCGGCCTGCCCGTCGAGGACCGCCTGCACGCACAGATCCTGCGGAAAGCCGAGGAAGCGCACATGACTGTCGGTATCGATGTCCACGCCATGCTGCAGGAGGATGTCGTACTGGAGCACGAAGGCGGCAAAGGAGGTGCGATCAACCGCCGCGATGCGCTTGCCCTTCAGGTCTTCGAGGCGCTTGATGTCGTGGCGGTCGCTGCGGGCGAAGATCACGCCGCCGAAGGTGTTCACCAGCTTGCCGCTCTCCTGTTTGACCAGCGTGGCGACCCGGGAGACGCCGAAAATGGTCTCCATGATGATGTAGTGCTGCGGATTGGTCAGGATGAAGTCGAGCTCATGCTTGCCAAGCGCCATTTCGAATTCGCTGAGGGTCATCGGCACCACCACAAAGCGGGAGCCGGGGATCTTCGCCGACAGGTAGTCCATCGTCGGCTGCCATTCGCGCACCGTCACCGACTTGTCGCGAAAGGCGGTGACGCCGACGCGATAGACCTTGTCGGGCTCGGCGCCACGGACAGCACCAACGGCCACGACCAGCCACAGCAGGATCGCGAGCAGAAAGGTCAGCCGGGGTGCATTCATTGCGTCGGGTCGATGATTTCCGGAAACCTATTGTATGCCATCGTCTTTCACCGGGGGCTGTCGGCCAAGCCAGGTGAGCATCGTCACGAACAGCACATCCGGGTCGGCCGGCTTGGCAATGAAATCGTCCATGCCGGCCTCGAGACAGGCCTGGCGGTCTTCCTCGAAGGCGTTGGCCGTCATGGCGAGGATCGGGGTATGCCGGTGGGCAGGCAGCGCGCGGATGGCGCGGGTGGCGGCGAGGCCATCCATGCCGGGCATCTGGACATCCATCAGGATCAGGTCGTAGTCGGTGCGGCTGGCCAGGCGCACCGCCTCGACGCCGTCGGCGGCCAGGTCGACCTGCAGACCGAGCACCTCCCGCAGCAGCTCCAGGCTGACCTCCTGGTTCACCCAGTCGTCCTCGGCAAGCAGGATGCGCCGGTCCCGGTAAGCGCTGCGCAACTGACGTTCGGCTTCTTCGCCGGACAGGGAAGAGGCGTGTTCCATCAAGCGGGCGTCGGGATCGGCCTTGTCGATACGACAGGTAAACCAGAAGGTGCTGCCCTGCCCCGGTGCGCTGCTGACGCCGATGTCGCCGCCCATCAGGCGCACCAGGCGCTGGCAAATGGCCAGCCCGAGGCCGGTGCCGCCAAACTGGCGGGTGGTGGAGCCGTCCGCCTGCTCGAAGGGATTGAAGATGCGCTCCCGGGCTTCGAGCGGAATGCCGACACCGCTGTCCTGGACCTCGATGAGCAGGAGGATGTTCGTTTCGCTTTCCGAGGCAATCCGTGCGCGCACCACCACCTTGCCGCTGGCGGTGAACTTGATGGCATTACTGACGATGTTGAGAAGCACCTGCTGGAGGCGCAGGGGGTCGCCGAGCAGGGGCAGGTTGGCCAGGCTGCGCTCGACTTCGCGCTCCAGCACCAGGCCCTTGGCATCGAGGTTGGCGCTGACCAGGCTGTCCATGTTGGCAATCACGCTCTGCAGGCGAAAGCCGGTCCGCTCTATGCTCAGCCGTTCAGCCTCGATCCGCGACAGCTCCAGCACGTCGTTGAGCAGTTGCAGCAGGTGCTGGGCAGCGCCGGATATCTTGGTCAGCTTGTCCTTCTGGCCCGGGTCGGTGTTGTTGCGACCAAGCATGTGGGTAAGGCCGATGATGGCATTCATCGGCGTGCGCAGTTCGTGGCTCATGTTGGCCAGGAAACTGCTCTTGGCCCGGTTGGCGCTTTCGGCAGCTTCCTTGGCAATGGAAAGGTCGAGGGTGCGCGCCTCGACGAGCTCCTCCAGGTGGTCCCGGTGGCGCGTCAGCTCGGCTTCGGCCTGCTTGCGGTCGGTGATGTCACGGATCGTGGAGTACACGTAGTCCTGCCCGTCGGCGTTGACCAGGTTGGCCGTGACGGCCACCTGGATGTCACGACCATCCTTGCGCCGGAGCAGGCTTTCGAGTTGCTGGACACCGTGCTCGCTCAGGTAAGCCCAATGCGCATCCCAGTCGGCCCGGGAAAAAACCGACGAAACCTCGGGGATGCACAAGCGGGTGAGCGCCTCCTGCGTGTAACCGAGCAGGTCGCAGGCGGCCGGATTACAGCGGGCGATACGACCGTCCGGATGCATCCAGAAGGCCGCATCGGCGGATTTGTCGGTGGATATCTTGGCGAGGGCCAGCTCCTTGTTCTTGGCGGCGATGTCGGCGGTCTGGCGCTCCACCTGCCGGCCGATGATGGCGGTGCGGCCGCTCATACCCAGCATGAGGGTCTGCAGCAGGCTGGCAAAGAGCAGCCCGATGACGCCAACCGCCCAGGCGACCCACGGCCTGTTGAGCGCCAGATAGTGATCGCTGGCGGCAACCGTCAGCACCCACTCGCGGTCGCCCAGCTTGAGTGGCCCCCGCCAGACGGCGCGGGCCGACGACGAGCCTGGCGGCATGCCGCCGACGCCCGGCGTGTCGCTGCGGCTCGCCGGATCGGTCAGGTGCAGGCTGAGGCCCGCCGGCAGATGGGCGCGGGTCGCCATGTCCACCAACTGATCGAGCTTGACGACGGCAACCGCAAAACCCAGCAAGCGGGCGTCACCCACATGCACTGGTGAAAGCATCAGCACGGCGATCCGGTCCGGGCTTTCCTGCACCAGGAGCAGGGGCGATGTGACGGCAATCCCGTTGCCGATGACCGTTGCCCGGCTGACCGCCTCGCGACGCAGGGGCTCCGAATTGATGTCGTAACCAAAGGCCAGCAGGTTATCCACGTGCGGCACGATGTAACTGACCGGCACGTAAACGCCCCGTCGGGCAGCCGCACCGAGGCGCCCCTGGCTATCCCGCTCGGTGATCCGGAAATCGGACAGCCCGAGGCGCCGGGCCATATCCCGCTCGAATCCGGCGCGCTCGGCATCAGTCACATAGGCATTGAAGCTGAGGGCCGAGATCTCGGGGTTATCTGCCAGGGTGGACAAGGTAAAGCGCTCGAATTGCGCCGGGGTGATGTCTGGCGAAACTTCCAGCAGGCGGCGCAGGGCAGAGAGGGCTTCCTGGTGCGTCAGCAGCCGATCGGCAATGCGCCCCTGGATCGACTCTGCATCCCTGGCCAGGCGGGCTTGCTGGCCGTTCTGCTCCCAGCGGGCCGTGGTGTAGATGGCGATACCGACGAACATCAGGGTCAGGGCCATGGGCAGGGCCACCTGCTGCAGCCGCGAATGCCACAATTTGTCGCCCCGGAGCAGGAAGCACAGGGAAAGGGGCGCAAAGCTGAGCACGCCCAGCGTGTCGCCGACAAACCAGTTCCACCATGCAAAAGGCAGTACGTCCTGCGCAATGACCCTGTCTCGTCCTGCTATAGCTTGACAGCCTTCGGCGTGCCGTTTCGCCGATCAGC
>JAOAUC010000082.1 GCA_030157785.1 Zoogloea oleivorans
CCTGGAGAGGCTGAGGGTCTGAGGCGTCAAGACGGGGTTGGGACGACGCTTACGCAGTTGTGACAGCTGCAGCAGCAGCTGGTGGTTTAGCTTACGCTGCAGCGCCAGCCATTGGGGCACTAGCGAGTGCAGCGGGGCTAGGAGTTGCAAGCGGTACTCTTAGCGGCGCGGCAGCTACTTCAGCCGGTTTAGCCGCTCTTGGTGGTGGAAGCTTGGCGTCTGGCGGACTGGGTATGGCAGGAGGTTCAGCACTAATTGCTGGAGCAGGTGCATTGGGAGCTGGTGCAGTTGCTAATGCCCTTACCCCTGACAAAAGCAAGACCACAAAATCGTGATGGAAAAACTTTGCGCCGCTCATGCCGTTGCTTTTCGGCAGTCATTTGGTCTGGATTTCTATACATAGCTGTTTTTTTGAATACTAGGCAAAATCTCGATTCCCTGCGCACCTGAGGCACCCCAGTGTTTCGTCAATGGCTTCGAAGGCTCCCTTTTTCCGAATCCACATCTCGGGCATATTCGCCACCCGGGTCTTCTTGAGCTTGAACGAAATCCGGTTGTAGACGTTGTTCCCGATGTATTTCTCATTCGTCAGCACTTCGTTCACCGTTGCGCGAATCCAGAGGCGCCCGCGGTCCGTGTGGACGCTCATCCCGTTGAGCCGAGTGGCAATCTGCGTTTCCGACAGTTCATCCTCCACGAACCAGCGGTACATCTGCTGCACGACATGAACTTCCGCATCAGGGCCAGGCACCAAGACGACCCGGTCGGTCTGCAAACTCTTATGCTCACCTTGGACGAGCTCGGCCTTCCTGACCCCCTGCTGGTCCGGCAAGACACGCCGTAAGCCAAAACCTGCAGGGCCACCCTGTCGAAATCCGAGTTTGATGAGCCGGCACTGGCCGGCAAACACTTTGGCGGAGAGTTCTCGGCTGCACTCCCCTGACATCGCTCGCTTGACGCCTTTGACGAAAGTCGAAACGGGCGAGCCATCGTTTTCAAACTGCTCTGCACAGTACGCAACCTGGATTCCTGCGCGTCGGCAGACGTACTCATAGTAGGCAGACTCGTCAGCATCCTGGAATCGCCCCCAGCGGCTGACGTCGTAGGCAAGGATTATGGCGAACTCGGCTTGGCCAGTTTCAACACACGAATCAAGCGCTGAACGGCTTGTCGGCTGTCTATACGAAGTCCGCTTTTATCAGTTCATCAAATAGATATCTTCTGCATTAATTCTGCAATAGCATTTCACAAGCTAAATCAGCCTATTCTCCTTGTTGTTTAACTTATCGATACTGAGGATTTTATGTTTAGCGAACATGCCAAAATGAGAGTGCGCAAGGCATTCTCCATTTATGACCAGCCTCGATTGCAGAGTTTCGTTTCGATTCGAATATATAGTAAGGAGACGTATAGCTCGAAAGCCACGCCAGCAAACGGATTTGACGCTTCTCCAGCATTACTTTACACAGAATTTGCATCCTAAAACACAGAAAAAGCATCCCGATACACATGAAAATGGACGTGCTTTTCCAAACATGCATTTCAATACACATACCTTACCGTGGATTTGGCAGGTTGAAAAAGCTGGAGCATAAAGTTGTTGCAAAAAAGACCAGCAAGCCGGCCTAAAATGAAGTTTTGGTCATACTTGGTTCAGCGGCTTACGCCATCGCACCTGACCGTTTTTCAACTGATAACCTGCGTCGATGAGCTTATGTGTTTTGAGATGCAGCAATGCATCTCGTAGTGAATTAGTGAAAGCTCGTTCACTGGCATGCGAGCCGCACAGCGCTTTTAGCGTCATAATAGCCGTCGGTATGAGTCGGGTTTGCGCTCTAACGTAGCCGTAAAGCCAAGTAGCCAAACCTTCCGGCAGCGCAAGACGAGTGGGCACATCAAGCCAGATATACGTACGCTCAAATAAGCAGACGATGTCTCTGTCGAGCGAAACGGCCCACCCGCCGGTGCTAGGATGCTCGAAGCGCAGGCAGAGTTGAACGGTGTAATCTGCCGCACGAATTTGACCTTTCTGCAGCCGTCGAATCCGGTCACGAAGCCGACCACGGGAGCGCCCGTCATAATGCCCAAACAGTGCGATGCATAATGCCTTCGGCGCAAACGTAACGACAGAACCGGCAGGTACATCTCGTAGCATGTTCAAGAGAGCGAGAAACACAAGACCTTCTCCTTGGCGCAGCTCTGGGCCGGAGTACCGAATTGGCTTGCCTTGACTATCCCCGCCTAATTCGAGTTCGACATCGCGCTCAAGAGCCTCTTGATAAGCTCCGACACGAAAGAGGGGCGACGCAAAAAAAGCGCGCGGACTGATGAACTGACAGGAACCATGAGTCGGCACGAACTGGCGACTCAGTCGCTCTTCAAGCACTTGCGCATCGTCTGCTAGCGCTTGCGCTGCCTTGTAGTGTTCGCTTCGCACCGCTTGCGACAGCGTTTTGTCACGCGACTCGCGCAACTCATCTTCACGCCAGGTGCAGCGCAGTTTTTTTTCTCTGAGCAGCGCTTCGCGAGTAATCAGCGCATGGTCACTCTTCGCGAGAACAGTGACAGGCGGGAGCACAATGGGTGCAATGACGAGCTCGGCCGGGCGCTCGAGGGGGGAAATAGGCATAAAATGGCTCTCGAATCAAGAAAGCCAGTCTAGTTGCCGAATTTAGCCCCCCCCTCTGCCAGCTAACTTATTGGAACTGGAAGGGCCATTCGAGCGCCGCGATACGCTTGAGCGCTTTCATAGAGCCCTTCGTCTTCTGACCGCAGAAACTAAATCTCGGGGAGTCGGATTATAGTAACGCATAGTCATCTGAAGAGTTTCCCAGGTCATGACCTTGGCCAAATCCGCCTCAGACATGCGCGGAGCAAAGCGGCTGGCAGCTTCATGACGCAGGTCGTGGAACTTCAGATTCTTCAACCCTGCCCGGTCTCTCGCCCGCCGAAACGCGCTTCCGAGCGCTTGCGCAGTCGGGAACGCTCGACCAAAGACGAACCCGCTCGCATCACGCGGCAGGCTATGCAGCACCTCTAACGCTTTCTCAGTGAGAGGCACCGCCGCCCAGCGCTGTTTGTGGTCTTCAGCCTTAGTGAGAACCCACACCACTTCCTCTTCCGCAGTTCTCACGTCGACCTGTTCCCAGCGCAAGCTAGCAAGCCGCCCTTCGCGCAACCCGGTCTCAATGGCCAGTTCGATGGCGGCTTTCAACTGCACAGGATTCGCACGAGCCTTAGACGCTGCATCAAGAAGACGCGCTTCTTCATCGCCGCGGAGGCGACGCTCACGACCACCTGGAATCTTTGGGGCGCGAATGCCTTCAATGGGATTCTCCACCGGCATCGACCAGTTTTTCCTAGCGTAATTGAACATTGCACTCATGAGCGCAAGTTCAAGACGAACTGTGTTCGGCCCTACTACTTTGAGACGGGCGTCTCGATACTGTGAGAAATCGACCGCGCGCAAAGTCGCGAGTGGTCGGAGTGCAAGCGGGTGCGCCTTCCACATCTTCGCACGGCTAATTTCTTGCCGCGCCCCGATATTGCCAACCACAACTTCGCTCTCGTAGCGCTCCAGGAGTTCGCCGAGCGTAGTGCGTTCAAGCTCACTCCGGTCGGTGAAGACACATCGAATCATCTCTGACTCGATGACTTTCGCCCAGTCTTTCGCCTCGCGCTCAGACTCAAACGTTTTGCACTGCTTGGGGTAGCCTTTGCGGCGGATGGTGACTTGATACTGATAGTCACCACGTTTGACGATGCTTGCCATACCTCTATCTCCTGTTGTGATGGAGCTAGGTATAGCGTCGACATTTATGGCTAGCGGCGTGGCAGGAGAGTCAGTGCTGCAAAAATGCTGCAAAAACTCTACAATAGCGACCTTTGGTCGCGACCAACCGTTCCTAACTTACTGATTTTATTGATGGTGCCGGGAGGGGGACTCGAACCCCCACACCTTGCGGCGGCGGATTTTGAATCCGCTGCGTCTACCGATTCCGCCATCCCGGCCTAGGAAGCCGTGCATTATCCACGAAACTCAACATAGCTTCAACTCATGCCCTGGACCCTTGACGATTTTGATTATCAGCTCCCTGCGGAACTGATTGCCCAGGCACCGCTTGAACGCCGCACCGACAGCCGGCTTCTGCAGGTTACACCCGGGCTCGCCGACCTACACTTTGCCGACATTTCCACACTGATAGCGCCTGGTGACCTGCTTGTTTTCAACGACACGCGAGTACTTCATGCGCGCCTGTTTGGCACCAAGGACACCGGGGGACAAATAGAGGTGATGATTGAGCGCCCTCTTGGGGCTCACGAGGCTCTGGCACAGATACGCGCCAGCAAGTCGCCCAAGCCAGGCACCCGGCTGTGCCTCGAAGGCTCGCTGGACGTGGAAGTGATTGGCCGCGTCGGAGAATTCTTCCATTTGCGCTTTCCCGACACCGAAGACCTGGTCGTCTTGCTGGAACGTCACGGCCGCCTGCCGCTGCCTCCATATATAGAACGCGCAGCCGGCAGCACCGACGAATCCCGCTATCAGACTGTTTTCGCCCGCAACCCGGGCTCGGTTGCAGCTCCCACCGCGGGCTTGCACTTCGACGAAGCCCTGCTCGCCCGCCTGGCGGAAAAGGGCATCAAGAGCGCCTTTATTACGCTCAACGTCGGCGCAGGCACTTATCAGCCCGTACGCGCCCAGAAGCTCTCCGAGCACAAGATGCACACCGAAACCTACTTCGTGCCGCAAGACACCGTGGACGCCATTACCGCGACAAAGGCGGCCGGCAAGCGCGTGATCTGTGTCGGCACGACCAGCATGCGGGCCCTTGAGTCAGCAGCCCACGACGGTGTACTCAAGGCCGGCGAAGCGGAGAGCAACCTGTTCATCCTGCCCGGCTACGAATTCCAGGTGGCGGATGCGCTGATCACCAACTTTCATCTTCCCAAATCCACGCTGCTGATGCTCGTCTCTGCCTTTGCCGGCATGGACACCATCCGCAGCGCTTACGCTCACGCCATCGCCAAGAGCTACCGCTTCTTCAGCTACGGCGACGCCATGTTCCTGACCCGAAACCACGCATGAAATACGAACTCCTCGCCACTGACGGCGCTGCCCGTCGTGGCCGCCTGACACTAAACCACGGCACCGTCGACACGCCGGCCTTCATGCCGGTTGGCACCTACGGCACGGTCAAGGGCATCTCGCCAGACGACCTGCGTGACATCGGCGCCCAGATCTGCCTTGGCAACACCTTCCACCTGTGGCTGCGTCCGGGCCTCGAAGTCATGGAAGCCTTCGGCGGCCTGCATCAGTTCATGGCCTGGGACGGCCCGATCCTCACCGACTCCGGTGGCTTCCAGGTCTTCTCCCTGGGCGCGCTGCGCAAGATCAGCGAAGAAGGCGTGCGCTTCAACTCGCCGGTCAATGGCGACAAGCTCTTCCTCACCCCGGAAGAGTCCATGCGCATCCAGAAGGTGCTCAACTCCGATGTCGTGATGATCTTCGACGAGTGCACGCCCCACCCCGCCACCGTCACCGAGGCGGCCGACTCCATGCGCCTGTCCCTGCGCTGGGCCCAGCGCTCGCGGGACGAGTTCGACCGGCAGGAAAACAACAACGCCCTGTTCGGCATCGTCCAGGGCGGCATGTACGAAAACCTGCGCGACGAATCCCTCGCCGGGCTTGAGGAAGTCGGCTTTGACGGCTACGCCATCGGCGGCCTTTCGGTGGGCGAACCCAAGGACGACATGCAGCGCATCCTGCACCACACCGCGCCGCGCCTGCCCAAGGAAAAGCCGCGTTATCTGATGGGCGTCGGCACCCCGGAAGACATCGTGTTTTCGGTGCAGGCCGGCATCGACATGTTCGACTGCGTGATGCCCACCCGCAACGCCCGCAACGGCTGGCTGTTCACCCGCCACGGCGACATCAAGATCCGCAACGCCCGCCATAAAACCGACACCCGTCCGCTCGACGAATCCTGCGACTGCTACACCTGCCGCAACTTCTCGCGGGGCTACCTGCACCACCTCAACCGCCTGAACGAAATCCTCGGCGCGCGCCTGGCAACCATCCACAACCTGCACTATTACCAGCAGCTGATGCGCGAGTTGCGTGACGCCATCGCCGCCGGCACGCTCACCGACTACGTCGCCCGCTTCCACCGGGAGCGCGCCGGCCAGGGCAGCTAGCCCACAGGAGCCGGCGCCCGACGCAGCACCAACCCTCGGGCGCCGGCTTCGCCCGCCCGCCCCTTGCCGCTATAATCCGCCTTTTTGCCCAGAATCCGCCCAATGCAGGTTTTCCGTGGAATCCCAGAGCGAGCCGAACACGGCTGCGTGCTCACCATTGGCAACTTCGATGGCGTGCACCGCGGCCACCAAGCGCTGCTGGCGCAATTGAGGGCAAAGTCGGAGGCCACCGGGCTTCCCGCCGCGGTGCTCACCTTCGAGCCGCACCCGCGGGAATACTTCGCCCATGAAGATCGCCCCCGACGCCTCACTTCGCTGCGCGAAAAAATCCTGCTGCTCGAAGGCCAGGGCGTCGACCGGCTCTACATCGGCCGCTTCAACCAGAAACTCGCCGGGCTTACCGCCGAAGCCTTCATCGAAGACGTGCTCGTCCACAGCCTCGGTGTGCGCCACCTCCTGATCGGCGACGACTTCTGCTTCGGCAAGGGCCGCAAGGGGAACTTCGCCATGCTTCAGGCCGCCGGCGACAAAATCGGCTTTGGCGTCGAATCCATGCACACCTTCAGGCACGAAGACGAGCGCGTATCCAGCTCCGCCGTGCGCGCGGCCCTCGCCGAGGGTGACATGCCCCACGCCGCCCGCCTCCTCGGCCGTCCCTACAGCATCAGCGGGCGCGTCATGCACGGCGACAAGATCGGCCGCACCATCGGCTTTCCCACCGCCAATATCCAGCTCAAACACCGCAGCCCGCCGCTGATGGGCATCTACACCGTAAGCGTCGATGGCCTGGCCGACCGCCCCTGGCCCGGCGTGGCCAGCGTCGGCGTGCGCCCCACCATCAACGATGCCGGCCGCCCGACCCTGGAAGTGCACCTTTTCGACTGGGATACCGAATGCTACGACGCCCACCTCCGCGTTAACTTCCTCAAGAAGCAACGCGACGAAGAGCGCTACGACAGCCTCGACGCCCTCACCGCCCAGATCGCCCGCGACGCCGAAGAGGCACGCGCCTACTTCGTCCAGAATCCCCTCTGAATTACAGGCCGCACACACCATGTCCGAAACCCGCAAGCCGCAGAACCCGCAAGACACGCCGCATCGCAAGACCCTGAACCTGACCGACACCCCCTTCCCCATGCGCGGCGACCTCGCCAAGCGGGAGCCCAACTGGGTGGCCGACTGGCAACAGCGCAAGCTCTACCAGAAGATTCGCAAGGCCGCGGCCGGCCGGCCCAAGTTCGTGCTGCACGACGGCCCTCCGTACGCCAACGGCAGCATCCACATCGGCCATGCACTGAACAAGATCCTCAAGGACATCATCGTCCGCTCCAAGACCCTGGCCGGCTTCGACGCCCCCTACGTGCCGGGCTGGGACTGCCACGGCCTGCCCATCGAGCACAAGATCGAAGTCACCCACGGCAAGAACCTGCCCGCCGACCAGGTGCGTGAACTCTGCCGCACCTACGCAGGCGAGCAGATCGAAGAGCAGAAGAAGGATTTCATCCGCCTCGGCGTACTGGGCGACTGGGACAACCCCTATCGCACCATGGACTTCGGCAACGAAGCCGGTGAAGTTCGCGCGCTGGCCGAGATGGTCAAGCGCGGCTGGGTCTTCAAGGGCTTGAAGCCGGTCAACTGGTGTTTCGACTGTGGCTCGGCCCTGGCCGAAGCGGAAGTCGAATACCAGGACAAGGGCAGCCCGGCCATCGACGTTGGATTTCTGCTCGCAGAAGACGAACGTGGAGCTCTCTTAGCTGCATTCGAGGGAAGCCTGGATCGACTTCCCGATGGTCCGATATACGCGGTAATTTGGACCACTACACCATGGACCATTCCCGCAAACCAAGCCTTGAATGTGCATCCGGAGATTCTGTATTCGCTTGTCGAAACAGAGCGGGGAAATTTGCTTCTCGCCAGTGATCTCAAAGAAGAGTGTTTGACCCGATTCGGAATCGAGCGCAAGGATCCATTGAGTAAATTTGACCACAGTCTTCTTGGAAGCAAGCTCGACCGGATCACCTTCCGTCATCCGTTCTATGACCGCGTCTCGCCGGTCTTCGTGGCCGACTACGTGGGCCTCGACGCCGGTACCGGCATCGTTCACTCTGCCCCGGCCTACGGTCTGGAAGACTTCAACTCCTGCAAGGCCAACGGCTTCACCAACGACGACATCCTCACCCCGGTGCAAAGTAACGGCGTGTATGCCGAGTCCCTGCCCTTCTTCGGTGGCCTGCACATCTGGAAGGCCAACCCGGTCATCGTCGAAAAGCTGCAGGAAGTCGGGGCGCTGTTCTCCCACGAGAAAATCACCCACAGCTACATGCACTGCTGGCGCCACAAAACGCCGCTGATCTACCGGGCCACCGCCCAGTGGTTCGTCGGCATGGATCTCAAGCCCAACGGTGGCCCGAGCCTGCGCGAACTCGCCCTTGGCGGCGTGGATGCGACCCAGTTCTTCCCGTCCTGGGGCCAGGCTCGGCTACACGCCATGATCGCCAACCGGCCCGACTGGTGCATCTCGCGCCAGCGTAACTGGGGCGTACCGATTCCCTTCTTCCTCGACAAGGCCACGGGCGAGCTCCACCCGCGCACCGTCGAACTCATGGAAGAAGTCGCCCAGCGCATCGAGAAGGAAGGCATCGCAGCCTGGTTCAAGCTTGATCCGGCCGAACTGCTCGGCGCCGAAGCTAGCCAGTACGACAAGATCAGCGACACCCTCGACGTGTGGTTCGACTCCGGCACGACCCACTGGCATGTGCTGCGCGGCTCCCACAACGATGGGCACGCCACCGGCCCGCGCGCCGATCTTTACCTCGAAGGTTCCGACCAGCACCGTGGCTGGTTCCACTCGTCGCTGCTCACCGGCTGCGCCATCGACGGCCACCCGCCCTACAAGGCGCTGCTGACCCACGGTTTCGCCGTGGATGGCACCGGCCGCAAGATGAGCAAGTCGCTGGGCAATGTGGTCGTACCCCAGGAAGTCACCGGCAAGCTCGGCGCCGACATTCTGCGCCTGTGGGTCGCCTCCACCGATTACTCGGGTGAGCTGTCGATCTCAAAGGAAATTCTCGACCGCGTCGTCGAAACCTACCGCCGCCTGCGCAACACCCTGCGCTTTCTGCTCGCCAACACCGCCGACTTCGACCCGGCCACCGACATGCTGCCGGTTTCCGAGTGGCTGGAAATCGACCGCTACGCGCTGGCCCTGACCCGCAAGCTGCAAACCCAGGCCGAAGCCGACTACGGCAGCTACGAATTCCACCGCATCGTCCAGGCCCTGCAGAACTTCGCCTCGGAAGACCTGGGCGCGGTGTACCTCGACATCCTCAAGGATCGCCTCTACACCACCCAGGCCAAGTCCGTCGCCCGCCGTTCGGCCCAGAGCGCCCTGTGGCACGTGCTGCAGTCGGTCGTGACGCTGATGGCGCCGATCCTCTCCTTCACCGCCGAGGAAATCTGGCTGCTGCTGGGCAAGGATGCCGACGACAGCGTGATGCTCCACGCCTTCCACACCCTGCCGGCGCAAGATGGCGAAGAAGCCCTGCTCGAACGCTGGACGGCCATCCGCGCCATCCGCGCCGACGTGCAGAAGGTCATCGAGGCCGTGCGCACCGAAGGCAAGGTCGGCTCGTCCCTGCAGGCCGAAGTCGAAATCCGCCTTGCCGGCGACAAGTTCGACCTCCTCGCCAGCCTCGCCGACGACCTGCGCTTCGTGTTGATCTGCTCGAAGACAACCCTCGTCAAGGCGGCGGATGAAGCCAGCGAAGCCATCCTCGTCACCCCGTCGGCCTACAAAAAGTGCGAGCGCTGCTGGCACTACCGAGACGACGTGGGGCACGATGCCGCCCATCCGGAACTTTGCGGCCGCTGTACGTCAAACCTGCACGGCGCCGGCGAAGCCCGCTCGGCGGCCTGAGCCCCTTCACTCTCACAGGAGCCCAGCCCTTGAAATTACGCCTCGGCAACTGGATCGGCCTTTCGGCCATCGTCGTGCTGGTGGACCAATGGACCAAGCACCTCGTCCGCGGTGCCCTGCGCAACGGCGAGGTGATCCGCGTCACCGACTTCTTCGACCTCGTCCTGGCCTTCAACCCCGGCGCTGCCTTCAGTTTTCTGGCCGACCAGGGAGGCTGGCAACGCTGGTTCTTCGTCGCGCTGGCGGCCGGCATCTGCGGCTGGCTGCTGCGTCTGCTGGCCCGCCATCAGCATGAACTGCTGCAGCCCCTGGCCTTCGCATTGATCATCGGCGGTGCCATTGGCAATGTCATCGACCGCTTCGTCTTCGGCGCGGTGGTCGACTTCCTGTATTTCCACGTCGGCCGCTACGGCTGGCCAGCCTTCAACGTGGCGGATTCCGCCATTTGCGTGGGCGTCGCGCTGATGCTTATCGCCCAGTTGCGCGAATCCCGTCACGCCCCTGTCCAAGAGAAACTCTCATGACCCAGATCGTCCAGCCCGACAGCCTCCTGACCCTGCACTACCGCATCACCCTCGACAATGGTCAGGCCCTGATCAGCACCTTTGAATCCCAGCCTGCCACGCTGCAACTGGGTAAGGGCGACATCGCCCCCACCCTGGAGCGCTGCCTCGCCGGCATTACCGTGGGCGAGCGTCACAACTTCCTGCTCGAGCCCGAAAACGCCTTTGGCGTGCATCGCGAAGACCTCATCGAAAAGGTTCGCCTGGAAGACTTCCCGAGCAACACCGAAGTCGCCCCGATGGTCATCATGGAATTCACTGCCCCGGACGGCACCCGCTATCCCGGCCTGATCCGCGAAGTCCTCGACACCCACGCGGTGATCGACTTCAACCACCCGCTGGCCGGCAAGGCCATTCGCTTCGAAGTCGAAGTCATCGGCATCAACTGAGCCGCAAGCCGAGGTATTCCATGGAAGTTCTGCTCGCCACTCCCCGCGGCTTCTGTGCCGGCGTGGAACGGGCCATCGAGATCGTCGAGCGTGCCCTGACCCAGTTCGGCGCACCCATCTATGTGCGTCATGAAGTGGTGCACAACCGCTTCGTGGTCGAAGGGCTGCGCGCCAAGGGCGCCATTTTCATCGAAGAACTATCCGACGTGCCGGCCGGCAACACCGTCATTTTCAGCGCCCACGGCGTGTCCCAGCTGGTACGCAGCGAAGCGGAAGCCCGCGGCCTGCGCGTCTTCGACGCCACCTGCCCGCTGGTCACCAAGGTGCACCTCGAAGTCGCCCGCATGCGCGAGCAGGGCCGCGAGCTGATCATGATCGGCCACAAGGGCCACCCCGAAGTGGAAGGCACCATGGGCCAGGTTAAGGACGGCATCTACCTGGTGGAAAGTGCCGGGGACGTGGCCGGCCTGCGGGTCAAGAACCCCGACATGCTCGCCTACGTCACCCAGACGACGCTGTCGGTAGACGACGCAGGCGCCATCGTCACCGCCCTGCGCGAGCGCTTCCCGGCCATCGTCGGCCCCAAGAAGGATGACATCTGCTACGCCACCCAGAACCGTCAGGATGCCGTGAAGTTCATGGCGCCCCAGTCGGATCTGGTGCTGGTCGTCGGCTCCGTCAACAGTTCCAACTCCAACCGCCTGCGCGAAGTGGCCGAGCTGCTGAAGGTTCCGGCCTACCTGATCGACGACGCCGATGCCATTGATCCGGCCTGGATCGTCGGCCGGCAGCGCATCGGCGTGACTGCCGGGGCCTCCGCGCCGGAGGTTCTGGTCGATTCCGTGATCGAACGCCTCAAGGAACTGGGCGCAGCGTCCGTAAGAACGCTTGAAGGCGTTCCTGAAAAGGTCACCTTTCCCCTGCCCCGGGAATTGCAGGCGCCCGCGAGCTGAGCGGGAGGCCGCTTCAACCGGAGCGGCCTCCTTCACCCCTCACCCTCCGGCCCTACTCTTCCATGCCCTTCGTACAACGCGATTCCTCCGGCCAGGTCGTGGCCCTCTTCTCCACAGCTGGGCTTGGTCACGAGGAAGAAGTCCCCTCCGGACATCCAGACCTCGTGCCTGTTGTCGGCGACGGGGAATTCGCCCGTCTCGACGCCGACCTGATCCGCGTCATCGAAGACGTTGTGGACGTACTGATTGACCGCGGGCTGCTGCGCCTGACCGACCTCCCGCCGGAAGCCCAGCGCAAGCTCATGACCCGCAAGGGCGCCCGTGCCCGTCTGCGTCACGGCCTCAACCTGCTCGGCCCCGACGACGTCATCTGAGCGCCAGCCCGGGGCTGGCCTGACTTCGCGCGACGCACTGCCTGAAGACTCAAGTTCCCCCTGTCGCACCCGTTATCCATACAATCCGGACGTCCTCCCGCCTTGCGGGGGCTGTCTCCGGACGGGTTACACCCCGTCCAGCCGTGAAACGACCACGAAACGATTGTGCCGATGACCGACGCTGCACCCTCTGCCGCCCCGTCCGCAGCCCGCTCCGGGCCTGCTGCCACCGACAACCACTGGCACCCGGGCGAAGCCGCAAGCCATGAAGATCCCTTGCTCGACGCGCTGGTCATCCTGACCCAGCTCCACGGCAATCCCTTCACGGCCGCGGCCCTGTCTGCCGGCCTGCCGCTGGTAGACAATCGCCTGACGCCCTCATTGCTCCCCCGTGCGGCAACCCGTGCCGGGCTGACCGCACGGATCGTGCGCAAGCCCGCCGCCGACATTGCGCCCGGCCTGCTGCCGGCGATCCTGCTCCTCCACGACCGCCGCGCCTGCATCATGCTCGAACGCCTGCCGGATGGCGGCGCCCGGGTGCGCTTCCCCGAGGCTGGCGAATCCGCCGACGAACTCAGCGCCGACGAACTTGCCGCGATCTACACCGGCCTCATCTGCTTCGTCCGCCCACGCTTCCGCTTCGAAGCCCGGGCGCCGCAGGTCAAGGCCCTCAAGGCCAGCCACTGGTTCTGGGGCACCGTCTTCGAAAACTGGCGCCTTTACCGGGACACCCTGCTGGCCGCCCTGGTGGTCAACCTGTTTGCCTTGGCCATCCCCATGTTCTCCATGACGGTGTACGACCGGGTGGTGCCCAACCACGCGGTCGAAACCCTGTGGGTACTGGCCATCGGCGCCATCCTGGTGCTGGGCTTCGATTTCATGCTGCGCACCCTCCGGGCCTACATCGTCGACACCGCCGGCAAGCGCATCGACGTGCAGCTCTCGGCACGCATCATGGAACGCGTCCTCGGCCTGCGCATGGACGCCCGCCCTGCTTCTGTGGGCTCTTTCGCCGCCAACCTGCGGGCCTTCGAAGGCGTGCGCGACTTCATCGCCTCGGCCACCGTCACCACACTGATCGACCTGCCCTTCGTGCTGCTCTTCCTTGTAGTCATGGTGTGGATCTCCCCGTGGCTGCTACTGCCGCCGCTGGTCGGCATGCTCGCCGTACTGTTCGTCACCCTCGTGTCCCAGGACAAGATGCACGAGCTCACCGAAACCACCTACCGGGCCAGCGCCCAGCGCAACGCCACCCTGGTCGAAAGCCTGGTCGGCCTCGAAACCCTCAAGACCCTCAGCGCCGAAAGCCTTGTGCAGCGCCAGTGGGAACGGGCCACGCTGTTCATCGCCCAGGTCAGCGGCCGCCTCAAGCTGCTGTCGGCGGGCACGGTGAATTTCGCCCAGCTCATGCAGCAGCTAGTGAATGTCGCGGTGATCATCGTCGGCGTCTATGAACTCTCCGAAGGCCACATGTCTATGGGCGGCATCATCGCCGCCTCAATGCTGTCCGGCCGCGCCATGGCGCCGCTGGGCCAGGTGGCCGGACTGATGATGCAATACCAGAGCGCCCGTACTTCGCTGGCCTCGGTCAATACACACATGGAGTTGCCGGTGGAGCGCCCGGAGGGCGCCAGCTTCGTGCATCGCCCCACCTTCTCGGGCGAAATCGAATTCAAGGATGTGAGCTTCTGCTACCCCGGCCGCGACGAGGCCGTGCTGAAGAAGGTCAGCTTCAAGCTCAAGGCAGGTGAAAAAGTCGGCATCATCGGGCGCATAGGCTCCGGCAAGACGACCATCGAAAAGCTGGTTCTCGGCCTTTATCAGCCCACCGAAGGTGCAGTCTTCGTCGACGGCATCGACGCCCGCCAGATCGACCCGGCCGAGTTGCGCCGCGCCATCGGCTTCGTTCCCCAGGATGTGACCCTGTTCTACGGCACCCTCAAACACAACATCGCCATGGGCGCCCCCTTTGCCGACGACAGCGCCATTCTTGCCGCCGCCGAGCTCGCTGGCGTCAAGGAGTTTGCCGACACCCACCCGCAGGGCTTCGAAATGCCCATCGGAGAACGCGGCGAATCCCTCTCCGGCGGCCAGCGTCAGGCCGTGGCCATAGCCCGCGCCATGCTCAACGACCCACCCATCCTGCTGCTCGATGAGCCGTCGAGCAGCATGGACCACCAGAGTGAGGAAGGCCTCAAGCAGCGCCTGCGTCGCTTTGCCACCACCAAGACCATCATCCTCGTCACCCACCGGACCTCGCTGCTTGATCTGGTGGACCGCCTGATCGTCCTCGACCAGGGCCGGATCGTCGCCGACGGGCCCAAGGCCCAGGTAGTGGAAGCCCTCCAGCAGGGTCGTATCGGACGGGCCGGGTGAACATCATGAAAGCACTCCTGAACCGCCTCCTGGCCATTTTTCAGCCCGCTTACCACGCCGTCTATCAACGCGCCTCGCGCACCTTCGACCGTGTTCTCGACGGTGCAGAAAAGCGCGAAATCCACGACGACGCCGACTATATGGCCGATGCCGAATGGGCCATGGCCGAGCAGAAACTGCGTGGCAGCCGCATCGCCGTGTGGTCCACCTTCATTGCCGTCATCGTCCTGCTGGTGTGGGCCTCCTTCGCCCAACTCGACGAAGTGACTCGCGGCGAAGGCAAGGTCATCCCGTCCCGCCAGGTGCAGGTAATGCAGAGCCTCGACGGCGGCATCGTTTCGGAAATTCTCGTCAAGGAAGGCCAGCAGGTCAAAACAGGCCAGCTCCTTCTTAAGGTAGACCCGACCCGTTTCGTTTCCTCCCTGCGCGAAAACCGTGCCCAGTACATCGCTCTTCTTGCCAAGGCCGCCCGCCTCACCGCCGTGGCCAACGGCAAGGCCTTTGTGCCCCCGCCTGAACTGATCAAGGAAGCGCCGGACCTGGTCGAACAGGAGCGCAGTGCGTATGAAAACAAGCGCATGGAACTGAACGCCACGGTCGGCGTGGCCACCCAGCAACTGTCCCAGCGCCGCAACGAGCTCAATGAGCTGATCGCCAAGCGCGAGCAGGCCACGCAAAGCTACAGCCTCACCGCCCGCGAACTCGAAGTAACCCGCCCCCTCGCCAAGACCGGTGCTGTGTCGGAAGTGGAGCTCCTGCGCCTGGAACGGGATGTGGCCCGTTACCGGGGCGAACGGGATGCCTCGGGCGCCCAGATCCCGCGCATCCAGGCTGCCATCTCGGAGGCCCAGCGCAAGATCGAGGAAGTCGAGCTGACCATGCGCAACCAGGCCCGCAGCGAACTTTCCGAAACCAACGCCAAGCTCTCCGCCCTGTCTGCCGGCAGCGAAGGCCTCGCCGACCGGGTCAAGCAGGCCGAAATTCGCGCACCGATGAACGGCACCGTGAAGCAGCTTTTCGCCAATACCGTAGGTGGCGTGGTCCAGCCCGGCAAGGAGATCATCGAGATCGTACCGAGCGACGACGCCCTCATGCTCGAAGCCCGCGTCCAGCCCAAGGACATCGGCTTCCTGCGCCCCGGCCAGCCGGCCCTGGTGAAATTTACCGCCTACGACTTCTCCATCTATGGCGGCCTCGAAGCCACCCTCGAGCAAATCGGCGCCGACACCATCACCGATGAAAAGGGCAACGCCTTCTACATCGTGCGGGTGCGCACCAAGCGCGCCACCATCGGCGATGCGGCCATGCCGATCATCCCCGGCATGGTTGCCGAGGTGGACATCCTCACCGGCAAGAAATCCCTCCTCAGCTACATGATGAAACCCGTCCTGCGCGCCAAGGCCACCGCGCTCACCGAGCGTTGAAAAAACGCCTACACGAACGTCCATGAGCACTCCGGAACCCCTCCTGATCCTGACCACAGACGACTTGCTCGCCGAACGCTGGCAAGCCCTTGCCCCCACCGTCATCCGGGCCCGCGAAATCGAAGCCCTCGACACCTGGCGCAAGGCCCGCCATCGACTGGTCGTCGTGGACCTGGGCACTCACCCTGCAGGCGCCCCCCCCATGTGGACTGAGCCAGCCTGGCGGCACAATGCAGCCGGCCTCGCCATCCTCGCCGCCTCATCGCGGCCGGAGGACGACGAAGGGCTTGCCGTTCTCAATGCCGGGGCCAGCGGCTACTGCCACAGCCATGCCCCCCTCGACACCCTGCGCCAGGCGCTGGAGGTGATCGACAGCGGCGAGCTGTGGGTCGGCCGCGCCCTGCTCTCGCGCCTGCTGCGTCTGGTGGACACCCGTCTGCCGCGGGCCGGCCTGGCCGACTGGGCCGCACCGCTCACCGAGCGGGAACGCGAGGTTGCCCACCACGCAGCCGTTGGCGAAAGCAACCTCGCCATCGCCGACGCCCTTGGCATCACCGAGCGCACCGTCAAGGCCCACCTCAAGGCCGTTTTCGAAAAGCTGCAGGTCGCCGACCGCCTGCAGCTCGCCCTTCGGGTGCACGGCGTCCGCTGATCCGGCGGGCGCGCGTGGCATCCGTCACGCACCTTGTCCTTGTGGACAATAGCGGCGCCTTGCCCCCTGCCGTAGATTCAACTCCATCTGAAAAACCCGTCTCCGGAGACCATCATGGCCACCCCTTCTGCCCCCCTGAACGCCACCACCAACGCCGCAGCCAAAGGCACCGTCGTTTTCGTGCAGGGGGAGGCCTATGTGCGGGATGCCAGCGGCAAGCTCAGCACCATCAAGCCGGGTGACGTGGTCGTCGAGGGACAGGAGATCATTACCAAGGCCGGCGCCGTCGTCGAGCTTGAGCTGCCCACCGGCGCCAAGCTCAGCATCGGCCCTGACCGCCAACTGCTGCTGAACGATGAACTCTTCGCCACCGCCACCCCCGAGCGCAGCGAAAACGTCATTTCCTCCAGCCAGGGCGCCGAAGCCGACAAGGTCATCCAGGCCCTGAATGCCGGCAAGGACCCGTTCGCCGATCTCGACGACACGGCAGCCGGCCTGGCCGGTGGCGGCGTCGGCGACCAGACCCACGATTTCGTGCGCCTGGTCCGCATCCTCGAAGACGTAACGCCCCTCGCTTTCAATTACAGCAGCAGCACCAACGGCATCGACTTCCTGCCGGTCGCCTCGGCCACGGCCATCCCGACCACCCTTGCAGTGAACGATCCCCCGGTAGCCACCAATGACGGCACCGTGCAGGGCACCGAAGACCAACCGGTCAACGTCAACGTCCTCGCCAACGACACCGATCCGAACAACGACCCGCTCGTCGTTACCGGCGCCACGGCCCAGAACGGCCAGGTCACCGTCAATCCGGATGGCAGCCTGCACTACGTCCCCAACCCCGACTTCAACGGCCCCGACACCGTCACTTACACCATCAGCGACGGCAAGGGCGGCACCTCCACTGCCACCGTGACGATCAACGTCGGGGCCGTGAATGATCCCCCCGTCGCCGTCGCCGACACGGCCAGCACCAACGAAGAACAGCCTGTCACCTTCAACGTCCTCGGCAACGACACCGATGTCGAAGGCGACCCCCTCACCGTCACCAGCGCCAGCGTCGATCCGGCCAAAGGCACGGTCACCGTCAACCCGGACGGCAGCCTCACCTTCACCCCGGCGGCCAACGTCAATGGCCCGGTTACCGTCACCTACACCATTGACGATGGCAAGGGCGGCACGTCCACCGCCACTGCCATCATCAACATCGCCCCGGTGGCCGACGCCGCCACCCTCGGCAGCGGTGCCGGCACCGTCAAGGAAGACACCCCGGCCCAGACCAGCGCCTCCGGCACCCTGACGATCACCGATCCGGACGCCGGCGAAGCCGCCTTCCAGCCGGCCGCCAATGTTGCGGGCACCTACGGCAACTTCAGCGTGGCCAGCACCGGCGCCTGGACCTACACCCTCGACAACAGCAAGCCTGAAGTCCAGGCCCTGAAAGAAGGCGAGAGCAAGGTAGAAACCTTCGCCGTCAAGAGCATCGACGGCACCGAAACCGCCGTCACGGTGAACATCATCGGCACCAACGACGCCCCGAAGGCCGTCGCCGATACCGCCAGCACCAACGAAGAGCAGCCCGTCACCTTCAACGTCCTCGGCAACGACACCGACGTGGACGGCGATCCGCTCACCGTTACCGGCGCCAGCGTCGATCCGGCCAAGGGCGCGGTCGTCGTCAACGCCGACGGCAGCCTGACATTCACCCCGGCCACCAACGTCAATGGCCCGGTCACCGTCACCTACACCATCACCGATGGCCACGGCACCTCGTCGTCCGCCACCGCCATCATCAACGTTGCCCCGGTGAATGACCCGGCCACCATCAGCACCGGCGCCGGCCTCACCCAGGAAGACACCACCCTCCTGGCCACCGGCACCCTCACCGTCACCGATCCGGATGCCGGCGAAGCGGGCTTCCAGGTCCAGACCGGCGTACCCGGCACCTTCGGCAGCTTCTCCATCGACACCAGCGGCCACTGGACCTACACCCTCGACAACGGCAACCCCCTGGTCCAGGGCCTCGCCGAAGGCGACTCCCGCAGCGAAACCTTCACCGTCAAGAGCATCGACGGCACCGAGAGCACCGTCGTCGTCACCATTCTTGGCCAGAACGAAACCATCGGCGCCCCCGGCCTCGGCATCGTCAAGGAAGACAGCCCGATTTCCACCAGCGGCACCCTGACCGCCAGCGGTGGCGCCAGTTTCGTTGCGCAGCCCGCCACCCCGGGCACCTACGGCAGCCTCACCCTCAGCCCGAACGGCAGCTGGACCTACACCCTCGACAACCCGGCCAGCGTCGTACAAAGCCTTGGCGAGGGCCAGACCCGCACCGAGACCTTCCCGGTCACCCTGTCCGACGGCACCACCAGCACCATAACCATCACCGTGGTCGGCACCAACGACCCGGCCATCATCACGCCGGACAGTGGCAACGTCACCGAAGACACGGTCCTCGGCACCGGCGGCGTGCTGACCGTCACCGACGCCGACGCGGGCGAAGCCGGCTTCCGGCCGCAGACCAGCGTCGCCGGCAGCTACGGCACCTTCACCCTCGACACGGCCGGCAACTGGACCTACGCCCTCGACAACGCCAACCCGGATGTGCAGAAGCTCACCCTCGGCGAAACCCTGAGCGAGCGCTTCCCGGTGCAGAGCATCGACGGCACCCCGTCCGCGGTCACCGTCACCATCAACGGCACCAACGACGGCCCCATCGCCACGCCGGACGTCGCCGCCACGGATGAAGACAAGCCCGTCACCTTCAACGTGCTCGGCAACGACACCGACCCGGAAGGCGACACGCTCAGCGTCACCGGCGCCAGCGTCGATCCTGCCAAGGGCACGGTCACCGTCAACCCGGACGGCAGCCTCACCTTCACCCCGGCGGCCAACGTCAATGGCCCGGTCGTCGTCACTTACACCATCTCCGATGGCCACGGCGGCGCTTCCACCTCCACCGCCACCATCAACATCGCCCCGGTGGCCGACGTCGCCGTGCTCGGCACCGGTGAAGGCAGCGTCAAGGAAGACACCCCAGCCCAGACCAGCACCGCCGGCACCCTCAGCATCGTCGACCCGGATGCCGGCCAGGCCGCCTTCCAGCCGCAAGCCAGCGTCCCCGGTACCTACGGCAGCTTCGGCGTAAACGCCGCTGGCGCCTGGACTTACACCCTCGACAACAACAAACCCGAAGTCCAGGCCCTGAAAGAAGGCGAGAGCAAGCTCGAAACCTTCACCGTCAAGAGCATCGACGGCACCGAAACCACCGTCAGGGTGAACATCATCGGCACCAACGACGGCCCCATCGCCACACCGGACGTCGCCGCCACGGATGAAGACAAGCCCGTCACCTTCAACGTCCTCGGCAACGACACCGACCCGGACAGCGGCGACGTGCTCACCGTCACCGGCGCAACGGTCGATCCGGCCAAAGGCACGGTCACTGTCAATCCGGACGGCAGCCTCACCTTCACGCCCGCTGCCAACGTCAATGGCCCGGTCACCGTCACTTACACCATCGACGACGGCCATGGCGGCACCGCTACGGCAACCGCCACCATCAACGTCGCCCCGGTCAATGACGACCCGCTGGCCGCCAACGACGCCAACGGCCTCGCCAAGACCGACACCACCCCCGCCACCGGCAACGTTCTCACCAACCCGGCCGGTCTCGACACCGACCTCGATGGCGACACACTTGAAGTCATCAGCGTGGGCGGCGACCCGGTCAGCGGCGCCACCGTCATCGCGGGCATCTACGGCACCCTGACCATCGAAGCCAACGGTCAGTACAGCTACATCCAGGACGTGAGCAACGCCAGCGTAATTGCCCTGGCCCCCGGCGCCACCCTGAAGGACAGCTTCAGCTACACGATTTCCGATGGTCACGGCGGCAATGCCACGGCCGAACTGGCAATCACCATAGCCGGCGCCAACACGGCCCCGGAAGCCAACCCTGACATCGTCGCCGCTACCGAAGACACGCCGGTCAAGTTCGCCGTGCTCGGCAACGACACCGACCCGGAAGGCGACACCCTCAGCGTCA
>JAOAUC010000083.1 GCA_030157785.1 Zoogloea oleivorans
GGGCGCCCTTGTAGAACTTGACCATCCCGAACAGGTTGGCCAGATCGGAAATGCCGAGGGCCGGCATGCCGTCGGCGGCAGCACGGGCGATGGCACTGTCCACCTGCACGATCCCGTCGGAGATCGAATACTCGGAATGGAGTCGCAGGTGGATGAAACGGGGGGCGTGGGATTCAGACATCCCGCAATTTTACCGCCCGCCGATGGTGGTTTCACCCATCGGCGGAGATTTCTCCGTCCGGCGCGTCGAGGCGGGTGACCAGCAACTGGTCGATGCGGTGGTTGTCCACGTCCATCACCTCGAAACGGTAGCCACCAAACTCCACCCGGTCGGTGCGCCGGGGGATCTTGCGCAGGTGATACATCATGAAACCGGCGATGGTCTCGTAATGCTCGTTGCCGCTGCCGTCGTCAATTTCCAGCACGCGCATCACGTCGGTCGCGGTGGTGGCGCCATCGACCAGCCAGCTGCGCTCGTCGCGGCGGAGAATCTGCTCTTCTTCCACCTGTTCCACATCGTCGCCGACCAGCGCGCGGATGATGTCGTTGAGGGTGATTACCCCCACCACCAGCGCGTACTCGTTGATGATCACTGCGAAGTCCTCGCGCGCCTCGCGGAAGCGCTCCAGCACTTCGCCCAGCGTCAGCGTGTCGGGCAGGGCCAGCAGCGGGTTGATCGGCGCGTCGGCCTTCATCGACAGGGACTGGCCCGCCAGCACCCGGTTGAGCAAGTCTTTTGCATCCACGTAGCCGACCACCGTGTCGATGGCCCCGTCGCACACCGGAAAGCGGTTGAAGGGCCGGGTGGTGATCTTCTGGCGGATGCTCTCCTCGCTCTCCTGCAGCGTGAAGAACACCACGCTTTCGCGGGTCGTCATGGCCGACGGGGCACTGCGGGTGTCCAGTCCGAAGACGTTCTCGATCAACGCGTGCTCCTGCTCGGCAAAACCGCCGGTCAGCGCTCCGGCCTCCACCATGGCGATGATCTCGTCCGGCGTCACCGTGTCATTGCGGGCGGTGGGCAAACCCAGCAGGCGGAACAGCAGGTTGGCGGTTTCGTTGTAGAGCCACAAGAGCGGGCGCAGCCAGCGGATCAGGAAGCCCATCGGCCCGGCCACCGCCATCGCCATGCGCTCCGGCGCCGCCATGCCGAGGCGCTTGGGCATCAGGTCGGCAAACAGGATGAACAGCGAGGTGACCAGCGTGAAGGACAGCACGAAAGCCGCCGTATCCAGGTGCCGGGCCGGCACCAGCGGCTGCAGCACCCCGGCCAGCCAGGGCGAAAAGGCACCCTCGCCGACGATGCCGCCCATGATCGCCACCGCATTGAGGCCGATCTGCACCAGCGTGAAGAAAGGGCCCGGCTGGGCCTGCAAGGCCAGCACCCGGACCGCCGCCCCGTTGCCCTCGTCGGCCAGCACCGACAGGCGCGCCTTGCGCGAAGCCGCGACCGAAATCTCGGACACCGAGAAAAAGGCACTGATGGCCACCAGCAGCGCAATCAGCAGCATGTTCTGAAGAAAGTCCATGGCGCTCTCCGATTCCCGCGCTGACTAGCGGTTGGCCGACTCCATGGATTTGCGCAGGCGCATCTGCAGCAGGATGTTGTCGGCCTGCACCTGCAGCGAACGGGAGCGTTCGATCCATACGGCCTGGCGCGTCTCCAGGGCCTGGGCCAGGGCTTTGAGGGCGTCCCGGCGGGTCGTCGCGTAATGAACCAGCTCGCCACGCTGCCACTCGACCGCCTCGGGCGCCTTGCGCCACGACAGGTGGGTTATCTGCTGATCCCAGCGGGGGATGAAGTCGTGCTCCAGGGTGTCGAGGGCGGCGGCCTCGGTAATCCGGCGCAGGCGCAGGCGCTCCATCAGCTCCGCCTGATCGTGCAGCAACTCCTGCTCCTCGGTGGAAAAACGCTGGAGCGTCTGCTGGTAGGCGCTGTCGATCTCGAAGCTGCGCAGCACCTCCGGCGTCTTCTGCCACAGCCCGAAACCGAGGGCCAGCGTAAGCAGCACGCCGCCGATGGCACGCAGGGAAAGCCAGCGCACCGGCCGGGACGCAATCACCGGCTCGGCAAAGGCAGCCCCCAGCAACAGCCCCCCGGCGAGGCCGCCCAGGTGGGCCGCATTATCGATACCCGGCAGCGAAAAACCGGCAAACAAGGAATAACCGATGAAACCCAGGGTGCCCGAACGCATCTCGCGGAACACCTCCCCCGGCACCGAGCCCCGCTGCAGCATCAGGTAAGCCAGCAGCGCACCGTACACGCCGAAAATGGCCCCCGAGGCCCCCACGCTCACCGGCCCCTGCCGCCACCACAGGCTGGCCAGATTGCCGACCAGGCCGGCCCCCAGGTAGATCACCGCAAAACCGGCCCGCCCGAAAAGACGCTCAACCACCTGCCCGGCCTGGTACAGCGCAAACATGTTGAGCCCCACATGGAGCAGCCCGCCATGCAGGAACAGCGCAGTGAACAAGCGCCACTCCTGCCCCTTCTGGACCAGCGGCGCAAAATTGCCCCCGAAACGGATCAGCAGCTCGGACGGGATCTGCATCGGGCTCATGGCCATCGCGGCGAGCAGCGCGAAGATGACCGCGTTGAGCACAACCAGGGCCAGCGTAACGTCGGCCCTTTTGACACGGGAGAACAGCAGATTGATGAAAGTATCGTAGTTCAAGACGGGGGTGCGGCATCGACAGGGAATGCCGCCGATTATACGCAGGGGGCCAGGCACGGCGCGGCGGCGGTTCGTGAAGGATTGCGGGTTACACTGCCTGTACCGACACAGGAAGAAACAGGTCTGCGCTAAAATGCGCCCTCACACAGACCTTACCGGGACACCATGATCCACGTCCTCAAACACGTCGAATCCATCACCCAGCACCGGGATCGCACCCTGCTGGAGCTCGGAGTCGCCTCAGCCCTGTTCGAACTGGTGAAGGCCCGGGAAGTCAATCTGTACAAGACCATCATGCATGGCGACGACCACTATCTGGCGCGGGTCACCCACGTGGGCCAGGATGGGGTGCGCTACGTGCAGTCGGAGTTCGACGAAGGCGGCGAAGCCGTGCCGCTGCACGCCCGCCCCGAGATGGTTGCCTGTGTCGAAGAGAGCCATATCGTGCTGCGCCACGCCATCGAGCGCAACGAATACGTCCATTGCTTCCCGATCAGCGTGGACCGGCGCGTGCTCGGCGTCCTCGAAGTCACGTGCAGCGCCCCGCTCACCGAAGAAGACCTCGGCACGGCCGAAGGCTTCCTGGGCCTGTACCGCAACTACCTGAGCCTGCTGGACTACAGCGAGCGGGACACCCTCACCGGGATGCTCAACCGCAAGACCTTCGACGAAAACCTCGCCAAGATCCTCGCCGGCCTCACCGCGGTCGCCCCTGCCGAAACCGAAGCCACGACAGCGCCCCGCCGGCGCCGCCAGCAGGACGAAGGCAGCCACTGGCTGGCCGTCGTCGACGTGGACCACTTCAAGCGTGTCAATGACCAGTTCGGTCACCTGTACGGCGACGAAGTGCTGCTTCTGCTGGCCCGCATCATGCGCGACAGCTTCCGCCACCAGGACCGGCTGTTCCGCTTTGGTGGCGAGGAGTTCGTGATCATCCTGCGCGCCGTGGCGGACGAGGAAGTGAGCATCGCCCTGGAACGCTTCCGGATCGCGGTGGAAAACTACCCCTTCCCCCAGGTTGGCCAGGTCACGGTGAGCATCGGCTACACCTGCATCGACGCCCAGGACACGATTCCCGACATCGTCGGACGCGCCGACGACGCGCTTTACGTGGCCAAGGAAGCCGGTCGCAACCAGCTGGCCTGCTACGAAAAGCTGGTCACCGAAGGAAAAATCGCCACCCGCGAACAGCCGGACAGCGATATCGAGTTGTTCTGAAGCGCCTTCCTATTTGGCCGCGGCCTGGGCCGGCAGGTCCTTGAGGGCCTGCTTGCGCTCTTCGTCAGCCGCAAAAACCAGCGCCTTCTGCTCGTCGCTCAGGGGCTCCTTCAGATCCCGCTCCAGCGAACTGTAGATGCGCGGCAGCCGGTCGGTCAGGCGCCCCTTGGCCGGAATCGCCCGAATGACCTGCTCGCGGCTGGCCCCGGCAATACTCATCACCTTCTGGACAAAAGTCTCCTCGATGCGGCGGGTTTCCGCCTGCAGGAAAGCCGATTGCACCGGCGTCAGCACAAAAGCGGGCGGCACAGCGGGCGGGGCCGCCACAACGGCCCCGGCGAGGGAGAGAGTGAGCGCCACGGCCAGCAGGCACGGGCGCAGGATCGAGACGTTCATCTTCACGGAATCAGTATGGTCGAACCTGTCGTCCGCCGCGCTTCGAGCTCACGGTGGGCCGTGGCTGCGTCTTGCAGCGGATAACGCTGGTTAATGGAAAGGCGTACCTGGCCGGACACCACCACAGAAAAAAGCTCCTCCGCCATGGCCAGCAGATCGGCGCGACGAGCAGAATAGGCGAACAGGCTCGGGCGGGTCAGAAACAGGGAACCCATCTTGCCGAGCAGGCCCGGATCGAAGGGCGCCACCGGGCCGGAGGCGTTGCCAAAAGTCACCATCATGCCCAGCGGGCGCAGGCACGCGAGGGAATCCATGAAAGTGTCCTTGCCGATGGAATCGTAAACCACCGCCACCCCTTCGCCGCCGGTAATTTCACGCACCCGCGTGGAAACCGTCTCGCGGGTGTACACAATGGTGTGGTCGCAGCCGTGCTGACGGGCCAGTTCGGCCTTCTCGTCGGAACCCACGGTACCGATCACCGTTGCCCCGAGGGCCTTGGCCCACTGGCAGACAATCAGGCCGACACCGCCGGCAGCGGCGTGAATCAGGATGGTGTCGCCGGGCTGAACGCGGTAGGTGCGGCGCAGCAGGTACTGGGCGGTAAGGCCCTGCAGCATCATCGCCGCGCCCTGCTCGAAGGACAGCGCATCCGGCAGCTTGACCAGCCGGTCGGCGGGAATGTTGCGGAGTTCGGAATAGGCGCCCAGCGGGCCACCGGCATAGGCTACCCGGTCGCCGGGAAGCAGATCGGGCACACCCTCGCCCACCGCCTCGACCACACCGGCCGCTTCAAGGCCGATTCCGGAAGGCAGCGGCACCGGGTAGAGCCCGGAGCGATGATAGGTATCGATGTAATTGAGGCCGACCGCATGATGGCGGATGCGCGCCTCGCCGGCAGCGGGGGCAGGCACCTCGGCCTCGACCCATTGCAGGACTTCGGGGCCACCGGTACGTTCAAAGCGGATCAGACGGGACATGCAACACCTCGCGGTCATCGATCAGGCGACGATTGTACCGGAGGGAATGAGGCGAAGCGTCGGACTGAAGTCCGAAGACTTCAGTCCGATCAAGCGGTCTATCAGACCGGCAGTTCCTCGCGTTGCTCGAGGGCATCCACCACCGCCAGGGCGGTGATGTTGACCAGCCGGCGCACGGAGGCGGACGGGGTCAGGATGTGCACCGCGCGGGCCGGTCCGAGGAGGATCGGGCCGACGGAGACGCCGTCACCGCTGGCAACCTTGAGCAGGTTGAAAGCAATGTTGGCCGCATCGAGGTTGGGCATGACCAGCAGGTTGGCTTCGCCGCTGAGGGTCGAATCCGGGTGCAGGTGCTCGCGGATCTCGGCCGACAGGGCCGAGTCACCGTGCATTTCACCGTCGCACTGCAGGTCCGGCGCCTTCAGGCGCAGGATGTCGCGGGCTTCGCGCATCTTGGTGGAAGACGTGCTGCGGGCGCTGCCAAAGTTGGAATGCGACAGCAGCGCAAGCTTCGGCTCGATGCCGAAACGCTTCATCTCTTCGGCCGCCATCAGGGCGATTTCGGCGGTTTCCTCGGCGGTCGGCAGCTCGTTCACGTAGGTGTCGGTGATCGCCAGAATGCGCTGGGGCAGCAGCAGCACGTTCATCGCGGCATACAGCGTGGCGCCGCGCTTCAGGCCGATGAGGTTCTGCACGTGACGGAAGTGGCTGTCGTAGGAACCGGTGGTGCCGCAGATCAGCGCATCGGCGTCGCCGCGACGCAGCAGCATGCAGCCGATCAGGGTGGTGTCGCTGCGCATTGCCTCGCGGGCGGAGTCCGGCGTCACGCCATCACGACCCATCAGGCGGTAGTACTCCTGCGACAGCTCGCGGTAACGGCTGTCGGACTCGGTGTTCACCACATCGAAATCGCGGCCGGCCACCAGGTTGAGGCCGAACTTCTCGATGCGCATGTCGATCACTGCCGGGCGACCGATGAGGATCGGACGGGCCAGCTTTTCGTCGACCACGGCGCGCACCGCACGCAGCACGCGCTCGCTCTCGCCTTCCGCGTAAAGCACGCGCTTCTTGTCCGCCGGAATGGCCTTGGCCTTGGTGAACACCGGCTTCATGATGATGCCGGACTGGTACACGAACTCGTTGAGGCTCTGGACGTAGGCGTCCATGTCGATCGGGCGGGTTGCCACGCCGGAATCGATGGCAGCCTGGGCCACGGCCGGGGCGATCTTGACGATCAGGCGCGGGTCGAAGGGCTTCGGGATCAGGTAGTTCGGGCCGAAGGACAGATCGGCGCCGCCGTAGGCCTGGGCCACCACGTCGGACTGCTCGGCTTCGGCCAGTTCGGCGATGGCCTTCACGCAGGCCAGCTTCATCTCTTCGTTGATCTTGGTGGCGCCCACGTCGAGCGCGCCACGGAAGATGAACGGGAAGCACAGCACGTTATTCACCTGGTTCGGATAGTCCGAACGGCCGGTGGCGATGATCGCGTCGGCGCGCACTTCCTTGACCAGCTCCGGCATGATTTCCGGGGTCGGGTTGGCCAGCGCGAAAACCAGCGGATTGGCGGCCATGCTCTTGACCATGTCCTGCTTGACCACACCGGCAGCCGACAGACCGAGGAACACGTCGGCGCCGACCATGGCGTCAGCCAGGGTGCGGCAATCGGTCTTCTGGGCGTAGCGCGCCTTGGTCGGCTCCATGTTTTCTTCACGGCCGGCGTAGATCACACCCTTGGAATCGCACACGAAAACGTTTTCGCGGCTGATGCCGAGGCTGCACCACAGCTCGAGGCAGGCAATGGCGGCAGCGCCGGCGCCCGACACCACGACCTTGACCTTGGCGATGTCCTTGCCGACGACCTTCAGGCCGTTGAGCATGGCAGCGGCAGAGATGATGGCGGTGCCGTGCTGGTCGTCGTGGAAGACCGGAATGTTCATGCGCTCGCGCAGCTTCTTCTCGATGTAGAAGCACTCGGGGGCCTTGATGTCCTCGAGGTTCACGCCACCGAGGGTCGGCTCGAGGGCGGCGATCATGTCGATCAGCTTGTCCGGGTCGTTCTCGGCCAGCTCGATGTCGAAGACGTCGATGTTGGCGAACTTCTTGAACAGGCAGGCCTTGCCTTCCATCACCGGCTTGGAAGCCAGCGGGCCGATGTTGCCGAGGCCGAGCACCGCAGTGCCGTTGGTGATAACCGCCACCAGGTTGCCGCGGGAGGTGTATTCCTGCGCGTCGGCCGGATTGGCCACGATCGCGTCACAAGCCGCAGCCACGCCGGGCGAGTAGGCCAGCGCCAGATCGCGCTGATTGGTCAAACCCTTGGTCGGAACCACCGAAATCTTGCCGCGTGTGGGGCTGCGGTGATAGTCGAGGGCGGCGGCGATGAAATCCTTGTCCATGTTCTCTCTTCTCTCAAAACGGCTGAAACGCACGTCGCCCTGGAACCGGCCGGAGGGCCGATGGCAAGGGGATGAGCGATGATCTGTGCCTGAAGCCTGAAATTTTCCTGGATGCCCGGAAGCGGGCATGTGCCTTGTATGACGGCCATGCGACTAACCCTGTGCTTCGCATGACCGGAGTTTCGCCACCGGGAGGAGGCAGCGAAGACTTCGTGTTATTTGAATAAGAGTTTACCCGACCCACGGCGTTTGCGCACCCTCGGCAATTACGGATGACAGCCCAATGCGTGGCACAATCGCGCGCATTCCGACATGCATGACACAAACAGGGGACAAAAGATGCGACGCGTGGTGTTCAACCAGAAGGGCGGCGTGGGCAAATCCACCATTACCTGCAACCTGGCGGCGATCAGTGCCCACCAGGGCCTGCGCACGCTGGTGGTAGACCTCGACCCGCAGGGCAACTCCACCCACTACCTGATGGGCGACGCGGCCGACAACGTGGAAGACACCCTGGCCGGCTTCTTCAACCAGACCCTGTCCTTCAACTTCAATCCCAAGAAGACCGCCGAGTTCGTGCACGCCACGCCCTTCCCCGGGCTGTCGATCATGCCCTCGCACCCCAATCTGGAAGAGCTGCAGGGCAAGCTGGAATCGCGCTACAAGATCTTCAAGCTGCGCGACGCGCTGGATGAACTGGAAGAGGACTTCGACGCCATCTTCATCGACACCCCGCCGGCGCTCAACTTCTACACCCGCTCGGCGCTGATCGCCACCCAGCTGTGCCTGATTCCCTTCGACTGCGACGACTTCTCGCGCCGCGCGCTGTATGCGCTGATGGAGAACGTGCAGGAGATCCGGGCCGACCACAACCGCGACCTGGAAGTCGAAGGCATCGTCGTCAACCAGTTTCAGCCCCGCGCCAGCCTGCCGCAAAAACTGGTCCAGGAACTCATTGCCGAAGGCCTGCCGGTTTTCAAGACGTATCTTTCAAGCTCGATCAGGATTCGCGAAAGCCACGAACAGGCCAAGCCGATGATCCACCTCGACCCCAAGCACAAGCTGGCCCAGGAATTCACCGCGCTGCACGCCGAACTGCGCCAGAGCTGAAACACCCCCGCGCAGTCGGGCTGAAACCCGACCCGCAGGAAGGCGGCGCGGCTCAGCCAACCGGCGTGAGCTTGGCCACCGCCAGCATCAGCCACTTGGCGCCAGCGGTTTCAAACTTCACCTGTACCCGTGCATCGTTGCCGCTCCCCTCGGCCGCAACGATCACGCCGTCGCCAAAGCGGGCGTGCTGCACGCTCTGGCCGATCGAGAGGCCGCCCAGGTCGCGGGATTTCATCGGCGGGGGCGGCGGCATGCTGGCCATGGCAGGCTTGGCGGCGCCCGGGTTGTAGTAGCGCGTCGACGGCTCCGATACAAAACTGCGGCGCGGGCTGGGCGGGGTGAGCCACTTGGTCAGCCCCTCGGGGATTTCCTCCAGGAAGCGCGAACGCAGGTTGTAGCGCACCTGGCCGTGGAGCATGCGGCTCTGGGTAAAGCTGATGTAGAGCCGCTGCCGCGCGCGGGTCATCGCCACGTACATCAGGCGCCGCTCCTCCTCCAGCCCGTCGGATTCGAGAATGCTGTTTTCATGGGGAAAAAGCCCTTCCTCCAGCCCCGACAGGAACACCGCGTCGAACTCCAGCCCCTTGGCCGCATGCACGGTCATCAGCTGCACCGCCTCGGAACCCGCGTCGGCCTGGTGGTCGCCGGCTTCGAGCGACGCGTGGGCGAGAAAACCCGCCAGCGCCGAACCGTCCACCGCGCCCTCCTCGGCCTCGTAGGCGGCGCCCGCTTCGGCGCTGAAATTGGCCGCAGCGTTGATCAGTTCGGCCAGGTTTTCAAGGCGCTCCTGGCCCTCTTTCTCGGCCTTGTAATGGGCGCTCAGGCCAGAGCGCTCAATGACGTGCTCGACGATTTCGTGCAGCGGCAGGTTGGCCGTTTCCTGGCGCAGACGCTCGATCAGGCCGACGAACTGCCCCAGCGCCGTGCCCGGCTTGCCGGTCAGGTGCGGCACCGTTTGATAGAGCGGCGTGTTGAAGGTGCGCGCCGCGTCCTGCAGGGTTTCGAGCGAACGGGCGCCGATGCCGCGGGTCGGAAAGTTCACCACGCGGTTGAAGGCCGTGTCGTCGTCCGGGTTGTTGATCAGGCGCAGGTAGGCCAGCGCGTGCTTCACTTCCTGGCGCTCGAAAAAGCGCAACCCGCCATACACCCGATACGCCACACCGCTCGAGAACAACTGGTGTTCGAGCACCCGCGACTGGGCGTTGGAGCGGTACAGCAGCGCGATGTCGGAACGGCTCATGCCGTCACGCACCAGCGACTGGATTTCCTCGACGATCCACCGCGCCTCGTCCGAGTCGGTGAAGGCTTCATAAATGCGCACCGGCTCGCCGGCGCCCCGGTCGGTCCACAGGTTTTTGCCGAGACGCTTGCTGTTGCGGGCGATCAGCGCGTTGGCGGCATCCAGGATGTTGCCGTGGGAGCGGTAGTTCTGCTCCAGGCGGATCACGCTGCTCACTTTGAAGTCGCGCTCGAAGTCGCGCATGTTGCCGATCTCCGCGCCGCGAAAGCCGTAGATCGACTGGTCGTCGTCGCCCACGCAGAACAGGCTCGCCCCGCCCTCGCGGCCGCCGTCGGCCAGCAGGCTCAGCCAGCGGTACTGCAGCACGTTCGTATCCTGGAACTCATCCACCAGAATGTGGCGAAAACGCGCCTGGTAATGCCGGCGGATCGGCTCGTTGCGTTCGAGTAATTCATAGCTGCGCAGCAGCAATTCAGGGAAATCCACAACTGCCTCGCGCTGGCACTGTGCTTCATACTCCATGTAAAGCTCGACCCGGCGCTTCGTGAAGTCATCCCAGGCCTCGACGGCAGCAGGCCTCAAGCCCGCCTCTTTCTTGCCGTTGATAAACTGCTGCAGCTCTCGTGGCGGAAACTTTTCATCATCCACATTGAGCGTCTTCAACAAACGCTTGATGGACGAAAGCTGATCGCCCGAATCCAGAATCTGGAACAGCTGTGGCAAGCCGGCATCCCGGTGATCGGCGCGCAGGAAGCGGTTGCACAGTCCGTGGAAGGTACCAATCCACATGCCCCGCGTGTTGATCGGAAACATCGCCGACAGGCGCGTCACCATCTCTTTGGCGGCCTTATTGGTAAAGGTTACCGCGAGGATGCCCTGGGGGCTGCAAAAGCCGCTCTGGATCAGCCAGGCAATCCGCGTGGTCAGCACCCGGGTCTTGCCGGAACCGGCGCCGGCGAGAATCAGGGCGTGCTGGGGCGACAGGGTTACCGCGGCAAGCTGTTCGGGATTGAGGTTGTCGAGAAGCTGGGACATGGATCGGTACGGTGTGCGGCGAAGCCCGTCATTCTACCGCTCGGGGCAGGCAGGACGCGCCCTCCTTGCGGGTCGTGGCGGACCCCGTCCCGTCCGTGACGGAATACTTGAAACAAAATGAAATGCCGCTTGCGGTCAAGGTGGCAAGTACCTAAACTGGTATTGTGCAATGCAACAAACAAACAACCCGAGGGAAGCCGGACCTTTGTAAATAAAGGTAAAACGCTGAAATTATCAATATTGCAGCGCACCACAAGATTGCCATTGAGCAATCGTTACAGAGCAGCCCCGTTTGTTTGGTGCCCCACCCAAAAACAGGAGTAACAGCAATGAAAGCACCCAAATTATTACCGTGGTACGCCCGCAAAGCCGGCGTCTCCGTTGAACGCGCCGAAGCCCTCTGGCGCAAGGCCCTCCGTGAAGCCACCGCCGACACCGGCTGGGTTGGCACCTCCGAATACTGGGGCGCGGCGGAAGCCCGCTTCCTCGAACTGCTGAAGGCCGAGCAAAGCACCCTGTGTGCCCCGCACGTTGAAACCTTCATGCGCCGCCAGCACCGCATGGGCCTCCTGCCCTTGCTGGCCGCCGAGCAGATGTACACCGCAATGGCCGCCAATTGGCAGCGTTTTTGCAACCAGATGAGCAAGGCCGCCTGATAGCAGCCTGCCGGCCCCCCGCGGGCCGGCCCAAACGAGTTTTTCTCCCTCCTCTCCCTCGTGGAGATTTGACGGCGTCTGTCGAAAGGCAGACGCCGCTTTTTTTTGCTGTAGGGGCGATTTCAATCGCCCGCCTTTTCGTTGGTCAACGACCGATGGGCGACTGAAGTCGCCCCTACAGGCCTGCTGGCTATGCCCGGTCGAAAGGCTGCCGCCTGCTGCTGCTATAATCCACGCCTTTGCATCTGCCCCCTGGAGTTTAATGTGCTGATTTCCAATGCCTTTGCCCAAGCCGCCCCGGCTGCGGCGCAAGACCCGCTGGCTGGCTTGACCAGCATGCTGCCGATGGTTTTTGTGTTCGTCGTGCTCTACTTCATGATGATTCGGCCGCAGATGAAGCGTGCCAAGGAACACAAGGCCCTGCTCGCCGGTCTGCAGAAGAACGACGAAGTGCTGACCCAGGCCGGCATCGTCGGCAAGGTCATGCAGATCAGCGACAACTACGTGCACGTCGAAGTTGCGCCCAACACCCAGATCATTGTCCAGAAGCAAGCCATCGGCACCGTGCTGCCGAAGGGCACCCTCAAGTCGATCTGATCCGGACCGTGCGGCCGGGGCGCCTGCCCTGGCCGTTTTTCACGTCGCCGCGCCCCGCTTTCCCTCCTTTGCCGCCCGACCATGAACCGTTACCCTCTCTGGAAAAATCTCCTCATCGGCATCGTCATGCTGTGGGGCTTGATCTACACCCTGCCGAATTTCTACGGCGAGGTGCCCGCCGTTCAGGTATCCAGCGGCAAGGCCACCCTCAAGCTCGACGCCGGCGCCACCACCAAGCGCCTGGAAGAAAGCCTGGCGGCTGCCGGCATCCAGCACGACGGCCTGTTTGCCGACCTCACCAGCGTGCGGGCGCGTTTTCGCGACACCGACACCCAGCTGAAGGCCAAGGACGCCATCGAAAAGGCCTTCAACCCGAACGCCGCCGACCCGTCCTACGTCGTCGCGCTCAACCTGCTCTCGGCCAGCCCCCAGTGGCTCACCTCGATCCACGCGCTGCCCATGTACCTGGGCCTCGATCTGCGTGGCGGTGTGCACTTCCTGCTGCAGGTCGACATGAAGGGCGCCGTCACCAAGCGCCTCGACGCCACCACCGGCGACCTGCGCACCCTGCTGCGCGACAAGAACGTCCGCCACGCCGGCATCACCCGTGAAGGGCAGAGCGTCGTGGTCAAGTTCCGCGATGTCGAAACCCAGGCCCGCGCCAAAAGCGTGATCAGCGCCAGCACCAACGATCTCCAGCTCGTCGAAGGCACCGAAGGCGCCGACTTCAAGCTCAGCGCCACCCTCACCCCGATGGCCCAGAAGACCATCCAGGAATTCGCGATCAAGCAAAACATCACCACCCTGCACAACCGCATCAACGAACTCGGCGTGGCCGAGCCGGTGATCCAGCAGCAGGGCCTCGACCGCATCGTCGTGCAACTGCCCGGCGTGCAGGACGTGGCCAAGGCCAAGGACATCCTCGGCCGCACCGCCACCCTTGAAATCCGCATGGTCGACGACACCCCCGGCGCCCTCGAATCCGCCATGCAGGGCAGCATTCCGCCCGGCACCGAGCTTTACTCCGAGCGTGGCGGCAGCCCGCTGCTGGTGAAAAAGCAGGTTGTCCTCACCGGCGAGCGCCTCACCGACGCCCAGCCCGGCTTCGACGGCCAGAACCACGAACCGGCGGTGCACCTCACGCTGGATTCTGCCGGCGCCCGCATCTTCAAGGACGTCACCCGCGAGAACATCAACAAGCGCATGGCCATCCTGCTCATCGAAAAGGGCAAGGGCGAAGTCGTTACCGCCCCGGTCATCCGCGGTGAAATCGGCGGTGGCCGCGTACAGATCTCCGGCCGCATGAGCTCCGAAGAGGCCACCGACACCGCCCTGCTGCTGCGTGCCGGCTCGCTGGCCGCGCCGATGGAAATCATCGAGGAACGCACCATCGGCCCGAGCCTCGGCGCCGAAAACATCAGCAAGGGCTTCCACTCCACCCTGTGGGGCTTCGTGGCCATCGGCGTTTTCATGTGCGCCTATTACATGCTGTTCGGTCTGGTATCGGTGATTGCCCTGGCCTCCAACCTGCTGCTGCTGGTCGCCCTGCTGTCACTGCTGCAAGCCACGCTGACCCTGCCGGGTATCGCCGCCATCGCGCTGACCCTCGGCATGGCCATCGACGCCAACGTGCTCATCAACGAGCGCATCCGCGAAGAACTGCGCAACGGCTCCAGCCCGCAAGCCGCCATTTCCGCCGGCTACGAGCGCGCCTTCGACACCATTCTCGACTCCAACGTCACCACCCTCATCGCCGGCATCGCCCTGCTCGTCTTCGGCTCCGGCCCGGTGCGCGGCTTTGCAGTGGTGCATTGCCTGGGCATCCTGACCTCCATGTTCAGCGCCCTGCTGGTGTCCCGCGGGCTGGTCAACCTGATCTACGGCAAACGCCGCAAACTCGAAAAGCTCGCCATCGGGCAGATCTGGAAAGCCGAAGCTTGAATGTAGGGGCTAACTGTAGGGGCGACTTGTAGGGGCGACTTCAGTCGCCCGCCTTTTCGTTGATCAACCACCGATGGGCGATTGAAATCGCCTACAGTCGCCCCCCAGTCACAGTGACCAAACAGAACCCGCACCACCCTCACCTCGAGGCATAAAAAATGGAATTTTTCCGAATCCGCAAAGACATCCCGTTCATGAAGCATGCGCTGGTGTTCAACGTCATCTCGTTGGTCACCTTCCTGCTCGCGGTGTTCTTCCTGGCCACCAAAGGCCTGCACTTCAGCGTCGAATTTACAGGCGGCACGCTGATGGAGGTCAGCTACAGCGAACCGCCCGCCCTTGAAAAGCTGCGCGAAGCGCTGGCCAAGGAAGGCTACGCCGACGCCCAGGTGCAAAACTTCGGCAGCTCCCGCGACGTGCTCATCCGCCTGCCCAACCGCGACGGCATCGAAACCGCCAAGGTCAGCAAAAAAGTCATCGCCAGCCTCGGCGCCATCGAAGGCCCCAAGCCCGAAATGCGCCGCGTCGAATTCGTCGGCCCGCAGGTGGGCAAGGAGCTCGCCTCCGACGGCGCCATGGCCCTGCTGCTGGTCATCGGCGGCATCGTGCTCTACCTCGCCATGCGCTTCGAATGGCGCTTCGCCGTGTCGGCCATCATCGCCAACCTCCACGACGTGATCATCATCCTGGGCTTCTTCGCCCTCTTCCAGTGGGAGTTCTCGCTGCCCGTGCTGGCCGCCACCCTCGCGGTGCTCGGCTACTCGGTGAACGAATCGGTGGTGGTCTTCGACCGCGTCCGTGAAACCTTCAAGAAAAAGCGCGGACTGACCACCCCCGAGGTGCTCGATCACGCCATCACCAGCACCATCAGCCGCACCATCATCACCCACGGCTCCACCCAGATCATGGTGCTGTCGATGCTGCTGTTCGGCGGCGAAACCCTGTACTACTTCTCCCTGGCCCTGACCATCGGCATCTGCTTCGGCATCTACTCCTCCGTGCTGGTCGCCAGCCCGCTCGTCATGTGGCTCGGCGTATCCCGCGAGCAGTTCATGCAGGTGAAGAAGGAAAAGCAGGAAATTGTTGTTTGAGGGGTGAGGTTTGAATAGCAAAAAGGGGCTGCCGCTGGCAGCCCCTTTTTTTTGTTGCGGGCTGACTGTAGGGGCGACTTTAGTCGCCCTCGGACTCCGGTCAACGGCTTGCCTGTCATTTACGCGTGGAGGGCGACTGAAGTCGCCCCTACAGTTGGCCCCTACAGTTGGCCCCTACAGCCAGACGGCATCCCAATGGGGGTAGTCGCCGATGCGGGTGACCAGCCCGGCGCGGAGGGGGTTGGCGACGATGTAGCGGGCGGCGGTGGGCAGGTCGTCGTCCTTGCGCAGCGCCCGGTCGTGGAAGCCGCGTTGCCAGAGCGGGCAGCCCAGCTGGTGGGCGCTGCGGCCCTTGAGGGCGCGGATAGTGTGCGACAGGTTGGCGTGCTCGCCCAGTTGCAGCAGCCAGTGCAGGTGATCGGGCATCACCACCCACGCCAATGACCCGACACGGCCCTCCTCCGCCAGGCGCCGCATTTCCTGCACCACGCTGCGCGCGCAGGCGAAGTCTGCAAACACCGGCCGCCGAGCGGCAGTGGCCGTGGTGATGAGATAGATGCGCCCGGGTTCGGAGTAGCGGCCAATACGGAGGGCGTCGCGGGTCATGGGTGTTTGGGGGGCTGGCTGTAGAGGCGACTTCAGTCGCCCGCTTCTTCGTTGATCAACCACCGCTGGGCGACTGAAGTCGCCCCTACATGTCGCCCCTACAGGTCGCCGCGGGGGATGGGGATTTTGTAGGGGCGACTTTAGTCGCCCATCGGTGGTCAATCGCCGTTGAGAACGCGGACTTTTCCGGCGGTATCCCGCTGCAGGCGTTCGGCGAGGGCATGCCTTGCTTCGTCATCACCGTGGATCAGCCGGACTTCACCGGGCAGGTGGCGCATGCGGGTGATGAAGCGGGCCAGGTCGTTCTGGTCGGCGTGGGCGGAATAGCCCGAAAGCGAATGGATGCCGGCGCGGATGGTGATGCGTTCGCCGTCGATGTCCACGTAGCCGCCGCGGGGGCCGAAGTTCTGGATGGCGCTGCCGGGGGTGCCGCGGGCCTGGTAGCCCACAAACAGCACGTCGTGGCGTTCGTCGTGGAGCATGGCCTTGAGGTAGTTCATCACGCGGCCGCCGGCGCACATGCCGCTGGCGGCGATCACCACGGCGGGCTCGCCGCTGCGGGCCAGGCGGCGCACGTTGGCTTCGTGGTCGGCATGCTCGTCGATGGCCACCAGTTGATCGAAGGCCAGCGGCTTGCGGCCGGCACGCACGCGGGCTAGGGCCTCTTCGTCCCAATAGGGCTGCAGCTCCCGGTATAGCTGGGTGAAGCGCCCGGCGAGGGGTGAGTCGAGATAGAAGCGCAGCCTGGCCCAGCTGGCCGCATGGGGGCCGGGGCGCTGCTGCTGGCGGTACAGGATGTCTTCGAATTCGTAGAGCAGTTCCTGCGTGCGGCCGATGCTGAAGGCCGGCACGATCACCGTGCCGCCGTTGCCCAGTGCACGCTCGACCACCGCCTGCAGACGGTCGCGGCGGGTGGCGCGGTTTTCATGGATGCTGTCGCCGTAAGTGCTCTCCAGCACCACCACATCCGCCGTCCACGGCGGCTTGGGGGCCGGCAGCATGGGCGCATGGGGCGCGCCCAGATCCCCCGAGAACAAGACCCGCAGGCGCTTGCCGTCTGGCCCGGTCAAATCGCACTCCACATAGGCCGAGCCCAGAATGTGCCCGGCCTTTTGCAAACGGATCCGGCAGGCCCCCTTGGGGCCGCTGTACACCGTGTGCCAGGTACGCCAGGGCAGCGGCCGGATGCGCGCCTCCACCATCTTGAGGTAACGCTCCACCAGACGGTTGTCGCGGGTCACGCCCACCGAAAAGGCATCGGCCAGCACCACCGGCAAGAGCTTGGCCGACGGCTCGCTGCAATAGATCGGCCCCTTGAAGCCCGCCGCCAGCAACCAGGGGATGCGCCCCACGTGGTCGATGTGCACGTGGGTGGCCACCATCGCCCCCACCCCTTCGAGCGAAAAACCGATCTCCAGCTTGTCGGCCCCCGATTGCCCGTCCGGTGCCGTCTCGGCCCCCTGGAACAAGCCGCAGTCGATCAACAGGCTGTTGACGTCGTCGATGAAGAGCTGGTGACAGGAGCCGGTGACCCCATGAAAAGCACCTTGATGGATGATGTTCGCATTCATGGGGCGGCATTCTAAAACCATCCCGGGGCGCAATGGAAGACTTCCACAACGCATAACGCGAAATTTTTATCCGGCCTTTACAGGGACATGAAAAGCGCACTAATATTGCGCCCGAAAAAATCAATACACCATATGAAAAACATTTTTTCTCATATGAAACATACCTCTGTCGACGTGACAAAAACAGTGCACCACATCGCAAAAGCATTTTGTCACGTCGCAAAATCATTCCGTGACATGCCCAATACATTTCGTCACGTGATAAAACCTTTCCGGCACGTCACAAAATCATTTCTCCATATGAAAAAACGGTTTTTTCATATGGAGAATTCGTTTTTTGGCGTCGCAAAAACACCGCCGCACACATCGTAAAAAAACTGCAAAGCCAGGCCCGGCGCGGCTTTCCGGGCACAAGCAGGCCCACGACGCACAAGGCATTTATCCACCAGGAAGCACCACAAAGGAGAAAAACGATGGCCAAAAACTACTACATGCCCAAGGACGACAGCGGCAAGGCAGAACTGCTCGAACACCTGGCAAACCGCCTGCCCATTTACGCCGAACTGCTCGAAATCAGTACCGCCGACATCAACAGCCTGCAAGCCGACGCCGCCGCCTTCCGCTACACCCTCAGCGCCTTCAACGTGGTGCAGGGCAACGGCCGCCTGTGGACGGCGTTCAAGAACCTGCAACGCGACGGCGGCACCGGCACCACCGCCTACCCGCCGGCCGCCAACCTGCCCGCCCCCGCGCAAGCCGTCCCCCTCGGCATCGTCCCCCGCCTCAGCGGCCTGATTGCGCGCATCAAAACCGCCCGCAACTACTCCGACGCCATCGGGCAGGATCTCAACATCGTCGGCACCACCCAGATCGTCGACCCGGCCAGCTGGAAACCCGTCATCGACATCAGCGTCACCGCCGGCCGCCCAACCCTCCAGTGGTCCAAAGGCACGGCAGACTCCATCGAAGTATGGGCCGACCGGGGCGACGACAAGGGCTTCCACTTCTACGCCGTCACCACCGACCCCAACTTCACCGACACCACCGCCGGCCCCGCCACCGCCGCCCTGTGGAAATACAAAGCCATCTACCGCCTGCGCGACGAACAAGTCGGCAACTGGAGCGACGTGATCAGCGTGGCTGTAGGCAGCTGAGGTAATCACCACCGATGGTGGCTGGCTGTAGGGGCGATTTCAATCGCCCGCTTTTTCGTTGCTCCATCACCGATGGGCACCTGTAGGGGCGACTTTAGTCGCCCGCTTCTTCGTTCATAAACCACCGAGGGCGACTGAAGTCGCCCCTACATCCAGCCCCTACAAGTCGCCCCTACAGCCAGCCCCTACAGGGGGCGATGGCGCGGTTTGCAAAACTGCGCCAGAATCGCGCCACATTCTTTCCTAAACTGCGCCATGACGACTGCGGCTGATTTGCTCGACACGCTTGCGGCTTCCAGTGTGGACTTGACGCTGGCCGAGTTGCTGGCCCGTCACCCGGATGTGGCGCGGCGTACAGCGCAGCGCTGGATCAGCCAGTTGATCGCCGAGGGACGCATCACCGGGCAAGGTGAAGGCCGCGCACGGCGTTACCGCGCAGGCACCCTCACCCAGCTTGAGGAACAAGCCCAGCCTGCCGCGACGCCACCCTGGGCAGGCATCATCCCGATATCGGCCGATAGCCGCGACATTCTGGCCTACGTCGAGCAAGCCATGCAGGCGCGCAAACCTGTTGGATACCAGCGAGACTTTCTGGAGCGCTACCAGCCCGATGTGACCTGGTATCTCGCCGAGCCCCTGCGCAAGCAGTTGCACAGAATGGGGCGCACCGCCCAGGCCCGCGACCCGGCCGGCACCTACAGCCGGGCGATTCTGAATCGCCTCCTGATCGATCTGTCGTGGGCCTCCAGCCATCTGGAAGGCAACACCTATTCGCGGCTGGACACCCGGGAACTGATCGAGCATGGCCGCAGCGCCCACGGGAAAGGTGCCATCGAGACGCAGATGATCCTCAACCACAAAACGGCTATCGAATTGCTGGTTACGAACATCGACACGGTGGGATTCGACCGCTTCACCCTGATGAACCTGCATAGCGCCCTGGCCGAAAACCTGCTGCCCAACCCGGCCGACGAAGGCCGGCTGCGCCTGCATGCGGTGGATATCGGCATGAGCGTGTATCGCCCTCTTTCGGTGCCAGCGCAGATTGATAGCGCGTTCAACGTCCTGCTGGACAAGGTGAGCCGCATCAGCGACCCCTTCGAGCAATCCTTTTTTGTCATGGTGCACTTGCCCTACCTGCAGCCCTTTGCCGACATCAACAAGCGCACATCCCGGCTGGCCGCCAACCTGCCCTTGTTCCGGGCCAATCTCTGCCCGCTGACCTTTCTCGACGTACCCGAAGAGGCCTACAGCCGCGCCACCCTGGGCGTCTATGAGATGACGCGCGTGGAACTGCTGCGCGATCTGTATGTATGGGCCTACGAGCGTTCGACGCAGGAATACATGGCCATCAAGCAGGATCTCGTGGAACCCGACCCCCTGCGCCTGGCCTGGCGGGATCTGATCAAACAAACGATCCGGGATGTTGTGATGAGCCCAGAACAGGACGGATTGTCGCTGATCGACACAGCGGTTTCCGCCAAGGTCCCGAAGCCAGAACAGACCAACGTCAAAGCACTGATCGTGGAAGAACTACGGCGCTTGCATGAGGGCGTACTGGCACGCTATGGCCTGCGACCATCGGAATTCACAGCGTGGAAGAAACGGCAGGAAGCAGGTTGAATGCAGGGGCTGGCTGTAGGGGCGACTTTAGTCGCCCGCTTCTTCGTTGATCTACCACCTGTGGGCGACTGAAGTCGCCCCTACATCCAGCCCCTACGGGTCGATGCGGAAATCCGAGGCCTGTAGGGGCGACTTTAGTCGCCCGCTTCTTCGTTGATCAACCGCTGGTGGGCGACTGAAGTCGCCCCTACATCCAGCCCCTACGGGTCGATGCGGAAATCCGGGGCCTGTAGGGGCGACTTTAGTCGCCCGCTTTTTCGTTGATC
>JAOAUC010000084.1 GCA_030157785.1 Zoogloea oleivorans
CGCTGCCCACCGGCTACGTGTTCACCTCGAAGGACGTGGGCTCCGACGCCGCTGACAGCGACGCCGACAGCGCCACTGGCAAGACCATCCAGACCGTGCTCGACTCCGGTGAGTCGGACAAGACCTGGGATGCAGGCATCGTCGCCAACCCGGGCGCCATCTCCGGCACCGTGCTGGAAGACACCGACAACAACAACACCGGCGACACCCCGGTTGCGGGCGTGACCGTGGTGTTGAAGGACAGCGCTGGCAACGTGGTGCAAACCACCACTACCGGCGTGGATGGCACCTACACGTTCAATAACGTGCCGGCTGGCACCTACACCGTTGTCGAAACCAACAAGCCGGGCTACCTGGATGTCTCCGACATCGACGGCGGCAACCCGAACAGCATCGCCGTGACGCTGGCTCCGGGCGCTACCAGCACGGGTAACGACTTTGTGGACGAGCGCACTGCCGCCATCGGCGACAAGGTGTGGCTGGACAAGAACGCCAACGGCGTGCAGGACGCGGGTGAAGCCGGCCTGGCCGGTGTCACCGTCAAGCTGCTCGACAGCACCGGCACCGTGGTGGGTACCTCCACCACCGACGCCAACGGCAACTACCTGTTCAGCAGCCTCACTCCGGGTGACTACGCTGTGCAGGTTGTCGCACCGACCGGCTACACGGTTACCGGCAAGGATCTGGGCGGCAACGATGCCACCGACAGCGACATCGACCCGACTACCGGCAAGACCATCAACACCACCCTCAGTGCCGGCGAAACCGACCTGACGTGGGATGCAGGCCTGTACCAGAAGGCTTCCATCGGTGACAAGGTGTGGCTGGATGCCAACAAAAACGGCGTGCAGGACACGGGCGAAGCCGGCATCACCGGCGTGACCGTGAAGCTGCTGAATGCTGCCGGCACTGTTGTGGCTACCGCCACCACCGATGCCAACGGCAACTACCTGTTCAAGGATCTGGTTCCGGGCGATTACTCGGTGCAGGTCGTGGCCCCCACCGGCTACGTTTTCACCGGCAAGGATCTGGGTGGCAACGATGCCACCGACAGCGATGTCGATCAGACCACCGGCAAGACCATCACCACCACGCTGGAATCCGGCGAGAACGATCTGTCGTGGGATGCCGGCCTGACCAAGCCGACCGCTGCCTACGGCGACAAGGTGTGGCTGGACAAGAACGCCAACGGCGTGCAGGACGCGGGCGAAGCCGGCCTGGCCGGTGTGACCGTCAAGCTGCTGAACAGCGCCGGTACCGTGGTGAGCACCACCACCACCGACGCCAACGGCAACTACCTGTTCGACAACCTGACCCCGGGTGATTACTCGGCCCAGGTCGTCGCACCGACCGGCTACTTTGTCAGCCCGAAGGATCAGGGCGGCAACGACGCCACCGACAGCGATTTCGACCCGACCACCGGCAAGACCATCAGCACCACGCTGACAGACGGCGAGAAGGATCTGAGCTGGGATGCCGGCCTGTACCAGAAGGCTTCCATCGGCGACAAGGTATGGGCTGACTGCAACAACAACGGCATTCAGGATGGCACCGAAGCCGGTGTTCCGGGTGTGGCCGTCAAGCTGCTGGACGCCAGCGGCAACGTGGTGGCTACCACCCTGACCGACGGCAACGGCAACTACGTCTTCAAGGACCTGATGCCGGGCACCTACTCCGTGCAGTTCGTGGCCCCGACCGGCTACCTCTTCACGACCAAGGATGTGGGCACCAATGACGCGATCGATTCCGACGTCGGCAATTCGGTGGTTCTGGGCACGACCAACCTGATCACCAACGGCAGCTTCGAATCCGGCACGACTGGTTGGACCGGCAACTGCGACAGTGTTGAAGTGAACACCGCGGGTGCGTTTGGTGTCTCCGCTGTGACCGGTGCCATGGTGGCCGAGCTTGATGCCAATACGGCAGGCGCGGGCACGGGCTTCTACCAGGACGTGGCCACGGTTACCGGTCAGGCTTACCAGCTGACCGTCGATCTGGCTCAGCGCAGTGGTACTGCCGCTGCGACCAACACCGTCGAAATCTGGTGGGATGGCGCGAAGATCGCCACCATCGATCCGACCTCGACCGCGCTGACCAAGTACACCTTCGATGTGGTTGCGAAGGATGCTTCCAGCCGCGTTGAGTTCCGCGAGCAGACGGGTGACGACGACAGCGTTGGCGGCATCATCGACAACGTCCGCCTCGTGACCGCCGGCACTGCTGGTGGCGCTGTGGGCACGACGATCCAGACCACGCTCGAGTCCGGTGAAAACGACCTGACCTGGGATGCCGGCCTGACCGTCAAGCAAGTTACCGCCACCTTCGACTTCAGCGGCAACAGCGCGACCGACGGGACCGACGGCAACGTGCTGTGCTTCAGCAACAACGGCATCTCGGTGAACGCCAGCGCGTTCAGCCGCGACAAGACCGCCACCACATGGAGCAAGGCCTTCCTGGGCTCGTACTCCGGCGGCCTCGGCGTGACCGACGGCAGCGAAGGCTCCGGCGCCGGCAACACCCACACGGTGGACAACAACGGCACCCGCGACAACTACGTGCTGTTCGAGTTCTCCCAGTCCGTGGTGGTCGACAAGGCCTACCTGGGCTACGTGGTTGGCGACAGTGATGCCAAGGTGTGGATCGGTACCGTCAATGGTGCCTTCGACAGCCACATCACCCTGTCCGACGCCGTGCTCTCCAGCATGGGCTTTGTCGAAGTCAATGCCACCACGCTGACGACTGCCCGCTGGGCCGACCTCAACGCGGCCGGCTATGTCGGCAACGTGCTGATCGTTTCTGCCGATGTCACCGGAACCGAGTGCGATGACTACTTCAAGATCCAGAATCTGGTCGTCTCGACGCCGAACGCCTTCTGCGCCACCGACGTCAGCATCGGCGACCGGGTGTGGAACGATGCCAACGCCAACGGCGTGCAGGATGCGGGCGAAGCCGGTATTGCCGGTGTCACCGTCAAGCTGCTCAACAGCGCCGGTGCGGTGATCACCACCACCACCACCGACGCCAACGGCAAGTACCTGTTCGACAAGCTGGCGGCCGGTGACTACAAGGTTCAGGTCGTTACCCCGACCGGCTACGTCGTCACCACCAAGGACGCCTCCGTGGCGACCGATGCCACCGACAGCGACATCGACGCCAGCGGCATCACCGGCGTGTATACCCTCACCCAGGGCAGCAACAACCTGACCGTGGATGCCGGCTTCTACTGCGCACCGACCACCGCCAGCATTGGCGACAAGGTGTGGGTGGATAGCAACAAGAATGGCATCCAGGATGCTGGCGAAGCCGGCTACTGCGGCGCCACCGTCAAGCTGCTGAACGCCGCCGGCAGCGTGGTGGCGACCACCACCACCGACGTCAACGGCAACTACAAGTTCAGCAACGTGGTTCCGGGTGACTACTCGGTGCAGGTTGTTGCACCCAGCGGTTATGTGTTCTCGGCCAAGGATCAGGGCACCAACGATGCAGTCGATTCCGACGTGGATGTCACGACGGGCAAGACGATCGCCACGACCCTCGTCGCCGGTGAGAACGACCTTACCTGGGACGCTGGCATCTACTGCCCGCCGACCACCGCCAGCATTGGCGACAAGGTGTGGGAAGACCTGAACTACAACGGCG
>JAOAUC010000085.1 GCA_030157785.1 Zoogloea oleivorans
GCACGCCGTGACAGCCGGCGCAGCGTTCGAAGTAGATCTGGCGGGCCTTGTCGAACTCCGCCTTGCTCATCGGCGGGGCCTTCGGGTTGATGTCCTGATACATCTCCACGTTTGCCAGGGGCGAACCGGCAGACTGGTATTTGGCTTCAGGTGCGCTGGTAGTTGTCTTTGCCTCTTCGGCGAAAGCTTGCGAGAGGGCCAGCGGCAGCAAGGCCACGGCAATCGCTCCGGTCTTCCACATTTTCATCGTGCATCTCCCTTGTATTGAACCCAACGAGCGGCCTATCCCGCTTACGGCGAAGAGTGCGCCCGGTGCCTATTACCCTTCCTTGACTGGGGTCAAGTTCGAAAACGCCACCCGACTGATAGATTGCGGCCGTCATGATCCCGGGAGTTCCGCCGTGCCTCCGTCCTTTACCGCCAGTCTTGCGATGCCTGCCGCCGGCGCCCTGCGCGTCTTTCTCGATCAGCTTGTCGGTGGCCGCGGCAGCGGCTTGCCGGACGAATCCCGTCCGGCCGTCTCCGGGGCGCTGGGGGCGGGGCGGGTGGCCCTTGTCGGCGCCGGTCCCGGCGATCCGGAACTGCTTACCTTGCGTGCTGCCCGCCTGATCGCCCATGCGGACACCCTGGTGGTCGACCATCTGGTCAGCGACGGCGTACTGGAGCTGGCCAACCCGGCGGCCGAAGTCATCTACGTGGGCAAGGAAGCGGGTCATCACACGCTGCCCCAGGAAGACATCAACCAGCTGCTGGTGCGCCTGGCCCGCGAGGGGCGGCAGGTGGTACGCCTGAAGGGCGGTGATCCCTTCATCTTCGGGCGGGGCGGTGAGGAACTGGAAGAGCTGCTGGAGGCCGGCATTCCCTTTGAGGTGGTGCCGGGTATTACCGCCGCCTGCGGGGTGGCGGCCTATGCCGGTATTCCGCTGACGCACCGCGATTACGCCCAGTCGGTGGTGTTTGCCACCGGCCACCGGCGCGCCGGTGAATCGTCCCTCGACTGGGTGGCGCTGGCCCGGCCGCGTCAGACCGCGGTGATCTACATGGGGGTGGGCATGCTGTTGTCGCACTGCGGGGCGCTGATCGCCCACGGGCGCGGCCCGGATACACCGGCTGCGTTGGTGGAAAACGGCACCACCGCGCGCCAGCGGGTGCTCGTCGGCACGCTTGCGACCCTGCCCGACAAGGCTACGCTGGCCGGCATCCACCCGCCGGCGCTGCTGATCGTCGGCGAGGTGGTGAGCCTGGCCGACAAACTGAACTGGTTCGCCGGCGAATCGGAGAGGCTTGCCGTGGTGGGCTGAAGACGGGCGCGGGCCAGCCCTGCTAAGCTTCTCCCCCTTCATAAAACCATAACAAGGGGAGGGCCATCATGCCCGTACAGCTGATCGACCACACACCCGGGGCGTACGCCTACCCGCTCCTCATCAAGCAGCTCCTGCACACGCCGCTGGCGATCGCCCCTGAGCAGGAGATCACCTACTTGGGCGGGCGCCGCCACAGCTACCGTACGCTGCGCGAACGCATTGGCCGGCTGGCCAGCGCCCTTGCCGGGCTGGGCATCGAGGCCGGCCACACGGTGGCGATGATGGACTGGGACAGCCATCGCTATCTCGACTGTTTTTTTGCCGTGCCGATGATGGGCGCGGTGCTGCAGACGGTGAATGTGCGCCTGAGCCCCGAGCAGATCCTGTACACCCTGAATCACGCCCGCGCCGACGTGGTGCTGGTGAATGCCGAATTCCTGCCAATCCTGGCCGAGATTGCCCCGCGCCTGGAAAGCGTGCGTCGCTTCGTGCTGATCGAGGACGCGCCGGTGGCCGGCCCGTCGCCGGTCGAGTTCGCCGGCGAGTATGAAGCCCTGCTGGCGGCGGCCTCGCCCGACTACGATTTCCCGGATTTCGACGAGAACGCCAAGGCGACGACTTTCTACACCACCGGCACCACCGGCGTGCCGAAGGGCGTGTATTTCAGCCATCGCCAGCTGGTGCTGCACACCCTGTCCACCGCTGCGGCCTTCGGCAACGCGCCGGTCCAGGGGCGCCTGCACCGCGACGACGTGTACATGCCGATGACCCCGATGTTCCACGTGCATGCCTGGGGCATGCCCTACGTGGCGACCATGCTCGGCCTGAAGCAGGTGTACCCCGGCCGCTATGTGCCCGAAACCCTGCTCAAGCTGATTCGCGACGAGGGGGTGACTGTCTCCCACTGCGTGCCGACGGTGCTGCACATGCTGCTGGTGCACCCGCTGTCCAAGGTCATCGACCTGTCGCGCTGGAAGCTGATGATCGGTGGTTCGGCGCTGTCGCAGGCGCTGGCCAAGTCGGCGCTGGAGCGTGGCATCGACGTGTTCACCGGCTATGGTATGTCCGAAACCTGTCCGATTCTCAGTGTCGCCCATGTGCCCACCGAAGCCCTCGGCGCCCCGCTGGCCGAGCAGGCCGTGATGCGTGCACGCACCGGCAGGCCGATGCCGCTGGTGGATCTGCGGGTCGTGGACCGTCAGCTGGCCGACCTGCCCCACGATGGCAGTACCACCGGGGAAGTCGTGGTGCGCAGCCCCTGGCTGACCCAGGGCTACCTGCACAACCCGGAGGCCTCGGCGGAGTTATGGGAAGGCGGCGTGCTGCACACCGGCGATATCGGCTACATCGACGCCGAGGGCTTCCTGCAGATCACCGATCGCATCAAGGACGTGATCAAGACCGGCGGCGAGTGGACCTCGTCACTGCAGATCGAGGACGTGGTGGCCCAGCACCCCGCTGTGGCCGACGTGGCGGTGATCGGCGTGCCCGACCCCAAGTGGGGCGAGCGCCCGCGGGCGCTGGTCACGCTACGCCCGGAATGCGTCGGGCAGGTCACCGAACACGAGATCCGCAACTTCGCCGCGCGGCTCATTGAGTCCACCGGCGTGTCCCGCTACGGGGTGCTGCTGCAGGTGCAGTTTGTCGAGGCGCTGGCGCGCACCAGCGTCGGCAAACTCAACAAGCGGGCCATGCGCGAAGCGCAGGAATGAAGGCTTACTTCAGGCCGAGGAAGTTCTGCGGGATGTTGCCGGACGAGTAGCCGTTGCGGCCCACTGCATTGAGCACCATCCAGTCATTCGTCGCGCGGCCGCTGCCGTCGCCGGTGACGGCGGTGTCGCTGCCCGTGTGACCGTTGGCAATGTACAGCTGCGGATGGTCGAAGGGGGCCGCGTGCTTGCGCACCCGTTCATCGGTCAGCGACTGCAGGAAGGCCACCAGGGCTTCCTTCTCGGTCGTGCTCAGGCCCAGGGGCTGGATGTCTGCGTCGAGGTCGGCCCGGTTGGCCGCGGCAAAGTTGCCGCCCCGGTTGTAGAACTCGACCACCTGCATCAGCGTTGCCGCGCCGCCGTTGTGGAAATACGGGGCGGTCAGTGCCACGTTGCGCAGGCCAGGGGTCTTGAAGCTGCCATTGACGGAAATGGGCGACAAGGGCGTGACCAGCAGGTTGGAGAAGGCGTTTTCCAGGTAATTGAACTTGAGCAGCGATTGCTTGGCCACGCCGCTGAAGGACAGCGGGTTGCCAAACGGATCCTTGCCGCCGACGCCCAGGTCTTCGGCGGTCTTCGTGATGCCGATGTTGTAGAAGCCTTCGTCGTAGATCGCCCGGTTGCCGTCGCCCATGATCATGTTGCTCATGCGGTCGGTGATGAGCTTGCGACGGATGCTGGCGTTGGTGAACTCGGCGCCGCCGTGGCAGTTGGCGCATTTTCCCTTGCCCCAGAACAGACCCAGGCCCATGGCTTGCTGGCTGGACAGGGCGCTGCCATTGCCTTCGACATAGCTGTCGAAGGGCGTCTTGTCGGACACCAGGGTCGCTTCGTACATCTGCACGGCAAGGCCGAAGAAGAGGCTGAAGTTGGCTTCGATCTGGCTGTAGTTCTTGCCCTTGAGGCTCACGGTCTGCTTGCCGTTCCACCACTCGGAGCGGAAAGCCGTCTTGACCAGTTCGGCGTAGTCGGCCTTGGCAAGGCCGTCGCCGGAGGTGGCGCGGTAGCTGGCCAGCAGGCTGTCGTCAGAGGCGACTTGCTGGCCCGACAGGGGACGGAGGCTCAGCATCTTGCGGCCCAGATCCGGGAAGCTGCGACCGGTGGCGCTCATTTCGGCCGTGCTCATGGGTGGGCCGGAGGCCTGCGAGGCGAGGCTGGAGTTGTCGATGGCGACCGACACAGGGGTGACTTTGGTACTGGTGCCGCCAAGCAGGCTGAAGCTGGCCACGTTCTTGTACACCCGGGCGTCCGGGTCGCGCTTGCCCCAGGGGTTGGCGCCGTTGAAGAGGGTCTGGGCGCGGCCGTCCCAGAAGTTGCGCAGGTTGAACACCGCGTTGATCACGCTGGGGGTGTTGCGCGGGGTGACCTGGCGGGTGTTGTCGGTGCCGACGTGGAAGATCTGGTCGTAGGTCAGCTGGCGGGCTTCTTCGCGCTGGCCGGCGATCACGTTGCCGAACAGTTCCTTGAACACGCCCTGGGAGCCGACCACATCGTTGACGCTGCGCACGACGCTGCTGTTGCGGTCATCCGGCCTGGAGAACTGGTGGAAGGGGAAATCTGCGGCCTTCAGCTGGGCATTGGGGCCAGCGACTTCGAAGGCGGTGTCGGGCGTCGGGCTGCGGTTGAGGCCGGGGGACAGGGTGTTCTTCGAACGGCTGTCGGCGCCTGCGTGGAAGTGGCAGGAGGCGCAGGCGGTCTTGCCGTCGCTGCCCAGCTGCATGTCCCAGAAGAGGGCCTTGCCGAGGGCTGTGGCGGCAGCCCGGTTGGCAACGAAATCGCCCAGGTTGGCGGGCTCGGGGCGCGCCACGCGGGCCAGGGATTCGGGCGGCTTCGGGGCCGTCTGGGCGAGGGCCGCACTGGCGGCCAGCAGGTGTCCGGCGCCAAAAGTGACTGCCAGCAGGGTGCTGCGGGTGATTCGTCGGCGTTTGCCTGGTGTTGCCTGGGGCTCTCTGATGGTCATTTTCTATCTCTTGAGTAACAAAACCGGGTGCGCCGTGCGTGCGGCGGCGCAAGGGCGCGATGGTTTGCGAGGAGGGAGATGTGCCGCCGTGATTCCGTCACGCCAAGGGCGTGCTTTTGCAATGCTTTGCACAATCACTGGAAAAACTGGGTCTGGCAGGGGCAAGTCACTGGGTGGCGCGTGGCGTGGAAAGGGCGCCGTTCCATGAGGCATGCACTTCAATGGTGCGTCGTGAGCAGTCCACTCTGGTGCATGATTTGCCGACGCGATGGCGCAGACTGTGCACAGGCCCGCCCGAGGGCCTTCGAAACCCGCTTATTGCCACCAAAACACAACATTGGCGCAATGCGGCCGGCGTAAACATGCTGGCGTGAAGCTTGCTACACATCGAAGCAAGCCTGAAAACCGCAGCCCCCAGAACGGAGTATCCCGTGACCATTCACGTTGCCCTCAATCACCTGACCTCCTACAAGTACGACCGCCCCGTGACCCTCGGCGCACAGGTCGTCCGCCTGCGCCCGGCGCCTCACAGCCGCACCCGCATCCTGTCGTACTCGCTGCGCGTCCTGCCCACGCCGCACTTCATCAACTGGCAGCAGGATCCCCAGTCCAACTACCTCGCGCGTCTGGTGTTTCCCGAGAAGGTCACCGAGTTCAGCGTGGAGGTGGACCTGGTGGCCGAAATGTCGGTCATCAATCCGTTCGACTTCTTCCTCGAGCCCGACGCCGAGGAATGCCCCTTCGACTACGAAGGCGCCCTCAAGCACGAACTGGCTCCTTTCCTGATCACCGAGCCGGCCACGCCGATGCTCCAGAAGTACCTCGACGGGATCTCCCGCGAGCCGTTGCGTACCGTCGATTTCCTGGTCAAGCTCAACGCCGACCTGCAGGCCCACATCGGCTACGTGATCCGCATGGAGCCGGGCGTGCAGACGCCCGAGGAAACCCTGGTCAAACAGACCGGCTCGTGCCGCGACTCGGCCTGGCTGCTGGTGCAGATCCTGCGCCACCTGGGCCTCGCCGCCCGCTTCGTGTCCGGTTACCTGATCCAGCTGAAGGCCGACGTGAAGGCGCTCGACGGCCCCTCCGGCACCGAAGTGGACTTCACCGACCTGCACGCCTGGACCGAGGTTTACCTGCCCGGCGCCGGCTGGGTCGGCCTCGACCCGACTTCCGGCCTTTTTGCCGGCGAAGGCCACATTCCGCTGGCGGCCTCGCCTGAACCCTCGTCTGCAGCGCCGATCTCCGGCCTCATCGAAGAGTGCGAGTGCGAGTTCGAGCACCACATGAAAGTCACCCGCGTGCTCGAAGCGCCGCGGGTCACCAAGCCCTACACCGAAGAGCAGTGGGCCGAGATCGAAGCCCTCGGCCACCTCATCGACGTGGACCTCGAAGCCCACGACATGCGCCTCACCATGGGTGGCGAGCCGACCTTCGTGTCGGTGGATGACCCGGATGGCGCCGAGTGGAACACCGAGGCCATGGGCCCCAACAAGCGCATCCGCGCCGAAGACCTCTACCACCGCCTGCGCGACAAGTACGCACCGCAGGGTCTGGCGCACTTTGGGCAGGGCAAGTGGTACCCGGGCGAACAGCTGCCGCGCTGGTCGCTGAGCTGCTTCTGGCGCAAGGACGGCGAGCCGATGTGGATGAATCCCGACCTGATCGGTGATTCCACCACCCCCGGCGACGTCAAGGTGGACAAGGCCCACACCTTCCTGGCCGGCGTCGCCGCCCGCCTGAGCCTCGACCAGCGCCGTGTCTTCCCGGCCTACGAGGACGCCTTCTACTACCTGTGGCGCGAACGCCGCCTGCCGGGCAACGTCGATCCCTTCGATGCCCGCCTCGACGATCCGCTGGAGCGCGACCGCATCCGCCGCGTGTACGAGCACGGCCTGCCCAACCCGGTCGGCTACGTGCTGCCCGTGTCGATCAGCCCCTACACCGGCGCCTGGCAGACCGGACCGTGGTTCCTGCGCGACGAGCGCTGCTACCTGATCCCCGGCGATTCCCCGCTCGGCTACCGTCTGCCGCTGGACTCCCAGCCGTGGGTCGAAAAGGGCAGCTACCCGTATGTGAACCCGACGGATCAGCACCAGGCCTTCCCGCCGCTGCCCGAATACAAGGCCATCCGGCGCCAGCTGCCGGGCGGCCAGACGGCGGTGCTCAATGCCCTCAAGGACGGCGAGCCCGGTTTCGGCTCCTCCGCCGAGGCCCGTGCCGCGGCTGCCCTCAAGGCCGCCAAGGCCGCCGAGAAGCTCAGCCCCACGGACAAGACGCCGACTCCGTTCGAATCGGCCGACTGGATCGTGCGCACAGCCATGTGCGTTGAGCCGCGCAACGGCACGCTGCACATCTTCATGCCGCCGCTGTCGCGCCTGGAGAACTACCTCGAGCTGGTCGCCGCCATTGAAGCGACTGCCGAAGAACTCGGCACGCCGGTGGTGCTGGAAGGCTACGAGCCGCCCTCCGACCCGCGCCTGACCCAGTTCCGCATCACCCCCGACCCCGGCGTGATCGAAGTGAACATCCACCCGTCGAGCAACTGGGAAGAGCTCGTCGACCGCACCACGCACCTCTACGAAGCGGCGCACTACTCGCGCCTCACCTCCGAGAAGTTCATGGTCGATGGTCGCCACACCGGCACCGGCGGCGGCAACCACTTCGTGCTCGGCGGCGCCGTGCCGTCCGATTCGCCCTTCCTGCGGCGTCCGGACCTGCTGCGCAGCCTGATCTCCTACTGGCACAACCACCCGAGCCTGTCCTACCTGTTCTCCGGCATGTTCGTCGGCCCGACCAGTCAGGCGCCGCGGATCGACGAAGCGCGCAACGATTCGGTGTACGAAATCGAAACCGCCTTCCGCCAGTTCCCGAAGGTTGGCGAAACCGTGCCGCCCTGGATGATCGACCGCCTGCTGCGCAACCTGCTCATCGACGTCACCGGCAACACCCACCGTTCCGAGTTCTGCATCGACAAGCTGTACTCGCCCGACGGCCCCACCGGGCGCCTCGGCCTGCTCGAGTTGCGTGCCTTCGAAATGCCGCCGCATGCGCGCATGTCGCTGGCCCAGCAGCTTTTGCTGCGCGGCCTGCTGGCGCGCTTCTGGGACACCCCGTACGAACCGGAACGCCTGGTGCGCTGGGGTACCGAACTGCACGACCGCTTCCTGCTGCCGCACTTCGTGCAACAGGATTTCAGCGACGTGATGGAAGACATGCAGGCCCACGACCTGCCCTTCAAGCCGGAATGGTTCGCGCCGCACATGGAGTTCCGCTTCCCCAAGATCGGCGACTTCTCGGTGCGCGGCATCAAGGTGGAGCTGCACAGCGCCCTCGAGCCCTGGCATGTGATGGGCGAGGAAGGGGCCATTGGCGGCACCGTGCGCTTTGTGGATTCGTCCGTCGAGCGCCTGCAGGTGAAGGTGACCGGCATGTCCAACGACCGCTTCCAGCTGGCGGTGAACGGCCGCACGATTCCGATGCAGCCCACCGGTACGGTGGGTGAGCATGTGGCCGGCGTGCGTTACCGCGCCTGGCAGCCGCCGTCGTGCCTGCACCCGACCATTGCCCCCCACGTACCGCTGGTCTTCGACCTGGTGGATACCTGGACCGGCCGCTCCCTGGGCGGTTGCCAATACCACGTGGCGCACCCGGGCGGGCGCAGTTTCGAGACCTTCCCGGTCAATGCCTTCGAGGCTGAAAGCCGCCGTCTGGCGCGCTTCTTCCGCATGGGCCATACCCCGGGCGAGCCGAAGGTGAGCATTTCGCCGGTTGAAAAGGAGTTCCCCTTCACCCTCGATCTGCGTCGCTAAGCGGAGTTTCACGGGCGGCAGAAAGTGCTACCCGGGCTTCGGTCCGGGTAGCACTTTTTGTCCGGTTCAAGGAAGTCGGTCATTTCCCCATTTCGGGGAAGAGTGTTAGTTTCACCGGATGCCCAGCTCCATTCTTGCCCATTACCCCCACCGTGCTGACAGTTACGACGAGCTTTTCGGCGACGACGGCGTGCGTCCCCACTGGCAGGAGTTTCTCGATCACATCGACGAATCCAGCGGCGATACGCTGAAAGCGCGCGCGGCCCAACTGGCCCGCGGCATCCAGCAGAACGGTGTCACCTACAACGTCTACGCCGACCCGCGGGGCACCGATCGCCCGTGGTCGGTGGACCTGTTGCCGATGATCCTGCCCGCCGACGAATGGCGCGGCATTTCGGCAGCCATCGGCCAGCGGGTGCGCCTGCTCGACACCCTGCTCGGCGATCTGTACGGCGAACAAACCACCCTTTCCGAAGGGCTGCTGCCGCCTGAACTGGTGTTTGGCCACAAGGGTTTCCTGTGGCCGTGCAAGGGCGTCAAGCCCCCCGGTGGCTCCTACCTGCATCTTTATGCAGCCGACCTGGCGCGCTCGCCGGATGGTCGCTGGTGGGTGATTGCCGACCGCACCCAATCTCCGTCCGGCGCCGGCTATGCGCTGGAGAACCGCCTGCTGGTGTCGCGCGCCTTTCCGGATCTGTTTCGCGACATGCAGGTGCAGAGTCTGTCCGGCTTCTTCCGTGGTCTGCAGCGCAGCATTGCCGCGCAGGCGCCGACCGACGGCGAGCCGCCCCTGAGCGTGCTGCTCAGCCCGGGGCCGTTCAACGAAACCTATTTCGAACACGTCTACCTGGCCCGCTACATGGGCTACCCCCTCGTCGAAGGGCAGGACCTCACGGTGCGCAACGACACCGTGTACCTGAAGACCGTGTCCGGCCTCAAGCGCGTGCACGCCATCCTGCGCCGTCTCGACGACGACTTCTGCGACCCGGTCGAACTGCGCGCCGACTCGGCCCTTGGCGTGCCCGGCCTGCTCAGCGCGGTGCGCGCCGGGCGGGTGCTGGTGGCCAACGCGCTGGGCAGCGGCCTGCTCGAGTCGGCAGCCCTGCCGGGCTTCCTGCCGGGCATCTGCCGGCACCTGCTGGGCGAGGAACTGGCCATGCCGTCGGTGGCCACCTGGTGGTGCGGCGAAGGCCCGGCCCGTGCCGAAGTCATCGAGAACATGAAGGATCTGGTCATCAAGCCGACCTTCCCCGGCGGCAACGGCGAAGTGATCTTCGGCGATCAGCTTGCCGACGAGCAGCTGGAGGCGCTGGCCAAACGCATCGAATCCGACCCCTCGGCCTACGTCGCCCAGGAACTCGTCAAGCTGTCCCGCGCGCCAGCCTGGTCCGGTGGCCACCGGCGCAAGCTGATGACCCGGGCGATGGGCATGCGCGTGTACGCGGCGATCACGCCGGAAGGCTACAAGGTGCTGCCCGGTGGGCTGGCACGGGTTGCCGGCGCCGAGAACACACGCATCCTGACCATGCAGAAGGGGGGCAGCAGCAAGGACACCTGGGTGCTCTCCGACGGACCGGTGGCCACCTTCAGCCTGCTCCAGAACACCGTCCGGGTGGGCGACCTGATCGAGGAAACCGGCACCCTGTCGTCGCGTCTGGCCGAGAACCTGTTCTGGTTCGGTCGCTACGGCGAGCGTTGTGACGCCGTCGCCCGGCTGGCACGGCTGGCCTTGTCGCGGCTCTCCGAAGGGCGTCGTACCGAGCGCTCCGGCGCGCTGGCCATGATGCTGCACCTGGCGGCCGGCGCCGGTCTCGTCGAGCCCGAAGTGGTAACCGCGCCGGTGGCCAAGGCCGAGCTGGATCTGTTCCGGGCGGTACTCGACCGTCGCGCAGAGTGCGGTCTGGCGGCCAACCTGCAGCGTCTCACCTGGTGTGCCACCCAGGCCCGCGAGCATCTGTCCCTCGATCACTGGCACGCCCTCAAGCGCCTGTCGGCCGAACTCGACACCGCCCGCGAGGGTGTTACCGACGTCTCCGGCCTGCTTGAATTCCTCGACGAGGCGCTCACCACCTTCGTGTCCCTGTCCGGTTTCGCCATGGACAACATGACCCGCGACATGGGCTGGCGCCTGCACATCGTCGGCCGCCGCATCGAACGTCTCGACAACCTGGCCGGCACGCTGGCGCGCTTTCTGCGCCGCTACGTGGACATCACCGGCCCGCTGCAGCGCGAACTGTCGGTCGAAGCCCTGCTCGAACTGTGCGATTCGATCATCACTTACCGCACCCGCTACCGCGCCCAGCCCGAACTGCTGCCCGCCGTGCACATGCTCATCACCGATGACGGCAACCCCCACGCCCTGGCCTTCCAGGTGCGCATGCTGGCCAACTACATGACCCGCTTCGAAGCCGACCGGGGCGAGATGGGCATTGCCGAACTGGAAAAAGCCTTTGCTGCCGTGCAGACCTTTGCCTGGGGCAAGCTCGAGGCGGCCCGCCCGGCCACCGAACGCATCGAGGCCGGCCTGCAACTGGCGGCCCTGCTCGACCAACTGGCCCGCGCCGGACGCGGTCTGGCAGACCGCCTGGCGATGCGCTTCTTCAGCCATGTGGACCGCCCTGGCCAGGCCACCTTCGCCGCCTGATATCCCCTGACCCACGCCATGACCCGCAGCGTTGCCTACACCATCACCCACGAAACCGAGTACCCCGCCTGCGGGGTACCGGTGTCGCTGGCCCAGCACCTGCTGCACCTGATTCCCCGCAAGCTGCCCTGGCAAACCCGCGAGTCCGGGGCGATCACCATCGAACCCGACCTGGCCCGGCTGGAGCAGGGCGAAGACGCTTTCGGCAATCCGGTGGCCTGGTTGTCGCTGGATACGCCCCACGACGGCCTGCTGGTGCGCGCCGAAAGCCACGTGACGGTGATCGCTCGCGAGCTGCCCAAGGCCGAGGACTCACCGCCCTGGGAGAGCGTGCGCGACAGCCTGCGCTACCACCCCAAGCCCCGCGATACCGATTCCCTCGATGCGCTGCGTTACCTCTACGCCTCGCCGCGGGTCCCGCGGGACGCCGTGCTGGCCGAGTTCGCCGCCGCTGCCTTCAAGCCCGGCGTGCCGCTGCTGGCGGGCGCCAAGGCGCTGATGGACCTCATCTTCAAGACCTTCACCTTCGACGCGGAGGCCACCGAAGTGGGGACCTCCGTGCATGAAGTGCTCAAGCAAAAACGCGGTGTGTGCCAGGATTTTGCCCATCTGATGATCGCCGCCATTCGCTCGGTGGGCCTGCCGGCGCGCTACATGTCCGGCTACCTGCTCACCAACCCGCCCCCCGGCAAGCCGCGCATGATCGGTGCCGACGCCTCCCACGCCTGGGTGGCCGTGTGGTGCCCGAAGAACGGCTGGATCGAATACGACCCCACCAACGGCATCCAGCCGGACCTGCGTCACGTCACCCTCGGCTGGGGGCGCGACTTCCAGGATGTGTCGCCCCTGCGCGGCGTCATTCTTGGCGGCCTCGCCCAGACTCCCGATGTGCGCGTCACGGTGATGCCGGATTCCGAGAAAGTCCCGGCCAAGCCCGCACGCTAGGCGCCGCCTGGCGAGCCGCTGTCCGAGGTAATGGCAATATCATCAGTCTTCCCGCATAATGCAGGGCTTTATGCATTTGAACTCAATACGGGAGGTCTTTGTGATGAAAAACGGATCCGCAGCAGGGAAGGTTCTTGCCGCTTGTGTTGTGCTGGGCGGCACGCTTCTGGTTGCAGGCTGCGCAACCGAGCAGTCCCGGACGCTGGAGGTGGCCAAGGTCGCTTCGGCCGGCACCCGTTACACCGGGGCGCGCAGTCCGATTTCGGTCGGCAAGTTCGACAATCGCTCCAATTTCATGCGTGGCATTTTCACCGACGGCGTCGACCGTCTGGGTAGCCAGGCCAAAACCATCCTGATCACGCATCTCCAGCAAACGGGCCGCTTCAACGTGCTGGATCGCGACAATCTGTCGGAGATCAAGCAGGAAGCGGGCTTTGCCAAGACGACCCAGAACATCAAGGGCGCAACCTACGTAGTGACCGGCGACGTCACCGAGTTCGGCCGCAAGGAAACCGGCGACAAGCAGTTGTTCGGGCTTCTTGGACGGGGCAAGTCGCAGGTCGCTTACGCCAAGGTCGCCCTGAACGTTGTCAACGTACAGACTTCGGAAGTTGTTTTCTCGGTGCAAGGTGCGGGTGAGTACAGCCTCGACAGTCGCGAGATCATCGGTTTTGGCGGCACGTCGAGCTATGACTCGACCCTCAACGGCAAGGTGCTCGATCTGGCGATGCGCGAGGCCGTCAATAACCTGGTGGACGGCATCCAGTCCGGCGCCTGGCAACCCGGCCAGTAATGCCCGGTACCGAATCGATCATGAAAAGTCTCTCCAGTGCACAAATGGTGGCCCGCCTTTCAATTGCGGGCGCCCTGGTGTTGTCGGGCTGCGTCACCCGGCCTCAGCCCCTTTACTACTGGGGTGACTATCAACCCCAGGTTTACGGACACTTCACCAAGGACACGGGGCCCCAGGAGCAGATTGCCAGCCTCGAAGCGGGCCTTGAAAAGGCGCGCGCCAGCGGCAAGCCGGTGCCGCCGGGATACCTTGCGCATCTCGGCATCCTCCACGCCCAGGCCGAGCGTCCGGATCAGATGCGGACGTATTTCGAGGCGGAAAAGACCCAGTACCCGGAAAGCACGACGTACATCGATTTCCTGCTCCGCAAATTCAAACAAGCGCAATAAGAGGCTGCAGATGCAATTTGATATTTTGAATACGCGCCTTGTGAAGACCACTTGCGCGGCAATGCTGGCCGCCATTCTGGCGACGGGGTGTGCCACCCGCGGGCAGCCTTTCGACTACACGGCCTTCAAGCAAAGCAATCCGGCTTCTATCCTGGTGCTGCCGCCGCTCAACAGCTCGCCGGATGTCGGTGCCACCTACAGCATGTTGTCGCAGGTCACGCTGCCGCTGGCCGAGTCGGGGTATTACGTTTTTCCCGTGAGCCTCGTGGATGAAACCTTCCGCCAGAACGGTTTGAGCAACCCCGCCGAGATGCACGAGGTAAAGCTTCAGAAGTTGCGGGAAATTTTCGGTGCCGATGCCGCGCTGTACATCACCATCAAGCAATACGGCACCAGCTATACGGTGATTGCCAGTGAAAGCCGGGTTACCGCGCAAGCACGCCTGATCGACCTGCGCTCGGAAAAGGTCTTGTGGGCGGGGGCCGCCACGGCGTCCAGCGCGGAAGGCCGCAATTCGAGCGGTGGCCTGGTTGGTTTGCTGGTTCAGGCCGTTATCAGCCAGATCGTCGAAAGCGCGTCGAACCGGTCGCACCCGATTGCCGGTGTTGCCAGCTATCGCCTGCTGGCAGCGGGCATGCCGAACGGCATGCTTTACGGCCCCCGGTCGCCCAAATATAAGACGGACGGTAACGCTCAGCCCTGAGTCCTGCATTTCCAACTGCGGCTGATAGGGGTGACCAAGAACGTATCAAGAATGCTGGCTGTTTGGGTCGTAGCGTCTGCAGCGCTGCTGGCCCCCCGCATTTCCTCTGCCCAACATGCCACTTTCTGGCCAGCATCGGTCACGGCTTCAATCGCAATTATCTTTTGCGACGCGCAGACGATTGCATTTCATGCCCTTGATCAGGATGAAGCCGCCCTCGCGCGGGTGGTCGACCCGGCGCGGGTCATTGCCACGCTCGCCTTCATCCCGGTGGGCGTGGACGGAAAATGCCCGAGCTTGAATTGCGCATCGGCGACGAAACCCTGACGACCTTTTTCGACACGGGCAGCGCCGGACGCTGACCCTGCTCAGGCCCTGAGCGCAGCTACGCGATCCGGTCTGCAAACCATTCATGCACCGGGCGGCGCTCACCCAGCCCGGCCAGCCGCTGGTCCACCGCGTCATGGTTGCCCCACACCACATCGGTCAGCGTGCCCCTGGCCACCAATGTCTCGATATCGCTGCAATACAGCCCCAGGTCGCGCTGCACATAAAAGCCGTAGCTGCGGCAGGCAACAGGGCGGTGGGCATAGACCAGGCAGGCGTTGGTGGCCTGGTCGAGCATCGGGCAGACCACGTGGCCCGACTGCTGATCGGCCAGGGCCGCCATGTCGCGGCCTATGGCCTGCAGGCGTTCGGCCGGAAGTGCGGCCAGCCCCTCTTCGAGTAACAGCCATTCGGCGGCGGTCAGCAGCGGCGCGTGGGCGAGCCGCCGGCAGCACGTGGCGCAACCCTTGCCGCACAGCCAGTCAGGGCGATCTGCGCGGATGGCGTGGACGCGGACGTCGATGTCCTGGTGAAGCTGGACGAGCGGGGCTTGGTTCGGCACTGAGGATGACCCGGTAAGACGCGTGCCGGCACAGGGACCGGCAGTTTCCCCCGTTACCACATCAAGTCGTCCGGCACCTTGAAGTCGGCGTACGGATCGTCCGCGTCGATCGCGCTGCTGGTTTTTTTCACCTGCACGACGAGGGAGGGATCGCGTTCGGCGATCTTGTCGGCGATCACCTTGGGGACCAGCTCGGTGGTGCCGCCGTGGCAGACGATGCCCAGCAGTCCATCCACCAGATGGGCCTGGACGGCGGCCGACACATACATCCGTTTGACCTTGTTGTCGTGGGTGAAGTTGTAGGCGATGTCACCGCCGCCCTTGCTCTGGCGGTGCTGCTTCACCATCTGGACAATTTGCGCCACGATCGCCTTCTGGTGGGCGGCCGCGTCGCGCTGGGCGTTGAGTTCGCGGGCCCGCTCGGCATTCTTGCGCTGTGTTTCCAGGGCCGCCAGGCGCGCTTCATCGACACTCTGCGTGCCGGTCCGGCGCTCGACCTTCTTTTGCTTGGTCTTTTCCTGGTGGACCTGCTTGGCCTTGTTTTTGTCGACCAGGCCGGCTTTTAAGAACTGTTCCTGCAAGGAGGCCATGTGTGCCACTCCGTCAATGAGTTCGCCAGCCCGGACAACAGTGCTGGCCGGCGAAAAAACGGCAGCATAGCAAAAATGTCGATGCCGCAGCCCGCCATGCCGCTGCCGGCTACAGCACGTCGAAGGTCAGCTTGTTGCCGTCCAGTTGCATGCTGCGCGCCTTGATCAGCTTGCCGGGTCTGGGCCTTCTGAGGACCTCGACGCTTTCGCCGACACCGGACCAAAGGGCGGTGACGACAGCGCGCTCGCTGAGTGCGTCGCCGTCCGGGTTCTTGCTGCTGGCAGGAAGGGTGAAGAAGCGCTGGGGGCTGCTGTCGGGGGTCGCAAAGTAGGCCTGGATGTCTTCCGTTCTTTGCATCTGCCAGTCGAATCCGAGGGTGCGCAGGGCCTGGGCAAAGGGTTCGTAGCCGATGTCGATATCTTTGAAGCTGATCTTGTCGATGGGGATGGCTTGCATCTGAATGGCTCCTGTAACGGGTCTGTCGAGTCATGCCGAAAAATCCGTCGGCAACAAAAAACCAGGTTTTGGGGCCTGGTTTTTTTGCGTTGTACGGGGTTCTGGCGCGTTGGGCCGGATCAGCTGCCTTTCCAGCCGCCGCCCAGTGCCTTGAACAGATCCACCGATGAGGTCAGGCGGGCCTGGCGGTTCTGTACCCAGGCAACGGTGGCGTCGTTGGCGGTGCGCTGGGCGGTGAGCACTTCGAGGTAGGGCGAGTAGCCGGCGTCGTAGCGGGCCTGGGCCAGTTGCAGGGCGCGTTTTGCGGCGCCCATGGCGCGGGTGTAGGCGTCTTCGGCTTCGGTGTTCTGGCGTACCGAGACGAGGGCGTCGTTCACTTCGCGGAAGGCCGTCTGCACCGATTTGCGGTAGCTCTCGAGGCTCTGTTTTTGCTGGGCAGTGACCTGTTCGACCTGGGCGCGCAGGCGGCCGCCTTCGAAGATGGGCTGGGTGATGCCGGCGCCCAGCGACCAGACCGCGGCCGGAGCGTTGAAGAGCTGCGACAGATCCTTGCTTTCGCGCCCGTAGGTGCCGGTGAGCGTGATGCTGGGGAACAGCGCGGCCTTGGCCACGCCGATGCGGGCATTGGCGGCGATCAGCTCGGCTTCGGCCTGGCGCACGTCGGGGCGGGCTTCGAGCAGGGTCGAGGGCAGCCCCGCCGGCGGTACCGGCGGCACCGGCAGGTTGCGCAGATCGCCCGGCGCAACCTGCAGGCCGGGCTGGCCGACCAGCAGGCCGAGCAGGTTTTCCGAGAGGGCGCGGGCCTTTTCGAGTTCGAGCTGCGCGGCGCTGTAGCCGGCCAGCGCGCCTTCGGCCTGCTGGACGTCGAGCTGCGAAACAATGCCGCCTTCGAAGCGGGTGCGGGTGAGCCGGGTGCTGCTGGCCTGGCTGGTCACGGTGTCGCGGGTGACCAGCAGTTCGGCGTCGATGGCGCGCAGGTTGAGGTAGGCCTGAACCACCGCCGAGGCGAGGCTGAGGGATACCGTTTCGCTGGCGTAGCGGGTGCCCAGGGCCTGGGCGCGGGCCGCTTCGGAAGCGCGCCGCAGCTTGCCCCACACATCGAGTTCAAAGGCGGTGGACAGGCCGATCCTGTTGGTGGTGCGCACCAGCCCCTTGGGCGGCGTGGTGTTGGGCAGGATGGTGCGGGCGCGGCCGGTGGAGGCGTTGGCATTGATCTGCGGCAGCAGCGCGGCGTCCACCTGGCGCAGCACGGCGTCGGCTTCCTCGATACGGGCCGCGGCGATCATTGCGTCGGGGCTGGTGGCGAGGGCCTGGCGGACGAGTTCGTCGAGCCGGGCGTCGCCGAACAGCGTCCACCAGTTGCTGGCGATGGCCGGGCTGGCGGCCAGCGGGGCGGCGGCGTACTGCGCCGGCAGCTGGATCTGCGCCTCGGGGCGTACGTAGTCGGGGCCGAGGGTGCAGCCGGCCAGCGCACCGGCGACGGCCACGACTGCGAGGGTCAGGCGGGGGCGGATCATGGCTTCACCTCCTGGTGGGCGGCGTGGCTCTTGGGCAGATCGCCGGCCGGGTGGCGCAGCTTGCCGCGGCTGAGCCACTTGTAGAACAGGGGCACGAAAATGGTGGCGATGAAGGTGGCGGCGAGCATGCCGCCAACCACGCCGGTGCCCATCGAGCGGCGGGCGGCCGAGCCGGCGCCGGACGAGATGGCCAGCGGCAGCACGCCGAGCACGAAGGCCAGCGAGGTCATCACGATGGGGCGAAAGCGCAGGCGGGCCGCTTCGAGTGCCGCTTCGACGACGCCCATGCCTTCGGCCTGTTTCTGGGCCGCGAATTCGACGATCAGGATGGCGTTCTTGGCCGCCAGCCCCACCAGCACCAGCAAGCCGATCTGGAAGTAGATGTCGTTGGGCATGCCGCGGATGAGCACCGCGACGAGGGCGCCCAGCATGGCGAAGGGCACCGCCATGATCACGGCCAGCGGCAGCGACCACTTCTCGTACTGGGCGGCGAGGATCAGGAAGACCATGATGATGCCGAACACGAAGGCGATGACCGAAGCGCTGCCGGTACGCTTTTCCTGGAAGGCCTGGCCGACCCATTCGGTACGGTAGCCTTCGGGCAGCACTTCCTTCGAGACCGCTTCGACGGCCTTGATGGCGTCGCCCGAGCTGAAGCCCGGTGCGGCACTACCCAGCACCTTGGCGGACACGAAGCCGTTGAAGCGCTCGACCATCTCGGCACCGGTCACGGTCTTGACCGTGGCGACCGCCGACAGGGGCACCATGGCGCCGTTGGCTGCACGCACGTAGGGCTTGAGCAGGTCTTCGGGCTTCATGCGGGCGACGGCGTCAGCCTGCACCAGTACCTTGTAGGTCTTGCCGCTGCGGTTGAAGTCATTCACGTACAGCGAGCCGGTATTGGCCTGCAGGGTGGCGTAGATGGAGTCGAGCGCGATCCCCATCGACAAGGCCTTGGGCTCGTCCACTTCGACGTAGAGCTGCGGTGCGGTGACCCGGAAGAAGGTGTTCAGGCCGGTCAGCTCGGGGCGCTTCTTGAGGGCTTCGACAAACTGGCCGGTAACCGCTGCAAGGGTCTTGGCATCGCCGTCGGCGCGGTTCTGCACATACACCTCGAAGCCGCCGGCGGTGCCGAGGCCCTGGATGGGAGGCGGGTTGAAGACCAGCCCCATGCCGTCCGACAGGCTCATGCCGATGCCCATGAACTTGCTGGCCATCTCTGGGGTGGTCACCGTGCGTTCGTCCCACGGCTTGAAGACGATGAAGGTGGTGGCCACGCTGGGGCGGTTGTTACCGGTGATGAAGTCCGAGCCGTTGATGAAGAAGATGTTCTCGATGTCGTCGGACATGATGCGCTCGCGCATCTGCTCGGCAGCCACCCCGGTACGCTGGGCGGAGGCCCCGTCGGTGAGGGTGACGAAGCCGAACAGGTAGCCTTGGTCTTCGGACGGCACGAAACTGCCCGGGACGATGCGCAAGAGGCCAAAGGCGCCGCCGACGGTGAGCAGGAAGACCAGCGTGCCGATGATGCCGTGGCGCAGGGTCAGGCCGACGGTGTCGGTATAGAAGCGGGTGAAGCGCTCGAAGGCCCGGTTGAAGGGCCGGAAGATCGGCTTTTCTTCGTGGGTCGGCTTGAGCAGCAGGGCGCACAGGGCCGGCGTGAGGGTCAGGGCAACGATGCCCGAGATCACCACGGCCACCGCCACGGTGACGGCGAACTGCTGGTAGAGCTTGCCGGCAATACCGCCCAGGAAGGCCACCGGCACGAACACCGCGCACAGCACCAGCACAATGGCGATGACGGCGCCGGAGACTTCGCGCATCGCTTCGATGGCGGCGTCCTTCGGGCTCATCTTCTGTTCGTTCATCAAGCGCTCGACGTTCTCGAGCACGACGATGGCGTCATCGACGACGATGCCGATGGCCAGCACCATGGCGAACAGGGTCAGGGTGTTGATGGAGAAGCCGAACAGCCACATGCCGGCAAAGGTGCCGACCAGCGACACCGGCACGGCCACGATGGGAATCAGGGTGGCGCGCCAGTTCTGCAGGAAGACGTACACCACGGCAATCACCAGCAGGGCCGCCTCAAAGAGGGTCCACAGCACTTCCTTGGCGGATTCCTGGATGAAGCGGGTGGTGTCGTAGG
>JAOAUC010000086.1:0-33782 GCA_030157785.1 Zoogloea oleivorans
ACCACATGGGTGACTACTTCAACCACTGGCTGAAGATGGGTCACACCGTGGATCAAGCCCCCGGCATCTTCTGCGTCAACTGGTTCCGCATGAACGAGAAGGGCGAATTCATGTGGCCCGGCTTCGGCGAAAACATGCGCGTCCTGAAGTGGGTTGTTGATCGCGTCCGCGGCCGCGTCCACGCCACCGAAAATGCCCTCGGCTGGATGCCCCAGTACGAAGACATCGACTGGACGGGCTCCGACGTCACCAAGGCTGAATTCGAAGCACTGACGCAAGTCGATGCCGAAGCCTGGAAGACCGAGCTGGCTGGCCACAAGGAGTGGTTCGAAAAGCTGCAGGACCGCCTGCCCAAGCAGTTCATGCTCAAGCGCGAACTGTTCGAACTGGCCCTGTCGGTGTAATTTCGCAGCAGCCGCCAGGCTGCTCCGAAACCGCAAAAAAGCGTCGAGCAATCGGCGCTTTTTTGTTTTGCAGTGGAGAACACAAGCATGACCCGCATCGCCCGCCGCATGGCCGACATCCAGCCCTTCCACGTGATGGAGATCCTCAAGCGCGCCCACGAACTGGCTGCAGCAGGTCGCGACATCATCCACCTGGAAGTTGGCGAGCCGGACTTCCCCAGCCCGGCACCCATCGTCGAAGCCGCCCAGCGCTTTCTGACCGGTGGGCATGTCCATTACACCCCAGCCCTTGGCCTCACGGCCCTGCGCGAGGCGATTTCCCGCTTTTACCATGATCGTTTTGGCGCCGACGTGTCGCCGGAGCGGATCATCGTCACCCCCGGCGCCTCAGGCGCGCTGATGCTGGCACTGGCGGTTCTTACCAACCCGGGCGACGAATGGCTGCTGCCCGACCCGGGCTACCCGTCCAACCGCCACCTGATACGCAGCTTCGAAGGTGTCGCCAGGGCCCTGCCGGTCGATGCCTCAAGCCGCTTCCAGCCCACCCCGGCAAATGTGGCCGCCGCATGGACGCCGCGCACCCGCGGCCTGATGGTCGCCTCACCAGCCAACCCCACCGGCACCCTGCTGAGCCTGGACGAAATCGTCGCACTGCAACAGGCCGTCAGTGCCCGCGGTGGCGTGCTGATCGTCGACGAGATTTACCAGGGCCTCAACTACGGCATCGAGGCGAGCACGGCCCTCAGCCGGCTGGATGACGTATTTGTAGTGAACAGTTTTTCAAAGTATTTCGGCATGACCGGCTGGCGCCTGGGCTGGATGGTTGCCCCGCAAGCCTATGTGCGCGAGATCGAGAAGCTCGCCCAGCACTTCTTCATCTCCCCCTCGACGCCGGCCCAGCACGCCGCGCTGGCCGCCTTCAAGCCCGGCACCCTGGAAATTCTCGAAGCCCGCCGCCACGCCTTCGCCAACCGCCGCAACGCGCTGTTGCCAGCCCTGCGCGAACTGGGCTTCCGCTTCGCCACCGAACCCCAGGGCGCCTTCTACCTGTACGCCGACATTTCCGGGCTGTCCGACAGCAGCGAAAGCCTGGCAAAGCGGCTCATCGAAGAAGCCGGAGTCGCCACTACACCGGGCCTGGACTTCGGCGACAACGCACCCGAACGCCACCTGCGCATCGCCTATACGACGGACGAAGGGAGGCTCATCGAGGCCGCAGAGCGGATTCGCAAGGTCCTGAAAAATAAAGGGGAAGAATGAAAAGCGACGCCAGCCGAACGGCTGGCGTCACAGACGGCCATCAAGCGCCGACGAACCTGCCCCCATTGCGGGCAGCCTGGCTCAGTTGGGCCTTCACGGCCATCACCTTGTTGGCGTAGGGTGCAGAAGGATCGCTGGATCCGTTGAATTTCTGCAAGGCCAGTTCGACCGATCCGGTGCTCTTGATGTATTCCTTGAGCACAAGGGCTCCAACACGGATGTTGGTATCGGGATCGAACATTGCGCCCTTGTCGGACTTCACATCGATCTTGTCGGGATGCCATTTCGGAATCACCTGCATCAAACCCTGGGCGCCCATCGGGCTTTCGGCAAAGGGATTGAAACGGGACTCAATGGCCATCACCGCAACCAGCAACAGCGGGTCTACACCCACACTGCGCCCGGTTTGCTGGGCGGCCGCCAGAAGCGGCTCAAGGGCCACTGCGGAGACCTGATAACGCTTGGCGACGTATGTCTTGACCCGCTGGAGATCGGGGCTCAACTGGGGCGACGGATTCTCCGCCACCTGGATTACGTCCACTTCCGGCTCATCCATTTCCGCAATGGCGGACGACTCGCCGGTCAAACTACCGAGGGACAAACCTTGTACGCCATGATTGGCGATACGGGATGCAACAAAAAGAGTAACGATAAGGCCAGCGACGAGAAGACCGCCGTGGGCGAAGTGAAGCATGAATGAAGCCGCGTGACGTGCGTACTTCGTGATACGAGTTGCGAACATGGGCTCTCCTTTCTGTGGCCACAGTCCGTCGAAGGCACAGGCAGACCGACCCCGAAACAACGGGAGCAGGATGTCTGTTTGTATCACCCGGGAGCCCGGAAAAAGCAGGGGCGGGTTCAACGTGTCAGCCACAAAAACAGCCGACAGCACTCGAAAGACTAGGTCGCCAGGGGTTGGATCCAAACACGCTGACGCAACCAGACAGCGTGCCAAAAAAAGCATCAAAACCAGACCTTGAGACGGTCAGTAACCAGGAGTGAGAATCCCGGTCATGCAGCGGCTTCGACACCGACGTGTAACAAAAAAATTGCGTGCTGCATTGCACACGGACTGCATTCTATTGATTCGACTCACTTTTGTCAAGCCGGGGGGATTCACGCCCGTTTCGAAAGGATGCTTCAAGCATGTTTTTGACTCCGAGTACAAAGACCCTGTAGGCTCACATCCCCGTGCCCGACTGGAAAGCCCGGGTAGCGCTCCAGAGTGACGGGAAGCGTTTCAGTCATCCATTTTTCCTCCAACAACCGATGATCAACGACTCGACAGCCTCCCCCGAAACAAGCGCCTCCTCCCCTGCCGACGGATGCGAGCTGAGCGTCCTCATGCCGTGCCTCAACGAAGCGGCCACCCTCGGTATCTGCATCGCCAAGGCGCAGGCCAGTCTGGCCAGGCTCGGCGTACCGGGTGAAATCCTGATTGCCGACAACGGTTCCACCGACGGCTCCCAGGCCATCGCACGGGCAGCCGGTGCTCGGGTTATAGATGTCCCGATCCGGGGCTACGGCGCAGCCTTGCGGGCAGGAATCGACGTAGCGCGCGGACGCTTCATCATCATGGCCGACGCCGACGACAGCTATGCCTTCGATGCTATCGATCCTTTCCATGCAGCCCTGAAGCAAGGCCACGACCTGGTCATGGGCAACCGCTTCCTCGGCGGCATCGCCCCGGGCGCCATGCCACCCCTCCATCGTTACCTCGGCAATCCTGTCCTGAGCTTCATCGGGCGTCTGTTCTTCCGCATTCCGGTGCGCGATTTCCACTGTGGACTGCGGGGCTTCAACACCGCAGCCATCCGCGCACTGAACCTCCAAACCACCGGTATGGAATTCGCGAGCGAGATGGTCATCAAGGCCTCCATGGCGCAACTGAAAATCTGCGAGATCCCGACCACCCTCAAGCCGGACGGCCGCGACCGCCCGCCTCACCTGCGCAGCTGGCGGGACGGATGGCGCCATTTGCGTTTCATGCTGCTGCTGTCACCACGCTGGCTGTTCTTCTACCCCGGACTGCTGCTGTTCATCACCGGCCTGCTTGGCAGCTTGTGGATCCTGCCGGAAACGCGGATTGTTGGCGGAGTCGGTTTTGACATTCACTCCCTCCTGTATGCGTCGGCCGCCAGTGTGGTGGGCATGCAGATGGTGCTCTTCGGCGTTTTGGCCCGCTGCACCGGGAGCTGCCTGGGCCTGCTCCCCCACTCCCCGCTCACGCGCTGGCTCATCTCCAGGTTCAGGCTGGAGCTGGGCATGCTGGTTGCCACAACCCTCGTCATTTTCGCCCTAGGCCTTGCCTGGCAAACCCTTGCCGGATGGGAAACGGGTGGCTTTGCCGCGCTCAACCCCAGTTCAACCATGCGACGCGCCATCCCGGCAGCGGCACTCGGGATTAGCGGCATGGAACTGCTCATCGCCAGTTTCTGGCTCACCTTTCTGCAATTCACGCTGCACCGCCGCACCCCATGAGAGTCACCTCCACCCACTACCCCCCGGAAAAGACGCTGGCAGGCCCGGGTTTTCACCTCATCTGCTGCCTGACCTACACCCTGCTATGTCTCGGTTGGAGCGTCTGGGCCGGTCGGGATCAAAGCTGGGACCAGCTCAACTACCACCTCTACGTTGCCCAGGCCTGGTGGCAGAACCGCCTGCCGGAAGAGTTGTTTGCCGCCAGCTCGCAGGGCTATCTCAACCCCCTGGCGCATCTGCCCTTTTTTGCGGCCTACAGCACAGGCTGGAACAGCATCCTCATCGCCATCACCATCGCTGCGCTACACAGCATCAATCTGTGGCTGCTGCACTTCATCGCCGTTGAACTTACGCCACCAAGCAATCGGCTGCGCCGCCTGATGGTTTTTTGTGGCGTAGTGCTCGGCGGGCTGACCCCGGCCTTCCTGATTGAGGTAGGTGGCAGCTTTACCGATGTGGTGGTGAGCATCCCGTCTCTCGGCGCACTGCTGTGCCTGCTTTACTGGATACGTGACTTCAGCACAAAGCCGTCGCGACATTCGTGGCGCCTGCTCTACCTGGCAGGGCTGCTGGCGGGGGTCTCCATGGGGCTCAAACCCTCCGCGCTCGTTTTCTGCGGTGCGCTGGCTCTGGCGACGATGCTGCTGGCCCGACCACAAGCCTGGAGCGTGCTCTGGAGGATGGTTGCCAGCGGATTTACCGGCCTTGTCATAACAGGCGGGCCCCACGCCCTCATGCTCTGGGAGAACTTCGGCAACCCGGTTTTCCCCCTGTTCAACAGCCTCTTTGCATCGCCATGGTTTCCTGCCGAGAGCATCGTCTCCGAGCGCTTCCGCCCCGAATCCCTGAGCGCCGTATTGCGCTACCCGCTTGACCTCGCGAATGCGTTCAAGCGGGCGGGTTTTGAAGGGATCGCCATGGACATCCGCCCGATCTGGCTGATCGGCGCACTGATCCTCATCACGGTGCTGCGCCAGTCCTCCAGAGAGCGGACTGGCGCCGGCGGCAATGAGGGCTCACCAGCGGCCAAACTATTCTGGCTGACCCTGCTTGTTTTCATGCCTGCGTGGCTGTACAGCAGTGGAAACACCCGTTACGCAATCCAGGCGCTCCTGCTACTGGGGCCTGGGCTCGCCTGGGCTGCCCTGCGCGTTCCCGGCCGCAGCGACGTCTGGCCCCTGCTGGTCGTGCTGCTGCCGCTCACTGCCCAGGCAACGGTAAGCTTCACCCTCAACGCCACCCGACACGAGAAACACGACTGGACGGAGTCCTGGTTCGATCTGGAAGTGCCCGACAAGCTCCGGACGCAGCCCTTTTACTATATTTCTCTCCAGTCCCAGACCTTTGCCAGCCTAAGCACAGTCCTTGCCCCGGCATCCCGCTTTATCAATGTGATAGGACAAAACACACTGAACCCGGCAGGGCTGGTCTGGAACGAGGTACGCCAGCGCCATCAGCAGAGCGGGCTGCCATGGCGCACGCTCTATCTGGTTCCGGTCCTTGCGGAATCCGGGGGCGTCCCCCTCTCCAGCCTGGATGCCCAGGACGCCCTCCTGTCGGAATACGGCCTGCAGATACAAATGGACGACTGTCACTGGCTGACCTTTGACGGAAAAGGCCGACCTGCCCTGCACTGGCAGCAGACAGGCCCGAGCGACGTGTATGTAACGGACCTGCAGCGCAACGTACTCATCAGTTGCGCCGTCACGGAAGCGACTCCGCTGCCCCCCGCGGAAACAGCCCGTCGCAGAGACATCGATGAACGGATGACCTGGTGGGCAAAGCACTGTCCCGGCTACTTCGCCCCCGCGGAGGCATGGAGCGAACAGCTACCCAAGCAGCGGCGACGTTTTTTCGCCAGCACCGAAACCTTCCTCCTTGAGTCAGGGGGGCAGCTGATCGCCGCCAAACCTGGCAATGGCGGCACCATCACGTTCTTGGAGAATACGCAGCGGCAGCACCTGCAGGAAACCTGCCCGGTGATCCCGCCCAAGAGCGGCACGCAGGCCCCCTGATCACAAGCCCCAGCACGGCTCACTACCACCATCACACCGATCATGAACCCTTACCGACAGCGCATATGGTCAATGCTCGACCCGATCCTCGAAGCCCACGGCCCGCTGGGCAGAGTGCTCGACTTCGGGTGCGGCGACGGATGGTTCGCCAGTCAGGTGCTCGCCAAGCAGCGGGCCCGGGAACTCGTGCCACTGGACGTCAAACGGCGCGAGCATGTCTTCGTGGAACCGCTTGTCTGCGCGCCGGATACACCCCTGCCCTTCCCCGACGCGGCCTTCGACCTGGCCTACTCCGTCGACGTGCTGCATCACTGCTCGGACCCATTCATGCAACTGGATGAACTGACCCGCGTCTCCCGGCGTTACCTGCTCATCAAGGATCACAACTATTCCAGCGCAGCGGGTCGCCTCGCCCTCGCGGTGCTGGACGAGCTGGGCAACCGCAAGTTCGGAATCCCCTCCCCCTACAATTAACAGCATGGCTGGAGCTGGACGGACCATCTGGCCCGCCGTGGATGGGTCCAGAAGACACTCATCCACCCCGCCCCTTGCCACGTTGGCCCCCTTGGCCTGCTGACCAACTCGCTGCAGTACGTGGCCCTTTATGAACGGGAGCCGGGCTGATCATTACCCGCAAAACTCCATCCCCGGTGGGCGATGAAGTTGAACGCAGTCAAGACCACGGCAATGCCGGCACTCGCCAGCAGGTAGTGAACACCCGCCCCGCTCACCAGCAAGGCCATCAAGCCAAGACTTGCGAGAAAACTTGAAAGATTGACGGCAAGATAGCGCGTGTATTCCGCAAACCAGGCCGTCGAGGTAGAGGCAAAGGTCCATTGCCGGTTCAAAGCCCAGCCGAGCGTGTTGGCGATGACGATGGAAATCAGCATTGACACCAGGTAATGCAAACCGGCCAGCTCGGTACCGACGTAGAGCACCAGGAGGTTGGCCAGGAAGCACAGCCCCCCCACCGCCAAAAAACGCCACCAGCGCCTGTCTTGAAAAAACATCACATAGAAGCCCGAAAACAGAAAACCCATGCACCCCAGAATGAACCCGCCCGTTTGGCGCCACGATGCCTACACCCTGAGGAAACTGGCAACAGGCCTCCAGGGCATCGTCAACAAGCTCGTTTCGGGGGGCTTGCTCACTGCAACGGGCACGGTTGTCGACTTCGGGGCTGGCGAAGCGCCCTACCGCCCCCTGTTTGCGCCCCACTGCAAAACGTACCTCGCCTGCGACCTGACTGCCGGGCCGCAGATCGATATTGTATTCAAGCCGGGCCAAGCACTCGATCTTGCTGCAGCATCGGCCGATTGCGTCGTCTCCTTCCAGGTGCTCGAGCACGTCTGGGATATCGATGCCTACTTGGCAGAATGCCACCGCGTCCTGGCACCTAGGGGGCGCCTGATCCTGTCCACCCATGGCACCTGGCTTTACCACCCTCACCCCACCGACTACCGCCGCTGGACTTGCGACGGCTTGCGCAAGGAACTGGAAGTACGCGGATTCGAGGTGCTTGAAACCATCCCGATAGTCGGCCCCCTTGCCTGGACAACCCAGTTCCGCACCCTCGCCTATCACCATGTCCTGTCCCGCCTGGGGCCACTCGGAAAGCTCGTCGCCGCCGGCTTCTGCACTCTGATGTACGGCCGCATGCGGCTCGAAGACATGATTACTCCCAAGGCACTTCGCGAGACCAATTCAGCCATCTACATGATGGTCGCCCGCCCCCGGCTCGCCGATTAGCCCCGTTCCGCTCATGACCAGCCAGCCAGCCAACGCACCTGCCGCCGTCAAACCGCGGCTGCTCCTCGTCACCCATTACTTTCCCGCACACCGGGGCGGAGTCGAAATTGTCGCGGGCGAGCTGGCATCGCGACTGGCTGCCAACTTTGAATTGCGCTGGCTCGCCGCAGACTGCGACCCGACACCGTCACTACCGAGGGCCAGAGCCGACGGGCAAGCAGCCTGGAACGGCCTTGAACGCTTCGGGCTTCCGTGGCCGATCTGGGGCTGGCAAGGCTGGCGCACGCTATACCAGGCCGTGGGCGACGCCGACATCGTCCACCTCCACGACTTCATCTACCCGGCAAACATTGCGGCGTTCTGCCTCGCCCGCCTCCGGCGCAAACCGGTCGTCATCACCCAGCACATCGGCGACATCGATTATCGCAACCCGATCCTCAAAGTGGTTCTGCAGGGCGTCAACCGGAGCCTCGGACGCCTGATCCTGGGGCGGGCCAGTCAGGTCATCTTCATCAGCCCGCGGGTCAAGACACTCTTCCAGCGCTTTACCACCTTCCGCTCCGCCCCCCTGTACTGGCCGAACGGCGTCAATACGCAGATCTACAAACCCGCCCCGCCCGCCAAACGCCTCGCCTGCCGCACCCAACTGAGAATTCCCGACGAGCAGCCCGTCGTTCTGTTCGTCGGGCGCTTCGTCGAAAAGAAAGGCCTGGCCTTTCTGCGCCAGCTGGCTGCACAGCGCCCGGGCTGGCAGTGGTGGTTCGCCGGCTGGGGTGCGCCCGGCGCGCTTGATCCGGAATCCTGGGCACTGCCACAGGTCCGCGTCTGGCAAGGGCGACAGGGCGAAAGCCTGGCCGAGCTTTACCGGATGGCCGATGTGCTCGTTCTACCCAGCTATGGAGAAGGCTTTCCGCTGGTTGTCCAGGAATCCCTGGCCTGCGGCACGCCGGCAGTCATCTCGGCAGAAACCGCCGCGGGTGCGCCAGCGTTTCCCCGTGCGATACGGGCGCTTCCGTACTCACCCGCCACAACCCGGCCGGAAGCATGGCTGACGGCTCTCGATAACTTGCTCGAATCCACCGACATGGCAAAGATTCGGCAGGACGCTGCGGAATTTGCAGCCAGCGAGTGGGACTGGGATCGGCTCGCCGAGCAGTATTCAAGCCTGTTCAGACGCCTGCGCCAGCTTCCAGGCCAGGGCACTCACCGCACCTGACGACAGACTCAGGCTACTCAGCAGACGTTGCCAGTCAAAGCAAGGCCCCGGATCAGTCTTGCGCCCCGGGGCGATGTCCGAATGGCCGACGATGTCCGCAACCGGAAAGCTCCGGCACAGATCGTCCAGCAAATCGGCCAGCACGTTATATTGAACCGGCTCGAAAGGCAGCGTATCGCAGCCTTCGAGTTCAATACCAATCGAGAAATCGTTGCAGCGCTCCCGCCCGCGCCAGGACGACGCGCCCGCATGCCAGGCCCGCGCTTCAGGCGGAACAAACTGGATCAATTCGCCGGTGCGGCGGATGAAATAGTGGGCCGATACCCGCAGATGCTGGATCTCCGCATAGAACGGGTCTTCGGAGGGATCGAGACAATTCAGGAACAGTTGCCTGACGCCCGGGCCGCCGAAACAATCCGGCGGCAGGCTGATCGCATGGATGACGACCAGCGACACGATCTCGTCCGCCGGACGCGCATCGCAATTTGGCGAGGTTTCGATACAGCAGTTATTCATGAATGCGGACCTGCCCTTTCCGTACCGGGCTTTCAATGCAACAAGACCGCCGCAGCGGTCTTGTTGTTTGGATCAAGCTAACAGACTGGAGAGTCTATTACTTGTCCTTGCACCAGCCCTTGGCAAGGCAAGTACCGGAATTACGCCATTCGATGTTGTTGCCATTGATGGTCGGGGTCAGAACCGACGTTGCAGCATCAGCCAGCGAAGTTGCAGTACCGGTGATCACACCGTTGGTCGTCACCAGAGTGGCCACGTTGGTGGTGGCAGCAGGTGCAGTCGGAACGCCAAGTACACCGTTCGAACAACCGGTTGCCGTGCCCGGGTTCGCAGTGTTATCCGCTGCACACACAGCCACAGCCTGCTTGTACGTGTCGCTCAGGCTCAGCACTTCGCTGAAACGGGCTTTCTTCGTGTAATCCTGGTACTGCGGAACAGCCACTGCGGCCAGGATGCCGATGATCGCAACTACGATCATCAGTTCGATCAGGGTAAAGCCAGACTGCTTCTTCATGGTAAGAACCTCCACGTGCTTGGTTGAATTCGGTGAGGGCCTCGCGACCCATCCGGTTAGCTCTATGCAATCGACGTGCCAGAATTCTGGAGAAAATGCTTTCTCCTTTTGAATCAGGCCGCTGCCTGAAATCCGTGAAAAAAGTCACACTTCTTCACACCCCTCATCACCGCAAAAGTGACGTTTTCCGTCACCCCACCTGCCGCAATGCGTCAGTCATAGGCCTGTTTCCGGGCCGGAATTGTCACCTTGCGACCCGCGCCGGGGCACAAACAGCATCTGGTGCTGAGCCGGGCCGAGGATCTGCGAGAGAGGGACCCGGTCGAGGCTGGCAAAGAAGGCCTCCAGGGCTTCGGCCAGCACACCCTTGAGCCGGCAACTGGCGGTGAGCAGGCAGCGGCTGTCTTCGTTGAAGCATTCCACCAGCGCCAGATCTGTCTCCATCTTGCGGATTACATCTCCCACGGCAATATCCGGCGCAGGCCGGGCGAGGCGCAGACCGCCGCCCTTGCCGCGGATTCCTTCGACGAAGCCGTTGCGGATCAGCTGGTTCACCACTTTCATTAGGTGGGCCCGCGAAACCTGGAAGCGCTCGGAAATTTCCTGGATCGTGGCCAGGCGGTGTTCGTTGGACGCCAGAAAGATCAGGACACGCAAGGCGTAGTCCGTGTGCTGGGTAATGTGCATGGCAGGCGAGGCGGGAAGTCGGCTTGACCCCACCAGTATAAGGGACATGCATTTAAAGATGCATTTATGTTGACTCTTATAAAGATGCTTTTTATATTCACCTTACAAATGACGCAAAACGGAGAGATCACCATGACGATGCCAGCCCCCGCCGCTCACGAACACCCAACCCTCGCCGAAGCCAGCGCGGTCATGCGCAAAGCCTACGAACTGGGCTGGATCAGCACCCGTGACGGCAACATCTCGGTGGCCATGAGCGACCGGCGCGGCTTTCTCGTATCGGCCAGCGGCGTCGTCAAGCACAGCCTGGTGCCGACCCAGTTCGTCTTTGTGCCGCGGGAACAGGTCGGCGCGCCGTCGGCCGATGCCTACCCCCGCCCGTCGGGCGAGCTGGAGCTGCACCGGCGCGTCCAGGCGCTGGTAAGCCAGGGCCCGCTGACCGTCCTGCATCTCCACCCCACCCACACGGTCGCCGCGCTGTATGCAGGGCACCGCCTGGCCGACCTGTGCGCGAACTTTCCGGAGGTCACGCGCTATACCCGTGTCGGAGCCGACGTGCCGGCCCTGCCTGCCACCAGCGAAGAGCTGGCCATTGCCTGCGAAGCGGCCTTCCGCCCGGCGCTCGGACCGATGCCGCACATCGTCGGGCTCGATCGCCACGGCATCGTCGCTGTCGGCCGCAGCCCCTGGGAGGCCTTCGAACACGTGGAACGCCTGGAACACATCTGCCGCATCGTATTGAGCGCCGGCACGACCATCCACGGTGGGTCGGACTTCAGCCCGGCGGCACACACGGAACCCGCACAACCGGACGGGAGTCCGACTGAGGCGAACATGAACGGGGTTACAGAAAGGTAAGCGATCATGGACGACACAGCCGAGAAACGTCGCACAGCCCGCATCCTGTGGATGCATCGCTGGAGCCCCCGGCTGCTGTCGTTCCGGATTGCCCGGGATCCGGGCTTCCGTTTCGTACCCGGCCAGTTCGCCCGCCTTGGCCTGATCAACGCCAACGGAGCGCCGGTATGGCGCGCCTACTCGATGGCGTCGGCGACGTGGGACGACTTCCTGGAGTTCTACTCCATCGTCGTCCCCGATGGCGCGTTCACGTCTCGCCTGGAACAACTGGCCGTTGGCGACGAAGTGATGATCGAGAACCAGCCCTTCGGCTTCTTCACCACCAACCGCTTTGCCGACGGGCGCGACCTGTGGCTGCTGGGCACAGGCACCGGCCTCGCCCCCTACCTGGCCATCCTGCAGGACGAAAGCACCTGGCAGCGCTTCGAGCGCCTGATCCTGGTGCACTGCGCCCGGAATGGCGAAGATCTGGCTTACCGGAGCGAGATCGCTGCCCTGCGCGAGCACCCCCTGTGGGCAGAGCACGGACACAAGCTGATCTACCAGCCGATAGCAACCCGGGAGAGCCTGCCCGGCGCGCTCACGGCACGCATCCCGGATCTGCTCAGAGACCGTGGCCTTGAAGACAAGCTCGGCATTCCCCTCACCCTCGAAGACTCCCGCATCATGATCTGCGGTAGCCCCGCTATGGTGCATGACACCCATAAAGCCCTGCTCGAGCGCGGCTTCCGCCTCAGCAGACTGGCTGCACCGGCCCAGATTGCGGTGGAAAACGCCTGGTAAGCGCCTGACCAGCGTCAAGATGCGCCTTTGTTTGGTGCGCGCATTTCACAAACGCACGTTACAGGTGCATGAAAACCTGCGCTTTGATTTCCAATCCCTTCATTTAGCAGGGTTTTCTGCCCAACAGAGGCTGGCATGGCACCTGCTTGGTGCTCCCCTTCGATTCTGGAGCCCAAAATGGAGCAATCAAGTAACGCCAGTAATGTTGTCTTCGTGCTGCTCGGCGCCATCATGGTGCTGGCGATGCATGCAGGCTTCGCTTTTCTCGAGCTTGGCACCGTCCGCAAAAAGAACCAGGTCAATGCACTGGTCAAAATCCTGACCGACTTCGGCATCTCCGCCCTCGCCTACTTCTTCGTCGGCTACACCATTGCCTACGGGGTCAACTTCTTCGCCAGCGCCGAAGTGCTGGCCCAGAAGAGCGGCTACGACATGGTCAAGTTCTTCTTCCTGCTCACCTTCGCGGCCGCCATTCCGGCGATCATCTCCGGCGGCATTGCCGAACGGGCCCGCTTCCATCCGCAAAGCATCGCCACCTTCATATTGGTGGGCTTCGTCTATCCCTTCTTCGAAGGCATCGTCTGGAACGACAACCTGGGCATCCAGCCGTGGATCGAAGCCGCCTTTGGCGCCAAGTTCCACGACTTTGCCGGCTCGGTGGTGGTGCATGCGGTTGGTGGCTGGATCGCCCTGCCGGCCGTGCTGCTGCTTGGCGCCCGCCGCGGCCGTTACACCAAGGACGGCAACGTGGCCGCCCATCCCCCGTCGAACATCCCCTTCCTGGCCCTGGGCGCGTGGATCCTCACCGTCGGCTGGTTCGGCTTCAACGTGATGTCGGCCCAGACCATGGACAAGGTCAGCGGCCTGGTCGCCCTCAATTCCCTGATGGCGATGGTGGGCGGCACGCTGGCGGCGATGGTTCTCGGCAAGAACGACCCGGGCTTCATCCACAACGGCCCCCTTGCCGGCCTGGTGGCCGTGTGTGCCGGCTCCGACCTGATGCACCCGATCGGCGCCCTCGCCACCGGCCTGATCGCCGGCGGCATGTTCGTGAGCCTGTTTACCATCACCCAGAACCGCTGGAAGATCGACGACGTGCTCGGCGTATGGCCCCTGCACGGCCTGTGTGGTGCGTGGGGCGGAATCGCCGCGGGCATCTTCGGCAGCCAGGCCCTCGGCGGCATAGGGGGTATCAGCCTCATGGCGCAGGTGATAGGCACCCTCGGCGGCATCGTCGTCGCGCTGGCTGGTGGCACTCTTGTATATGGCACCCTCAAGGCCGTCGTCGGCATTCGCCTCGATCCCGAAGAGGAATACGACGGCGCCGACCTGACCATCCACAAAATCACCTCCACACCAGACCGGGAAACCCACTGGTAAGCCCCATGCCCGGCTAGCCATTGCCGGGACACGGAGGGGAATCCGGCCGCTTGCGGTTTTTCAATGACTGTATATGATTACAGTTAAAGAGGATTCCCCATGCTAGATACTGCCCCCTGCCCCGCCTATCTTTCCGGCCTCAACGAGGCCCAGCGGGACGCCGCCACCCATGGCATCGGCCCCGGTGAAGTGTGCGGCCCGCTGCTCGTCATAGCCGGCGCCGGCTCCGGCAAAACCAACACCCTCGCCCATCGCGTCGCCCACCTGCTGGCCCATGGTGCCGACCCCGGGCAGATCCTGATGCTCACCTTCTCGCGCCGTGCCGCCGACGAAATGGCGCGGCGCGTGCAGCGCATTGCCGGCAAGGTCTCACCGCGCCATGCACAACTGGCCGCCAGCGGCTTTCCGTGGGCCGGCACCTTCCATAGCGTCGGCGCGCGGCTACTGCGCGAGTTCGCCGGGCGCATCGGGCTCGACCCGGCCTTCACCATCCACGACCGCGAAGACTCCGCCGACCTCATCAACCTGGTCCGCCACGAACTCGGCTTCTCGGCCAAGGGCAAGCGCTTCCCCATGAAGGGCACCTGCCTCGCCATCTACTCGGCGGTGCTCAACACCCAGGCGCCGATGACCGAAGTGCTGCTGTCCACCTTTCCCTGGTGTGCCGAATGGGAAGCCGACCTCAAAGCCCTGTTCCGCGGCTACGTGGCCGCCAAGCAGGCCCAGCAAGTGCTCGACTACGACGACCTGCTGCTCTACTGGGCGCAGATGGTGGCCGAACCCGAACTCGCCCGCGAAGTCGGCGCCCGCTTCACCCATGTGCTGGTGGATGAATACCAGGACACCAACCGCCTGCAGGCCGCCATCCTGCTCGGCATCAAGCCCGACGGACACGGGCTGACCGTGGTCGGCGACGACGCCCAGTCGATCTACAGCTTTCGCGGCGCCACCATCCGCAACATCCTCGACTTTCCCGAACACTTCAGCCCGCCGGCCCGCCGCGTCACCCTCGACCGCAACTACCGTTCAACCCAACCCATCCTCGCCGCTGCCAATGGCGTCATCAGCCAGGCCAAGGAGCGCTTCAGCAAGGATCTGTGGAGCGAGCGCGAATCCGCCGCCAAGCCGCGCATCGTCTCGGTGCGCGACGAAGTGGACCAGGCCGCCGGCGTGGTCGAACAAATACTGGCGCGCCGCGAAGAGGGCCTCAAGCTCAAGTCCCAGGCGGTGCTCTTTCGCGCCTCGCAGCACAGCGTGCGCCTCGAAATCGAACTGACCCGACGCAACATTCCCTTCGTGAAGTTCGGCGGCCTCAAGTTTCTTGAAGCCGCCCACGTCAAGGACGTGCTCGCCGTGCTGCGCTGGGCCCAGAACCCCCGCGACCGCGTATCCGGTTTCCGCGCCGTGCAACTTTTGCCCGGCATCGGCCCCAAAACCGCCGCGCGCATCCTTGATAACGTGCAAGCCGCGCCCCCCGGCTGCGCCCTGCTCACCGAACAGCCCGTGCCCGACGCCACGCGCCACGCCTGGGTCGCCTTTGCAACGCTGATTGAAAACCTTGGCCAGGCCAGCATCTGGCCAACGCCCGTCGAACAGCTCGCCCAGTGGTACGAAACCCAGATGGAGCGCCTCTTCGACGACTTCGCCGTGCGCCAGGCCGACATCCAGCAACTCGCCCGCATCGCCGCCACCTACCCCAGCCAGGAACGCTTCCTCACCGAACTCACCCTCGACCCGCCCGACGCCACCAGCGACGAATCCGGCAAACCGCTCCTCGACGAGGACTACCTGAACCTGTCCACCATCCACTCGGCCAAAGGCCGCGAATGGTCAGCCGTGTCCATCCTCAACGTCGTCGACGGCTGCCTCCCCTCCGACCTCGCCACCGGCAACGAACGCGAGATCGAAGAAGAAATGCGCCTGCTCTATGTGGCCATGACCCGCGCCAAAGACCACCTCGACCTCTTCGTCCCCCAACGCTTCTACGTCACCGGTCAAGCCAGCACCGGCGATCGCCATGTGTACGCCAGCCGCACCCGCTTCATCCCCAACCGCCTGCTCGACCACTTCGAAAACGTCACCTGGCCCGAAGCCCAAACAGAAACCCCCGCCAAAGATGCCACCCGCCAGGCCGCGGTTGATCTCGCGGCGCGCATGCGGGCCATGTGGGAGTGAGCGGATTCAAACAGCACGCCGCAACATTCAATGTTGGAGCGGGCGCTTAAAAGCCATCTCAATCCAGATCCGCCGCCTTCGCCAGCACCACCCGATTACGCCCGCCCTGCTTGGCCTGATAAAGCGCCGCATCGGCGTCTTCCAGCAACACGGGAATAGCCATCGAAAGCCCCGAGGCTGCCGCGACACCCGCGCTGATGGTGACTGGCGGGGTGTGGCTGGCGAATTCGCGCATGACGGCGAGGCGCAACTTTTCGGCGACCAGGCCCATGGCGTCGACGCCGGTGTTGGGGGCGATCACGATGAATTCTTCGCCGCCCCAGCGGCACACCATGTCCGAGCCGCGCACGCCATCCTTTACGGTCTGGCCCACGCGGCGGAGCACTTCGTCGCCGACCAGATGGCCGCACACGTCGTTGATGGCCTTGAAGTTGTCGATGTCGATGAAGGCCAGCCCGAGGGGCAGACCCAGGCGCTGGCACAGTTCTACTTGTGCCTTGAGGAAGTCGGTGCCGTGGCGGCGGTTGGCCAGGCCGGTGAGCATGTCGCTCGAGGCCATTTCCTTCAGTTGCAGTTCCAGCGTCTTGCGTGCGCTGATGTCCTGCACCATGCCGACCACCCGTCCGGGCTGGCCGTTGGCGTCGTATTCGCAGACCCGCCCCCGGTCATGCACCCACAGGTAATGGCCGTCGCGGTTGCGGATGCGGTACTCGGCTTCGTAGCGGAAGCACTTGCCCTGCATGTGCGCCTCCAGCGCCGCCATGACCTGCGGGAAATCGTCGGGATGCACGTTGCTGCTCCAGGTTTCCAGTACCGGGGCCATCTCGTCCGGGCCGTAGCCCAGCATGCGTTTCAGTTGCGGGCTGAAGAACAGAACGCCGGTGGCCACATCCCAATCCCAAAGGCCGTCGCTGGATTCGTTCAGGGCAAACCAGAGCTGCTTCTCCCGCCGCTGGGCTTCGGCTTCCTGCGCCACACGCCGGGTAATGTCCCGTGCCACCGACAGGAAGAACTCGCGCCCGTCGAGCTTGAAGTGGGTGGTATTCACTTCCACCTCGACTTCATGCCCCTTCTGGTGCCGGTGCCGGCCGATGAAGCGGAAGCACTCGCCACTGCGGATGGCCCCTGCAATCTCCGACCACTGGGGCATGCCATGCACGTCCTTTTGCAGGCTCAGCACGCTGTGGTGAAGCACGTCGTCCCGATCGAGGCCGAGGGATTCCCATGCCTTGCGGTTGCCCCAGGCAATGCACGAGGTGTCGGGGTCGATCAGATAGACCGCGTCGGCCAGATGGTCGAACAGGAGTTCGGCGCCCGGCAGCACGATGCCGGCCGGGATGGGTAGGTATTCAGCTTCTAGCATGGCGCGGGCGGAGGGCTGGAAATGACATTGGCGCAGGACGGGAGAAGTATATAAGCACGCGCGCCGCGCTGCTGCACATACCCCCCGAATAAAGCGCCTGTCAGTTCAGCGCCACACCCCCGCCCGCGGCGTAAAGCTGTCGAGCACCCGGATGTAGCTCAGGCGTGCCACTGCACTGGGGTCGCGCAGGTTCTTCTGGCTCATGCTGCCCTTGAGCTGGGCCACCGAGCTGTATTCGCGTTCGATCATCCAGGTTTTCATGTCCTGCAGGATCTGCGACAGCCGGCCCGGGCCGTGTTCGAGCAGGCAGGACGCCAGATGCACCACGTCGGCCCCGGCGAGGAGCAGCTTCATGGCTTCCTCGTAGCCATGCACGCCGCCGGTCGCGGCCAGGGTCATGGTGGTCTGGCTGCGCAGGATGGCCGTCCAGCGAATGCGCAGCAGCGCCTCCTCGCGGCTCGACAGATGCAGCTGATCGACCATCTCGAGGCTGTCCAGGTCGATGTCCGGCTGGAAGAAGCGGTTGAACAGGGACACGCCGCCGGCACCGCCCGCCTCCAGGCGCTTGACGAGATGGGGCAGCGACGAGAAGAAGGGCGACAGCTTCATGACGATCGGGATGCTGACCACGCTTTTGAGCTCATGGAGCAGCGCCACGTAGCGCCCCTCTACCAGATCGCCACTCTCCAGCGGGTCGGCGGCCACGTGGTAAACGTTGAGTTCCAGCGCATCGGCACCGGCATCCTGCAACTCCTTGCCCAGATCGACCCAGCCGCAGGGCGTTACGCCGTTGAGGCTGGCGATGACCGGAATCGACAGGCGTGCCTTGGCCTTTTGCAGGTGCTCGAGATAGTGGTCGAGGGCGCTCTGGTACTGCCCGTGATCGGGCAGAAAGCCGGTCGCCTCGCCGTCGTGCAGATCGGCATGGAGCAGGAAGCGGTCGGTCATCGCGTCCTCGGCGATGAGCTCTTCTTCATAGAGGGAGTGCAGCACCACGGCTGCCGCGCCGGCGTCTTCGAGTTGCACCAGGGTATCGACGTGCTTGGACAGCGGCGAGGACGACGGCACCAGCGGGTTCTTGAGCTTGAGGCCCAGGTAGGTGGTGGAAAGATCGATCATTTCAGGTCTCCCTTGGGGGCGTCAGTGGCGCGCTGGGCCAGCTCCTGATAACCCTTGAAGCGCCGGTCGGCGTCCTTCTGGGCTTCGGCAAGCAGGCGCTCGGCGGCTTCCGGGTGGCTGCGGGCCAGCATCGCAAAGCGGGTTTCACTGTCCATGAAGGCCTTGATGGGCTGGCTCGGCGGGGCCGAGTCGAGCTTGAAGGGGTTGGCACCCGCCTCTTCGAGCCGCGGATCAAAGCGGAACAGGGGCCAGTGTCCGGACTTTACTGCCAGATCCTGCTGACGCTGGTTGTAGAGCATGTCCACCCCGTGGGCGATGCACGGGCTGTAGGCAACGATCAGCGACGGGCCATCGTAGGCTTCGGCCTCGTGGAAAGCGCGCAGGGTATGCACGTCCTTGGCACCGTAGGCCACCGTGGCCACATACACGTGGCCGTAGTCGGAGGCGATGCGCGCCAGATCCTTCTTGGCAGTGGCCTTGCCGCCCGCCGAGAACTTGGCAACGGCCCCCAGCGGCGTGGCCTTGGAGGTCTGCCCGCCGGTGTTGGAATACACCTCGGTATCCAGCACCAGGATGTTCACGTCGTAGGACAGCGCCAGGATGTGGTCGAGCCCGCCGTAGCCGATGTCGTAGGCCCAGCCGTCACCGCCGATGATCCACACCGAGCGGCGGATCAGCCATTCGGCCAGGGAGATCAGCTCCGCCGCCCGCGGATGCTTGCTGGTTGCCAGTGACTGCAGTAGCACGGCCACGCGCTCGCGCTGGGCGCGGATACCGGTTTCCTGACGCTGGTCGGCGGTGATCAAGGCTTGCGCCAGGTCGCCGCCGATGCCGGACGCCATCTCCTTCACCAAACTCTGTGCGTAGGCCATCAGCTGGTCGGAAGCCAGGCGCATGCCGAGGCCGAACTCGGCGTTGTCTTCAAAGAGGGAATTCGACCAGGCCGGCCCGCGCCCTGCCCCATTCACCGTGTAGGGCGTGGTCGGCAGGTTGGCACCGTAGATCGACGAGCATCCGGTGGCATTGGCCACCAGCATGCGGTCGCCAAACAGCTGCGTGGCCAGCCGGATGTAGGGCGTCTCGCCACAGCCGGCACAGGCCCCGGAAAACTCGAACAGCGGGTCGAGCAGCATGGCGCCGGGGATGGTGCCGTGTTTGAGCAGGCTGCGGTCGAACTCGGGCAGCTGCAGGAAGAAATTGAAGTTGTCCCGCTCGGCGTCGCGCAGCGGGGCCACCGGCGCCATGTTCACCGCCAGCCGGCTGACGTTGGACTTGTCGTGGATCGGGCAGGCTTCGATGCAGTCGCCGCAGCCGGTGCAATCCTCCGGCGCCACCTGGTAGCTGATGTGCGTACCGGCGGGGAAATCCTTGCTCCTGGCCGGCACGTGCTTGAAGGTGATCGGTGCGCCGGCAGCGGCCTCGGCCGGAAAGGCCCGGGCGCGGATCGCCGAGTGGGGGCAGACGAACACGCACTTGCCGCACTGCGTACACAGGTCGGCCTCCCACACGGGGATTTCGAGGGCGATGTTGCGCTTTTCGTACTGGGCCGTGCCGCTGGCGAAGGTGCCATCGACGGGCATCGCCGACACCGGCAGGCTGTTGCCCTCGCCCCGGTAGATGGGCAGGGTGAAATCACGCACAAAGGCGGGCACATCGACGGGCGTCGGCAGCGCGATGGGCGCGGCGCCCTCTTCCAGCAAGCCCGGGAAAGGTACCTCGTGCAGGCTGGCGAGGGTCACGTCGATGGCCTTGTGGTTCAGGTCGGCAAGGCGTTTGCTCTTCTTGCCGTAAGTCTTGTCCACCGCTTTCTTGATTGCCGCCAGCGCCTCGTCGCGCGGCAGGATGCCGGAGATGGCGAAGAAGCAGGTCTGCATGATGGTGTTGATGCGCCGCCCCATGCCCGCCGCCTGGGCCACTGCGTAGGCGTCGATCACCCACAGCTTGAGCCCCCGTGACAGGATGCCGGCACGCATTGTGGCCGGCAGGCTGGCCCACACTTCGTCCTGCGGCACCGGCGTATTGAGCAGGAAGACCCCGCCCGGCGCCGCGTGGGCAAGCAGGTCGTAACGTTCGACAAACACCGTCTGGTGGCAGGCCACGAAGCCAGCCATACCCTCCTCCACCAGATAACTGGCGCGAATCGCCCCTTCGCCAAAGCGTAGATGCGACACCGTCACCGCGCCGGACTTCTTCGAGTCATACACGAAGTAGCCCTGGGCCTGCAGGCTGGTGGCTTCACCGACGATCTTGATCGAGTTCTTGTTGGCCGACACCGTTCCGTCGGCCCCCAGGCCCCAGAACACCGCATGCTGCAGGCGCCGCGAGGCGTCGGTGCGGAAGTCGGCATCCCAGGCCAGCGACAGGTGGGTCACGTCATCGACAATACCGACGGTGAACTGGCGCTTGGGCTTGGCGGCCTTCAGTTCGTCGAACACGGCAGCCACCATGCCCGGCGTGAATTCCTTGCTGGCCAGCCCGTAACGCCCGCCAATCACCCGTGGCATCGGGCGAATGCCGTCGGCCGCGGCTTCGGCGAAGGCGGTCACGATGTCCTTGTAGAGCGGCTCGCCATCCGAGCCGGGCTCCTTGCAGCGGTCGAGCACGGCAATGGACTTTGCTGTCGCCGGAATTGCCGCGAGCAAAGCCGCCGGCGCCAGCGGGCGAAACAGGCGCAGCTTGAGCACGCCCACCTTCTCGCCGCGGGTAGTCAGGTGTTCGACGGTTTCTTCGGCGGTCTCGGCGGCCGAGCCCATCAGCACGATGACCCGCTCCGCATCCGGCGCACCGACGTAGTCGAACAGCCGGTATTGCCGTCCGGTGAGTTCGCCGAAGCGGTCCATGGCGGCCTGCACGAGGCCCGGAAAGGCGTCGTAATACGGATTGGCGCGCTCGCGGGACTGGAAGAACACGTCCGGGTTCTGCGCCGTGCCGCGAATCACCGGATGCTCCGGCGACAGGGCGCGGCTGCGGTGGGCGGCCACCAGCGTGTCGTCGATCATCGCGCGCACGGTTTCCGGCTCGACGGCGACGATCTTGGCCACCTCGTGCGAGGTGCGGAAGCCGTCGAAGAAGTGGATCACCGGAATGCGCCCGGCCAGCGTCGCGGCCTGGGCGATCAGGGCCATGTCCTGGGCTTCCTGCACCGAGTTGCTGGCCAGGAGCGCGCAGCCGGTGGCGCGGCAGGCCATCACGTCGGAGTGATCGCCAAAGATCGACAGGGCGTGGGTGGCCAGCGCCCGCGCCGCGACGTGGAGCACGAAGGGCGTCAGCTCACCGGCCATCTTGTAGAGGTTGGGGATGAACAGCAGCAGGCCCTGACTGGCGGTGAAGCTGGTGCCCAGCGCGCCCGAAGTGAGTGCCCCGTGCAGCGCACCGGCGGCGCCGCCTTCCGACTGCATCTCGATGATCTTGGGGACGACGCCCCACAAGTTGGGCTTGCCCTGAGCCGCCCATTCGTCGGCCCACTCGCCCATGTTCGAAGAGGGAGTAATCGGATAGATGGCGATCACCTCGCTGCCGAGGTAAGCCATCCGCGCGGCGGCTTCGTTGCCGTCGAGATTGAGATAGGTACGCATCACAACTCCCTGCTGAAGATTCGGCGTCTCCGGTCCCGTCTTGGCGCGGGTCACTGCAGTGCAGCATTGCCCCAATAGTACGGCCTGCAAGCAGACCGGACTTTTGACATGGCGCAAAGGCGGGCATCGCCCGCGGGTCAGCGGCGCGAGAGGATGCGGATCTGTCGCTCCAGCATCTCGCACTCCCCCTCCAGCTGCTCGCGGGCTTCGGCGAAGTCCGCTTCCCAGTCAGCCGGGTGGATGGCTTTGCGATAGAGGGGGTCGAGCTGGCTGCTCTGGAGGGCAAGGATCAGGTCGGCGGCGTGGTCCTGCAAGTCCGACAGGTGCCGCCGCAGGGCCTCGCAACCCGGCAGAGAGACGTCATCTCTGCGCAGGGAGGCCGTGCCGTCGAGCTCGTGGCAAATAAGCCGCAGGGCGGGCAGATCGCGACTGCGGTAGGCCTTCTCGAGGCGCAGGAAGAGGCTTTCGGCGGCCGCCTTGCTGGCCTCCGGCACCCGGTCGGGGTGGCAGCGCATGGCGGCGGAGCGGTAACGTTGCTTGAGTTCGGCCTGCTCCTCGGCGCTGAGGGCGTCCATTGAAGCGCCGTCCTCGGCGTCGGGGGGCGCGCAGGCATCGCAGTCGGCTGCCGCCTCCCGCTCGGCCTGCAAGTCTTCCGCGGCCCCGGAACGGGCAGCCTTGAGGCGCAGGAATTCAAGACGCAGGCGCAGGCAGCTTTCCAGCGTCGTGCCGAGAGCCTGGTACTGGGCAATCTGGAAGGTCAGGATGGCTTCGTCGATCACGGCCTTGCGGGCAGCCAGTTCGACAATCCGCGTATCCAGCCCGGCAATCTTTGTGCGCAGGGCTTCGGCCTCCGGATCGTCCCAGGAAGCCGGCAGAAACCGGGGAGTGCTCATATTCCTTCCTTGTCGGCAATCACAGTTGTTCAGGCGGCATCTTTTCGATTGACCCTGCGCCGCTCGCCGCCTAGGCTCGACGCCTTCCGGCCTTCACCATGAGCATGACAGAAATCGTCCGCAAAACCCTTCTGCTGGTCTATCAATCCCGAACCGGCGCCACGGAACAGATGATCCGCGCGCTGGCCCGCGGCGCAACCTGCGAGCCGGCCGTGCAGGTGCGCCTGCTGCGGGCCACCGAAGCCGGGCCGCAAGATCTGCTGACTGCCGATGGCTACGTCTTCGCCACCCCGGAGAACCTGGCCGCCATTGCCGGACTGATGAAGGACTTCTTCGATCGCAGCTATTACGGCGCCCTCGATCAACTTAACGGCCGGCCTTACGCCAGCGTCGTGTGCGCCGGCAGCGACGGCAGCAATGCGGCGCGCCAGATGGCCCGCATTGCCACCGGCTGGCGCCTGCGCGAAATTGCCCCGCCGCTGATCATTTGTACCCGCGCCCAGACGCCGGAAGAAATCCTCGCCCCCAAAACCGTCGCCCCCGCCGATCTGGCCAAGGGCGAAGAACTCGGCGCGGCCTTTGCCACCGGCCTGGCGATGGGCGCCTTCTGACCCACGCCCTGCTTCACAGAATAAAATCCTCATCGACCGAACCTGATGCAGCGCAGCACGTCGAACAGGACAAAGCCCCAATAACGAAAGCAGCCGCCGATGCCTCATAACGTTTCCCTCATTGCCCTCATCGCCACCGGCTTCGGCCTGGCCCTGATCCTTGGCATGCTCGCTGCCCGCCTGCGCATGCCGCCGCTGGTGGGCTATCTGCTGGCCGGGATGGCCATCGGTCCCGGCACCCCGGGTTTTGTGGCCGACATCGGCCTGGCCAGCCAGTTGGCAGAAATCGGGGTGATGCTGCTGATGTTCGGCGTGGGGCTGCATTTCTCGCTGGATGACTTGCTGGCGGTGCGCAAGATCGCGGTGCCCGGGGCCATCGTGCAGATTGCCGTGGCCACTGGCCTGGGCGCCGGCACGGCCCTGTGGTGGGGCTGGCCGGCCGGCGAGGCGGTGGTCTTCGGCCTGGCCTTGTCGGTGGCCAGCACGGTGGTGCTGCTGCGTGCGCTGGAGGCCAAGGGCATCCTCGAATCGACCAACGGGCGCATCGCGGTGGGCTGGCTTGTTGTGGAGGATCTGGCGATGGTGCTGGTGCTGGTGCTGCTGCCGGCCCTGGCGCCGCTGCTGGGCGCCAAGGACGCCGCACCGCTGGCCGACTTCCGCGATCTGGCCCTGACCGTCGGCCTCACGCTGGCCAAGGTGTCGGCCTTCATTGCGCTGATGCTGGTGGTTGGCCGGCGGGCCTTTCCGAAAGTGCTGTGGCTGGTGGCGCGCACCGGTTCGCGGGAGCTGTTCACACTCTGTGTGATTGCCGCTGCGGTGGGCGTGGCCTACGCCTCGGCGGTGCTGTTTGACGTGTCCTTCGCGCTGGGTGCCTTCTTCGCCGGCATGATGATGCGCGAATCGGAGTTCAGCCACCGGGCGGCCGAAGACTCCCTGCCCCTGCGCGACGCCTTCTCGGTGCTGTTCTTCGTGTCGGTGGGCATGCTCTTCGATCCGCAGGTGCTCGTCGATGCCCCGTTCAAGGTGGCCGCCGTGGTGGCCATCATCCTGGTCGGCAAGACCATCGCCGCCATTGCCCTGGTACTGGCCTTCCGTTACCCGCTCAACACGGCCCTTACTGTCGGGGCGAGCCTGGCGCAGATCGGCGAGTTCTCGTTCATCCTGGCCGGGCTGGGGCTGGGCCTCGGGCTGCTCAGCATGGAAGGGCAGAACCTGATCCTCGCCGGGGCGCTGATCTCCATCGCCCTCAATGCCCTGCTGTTCGCGGCCATCGAGCCGGCCCAGGCCTGGGCGCGGGCCCGTTCGGCGTGGGCACGCAAGCTCGACCTGCGCGACGACCCCCTGGCCGCCCTGCCCATGTCCACCGACCGCAAGCTGCTCTCCGGGCAGGTAGTGCTGGTGGGCTACGGACGGGTCGGCCAGCACATGGCGGGAGCGCTCGATCTGCGCCACATTCCCTACGTGGTCGCCGACAGCAACCGGGAGGTGGTGGAAAACCTGCGCCGCGCCGGCAAGGCAGCGGTGTCGGGCGACGCTTCCGACCCGATCGTGCTCGTCCAGGCCCACATCACCCGCGCCGCCATGCTGGTGGTGACCACCCCCGACCCGCTGGCCAGCCGCAAGATGGTGGACATCGCCCGCAAGCTGAACCCCGGCATCGAAGTGGTGCTGCGCGCCGACAACGAAGACGGCGCCGCCCTCTTGCGTGCCGACAAGCTTGGCGAAGTGTTTGTGAGTGAGCAGGAACTGGCCCTCGGCATGACCCGCTACGTGCTTGGCCGCCTGCCCGACCAGGCCGCTGCGGCCTGACGCCTCAGTTCAGAACCCGGCTTTCCTCCATGCCGGAAAAGTGGGGAAAGGCCGGCTGTGCAACAACCATCGCCTCATCCACCACGGCCAGCAGCTCTGCGGTCACCTGCGCATCGATACGGCCCTGCGCGGCCATTTCGGCCATGAATCCGCTCACTTCCGTCACCGACAGCCCGGTGCGGTACGGCCGCACCTGCACCATCGCCTGAAATATGTCGGCCACCCGCAGGATGCGCGCCTCGAGCGGCATCGCCTCGCCCTTCAGGTGGAAGGGATAGCCGCTGCCATCCGGCTCCTCGTGGTGCCATGCAGCCCACGGCGTGATTTCCTCGAAGCCCGGAATGTTGCGCAGGATGCGGAAGGTTTCGAAGCTGTGGGTGTTGATGATGCGGCGCTCCATGGCGTCGAGCCTGCCGGGCTTGTCGAGGATCTCGTCGGGCACCCGCAGCTTGCCCAGGTCGTGCAGCAGACCGGCAATTTCGAGCTTGTCGCAGTTCTCTTTGCTTACCCCCATGCGCTCGGCCAGAAAGCGCGCCAGCCGCGCCACCCCCAGCGAATGCTCGGCAGTGAAGGGGCTCTTGGCGTCAACGATGCGGGCAAAGATGCCGGCCAGTTGCTTGAGCTCGGCTATTGACGCCGGGTAGTCGCTGTCGCGCTTGAGCAGATCGAGCAGGCAGGCCTGGATCGAGCGCGGCTCGAGCATCAACCAGAAGGCCTCGGTGCGCGAGGCCGTCAGAAACTGCTCGACCAGCTCGGGGGCAAAGTAGCAGCCCGCGTGCCCGGCGATCTTGTCGCGAATGGCGTCGGTGTGCTGGAGCAGCGAGTTGTCGGCATAGTGCGGCGCAGCCAGCGCGTCGACCCGGTCAGCCAGGTAGATCTGGTTGGCCTGCCGGGCCACCGACGGAGCCACCTCAAGGCGGGTCAGGTCTTCCCAACGGGTATGGTGGTAGAGCACCGGCTCGGCCATCGGAACAAACGGCGCAAAGCCCTTGAGCAGCGCATGTCCCACCTGGCAATGCACCTGCGAGCCGTCCCAGTCGAACTCCTCCACCAGGTGGCAATGGATGCGTGTCGAAGACACGCCGATGTCGTGGAGCATGCCCAGATCGAACAGGAAGGCCACTTCATCGTCCGGCAAGCCACCGGCCCGCCCGCACTCCGCCGCCATGATCCCGACCCGCTTGCCGTGGGCCACATCGTCCACACCCACCAGATCGAGCGCATCCGACAGCGCATAAATCACCTGGCGGAGGTCAGCCTTGATGCTCATTTGAAGCTCCTTCAACGCCCCCGGTACTCGGTCGGGCTGCAGCCCATTTCCTGACGGAACATGTAGGTGAAGGCCGAGGTCGAGGCATAACCCAGCTCCAGCGCAATGTCGGTCACGCTGCGCCCGGCCCCCAGCCACTCGACGGCCCGGAACAGGCGCAGGCGGTGCCGCCATTCGCGCAGATTGATGCCCAGCTCCTTCTCGAAGCGCCGCGCCAGCGTGCGCGATGACGCCCCCAGCTCGGCGCCCCACTCGTCCGCCCCGCGGGGATCGGCGGGGCTGGCGTAAAGGGCTTCACAGATCTTGCGCAGCATCGGGCTCTTCGGCCACGGCAGGTGAAAGTTCTGCACCGGCAAACGCCGCAACTGCTCAAGGATGAGCCCGTTCACCTGCTCGACATAGGCCTCGTCCTCACCGCGCTTGCCGACGTCCACCAGCTCGATGATCAATGCCCTCAGGAAGGGAGACACCGAAAGCGCCGTACAGGTTCGCGGCATGCCCAGGCCCGGCAGATCGGCCACGTAGAGATTGCGGAACTCGGCCCCGTGCAGGGCCCCGGTGGTGTGCAGCACGCCGGTAGGCACCCAGATGGCCTGCTCGGGGGTGATCACGTACCAGCAGTCCTCCACCGTCACCACCAGCGTGCCCGCGGTGGCGTAAACAAACTGGTTCCAGCGGTGCGAATGCACCGGAAAGATGTGCCGCGCCGGCAGGCACTGGGAACGCAGATAAACCGGCCGCGGCAGGGTTTCGATCTCCGGCACATCCACCGAGATCCAGTTCTCGCTCAGATCCATTTCCCCACCCCCGGCAAAGCTGTCGTCTCATCGACACAGGAAGTCACTCTATCGAAAGCCACCCCCTCCGCCAATCCGTAGTATCGATCTCCATAACAACCCAAAACAGAGAGAACAGCATGACGACCGCCAACGCCGCGCTCCCCGCGACAAGCCAGGCCGACCGATACCGGGTGATCTTCGCCGGCATCTGCGCCCTGATCCTCACCGTGGGTCTGGCCCGCTTTGCCTACACGCCGCTGCTGCCGATCATGCGTGGCGAGGCCGGCCTCACCGATCTGGCCGGTGGCTGGCTGGCCACCTTCAACTACGCCGGCTACATCACCGGCGCACTGATGGCCGCCACCATCAGCGACCTCGGCCGCAAGTTCCGGCTCTACCGCATCGGCCTGGTGGTCGCCGTGGTCAGCACCGCCGCCATGGGCATGACGCAAGACCTCAACCTGTGGGTCGCCCTGCGCTTTGTGTCCGGGCTGTCGAGCACCGCCGGGCTGCTGATTGCCTCCGGCCTCGTCCTCAACTGGCTGATCCGCCACGGCCACCGGCCCGAGCTGGGCCTGCACTTTGCCGGCATCGGGCTGGGCATCGTGGTGTCGGGCCTGGCCGTGGCCGCGATGGTCGGCAACCTGGCCTGGGACGGCCAGTGGATCGGCCTTGGCCTGCTGGGCGTGGCCTTCTTCCTGCCTGCCTGGTTCTGGCTGCCGGCCCCCGCCGCCGTCAGCGCCCAGGCCGCCGCCAGCCACCCCGCCGCCCCCGCCAAACGCTGGATGTGGCTGTTCATCGCCGCCTACTTCTGTGCCGGCTTCGGCTACGTGATCAGCGCCACCTTCATCGTCGCCATCGTCGAAAAGCTGCCGCTGCTGGCCGGCAAGGGCGGCTGGGTGTGGGTCATCGTCGGCCTCGCCGCCGCCCCCTCGTGCTTCCTGTGGGACCGCCTGTCTGCCCGCATGGGCCAGATCCCCGCCCTGCTGCTCGCCTACGGCCTGCAGATCGTATCGATCCTGCTCCCCGCCCTGAGCGACGGCACCGCCGCCAACGTGGCCAGCGCCGTGCTCTACGGCGGCACCTTCGTCGGCATCGTCAGCCTCACCCTGTCGATCATCGGCCGCTGCTTCCCCGCCAACCCGGCCAAGGCCATGGCCCGCCTCACCCTCAGCTACGGCGTCGCCCAGATCGTCGCCCCGGCCATGGCGGGTTACATCGCCACCGCAACGGGCAGCTACCGGGGTGCACTGTTCGTGGCTGCCTGGGTGATGGCTGCGGGGATGCTGTTTTTGATCGCGCTGCAGCGGCAGGAGCAGCCGGAGAAGTAAGGATGGGTCTCTGCCAATAATAAATTCCCGCCGGCAGACAAAAAATCCCGCTCCACCGATATTAAATCCATCCCCATCAGGGAAAGATTATGAGGCGACCGGGAAAAATCCATCCGCGCCGGGGAATTAATATCAAAATTCGTCGTTTAATCCCTGGCTGGACATATTAAATCCACGTCAGACGGGGAAAAAACGACGGGGCGGATGGATTAATCTACGATTTTTGTTGATTAATCGATGGCGGGGCACCAATCGGTGCCCCGCCATCGCATTCCGGCGCCCCCCGGCGCGCCTCCAAGCCGGGGGGCCATCGCCTTCACGCATTCACTAATAAAAAAAACGGCATTAAACTTAACTAGTGTTCCGCACTAATTAAGCTGGCTTAACTAAAGACACCATGGCCGACAACCAGACAGAGCAGGACGCGAACCCGAGGATCGGGCGCTACGTCTCTACCGTCGCCTTCGACGAGATCGTCAGGGCCTATATCCCTCCTCCGCTCCCGCCGAATCCTCCCCTTGAGTTTTCCCCGCGCCTGCTCCTGCGCTTGAGCGAAGCGGACCGCGCCGTGGGGCGTCTCGATGGCGCGGCGATGCTCCTGCCGGACAAGGCTCTCTTCCTCTATATGTACGTCCGCAAGGAAGCTGTCCTGTCGTCTCAGATCGAGGGGACGCAGTCGACCCTCGACGACCTCCTGCAGTATGAAAATGCCGCTCTAGCCGGGAAGCCGCTCGACGACGTTACCGAGGTCTCGAACTACGTCGACGCGATGATGTACGGCCTCGGTGTCATCAGGGACCCGAATGGGCTCCCCCTGTGCCTCCGCCTCTTGAGGGACATGCACGCGCGCCTGCTCCAGAAGGGCCGCGGAGAAGCCAAGAACCCGGGAGAGTTCCGACGCTCTCAGAATTGGCTCGGCGGGACCAGACCGGGGAACGCCCTGTATGTGCCGCCGCCAGTCAACGAAATGGACGTGTGCCTCGGCGACCTCGAACGCTTTCTGCATGACGACTCCGAGTTCATTCCGCCGCTCATCAAGGCTGGCTACCTGCACGTGCAGTTCGAGTCGATCCATCCGTTCCTGGACGGCAACGGCCGCCTCGGCCGCTTGCTGATCGCCCTGTTCCTGGTTGAAAAGAAGGTCCTCCACGAGCCGCTCCTTTACCTCAGCCTCTATTTGAAGACGCACCGGGAGGATTACTACCGCCTTCTCCAGAACGTCCGCCTCAGCGGTGACTGGGAAACCTGGACGGAGTTCTTCCTCACCGGTGTCGCCGAAACAGCCAACAACGCCTACGAGAGCGCGATGCGCATCGTCACGTTGTTCCGGCACGACAGGAAACGGATTGAAGATTGCGGCGAGCAGACTAACTCCATGCTCCGCATTCACGAGTTGCTCCAGACCCATCCGTTTCTCAACGCCTCCCAGGCTCAGGAGAAGACAGGCCTTAGCGCCCCCACGATTAACAAGGCGTTCGAGGCTCTGGAGACCATTCACGTCATCCGCGAGATCACCGGGAAACAGCGCGGACGGGTGTTCGCTTACGCAGAATTCCTGAAGATCCTGGAGAGCGGGACTGAAGTGCGGCAGGCAGCGGAACGATGATCGGCGTCATCAGCCACATGAAGGGCTGAAGGAACGCACTCCCCCCAGATCAGGGCGGATCAGGGACGGCATCGGCCTTTCACTGCGGTCTTATCAGTTGCGGATACTTGCTGCGCATTTTATTTGAGGGCCGAGGTGCTGCCGATGGTTCGATGGGCACCTCCTCGGCCATTGCAGCCGTTCGTGCTCTGCACACTGAACGGCTTCTTAGATACAGGCAACTGCCGCTCAGCGTAGCACATGACTGAAGGGCCGCTTTCATGGCTGATAACCGGCAGGACCGACCAAGAACAGCCGGTGACCGCTAAATTGACTTGCAAGCAGGATGCATTCGTCTATGTTTAAGGCATGACATGACGTTAGGCCCGTTTCGTCCAAAAAGAGACAGTCGAGCGTTCCTCCTCCATAGCTGACGTTCACCGTTTTACATGAGCTAGCCGGGCTGTTTACCTCCCATTGGTTACACATGCGCCCATGTTGACACGAGATGCTATTAGCATCAAATTGCGCGGAGATGATGGCCTTGCCGGCATTTCGGACCGACCCCTCCGCTGCAAAGTACTCGCTCCCGAGTTTGACATGCCCTATGCAAAGGCTACGTTCTTCCTATGGATGCGAGAGCTACTCAGCGATATTCTCTCCAGTCGGAAGCGCTCAAAGCGGTAGGTAGCGAAATGTCCGAAACCTCTCGTGTTGGCTTATTAAATAGCTTTGCGACCATACAGGCCGACCTGTGCGTTTAAGGGATGGGGGCTGCCATGACGGCTGTCTGCCTCTGTCGCTTTGGATAACTTCACCGCGCCAACAAAAACCGTGACCACGAGGGTGTCAAATAACATGTCCACAGTCAAGGTGTCCTTTTATCTTGGACGGAAAAATAGCTTGCATGCTCAACTGCGGCGCGTTTTCATTGCCTTTTTTTTCTCGTTCATTATTGTCTATTTGGTGTCTGTCTTCCTCCTGCTCCTGATGATTTTTATGCCAGGACTCGAGGAGTTCTGGGGGCAAAAAGTACAAAATATCCCAAATATTCCGAAAGATGCTTATACCCTTCCGCTAAGAATCGAGAACGTTACGCTAATTTCGGTCTTGCTGTCAGCGGGTATTTTTATTCCTGGGTTCAAGAAAGTCATGGCTCGGCTTGACTCCTTTCTCTTTCCCCTCTACGACGACAGGCGACTGACGCCAATTTCATGCCGTACAGGTATTTTCAAATGGTACTTACCTCCAAACGGTCCGATAAAGGAAGCTTGGGATACACTCAATACTTGGTTGCGAAGGGACCAGTGGGACGGACGCTGGGCATTAAGTTGGATCTGGACAGCCCCAAGAATCTCCAAACCCTTTGACTGGACTATCGTTTGCGGTCCGAACGGCATTGGCAAGACACAATTAGCCCTTGAAATTGCCCGAGTCCTCGGGCAACGACACGTATTAGGCAACTGCGATTGCGCTAGTAGCTGGAAAGTTCGGCTGACACAGACGGCTAAGCATATTTCATACGCAATTCATCGCTGGCTGCCCTTTGTGCGCACCATAGGTGACCCTTGGGATACAGGACGGCTATTGGTCAATGAGTGCTTTACCACCCACGGTCACATTGAAGAAATTGGGCGATGGCGTCCCCGCAAGCCGACTTTGCTGATTCTCGACGACCCGCCCGTAGGCGCCAGCCGAGACGTAATCGCGGCATTAGAAGATAACAAGAGATACTATTGGTATCCGGTTCGGTTGGTGATCGTTGATCAATTCATCACACCTGATGTGCCAGTGGAGTTCGCATATGATCGTTGGCATCACCAAGGGACCGTGGATCCCTTCGACCCCGTATTGCTCAAACCACCACCAGTGGATGCTGAACAGTTCAGGAAGATGTTGGCAGGTGGCTTCTGGCAGCAAACGCAGAGGGAGATTCGCCGAGCTGACCTTCCCAACCTAAGGCAGAGCAGTGCACTGAAGCAATTGATCGACGCGGTTGAAGGTAGCCCAATGCTCTTGGCCTTGGCCGTGCTCTGGCTCGCTGAGGATTCAAATCGCACTGTCTATCAATTGACCCAGATTGAGTCTATCGAGGAAGAAGAAAAAACCTTATTTCCTATCGAAACAGCACGAGTTCGCTCGGGTGTTGTTGAATTCCGCCTCATCAGGGAACGCACCCAGCATCTCTATGGACACTGGCTTGAAAAGGATCATGGCGGGGATGCCCTGCGCAAAACTGTCGCTGCGGCCGCCATTGGCGATGGTATCTCACTTGACTTTGCCCAGAGGGCTTACGGGTTGAAGATCGAGACCGGCGACCTCATGAAGATCTTTATCAAGGCCCCCTTGGGCACAGTTCCGCCGCCAGAGCCATGGCCAATTGCGCAAGGATTTGTTTTAAGGGTATTCCGGGATATTTTTCAGGATGAAACCGATAAGACCTTGCCGTTCATCGGGCGCGTTTTCGACCACAAGGCTGAAGGCATGCTTAAGCGCATGAGCCGCCCAGGGCCTGTGCCAAGCCTGATCGCTGATGCACTGCATGAGATTCAATTTCCCGATAACGTCACGCAACAGCTGGCTTGTTTTCAGGCAATGGCGAGATTCGTCCTCTGGCGAGATCCGTCCAGGCTCGACGTCGCACTGAGATTTGCCCGGAGTCTGAAAGAGACCGAGCTTCACAAGGCGCTGGAAATGCTGCACAAGCTGAGCCTAAGTCATGAGGTGTCCAACGTGCCCGACGCTGTCACACACCTTGCGTTGTTTGCTGTGCTGGAAGCCCGAAGGCTAAATGCTGAGCGGCCTGGGGGCAACGATTTTTTGACTTCCCGGAGCGCGATGTTCAAACTGATAGCGCCTATCCACTCATTGCCAGTACGCGGCGAGTGTTATCGAGAACTGGTCGAGTCTGCAATACATGAATGGATAAGGTCTTATATCTCCCACCTCATCGCCTCGGAACAGATCGAGTCAGTGCTGGATCTCCTGTTAGATATTTCATCTGTATTCCTGACACTTAAGGTCCGTGCCGAACTGCAGAGGTTGTGGCCCATTCATGCCAACGTAGCTACGGTACGCATCAGCGGTATTGCTCAGATGGTCGCCGTACTCTGCCGCTTCTTTGCGGCGACTCTAGCCATTAACTGTGAAGAGGTTGAAGCGACATCAGAAGAACTCAGTTCTTTGGCGTTACATATTGGTTTGTCACAGCCAGTAAGTGCCCGAGTGAATGCACGCTGTGGTGAATTGCTAGCCTATGCCCGCTCACAGATGCCCGAGCAGAGGGCTCGCACCGAGGAAGCGGCGCATCAGGTCGACGCCATTGCTGCTCCTTTGATCAATGACGAACAAATGCAATCCCTGCGCGTCGGAGCATGGTCCCACGTTGCGTCCGCCCGCTCACAGATAC
>JAOAUC010000086.1:33882-96421 GCA_030157785.1 Zoogloea oleivorans
CCGAACAGCGGGCCCGCACCGAGGAAGCGGCGCATCAGGTCGAGGCCATTTCGGCGCCGTTCCCCAATGACGAAGCTATCCAACTCCAGCGCGTCGCAGCATGGTCCCACGTTGCGTCCGCCCGCTCACAGATACCCGAACAGCGGGCCCGCACCGAGGAAGCGGCGCATCAGGTCGAGGCCATTTCGGCACCGTTCCCCAATGACGAAGCTATCCAACTCCAGCGCGCCGCAGCATGGTCCCACGTTGCCTACGCCCGCTCACAGATGCCCGAACAGCGGGCACGCACCGAGGAAGCGGCGCATCAGGTCGAGGCCATCGCTGCTCCTTTGATCAATGACGAAAAAATGCAAGTCCTGCGCGCCGCAGCATGGTCCTGCGTTGCCTCCGCCCGCTCACAGATGCCCGAGCAGCGGGCCCGCACCGAGGAAGCGGCGCATCAGGTCGACGCCATTTCGGCACTGTTCCCCAATGACGAAGCTATCCAAATCCGGCGCGTCGAAGCATGGTCCCACGTTGCCTCCGCCCGCTCACAGATGACTGAACACGATAACCAATCCTGATGGTGGCTTTGGTAGTGAACGTCCGCTTTCTCAATCCGCCCATTTCCGCTTTGGGTCGGAAGTTTGCATTCGCGGGATCAGAAAACTGCCGTTCGTGGTCCGCGGTACTGAATGGCAGGTAAGCGTCAGACTGCTGCCTGATTTTGAACATTCAGCCAACGACCGCAATGGCCGACAACCCGCCCCCATCCAAGTTCTCCTTGTCCCGGTTCAGGCGGCACCAAACACTTGAGGAGTCCATCATGCAAGTCAGCCTCGTCACCCGTCAGCCCGCAACGCTTGCCGGCTTTCGGCACCTCGGCCCCTATGGAGCGGCTGTCGCGCGCTTCTGGCAGGAGACTTATGTGCCGTGGGCTGTCATGAACAAGCTCGGACCCGATCATGCGCGCTACGGGATCAGCCATGACGACCCGGCCATCACCGCGCCCGAGCAATGCCGGTACGACGCCTGCGCGGAAGTCGCGCCCGATTTCGTGGCGACGGGTGGCGCGCTCAAGGCGACCCTGCCCGGTGGCCAGTACGCGGTGCGCCATTTCCGGGGCACGGTCGAACAAGTGGGTGAGGCATGGGCGGCGCTACTGCGCGAATGGCTTCCGTCCAGCGGGTTTCAGCGCGATGCCCGCCCCTGCTTCGAGTACTACCCGAAGGGCGCGGCCTGCGATGCCGCTACAGGGGAGTTCGAGTGCGAAATCTGCGTTCCGGTCGTGCCGCTCTAGCAAATAAAAAGGGGCCTGCCGAAGCAAGCCCCCTTTCAATGCATCAGCCCCGCAATTACTTCAGCGTCGCCAGATAGGCGATCAGATCGGCCCGTTCGGCCGCGCTGGCCAGACCGTCGTACTTCATCTTGCCGCCCGGCACGAGCTTCTTCGGCGCGGTCACGTAGGCGTCGATCTTGTCGGGAGTCCAGGTGATGCCGCTGGACTTGAGGGCGTCGGAATACTCCACGTCCGCGATGGTCGCGGCCTTGCGGCCGACGATGCCGAAGGAGGACGGGCCCTTCTTGTTCTTGCCTTCGCGGGCGCTGTGACACTCGGCGCATTCGGTGGCAAACACGTCCTTGCCCTTGGCCACGTCACCCGCGGCGCAGGCTTCGAGGCTCAGGGTGCAGGCCAGCGGGGCCAGCACAAGCAGCAAGGCAGAACGGAAACGGGTAATCGTTTTCATCGCGGCACACTCCATCAGAACGAGGTCCAGGCGAACAGGAACAGGGTGTTGTTGTCCTTGGCGTCACGGCCGGTACCGTCGTAGTTGTTCTTGGCGCCGTTGTACTTGTTGTACAGGGTGTATTGCGCGCCAAAGCGGACGTTGGCCCACGGGGCGCCCCAGGAGTTTTCCTTGCCCCATGGGGTCCAGTCGCCCTGCAGGACGTAGCCGGAGGTGTTGGGCGAGCCGTTGGCGAAGCCGTCGCTGTACAGGGTGGCGTCGGAGGTGCCGCGGGTCACGAAGCGGCCGACAGTGGCGCCCCAGGTCTGCATGTAGTGGTAGGAGGCGTTGAGCTTGAACTCGTTGAGACGGCCCTTCAGGTTATCGGCAGCGTCGTTGGCGACCAGTTCGTTGCGGGTCTGGCGCTCGCGGATGAAGCTGGTGTTGACGGTGGCCACGTGCTGACGGGTGCCGAGGAACTGGTAAGAGGCATCGACGCCCAGGTCGCTGAACTTGTTGGAGCCCGGGGTGCTGCGGTCCGGCTGCACGGTGGTGTTGAGGCCGAAGATGCCGGCGTTGAAGGCCTGCTTCTTCCAGTCCTGGAACATGGCCAGGCGCCAGTACACGGTGCCGCTGCCAACACGGCCGATGTCGTCGGCCTTGCCCAGACCGAACTTGCTCTGCATGGTCACCGGCAGCGAGCGGTAGGTGCCCAGCTCGGCGTAGATCATGTTGTTCCAGAAGGTGTAGGCCGACACACCGGTGACGCGCTGCTCAAGCCCCCCGTTGATCAGCGTACCGGCGCCGCCCATGCCGAAGCCGAGGGCCGACGAGGTGTAGGGGAAGCCCCAGATGGTGGTGCTGTTGAAGGGGTCCTGCACGCCCGGGTTGTTATGCACCGACAGGCCGAAGACGGTTTCCTTGCCGGCCACTTCGGTGGTGTGGGCGGCCCGGATGTCCATCTGGTCGAGGGCGGTGGAGTGATCGATGCCGCTGTAGGTGGCCTGGATGAAGGCGCCGATCTTCTCGCTCAGACGGCCGGCCAGGAACAGGGAGGCTTCGTCGACCGGATTGAAGTTGCGGTTCACGCTCACGTTGTCGGCAGGCTTTTCCGGCAGGTTCTTGGCGGTCTGGGTGTAGCTGCTGACCAGCATTGCCGACAGGGGAACCTTGCCGCTCTTGCCGTCGGTCTCGGTGTAGCCGCCGATCTTGAACTTGATGCCGTAGGGCGTCAGTTGCGGGCCGAAGGCCCCCACGTGGCAGGCGGCGCAGTCGGCGCCAGTCTGACGGGCGAAGCTGGGCACGGCGTGGGCGGCAGGCGCGGCGGCGAGCAGGCCAAGGGCGGCGAGCAGGCCAAGGGCGGCCAGCAGTGCAGAGGCGGAGCCCCGGAGCGCAGACAGGCGGGTGCGCCGTCCGGCAGTGATGAGCGGATTCATGATCGTCCTTTTATTGAGAGTGCAAGAAAGCGGGAGACGCGTGTTCAGCGCTGGCGGGCCGGCCACATGGCGCGCAGCACGTTGTCGCGCTTCACGAAGTGGTGAAAGAGCGCGGCGGCGGCATGCACGCCCACCAGGCCGAGCAGCAGCCAGGCGCCGGCCTCGTGGTATTCGGCGAGGTCGTCGGCCAGATCTTCGTCCTGCCCGACCAGCGGCGGCAGGGTGACCAGGCCAAAGAAGGAAACCGGCTTGCCGTTGGCGCTCGACAGGGCCCAGCCGATCAGCGGCAGGGCGAGCAACAAGGCGTAGAGGCACAGATGGGCAGCCTCGGCGGCCAGGTGGGCCGGCAGGGACATGTCCGCACTGGGTGGCAGCGGGCTGTTCTTGATGCGCACGACGATGCGCGCCAGGGCCAGCAGGGCCACGGTGAGGCCGATGCTGCGGTGGAGGTTGATCAGGGCCGTGCGCAGCGCCTTCTCTTCGATGCCTTCACGGACAAAGATCAGGCCCACCACCAGGACGATGAGGATCAGCGTGGCCCAGTGAAAGAAGATCATCGCCCGCGGCCGGCGCACGTGGGCTGAAATCAGGGGGGAGGTGCTGCCGAGGTCTTGCGATTGTCCGTTCATGGCCTTGTCCGTCCGCGTTGCTGGAAACGCGACGGACATTAGCGGACGCTAACCTTCAATTGCCTGACAGTCCTGCGCTTCTTTCAGCCCCGGGGCACGAGGGACGCCGGAAAACAGACCCGCACACGGGTGCCGGCGCCGTGCTCACCGGTGCCGACCAGCACTTCGGCGGCATGCCGGTCGGCTACTTCCTTGACGATGGCGAGGCCCAGGCCGGTGCCCGGGCCAAGGCTGTCGGCAATCCGGTAGAAGCGCTCGAAGACCCGGCTACGCTCGCTTTCGGGAATCCCCGGGCCGTCGTCTTCCACCTCGACAAAGGGGCCGTCGTCGGCGCTGTCGCCACAGCGGGCCGTTACCTTGCCCCCCGCCGGGGTGTAGTTGATGGCGTTCTCGACAAGATTGGCGAGCATCTCGCGCAACATCCAGCGGGAACCCTCCACCGTCACCGGGCTGGTCTCGCAGCCCAGGTCGATGCCTTTGGCCAGTGCCGCGTCGAGCAGGTCGGAAACGCCTTCTTCGAGCAACTCCGCCAGCGCCACCGGATGGTGGTCGCTGATCAGCGCCCCTTCCGAGGACGAGCGCGCCAGCGCCAGCATCTGGTGAATGAAGTGAATCAGCCGCCGGGTGGACTCCTGCAGCCGTTCGATGCGCGGACGCGCCTCCTCCGGCAAGGCCGTCACCGCCAGTTCGAGCTGGGTCTGCAAGCCGGCCAGGGGCGTGCGCAACTGGTGGGCGGAGTTGGAAAGAAAGGTCTGCTGGGCCTGGCTGGCCCGCCCCAGGTGGTTCATCAGGCGATTGATGGCGCGCACCAGCGGGCCTGCCTCGCTGGGCACGTCGGCCTCGGGAATCGGACTGAAATCGCTGCTGCCGCGCTCGGCAATGCGCTGGCCGAGGGCATCGAGCGGCTTGAGGGCAAAGCGCACGCCGAAATACACGAGCAGCAGCGCCATGGCGATGAGCAGCAGGTTCGGCCAGAAGATCGCCGCCAGAATACGGTTGGCGGCGTGCTTGCGCTTGAGGGTGGTCTCGGCAACGATCACCGTCGCCGACAGCTTCGGGCTTTCGTAGCGGTAGCTGGCCGTGCGCAGGACGCGCTGACCGAGTTGTGCATCCTGCAGCACCGTCCGGTTCGCCACGGCCGGACGCGGCAATTGCAACAGCTCCGGATCACCGGCCACCACCTTGTTCTTGTCGTCGAATACGACGTAGAGCACCTTGTCCTCCGCGTCCGTGCGCAGGATTTCGTCCGCCGCGGGCGGAATATCCACCTCGATGTCCTTGTCGTCGTCGTCCCGTTCCAGGCGGGTGACAAGGGCGATGGCGGTGCTGGTGAGGGCGTTGTCGTAGGCTTCGCCGGCAATGCTGAGGGCCGAGCGGTAGTCGGCCACCATGCTGACGCCCAGAACGATCAGCAGCGGCCACGAGATAAAAGTCAGCAGGCGGTGACGGAGGGTTCGTGCTTCAGCGCGCCGGGGCATCCGCCGCCTCCACTTCGATGCGATAACCCACGCCCCGCACGGTGCGGATGCTCACCCCGCTGTCGGCGAGCTTGCCGCGCAGGCGCGACACGTAGATTTCGACCGCATTGGAGGTGATTTCCTTGTCCCACTGGCTGAGGCTGTCGGCTAGCTTCTGCTTGCCGACAACCCGTGGCACGGCGATGGCCAGTTGTTCCAGCACGTCCCACTCGCGCCCGGTCAGTTCCAGCGTCACACCTCCCAGACTGGCGCTGTGGCACTGCACGTCGAGGGCCAGCGGGCCGATGCTCAGCACCAGGCTGGCCGCCGCCCGGCTGCGCCGGATGAGCGCCCGCACGCGGGCCAGCAGCTCGGGCAGCAAAAAGGGCTTGACCAGGTAATCGTCGCCGCCCACGTCCAGCCCGACAACCCGGTCGTCCAGGCCGTCCCGGGCGGTGAGGATGAGGATGGGCGTCAGCACACCGCGCCGGCGCACCCGCCGGATCAGCTCCAGCCCGTCCATGCCGGGCAGGCCGATGTCGACGATGGCCAGATCGTAGGCCGTGTGGCCGAGCACGCCTTCCGCCGGCTCGGCGGCCCCCAGGTGGTCCACCTGGAAGCCTTCCCGCTCCAGCCCTTCCACCAGCCCGGCGGCCAGCGTCACATCGTCTTCCACCACCAGTACGCGCATAGGATTTCCTCAGGACGCGTCGCTCCAGAAACGTTCCATGGCGATGTAGGTGTAGGACGCCGACCAGCCGATCAGGAGCAGGCCGTTGAGGGCCTCAACCCCGGCCAGCAGGCGCACGGCACCGCCGGGCACCACGTCGCCGTAGCCGAGGGAGGTGTAGGTTTCCGCCGAAAAATACAGGGAGACATCGAGGGAGAAACGGCTGGAATCATCCAGCGTGCCCAGGCCGGCAAAGCGCACCAGCCCGTAGATGGCCAGCGCGTAAAGGCCGATCTCGACCACGTGGGCCAGAAACGTGGTGATGATGACGACGATGAGCTTGGCCCGCGGCCGGATCCGCAATACCGGCAGGACACTGGTGAGCCCGCGCAGCACTTCGTAGTGGATCACCGTCGTCAGGATCAGCAGTGTCAGACACACCAGAACAACCAGCAGCATTTCCCGTGTTCCGGCTTAGTCGCCGTATCCGATGATCGCCTTCACCTCGAGGAATTCCTCGATCCCGAAGGCGCCCCACTCGCGGCCGAGGCCAGACTGCTTGTAGCCGCCGAAGGGGCCGGCCAGGTCCAGCTGCGCGCCATTAAGGTGCACGTTGCCGGTACGCAGGCGCCGCGCCACGGCCCGGGCACGCCCCAGGTCGGCCGATGACACGTAGCCCGACAGGCCATACACCGTGTCGTTGGCGATGCGGATGGCGTCCTCTTCATCCTTGTAGCTGAGGATGGACAGCACCGGGCCGAAGATTTCCTCGCGGGAGATGGTCATCTCGGGCGTCACGCGGCTGAAGATGGTCGGCCGGGTGTAGAAACCACGCTCGATGCCCTCCGGCCGGCCGGGGCCGCCAGCGACCACTTTGGCGCCCTCGGCGATGCCGGTAGCGATGAGTTCCTGCACGCGCTTGAACTGGGCCTCGTTGGCCAGCGGGCCCATGGTGGTGCCGTCGGCCAGCGGGTCGCCAACAACGACGCGGGCCAGGGTGGCGGCGGCGATCTCTTCAACTTCATCGAGCCGGCTTTCAGGCACCAGCATGCGCGAAGGGGCATTGCAGTTCTGGCCGCTGTTGGTCAGCAGGGTCAGCACGCCCACCTTCACCATCTTTGCGAAGTCGGCATCGTCGAGGAGGATGTTGGCCGACTTGCCGCCGAGTTCCAGGGCCACCTTCTTGACCGTATCGGCGGCGGCCTTCATGACCAGCTTGCCGGCCCGGGTGGAGCCGGTGAAGGACATCATGTCCACGTCCGGATGGCTGGAGAGGGGCGCGCCGACACCGGGGCCGTCACCGTTCACCAGGTTGAAGACGCCCGCCGGCACACCGGCTGCGTCGAGGATTTCGGCCAGAATGATGGCCGAGAACGGCGCCAGTTCGCTGGGCTTGAGGACCATCGTGCAGCCGGCAGCCAGCGCCGGGGCGATCTTGCAGGCCATCTGGTTGGCCGGCCAGTTCCACGGGGTGATCAGACCGCAAACGCCAATCGGCTCGCGCAGGATGCGGGTGCTGCCGCGGGCGCTTTCAAAGGTGAAATCCTTCAGCGCGGTGGCGGCCATGTTGAAATGGGCCAGCCCGGAACCCACCTGCCCCGTGCTCGCGAGGGCCTTGAAGGGCGCGCCCATCTCTTCGCAAATGGCCTCGGCCATGTCCTTGAAGCGGGCCTTGTAGGCGGCGCCGATGCGCGCCAGCAGGTCGAGGCGCTCTTCGCGGGTGGTCAGGGAGAAAGCCGGAAAGGCTGCACGGGCAGCGGCCACGGCACGCTCCACGTCGGCAGCGCTGCCCATGGCAATGGTGCCGGCAAGCGCTTCGGTGGCCGGGTTGATCACGTCCAGGCGGGCATCCCCTGCGGGCTCAACCCATTGGCCGTTGATGTAGAACTGGTGGTAATTGCGCATGGTCTCCGTCCTCTCTTGTTATGGCAAAAGAGACAAGGTACCGGAAACAACGGGGCGTGAGAAAGCCCGGTTTAGATACGGGCCACTTCCAGGTGGCGCGGCGCCCGGTAGAAGGCCATCACGCGGCGCACGTACTCCTGGGTTTCGGCGAAGGGCGGGACGCCCTTGTAGCGCGCAACATTGCCTTCGCCGGCGTTGTAGGCCGCCGCCGCCAGGGACACGTCGCCCTTGAAGAGATTGAGGAGCACACGCAGGTAGGCCAGGCCGCCGCGGACGTTCTGCTCCGGGTCGAGGGCATCGCGCACGCCAAAGCGTTCGGCAGTGCCGGGGATCAGCTGCATCAGGCCGAGGGCGTTCTTCGGCGAGCGGGCCGACGGGTCGAAATTGGATTCGGTGCGCACGATGGCCAGCGCCAGGCGCGGGTCGATGCTGAAGCGCGGGGCCAGCTTCTGGATCATCTGGGCATGGCGGCGCTTGTCGGCGGGCAGCGCCTTGACGAAGCGATCGACCACCTCCTGCGGCACGGCTTCGCCGCTCTCGAGGGCGGCCACCATCACGGCCGGGGCATTGCCGGTGATCAGGCAGTCGGGCAGCTTTTCGCCGGCGGCCATGGACACGACCAGGCTCTGGGCCTTTTCGTGGCCGCGCTGGGCAGCAATGGCCAGCAGGGTGGTGCCTATCTGGTTGTCGCGGGCCACGCCCTGCCCGCTCAGGTACAGGCGGCCCAGGCGGTACTGGCCTTCGACGCTGCCGTCACGGGCGGCGGCGCAGTAGCTGGCGGCGGCAATGCCGGGCTGGCGGTTCATTTCGGCCTTGTAGCCGCTTTCCAGCAAGCGTGCGAGGGCCGGCGGCTCGTCGCTCCACTCCGGCGCTTCCGGCTGGCCGGCGCCCCCCGTCGCAGCGTGGGCACCCATGGCGCAGAAGGCCAGAAGTGCGATAGCGGCGTGACGGAAACGGCGGGACAGGGAGGAGGCAATCATCGGGTGCGGAACCTTGCGGAAAGTCAGTGCCCGCATGATGCCGCCCTTCATGCTGCAGTGCCGTGATGCACTCGCCATTCAAGGCGGGAAACGGCCTCACAAAGGATGAAACGAGCGCCAAACGCGGTGAAATTCACAATCCCCGCAGCACGACAGGCTCAAGCCTGCTCGATGCTCAGGTAAACCTGCGTCTGGTTAAGCAGCAGATAAGCGATCTCGCCGAAGGTCATCGGCCCGGTCAGCGCCCCGGTGGTACGCCCTTCCAGACCGCAATACAGGTAGTTGAGGATGCAGTTGCACGACCACAGCGGCGACTGGTCCACCTCCGCGCCGCGCGCCAGACTGAAATCCACCGGCGCCGCGAGGCGGTACTCCACGTCGTCGAACACCGGTGCGTAAAAATCCACCCGCCCGGCCGCGGCATCGACGCCCTTGATCGACACATTGACCGACGCACCGCCGTAATCCGCCACCAGCGGCAGGCGCACGTCGGCCTGACGCGCTTCGAGGTAGGCGGCAAAATCCGTATCCACCCCATTCACCTGGCAGCGGCTGGCCGAGAAGCCGGTTTCCGGAAAGCGCAGGCTGTCACCCTCGCCCTGCTGCAGCGTATTGAAGATCTCGATCCGGGCAAAGGCCGACTCCGGCAGCGGCACGTGCATGACCACCGCCCGCTCGCCATCGAAAGTCCGTGCCAGCCCGCTCACCACCAGCGGCGCGACCTTGCCGAGATCGTCCAGGTGGCTGCCGGCAATCCAGCCGACAATCGGCTTGATGAACATGTCGGCAAAGTTTGGCGCCTGACGGGCATACAGCGAATGGGTGCCCGAAAACGCCGGAATGATGATCAGGCTGAAGCCGTTGGCCGGCGCGTCCTCGCAGACGTGCTCCAGGTTGGTGATGTCGTAGAGACGGATTGTCGGCGCGCCGGCCGTGGCCGGAATCTCGGTGACGAAGAGCAGCGCCCGGGTCGCAAGGCCCCCGTGCTCGCCCATGAAGTAGGGAATCGTGCCGCCGATCCAGTTGCCTGCCGGCAGGCCGCGCAGCAGGGCCTCGTCGCCAGCGACCATCAGAAAGCGCCCGGCCCGGATAAGCTCAGCGGCCTCGTCCACCGTCATCAGACGGTTCTCAAGCGCGCTCATGCCGCCTCCTGGACAAGCTGCAGAAGTTCATGGGTAAGCATCCGCTCGTTCTTTACAAAATACCGATGCATGTCGCGCACCTTCATCATGCGCACGTCTTCGTCGGCGATTACCGCAACCTGGGAACGCGTGCGGGAGAGCAGGAGCTGCAGGCTGAGGACGCGCACATCGATGTTCAGCGAACCCTCCACAAGACGCTCCCACACCGGACTGGACAGATCGGGAACGCGGCTGCCGCTTGCCGGCTTCGGCGACGCACTGCTGGCGCCCTCGCCCATTCCGTGGCGGCCGTTATCGATGGCATGGCGATAGCGCCACAGTTCGGCCATCGGCACATCGAGGATCGCGCACACGCCGGCCATGTTCACCCCCTCGTTGAGGAGGGCGAGTATCTGCCGATCGAGGGCCCGGGTAAAAGGCATGCCCGCCTCCCCGGCCCATTGCTGGCGCGGCAGTTCCGAGCCGACGGGCGGCCGCACGTGGATCTGCACCTTCCAGCCGCCGAATCCGCTGTGCCGCCACACCACCTCCGGGCCGCTGTCGACGGGCCTGGCCCGACTCAGGCCAAACCAGCCCCGGGGCGCCTCGACGCCGACCCACACATCCATGCAGCGGTTGTACTCGTCAGCCCGGCACGCCCGGACAACCCAGGGCTCCTGGACCTGCAGCAACTGCTTCCACAACGCCAACGCATCGGCCATATTCACCTCGCTGAAAAAGGAGCAGCCAAAGCGAAGGACGTGTGCAAGGCCCATGCCAGCGAACTGTTTTTCCGGGTAGTGAAGGGCCGGATGCACATGGGCGCAAGGAATGCGGCAGCGCATCATGTCCATTGGGTGAACATCTGTCACAGGCAGGGCCGGACTACCCTGCTGCAAATCGGCCCACCTCACTTGAGGAACAGGGGGCACGCGCATAAAAAAAGCCGGGATAACCCGGCTTTTTGGCTCAGAAAAGCGGCAGCTTACTGAACGCGGACTTCCACGCGACGCGCTTCGGCATCGTCGCCACCACCCAGGGTGATGGCCGGCTTGCGCATCTGGATCTTGTCGGCCGACACGCCGGCGGCGATGAGGGCTTCCTTGACGGCAATGGCACGGGCCTTGGCCACTTCGGCATTCACCGCAGCGCCACCGGTTTCGTCGTGGTAGCCGGACAGCAGCACCAGCTTGGTGGGCTCTTCAGCCAGCTTGGCGATGACCTTGGCCACTTCTTCGCCAGCAACAGCCGGCAGTTCAGCCTTGCCGGAATCGAAGTAGAGCTTGACCAGAGGGGCGCCCACTTCGGCGATTTCCGGCACTTCAGCAACGGCGGCCACGGCCGTCTTGGCTTGATTGGCCTGGCCGGTCACGTAGGTGGTCAGGCCGATCACCAGCGCGATCACCAGCGCGATGATCCCGAAAAGAATACCCAGTACGAGGTTCTGGTTGTCGTCGTCTTGTTCCATCAGAAGAGTCCTTTATAGGTCGGAAGGGAAAATATCAGTCGCGGGAGTATACCGGCGAATCGACAACGAATTCATTTGGACTTCGGGTATCACCGACGAAGAACGTTAAAAAGGGATTCTTGCGGGAGTACCGGCAAGGCCTCAGGCGAGACCGTAGTTGAACGCCAGCTCGATGCGCTGGGCACGGCTCAGTTTGTCGATGCCGACCAGATTGCGGCCTTCGCGCTTCAGCGCGTAGCGTGCCTCGATTTCCGGCATGTGCTTCGAGGCCCGCCGGAAGCGGCCTTCATAGGTGTCGACCGGCAGCAGGTAGAGGTGCGAACTCCAGTACAGCGCCCGCGGCCTGACCGGCATGCCGCTCAGTTGCTGCGCACGGGCGCTGAGCTGCGCATCCGTGTAGATGACCAGCGCGTTGTAGCCTCGCTCGCGGGCAAAATCGTAGCTGCGCGTGGCGTCCGGGATGAACATGCTCCAGCCGTCACAGGAAAAGGCGTGCGGTGCCAGGTCGATCAGGCGCCTGTCCGGTGAGAACCACACCGAATGAAAAGTGAAGCCGTATGCACCCTGCGGCAATCTCGAGGGCAGAGGAACGCTTTGCAGCCAGCCATAGATTTGCCGGCCCCCGTGCCGGGCGACTGCGTCGCGGACCACGGCGTGGCAATACACATCACTACCGGCACAACTGGCGCCCTCATGGCGAACCTGCATGGGCGCGTGCCCTGCAAACTCAAGCAGACGCCGTTCGACAAGGGCAGGCAGCCGGGGGCTTTTATCAGGATGGACCGGGTTCAAGAATCAGTTCTTGGCTGTAAATGAGCCCTATCGGCAAGATTTTTGATTTCTTGCGCAACACCCGCCAGAAAAGCAGAACGCCCGCACGGGGCGGGCGTTCCGGGCGACATGCGCTACGGCTCAGGCCTTGCTGAAGACGATCTTGCCCTTGTCGCAATCGACACGGATCGTATCCTTGGCCGCAAACTGGCCTTCGAGGATGCGCTTGGCCAGCGGATTCTCGATGTGCTCCTGGATGGCCCGCTTGAGCGGCCGGGCACCGAACACCGGGTCGAAGCCGGCACGCGCCAGTTCCACCAGGGCCGCGTCGCTGGCATCCAGATGCATGTCGAGCTTGGCCAGACGCTTTTCCAGGTAACCCAGCTGGATCTTCGCAATCGACGCGATGTTCTTCTCGTCGAGGGCGTGGAAGACCACCACTTCGTCGATCCGGTTGATGAATTCCGGCCGGAAGTAGGTTTTCACCTCGCCCATCACCGCCAGCTTGATGACCTGGTAGTCATCGCCCGACATGGCCTGGATCATCTGGCTGCCCAGGTTGCTGGTCATCACGATCACGGTGTTCTTGAAGTCCACCGTGCGGCCCTGGCCGTCGGTCATGCGACCGTCGTCGAGCACCTGCAGCAGCACGTTGAAGACGTCCGGGTGGGCCTTTTCGACTTCATCGAAGAGGATCACCGAATACGGCTTGCGACGCACCAGCTCGGTCAGGTAGCCCCCCTCTTCGTAGCCCACGTAGCCCGGCGGCGCGCCGATCAGGCGGGCCACCGAGTGCTTCTCCATGAACTCGCTCATGTCGATGCGGATCAGGTGTTCCTCACTGTCGAACAGGAACTCGGCCAGGGTCTTGCACAGCTCGGTCTTGCCCACGCCCGTGGGGCCCAGGAACAGGAATGAGCCATAGGGCCGGTTCTCGTCCGACAGGCCGGCACGGGAGCGGCGGATGGCGTCGGCGACAAGGCGCACGGCCTCGTCCTGGCCCACCACGCGCTGGTGCAGCTTGTCTTCCATCCGGAGCAGCTTTTCGCGCTCGCCCTGCATCATCTTACTGACCGGAATGCCGGTGGCGCGGCTCACCACTTCGGCGATTTCCTCGGCACCCACTTCGGTGCGCAAGAGCTTGTTGGCGGGCTTGGCCTCGCCGGTGGCTTCGGCCTTTTTAAGCTGGGCCTCGAGCTGGGGCAGCTGGCCGTATTGCAGCTCGGCCACCTTTTCGAGCTTGCCTTCGCGCTGCAGCCGGGTGATGTCGGCCTTGATGCGGTCGATTTCCTCCTTGATGTGGGCCGAGCCCTGCACCGCGGATTTTTCGGCCTTCCAGATTTCCTCGAGGTCGGAGTATTCCTTCTTGATGCGGACGATCTCCTCCTCGATCAGCGCCAGGCGCTTGAGGGAGGCTTCGTCCTTTTCCTTCTGCACCGCCAGCTGTTCGATCTCCAGCTGGATGCGGCGGCGCTCGAGCTTGTCCATCACCTCCGGCTTGGAGTCGATTTCCATCTTGATGCGCGCCGCGGCCTCGTCGATCAGGTCGATGGCCTTGTCGGGCAGGAAGCGGTCGGTGATGTAGCGGTGCGACAGCTCGGCCGCGGCCACGATGGCCGGGTCGGTGATCTCCACGCCGTGGTGCAGCTCGTAGCGCTCCTTGAGGCCGCGCAAAATGGCCACGGTGGATTCGACGCTCGGCTCATCGACCAGCACCTTCTGGAAGCGGCGCTCGAGGGCGGCATCCTTCTCGATGTACTTGCGGTATTCGTCCAGCGTGGTGGCGCCGATGCAGTGCAGCTCGCCGCGGGCCAGGGCCGGCTTGAGCATGTTGCCGGCGTCGATGGCGCCCTCGGCCTTGCCGGCGCCCACCATCGTGTGCAGCTCGTCGATGAAGAGAATGATGCGGCCTTCATCCTTGGCGATGTCGTTAAGCACGGACTTCAGCCGCTCCTCGAATTCACCCCGGTACTTGGCGCCCGCCAGCAGGCCGGCCATGTCCAGCACCAGCACGCGCTTGCCCTTGAGCGTTTCGGGCACTTCCCCGTTGACGATGCGCTGGGCCAGGCCTTCGACGATGGCGGTCTTGCCCACGCCCGGCTCGCCGATCAGCACCGGGTTGTTCTTGGTGCGGCGCTGCAGGATCTGGATGGCGCGGCGAATCTCGTCATCGCGGCCGATCACCGGATCAAGCTTGCCCTGGCGGGCGCGCTCGGTAAGGTCCACACAGAACTTCTTGAGGGCTTCGCGCTGGCCTTCGGCCTCGGCACTGCCCACGGTTTCACCGCCACGCACCGCATCGATGGCCTGCTCGAGGGCCTTCTTGGTCAGGCCGCTCTCCTTCAGCAGGCGGCCGGTCTCGCCCTTGTCGTCGGCCAGCGCGAGCAGGAACATCTCGCTGGCAATGAACTCGTCGCCGCGCTTCTGGGCGGCCTTGTCGGTCATGTTGAACAGGTTGCCCAGATCGCGCCCGACGGACACGTCGCCGCCGTGGCCTTCCACCTTGGGCAAGCGGGTCAGCGCCTTGGTCAGCGCAGTCTTCAGGCCGGCACCATTGACACCGGCGCGCTGCAGCAGCGAGGCAGTGCTGCCATCGTCCTGGTTGAGCAGCGCCAGCAGCAGATGCTGGGGCTCGATGAACTGCTGGTCGTTGCCCACCGCGAGGCTCTGGGCGTCGCTGAGGGCTTGCTGGAACTTGGTGGTGAGTTTGTCGTAGCGCATAAGGCCTCCGGGATTTTTGTCTGAGGCCTACATGGGGGAGCGGGGGCAAACTTCAAGACCGGGGCTGCCACCGCTTGCTGATCTGGATCAAGTCCGGACGATTCAGTCCGGCCGTCTAACGCTCCCGGGCCGCCTCCTGCCATGCTTTCTGGACCGGCGACAGGAGGTACTCCATGACGGTCCGGTCACCCTGATGAATTTCGGTAACGACCTGCATACCCGACGACAAGCGCATGCGGCGGCCGTCCGTTTCAAGGTGCTGCGCGTCAAGGCGGACGAGCGCCTTGTAGCGCAGCGCCCGCGCGTCACCGCCGTCCCCCCTGGCGGCAGCCCCGGCGACGCCGGTGCTGTCTCCTGCATCGGGCCCCACATGGATCACCGTACCGTCGATCATTCCGTACTTCTGGAAAGGGTAGGCCACCAGTTTGACCTTGACCCGCTGATCGGGATGGACGAAGCCGATGTCCTCGTTGCGAATCTGGACTTCCGCACGCAAAGGCTCCTTTTCGGGAACCAGCGACATCAGCACCGTGCCCGGCGACACCACCGTGCCGGCGGTGTGCACGGCCAGCTCCTTGACGATGCCCGCTTCGGGGGCGCGCAGCACCAGCAGGCCGGACTTGTGCTCGACCTTTTCAAGTTCGGCACGCAGCTTCTGCAGGCGGGACTCCACATCCACCCGCTCGTTCTGCAGCTGGCTGTGGTAAGCCGAGGTGATCTGGGCAGTCTTGCGGGCGCTGGCGGCGAGGGTGGACTGCAGGCTGGCCACGGTGGCTTCCTGGGCGCGCAGATCGCGCTCCTTCTCGATGCGGTCGCGCTGCTTTTCCTCTACCGCGACGGGGCTGAGGAAACCGTCCTTGCCGAGCTTCTCGAAGGCGTCGGCGCTCTTGCGGTAGCTCGGTACCGTATCCTGCAGCTTGCGGAGAATCTCCTCTGCAGCCTGCAGTTCGTGGCGCGCCTTGTCGAGGGCCGCCTGCTCCTGGGATAGGGTGTCGAGGTAGCTCTGGCGGTGGGCGGTGTACTGCTGGACGAGCTGGGCATACAGCTCGGGTGGATCGCCAGCAAGGCGGCTCAGCGGCTGGCCGGCCAGCTCCGCGTCGATGCGGCGCAAGGCCAGGCGGGCCACGTCGTGGTCGTTACGGATCGCCCGGGAGTCGGACTCGGTGAGCGCGGCATCCATGCGCATCACCACTTGCCCGCGGAGCACGCTTTCGCCTTCGCGGACGAGAATCTCCTGAACGATGCCGGCATCGGAGGGCTGCACGATCTTGACGTAGGTCTCCGGAACCAGCCGCCCTTCGGCCGAGGCGACGATGTCAAGCCGGCCGAAGATCGCCCAGACAAGCAGCACGACAAAAAGCACGACGACAAGGTACAACAGCGTCCTCGGCAAACGGGCTGGCGGGCTTTCCTGAATGGACAGCAGACCCGGTGCAAAATCGAGGGCATCGCGGGACAGGGGCTTGATGCTGGCGGTCTTCATTCTGTGAATCCGGGGGGCGGGCGGAGCCAGGCTCCGCCCGGAAAGGAACCCGGCCTAGAGGCCGGTAAGAGCCTGCTCCTGCGAGACGAAGGCAGCATCCTGGAGAATGCTCTGGGTTGCGGCTATGCCCACGGAGGTGAGGTTGTAAGTCGTTCCGTACTGGTAGGCCAGGTCACCGCCAAGGGCTGCCGAATTGCTGCCGGACAGGTGGGCATCGAGCAGTGAGTTGGTCAGGCTCCAGCTGCTCAGGGCCGGATTGGCGGCCAGGGCCTGGTCGAAACCGCTCACGAGGGTGCCGAAGTCGAAGCGCTCGACACGCTGGTCACGCAGCACATCGGCGGAACCCGGCGCGTAGTCGGTCATCGACTCGGTGAGCACCTGCAGGGTCACCAGATTCTGGTTGCCCGCCGCACCGTACCAGTCCTTGAGGGTCACGCCGTCGTCGGCGCCGACCGACAGCACGAGGTCATTGCCGACCTTGCTGAAAGCGAGTTCCCCGTAGGAAGCCAGCTGCCCCAGGGAAAGGGCGTTGCCGGTACCGGAGGCGGCATGGACGACGTCCTGACCGTCACCGACATTGAAGGCGATCAGGTTAGCGTCGCTACCGGTGTAAATCTCGTCATTGTCGGCTCCGCCCACGAACATCTCATGGCCGGCGCCCCCCCACAGCAAGTCCGCACCGGCGGCGCCATCGACGATGTCGTTACCCGCACCGCCGGTGATGTAGTCAGCGCCATTGCTGCCGGTGATCGCGTCGTTGCCGCCCGCCCCGTCGACGCTGAAGTTGCGCAGCGAGATGCGCGAAAAGTTGAGCGTTTCGCTGGCGTCGGTGGCGAGCACCGTGTTGTAGGCCCAGCTGGCATCACCGCCGTCGAGAACCTGGATGTTCTTCAGGTTGGCGAGCTGGTCATTCACGTGCAGCACGTCATAAGACCATCCGCCGACGATGCCATTGACACCGGAGCCACCGTTGTAGGTGTCGAATCCGCTGAAGTCGCCTCCGGTGGTGAGCAGGAATACATCGTTGCCGCCACCACCGTTCAGTACATCGTTGCCGGCGCCGCCACTGAGGTAGTCGACGCCGGAGGTGCCGGTGATGATGTCGTTGCCGGCACCGGTATCGACGAAGAAGTTGCGGACGACTCGACCCGTGAAGTCGAAAACATCGTTACCCGCCGTGCCGAGAATGGCGTTGTAGGCCCAGTTGCCGCCACCATCGAGCGTCTGGATGTTCTTCAGGTTGCTCAGGTTGCTGGTACCGCGCAGGATGTCATAGGACCAGCCACCGAGGACCTTGTTGGAGCCGGTACCGCCATCGAAGTAATCGAAGCCGCTGAAGTCGCCGCCGGTGCTCAGCAGGAAGGTGTCATTGCCATCGCCGCCGATGAGCACGTCATCACCCTCCCCGCCGGTGATGACGTCGTTGCCGGCACCGCCGCGGATATAGTCGGCCCCCGAAGTACCGGTAATGGTGTCGTTGCCGAGACCGCCGTCAATGATGAAATTGGTGACCGTCTTGCCGGAAAAATCGAGGGTATCGTCGCCGGCGGTGGCCACAATGGTGTTGTAGCCAAGGGTGCTGTCGCCACCGTCGATCACCTGGATATCCACCAGGTTGGTCAGGCGGTCGACCACGCGCAGCACGTCGTAAGACCACCCACCAATGATGCTGTTGATGCCCGTGCCGCCGTTGTACTGGTCGGTGCCATTCACGTCGCCGCCGGAAACCAGCAGGAAGGTGTCGTCGCCACCGGCACCGTTCAGCACATCATCGCCCGCGCCGCCGCGGATATGGTCACCGGCGGACGTGCCGGTGATCGTGTCGTTGCCGGCACCGCCATCAATGATGAAGTTATTGACCTGGTAGGCCGAAAAATCCAGTGTGTCATTGCCTTCGGTGGCGAGGATGACGTTGTTGCTCCAGGTGGCATCACCGCCGTCGAGGACCTGGATGTTGACCAGGTTGGTGAGCTGGTTAGCCACATGCAGGGTGTCGTAGGACCAGCCGCCAACGATGCTATTGACGCCGCTACCACCGTCGTAGAGATCGTTGCCATCGGTGTCGCCACCAGTTGTGAGCAGGAAGGTATCGTTGCCACCGCCACCATTCAGGATGTCATCACCTGCACCACCCCGGATATGGTCATCGCCGCTGGTGCCGGTGATGGTGTCGTTGCCGGCACCGCCGTCGATGATGAAGTCACGCACCGTCATCCCCGAAAAATCGAGGGTGTCGTTGCCGGCGCTGGCAATGATCACGTTGTTCCACCAGGCCCCGTCGCCGCCATCGATGACCTCGACGCTTTGCAGGTTGGTGAGCCCGTCGGTGACGTGCAGCGTGTCATAGGACCAGCCCCCCTTGATCGTATCCGCGCCCGCACCGCCGTCGAACTGGTCAAGGCCATTTGCATCACCGCTGTTGAGCACGAAGGTATCGTTACCCCCACCTCCAGCCAGGGCGTTGTTGCCGGCGTTGCCGGTAATGACGTTGTCGGCGGCATTGCCCGTGCCGGACACATTGGCGGTGCCGGTGAGCGTAAGGTTTTCTTCATTGGCGGCCAGCGTGTAGCTGCTGTCCGTGACGATCGTGTTATCCATTTCCCGTTTCCCTGGCTATTGGTTTTGAATGACTGTGTGAAACACGTTCAGGCCGGCGCGGCGGCCTGCCGCTCCTGGGCGGCTGGCGCAGAGCGCTCGCCACTGAGCACCGACACGCGCTCGGCGCCGATCCTCACTACCTCGTCGACGTTGAGGTTCTTGGGCAGGGCATGGGTGATGAAGATCATCGTGACCTTGCCGCGCAACTGGTTGATGGTGGCTGCGAAGTGCTCGGTGGTCTGGGCATCGAGCGAACTGGTGGCCTCGTCGAAGATCAGTACCCGGGGGTGCTTGAGCAATGCCCGGGCAATCGCCAGACGCTGGCGCTGGCCGCCCGACAGACCGACACCCCGCTCGCCGATGACGGTCTGGTAGCCCTGGGGCAGCTTCTCGAGGGCCGCGTGAATCTCTGCCAGCCGGCAGGCCTGCACCACCTGCTCGAAGCTGGCATGGGGATTGGCCACCAGCAGGTTGTCGTAGATCGTGCCGGAGAACAGCACGGTTTCCTGGGGCACAACACCAAAGTAATGGCGCAACTCGTTCGCCGACAGATTGCAGATGTCCGTACCGTCGATACGGATGCGGCCGTCGGCGGGCTGGTAGAACCCCTGCAGAAGCTTGGCAAACGTGCTCTTGCCGGAGCCCGACGGCCCCATGATCGCCACCGTGCTGCCCGGCCGGATGGTGAAGCTGAAGTCGCGGTACAGGTAAGGAAGCTTGTCGGTGTGACGAAAAGCCAGCCCCTCGATCTCGATCAGCCCCTTGCCCTCCCGCGTTCGCGACGGCAGCACCGAATAGGGCTCCGTCGGTGCGTTCATCAGGTCGCCAAGCCGCTGCACCGACAGATTGGCCTGCTGAAACTGCTGCCATAAACCCACCAGACGCATCATCGGCTGGGACACCTTGCCGGCAAACATCTGGAAAGCCACCAGCATGCCGATCGTGAATTCGGTGCCCTGCATGACCGTGTAGGCCCCCACCACCAGAATCAGCAGGCTCATCAGTTGCTCGAGGGCCGACGCCACACTGTTATAGGTGTTGGAAAACTGGCGCGTCTTGAACGATGCGCTCAGGTACTCGGCCAGATAGTCGGAATAGCGCTGGCGCAGTTGCGGCTCCATCTGCAGGCTTTTTACCGTCTCGATACCGGCGATGTACTCGGTGAGGAAGGCCTGGTTTCGTGCGCCCAGCAGAAACTGCTGGTTCAACTGGGCCTGGAACAGCGGTGCGACCAGCAGACTGAGGGCCACCACCACACCCAGGATGCCCATCACGATGAGCGTCAGCTTGACGCTGTAGGTGAGCATCACCCCGATGAAGACCAGCAGAAAGGGCAGATCGAGCATCAGTGTCACCGCAGCGCTGGCGACAAACTCGCGGATTGTCTCGATGCCTTGCAGTCGCGCTGCAATGACACCGGTGGGACGCATCTCGAAGTAACGCGGCGGCAGGCGAAACAGATGGTCGAAAACCGTCGCTGCCAGCACCGCATCCACCCGGTTGCCGGTATGCAGAACAAGGTACTGACGCACCCATCCGAGCAGCGCCGAGAAGACCATGAAGACAGCCATGCCGATGGCAATCACCACCAGGGTGCTCTCGGTCCGGTGCACCACCACCTTGTCGATGATGCTCTGGGTAAATAGCGGCGTCCCGAGCGCCAGCAACTGGATGACCAGCGAGGCCAGCAACACGTCGCGCCACACCCGCCGGTAGCGCAACAGTTCGGGAATGAACCAGCTGAAGCCGAAGCGGCGGCCGGCTGGTTTTTCCGGGTCGGGCACTTCGGCGCGGGACCGCGCCACCAGAAAGACAAACCCGGCGAAACGTTCCGCAAATGCCTCCAGCGGCATGTCGGTCGGCGTATTGGTGCCTGCGCCAAAAAATACGACCCGCCCTGCCGACACGCCGGTCAGCAAGGCCAGGGCAGCCGGCCTCGCTGTGTCGTCACCCTCTGCGCCCGCCTCGGCGCCGGGCACCACCGGCGTCATCAGGGCTACGCAAGGAAAAGCCGCCTCGCCCAGCGCCGACGCCTCGAGGGCCTTGCAGCGTATCCGGAACCCCAGCGAACGCGCGGCGTGTATCAGACTGTCTGTCGAATAGGGAGGGGGAATCTGCCGGAGAAGAAGCTCGGCATCAAAGGGAATGCGATTGAGAGCGCAGAGACTGCCGAGCACCCAGACGAAGTGGGCCGGATCAAGTGTCCTTCCCGAGCTGGCATGCGTCGCTCCCGCCCGGCGAGGCCAGGACAAGCTCAACACGAAGGACAATCCGTCGAACGCCCGTCTTCACCGGAGAGATTCCAGATGAATTCGGAGCGCACCCAAAGCGACTCCAGAACAAGCATGACAAACAATCCGTTGAAGCATAATGTCACAGAATGTTAAGTTGATAACCTGACAATCATTTGTGACTTTTCTCACGACTCAACGAGAAGTAAATAGCATATTCAATACATCAAAAACACATGAAAATAAAGAATTTTTCATAAACAAAAACCAATTCGGGCAGTTTCTGCAAATCCCTGCGGCTTTGAGCTTTTGCCTGCCCGCCAACGCCCGTAAAGTTGGCACCCAAGATGGTCGTTATGCCGCGGTTGACTCGAGGCTCCGATCACAAGAAAGAAACTCGACTGCATCTAGCCGACCCGAATCCGCTCCCCGTAGCCTGTCATTTCCAGGTAACCACGCCCGACTTCCCGGCCAGCTTCCGAAACCCGCACGGCCCCTTCCCAATACACCGCGCCGGTCGAGCGGGCGCCGTCCAGTTCCTGGTCGTCCAGCAGGGCCTCGAGGTGAAGCAGCCGCTGGCCGACACGCAGACGCCACGCCACCGAATAGCGGATGCCGGTTCGCGCCGAGCGCCACTCACGCAGGGCCTCGAAAGCCACCGCGTCCGGCGCCAGCACCTGCGCAGCACCCTCCGCCGGCCGCAGGGTCGCAGCCGACCATAGCGCGCGGCCATCCTTGCCGCGCATCCGGAAAGCCATCAGGGCGCTGCCGTCATCGAGGTTGAGACCTACCCAGTCCCAGCCCTGGGCGCCTTCCGGCAGCAGCTCGCTGGACCATTCATGATCGAGCCAGGCGTGGCCGCTCACAGGCAGGAGGCGCCCGTCCAGCGTGACCGTGCCGCTCACCTTCAGCTGCGGACGGCTGTAGTAATAGCTCGCGTGACGCGGGTCCGGCGCCTTGGCACTAAAGCCGCCGCGGCCATTCAGAACCGGCGGGCCATCGGGAAGCAGATCCAGCGCATAGGCAAAATCGGCCGCCCGGACTTCCGCCCGGTAGCGCTCACCCGTCTGTTCAAAACGCCAGTCGCCCACCCACACGCCCGTACGCCCGCTCTCGAAACCGGCACGCCCGAAACCAACCCGCGCCGAACGCTCGTCATGACGCAGGCGCCCCAGACGCGGATCGGCAATGGCTGCATGGGCGAGGATCAACTGGCGCGGCGCGAAGGCGCTCGGATTGCCCTCCCCCACGCCGGTACGAACCCGGAAGAAGGTCGTCTGAAAGCCCAGCGGCGCGCCGTCCGGCAGCTTCAGCCAGCCCGTGGCATACCACCACTCGGTACGGAAATCCGGGTGAGCGCCATGGTCGGCCGGAAAGACCAGCCGCTGGCCTGGCAGCACCGGCGCAAAGTCCACGGCCTGCGCTACCCGCCAAGCCGGCAGCCCGGCCAGTGCAGCAAGAAATGCGCGTCGCTCCATCACCAGTCCTCCCGCACCGCCAGCACCGCGTCCTGACGCATGGCTTGACGCCCGGCCAGCACGGCCGCCAGCGCCGCCAGCACAATCAGCCCAAGCCCGAACAACGCCAGCGAGCCCCACGGCACGTGCAGATCCATGCTCCAGTGAAAGCTCTGCCGATTGACCACCTCGATCAACACCAGCCCGATGGCGCCCCCCGCCAGCAGGCCGCCAAGCACCCCGACGCCGGCTGCCAGCGCGCCTTCCTGGGCCAGCATCCAGCCAATCTGGCGGCGCGTCAGGCCCAGGTGGCGCAGCATCCCGAACTCCCGCCGCCGGGCCGCCGCCAGCGCCGCAAAACTCGCCGCCACGCCGGCCAGGCCAATAGCCACGGCCACCGCTTCGAGCAGGTAAGTAACCGCAAAGGTACGATCGAAAATACGCAGACTGATCGCCCGGATCTCGCCCGGGCGAGCGACTTCCAGCACGCCGGCGCCCGCCATCGCGGTCAGCGCCTCGGCCACCTGGCTGGCCCCGACGCCCGGCGCGAGCTGGATCGCCGCATCGTTGACCAGGCGGTCGCCGGTCAACCGGCGGTAATCGGCCAGATCGATCATCACCGCGCCGGTCTGGCGCGCGTAGTCCCGCCACACGCCGGCCACATGCACCGTCACCGGACGCCCGGCGAGGGGCAGGCTCACCTGCCGGCCGGCTTGCCAGCCGTAGATATCCTGCATGGCTTCGGAAATCCAGACTTGCGGCGGCTCGCCGCCAGGGCGGGCCCGCCCTGCCAGCGGCAATTCGCTGCCGTCCTTCGACACCGGCCGGGCGATCAGCGCCACCGGCGCCTGCCCGGCGGCCAAGCGCAGGCTGTCGTGACGGGTAAAAGCGACCAGCCCGACGCCCGGCGTCACCGCAATGCGCCGCTGCAGATCTTCATCGAGGTAGCCGCTGCCACTGGCCTTGCCGGCCCGCAAGTAAAGGTCGGCGGGCAAGATCTGGTTCAGCCACTGGTCCACCGAGTCGCGGAAGGACGCCACCATGATCGCCATCGCTGCCGCCAGTGCCACACTGGTCAGCACGCCAGCCGCCGCCACCACCGCATGGCCCGGCGCCGCGCCCAGCCGGGCCGCCGCCAGCCTCGCCGGCACCGGCCCGCGCTCGGGCAACAACCACGCGACGCCCGAGGCTACCGCCGGCAGCAGCATCACCGCCCCGGCCAGCAGGCAGGCCACCGCCAGATAGCCGCCAATCGGCAAGCCATCCAGCGGCGGAATCCAGCACGCGGCAATGCTCAGCACCAGCAGGGCCGCACCCAAAGCCGGATGCCCGTGCCCGCCAAGCAGCGCCGCCTCGTCGCCAGCCTTCAAGGCCCGCGCTGGCGACACGGTGGCCGCCTCCCGCGCCGGCAGCCAGGCACCTGCCACACCGGCCAGCATGCCGAGGGCCACGTAAGCGGCACTCACGCCGGGCTGGAACTGCAGTTGCGGCTTGAGCCCCGAAAAATAGCCGGCCCCCAGATCGCCGCCGAGCAATACCAGCGCCCCCCACGCCAAACCGTATCCCAACGCGGTGCCGACGATGCCACCAGCCAGCCCGACCGCCGCTCCCTCGGCGACCAGCCAGCCAAACAAGGTGCGCCGGCCCAGCCCCAGCGCCCGCAGAAAGGCAAACTCCGTACGCCGCCGCACCACCGACAAAGCCTGGGCCGAAAAGACCAGGAAGCCGCCGGTCAGCAGTGCAATGGCCGCCAGCATGGTCAGGTTCACCCGGTAAGCCCGCGACAGGTTGGCAGCCTGATCCTCGGCCGCCTCGGGCGCTTCGACGAGCACCCCGGCCGGCAGCGTCGCCTGCAATGCACCGCGCGCCATATCCGGCGTCACCCCTTCCGCCAGTCGCAGGTCGATGCGCGTCAGCCGCCCCAACTTGCCGAAACGGGCCTGTACGGCAGCGATGTCCATCACCGCCAGCCGGCGCGCCTCCCCCGCGGCAGGCAAGTCACCGGCAACACGCAGCAGCACGTCCGTCGTACCCACCTGCAGGCGGATCGAATCACCGGACTTCAGCCCAAAAGCCTGCCGGGCCGCGATGCTGACAAAGATTCCGTCGTCGGCCAGCACCGCAAAACGTTCGTCGCCCTTGTCCGGGCGTGGTAGCAGCAGCGGCGTCACCCGGGCCAGCGCAAAGACATCCACGCCCAGTACCTGCAACGCCTCCTCGCGCCCGGCCAGCTTCGCCTCGACCTCTACCACCGGGCTGGCTTCAGCCACCTCGGGGCGAGCAGCGAGCTGCGCATAAAGCCCTTCGTCGAAGCCGCCCCGCGGTCCGACAACCTGCAAGTCCGCCTGCCCGGCCATGGAACGCAAACCGCGGCCGAACTCCGACAAAGCCGCCTCGTGCACCGCCTGCACCGCCATGCCGAGGGCCACGCCAAGCACGATGGCGATGAAGGAAAACAGCGTCGCTACCCGCCGCCGGGCCAGCGAACCGAGGAAGACCGGCGCCAGCCTCATCCGACAAGGCCCTCGGCGGTCAGACGCAGCACCCGGTCGGCAGTCGCTGCCGCCTCCAGCGAATGGGTCACCAGGATGCCGATGGCCCCTGCATCGCGGATGCGCTCGCCAAGCAAAGCCAGCACCTTCGCGCCGTTGGCCGGATCGAGATTGCCGGTCGGCTCGTCGGCCAGCACCAGGCGCGGCCTATGCACCAGCGCCCGGGCAATCGCCACCCGCTGCATTTCACCGCCGGACAGCTCCCGCGGCCAGCTAGCGGCCCGCCCGCCCAGGCCGACTGCCTCGAGGAGCTGCTGCGCCGGCCCGTCGGCCGCGGCACCATCGACGCCCTGCAGCCACAAGGGCAAGGCCACGTTCTGACGCACGGTGAGATGGGGCAGCACGTGAAAGGCCTGAAACACGAAGCCCAGCTTGTCCCGGCGCAGGTGGGTCAGCGCGTCCTCATCGAGCTTCGAATAGTCGCAGCCATCCAGCACCAGCTGCCCGCCATCCGGCCGATCCAGCCCGGCAATCAGGTTGAGCAAGGTCGATTTGCCGACGCCGGATTCGCCGACGATGGCTACGTATTCGCCCGGCGCGAGGCGCAGGGACACGTCCTGCAGCACCAGACGGCCGCTAAAGCGGCGGGAGAGGTTTTCTATTTCGAGCATGAAGGGTCTGAGGCGTTCAGGGCCGGTCGGTTCCGTCGCGTGCGCAGGGTATACTCCGCGCGCCCATGTCCGTCGACCACTACGAAAACTTCCCGGTTGCGTCCTTCCTGCTGCCTGCGCGCCTGCGCGAGCCGGTGGAGGCCATCTACGCCTTCGCCCGCAGCGCCGATGACATCGCCGACGAGGGCGACGCCCTGCCGGTCATGCGCCTCGCCCGGCTCAATGATTATCGGCGCGCACTGCACGCCATCGAGCAGGGCCGCCCCTTCGACGATCCGGGCCTGGCGCCGATGTTCGACCGCCTCGGGCGCAACATCGGCGAATTCGGCCTGCCGGTGGGCCTCTTCCGCGACCTGCTGGATGCCTTCAGCCAGGACGTCGGCAAGACCCGCTACACCGACTTCACCGAACTGGCCGACTATTGCCGTCGCTCCGCCAACCCGGTGGGCCGCCTGATGCTGTGCCTCTACCAGGCCGAAACACCCGACAACCTGACCATGTCCGACCAGATCTGCACCAGCCTGCAGCTCATCAATTTCTGGCAGGACGTGGCCGTCGACTGGCAAAAACAGCGCATCTACCTGCCCCTCGCCGACATGCAGCGCTTTGGCGTCACCGAAGCCGACATCGATGCCGGCATCGTTACACACGCGTTCTCGGCGCTGATGGACTTCGAAGTCCAGCGGGCCCGCACCATGATGCTTCAGGGTGCCCCCCTCGCCCGCCGCCTGCCCGGCCGTATCGGCTGGGAACTGCGCCTGGTGGTGCAGGGCGGGCTCGCCATACTCGACAAGATCGAGGCGCACGGCTACGACGTGTTCAAACGCCGTCCGATCCTCGGCAAGACAGACTGGCTGCGCCTCGCCTGGCGCGCCACCATCCGGTAGCCCCTCCATGACCGACCCCCACGCCTATTGCCAGGAAAAAGCCGCCAGCAGCGGTTCCAGCTTCTACTACAGCTTCATGTTCCTGCCCCCCGAACGGCGCCAGGCCATCGTTGCCCTGTACGCCTTTTGCCGGGAGGTGGACGACGTCGTCGATGAATGCCACGACATGCAGATCGCCCAGACCAAACTGGAATGGTGGCGCAACCAGATCCGGCTCGTGTTTGAAGGCGAGCCGCAGCACCCCGTCGCCGTCGCCCTGAAGGACATCTGCAAGCGCTTCAACCTGCCTCGCGAGCAACTGCTGGAAATCATCGACGGCATGCAGATGGATCTGCAGCAAACCCGCTACCTGGACTGGAAGGCCCTGCACCTCTACTGCTATCGGGTGGCCAGCGTGGTCGGCCTGCTGTCGGCCGAGATCTTCGGCTACCAGAACCGCCAGACCCTGAAGTATGCACACGATCTGGGCCTCGCCTTCCAGCTCACCAACATCATCCGCGACGTGGGTGAGGATGCCCGGCGGGGCCGCATCTACCTGCCCATGGACGAAATGCAGCGCTTCAACGTGCCGGCCAAGCAGATCCTCGAAGCCCAGTACTCCGACAACTTCCGCCAGCTGATGGGCGTTCAGGCCGAACGCGCCCGCCAGCTCTATGACCGGGCCTTCGCCCAGTTGCCTGCCGAAGACCGCAAGGCCCAGCGCCCGGGTCTGATCATGGCCGCCATCTACCGCACACTGCTCGACGAAATCGAAGCCGACGGCTTCCAGGTCCTCGACCGGCGCACGTCCCTTACCCCCCTGCGCAAGATCTGGATCGCCGGGAAAACCTGGTTCAAGGGATGAACGAGGTCCCGCAGGTCGCCATCGTCGGCGGCGGCTATGCCGGCTTTGCGGCGGCGGTCACGCTGGCCCGGGGCGGCGCCCGGGTCACACTGTTCGAGTCGTCCCGCACCCTCGGCGGCCGTGCCCGGGTGGTGGATAAACACGGCATCGGGCTCGACAACGGCCAGCACATACTGCTTGGCGCCTACGCCGAAACCCTGCGCATGCTGCGCCTGGTCGGCGTCAAACCCTCGGTACTCGAAACCCGGCGCCTCGCGCTGGTCTATCCCGGGCAGTGCGAACTGCGCGCCGCGCCGCTGCCGGCCCCGCTCCACCTGGCCGTCGGCCTGCTCCGCGCCAAGGGCCTCAGCTGGCGCGACAAGCTCGCCATGGCGCGGCTGATGCGCCAGTTGAAACGCGCCCGCTTCCGCGTCGAACCCGACCGGCCAGTCGCCGCCCTGCTCGCCGAAACGGCCCAGACCGACAAGCTCATCCGCCTGATCTGGGAGCCCCTGTGCGTGGCCGCGCTGAACACCCCGGTCGCAGAAGCCTCGGCCCAGGTTTTCGCCCACGTGCTGCGCGACAGCCTGGCTGCCAGCGCGTCGGCCTCCGACATGCTGCTGCCACGGCTCGATCTGTCGGAACTCTTCCCGGTGCCTGCCTCCCGCTGGCTGGCCATGCGCGGGCACACGGTGCGCACCGCCGAGCCGGTCAAGGCGATCCTTCGCTACGAACACGGCGACGGCTACCGGCTGGACGGCGATCCGTGGGAAAGCATTTACGACCATGTGGTGATCGCCACCGCGCCCTATCACGTGGCCCCGCTGGTCGAATCCCTCCCGGCCATGGCACCGGTGGTGGCGAAAATCAGCCAGCTGAAGCACGAACCCATCGTCACCGCGTGGCTGGCCTTCGACGGGGCAGTGAAGTTTCCGGAGCCGATGATCGGCATGACCGGTGGCTACGGCCAATGGGTTTTCGACCGGACCGCCCTCGGCGGGCCGGAAGGTCTGGTTGGCGTGGTCATCAGCGCCAGCGGCGCTCATCAAGACATCTCGAAGGAAGCCCTCGAGATCGCCCTGCTACAGGAACTGCAAGCCGTACTCGGCCCGCTGCCTCCGCTTCTGTGGTCGCAGATCATCACCGAGAAGCGTGCCACCTTTGCGTGCACGCCGGGCCTCGTCCGCCCTAAAACAGTCACACCCGAAGCCGGCCTGTGGCTGGCCGGTGATTACGTGGCATCGGAATATCCGGCAACCATCGAATCCGCCGTGCAAAGCGGCATCATCGCCGGGCGCAGCATCCTGAAACGCTGCGGACTGCAGGAGCAGTTCTTCTAATCGACCAGGCGTCCGGCCGACAGCCGCAGGATCCGCCCGCAACGCGCCGCCAGCGCGTTATCGTGCGTCACCAGCACGAGGGTCGTGCCGGATTCGACGTTGAGGGAGAACATCAACTCGATCACCGATTCGCCAGTCGCCACGTCCAGGTTGCCGGTGGGCTCATCAGCCAGCACCAGCGCCGGCTTCGGTGCAAAGGCGCGGGCCACGGCCACCCGTTGCTGCTCTCCACCGGAGAGCTGGCGCGGGTAATGGCCAAGACGGCTGGCCAGACCGACCCGCCCGAGCCACGCCTCCGCCTCCTGCCGCGCATCACGGCGCCCGGCCAGCTCCAGCGGCAACATCACGTTCTCCAGCGCGGTAAGGGCCGGCAGCAGCTGGAAGGACTGGAACACGAAGCCCACACAAGCTCCGCGCAAGGCGGCACGACCATCCTCGTCAAGGGCAAAGAGATCCTGCCCGCGGATGCATACCGAACCGCTGCTCGGCGCATCCAGCCCGGCCAGCAAGCCAAGAAGCGTGGACTTGCCCGAGCCGGAAGCACCGACGATGGCCACTGCCTCGCCGGCCATGATCCGGAAGGAGACATCGTCGAGAATGCGCAACTCACTGCCGCCGTCAGACGGCACCGCACGGCAAAGCTGGCTAACTTCAAGCACCGGCGCAAGGACTGCCGCGGTGGAGGACGAATCGGATCGGGTTCTGTTGAGCATGGAAAGATGGAGTGGATTTGCAGGGATAGGTTCAGGGCGCCCACGAAAAAGGGCAGCCCGAAGGCTGCCCTGGCGAACCACTGCGAAACAATGATTATTCCACGTGGTAGTTCGGCGCTTCCTTGGTGATCTGCACGTCGTGGACGTGAGACTCGCGGATGCCGGCCGAGGTGATTTCGACAAACTCGGCGCGGGAGCGCATTTCATCGATGGTGCCGCAACCCACATAGCCCATGGAGGCCCGCAGGCCGCCCATCAGCTGGTGAATCACCGCGGTCACCGCGCCCTTGTAGGGCACGCGGCCTTCGATGCCTTCCGGCACCAGTTTGTCCACGTTACCGTCGTTCTCCTGGAAGTAACGGTCGGCAGCGCCCTGCTGCATGGCGCCCAGCGAACCCATGCCCCGGTAGGACTTGTAAGAACGGCCCTGGAACAGCACCGTTTCGCCCGGCGCTTCCTCGGTGCCGGCGAACAGACCACCCAGCATGACCACATTGGCACCCGCCGCAATGGCCTTGGAGATATCACCCGAGTAGCGGATGCCGCCATCGGCAATCAGCGGCACGCCGGAACCGGCCAGCGCCGTTGCCACGTTATCGACAGCGGTGATCTGGGGCACGCCCACACCGGCGACGATACGCGTGGTGCAGATGGAGCCCGGGCCGATACCGACCTTGACGCCGTCGGCTCCGGCCTGCACCAGCGCCAGTGCGGCAGAGGCGGTGGCGATGTTGCCGCCGATGACCTCGACCTGCGGGAAGTTCTTCTTGACCCAGTTCACGCGGTCGAGCACGCCCTGCGAGTGACCGTGGGCGGTATCGACGACGATCACGTCGACCCCGGCCTCGGCCAGCATTTCAGCTCGCTCTTCGGTGCCGACACCCACACCGATGGCTGCACCGACGCGCAGACGGCCCAGGCCGTCCTTGGAGGCGAACGGGTGCTCGGTGGACTTCAGCATGTCCTTGACGGTGATGAGGCCGGCCAGCTCGCCCGCGTCGTTGAGCACCAGCACGCGCTCGAGGCGGTGCTTGTGCATCAGCGCACGGCCTTCTTCGAGGCTGGCGCCTTCCTTGACGGTGATGAGGCGGGCCTGGGGCGTCATGATCGCGGAAACCGGCTGATCGAGATTGGTCTCGAAGCGGGTGTCGCGGTTGGTGACGATGCCGATGACCTTGCCGTTTTCCACCACCGGCAGGCCGGAGAACTTGTGTGTGCGGGTCAGGACCAGCACTTCACGGACCGTCATGGTCGGCGGAATGGTGATCGGATCCTTGAGGATGCCCGATTCGAAGCGTTTTACCTTGGCCACCTCGGCCGCCTGCTGCTGCGACGTGAGGTTTTTATGCACGATCCCGATGCCGCCTTCCTGCGCAAGCGCAATGGCGAGGCGGGATTCGGTGACGGTGTCCATGGCAGCGGACACCAGCGGAATATTCAGGGTAATGTTGCGCGTGAGTTTCGTCTGGAGGCTGACGTCGCGCGGGAGAACGCTCGAATGGGCGGGGATGAGAAGGACATCGTCAAACGTCAGCGCCTTCTGAATCACTCGCATAGCTTTAATCCCTTGAATCAAATCCGTATTATACGTAGCTTGCCGCCCCCCGGCAAAAGCTTTGTCCTACCGGAGTCCCCAATGTTCCACAAGTTTCTCGTTGTGCTGCTGGTTTTTGCCGCCCAGACGGCTTTCGCCCAGAGCATCTATAGCTGGAAAGATGCCAGCGGCCGGGTACATTATTCGGACACCCCGCCGTCCGACGGCAAGGTCCGCACCGTCCGGCAACCCACGCTGGCACCTGGTCAGAGCACCTCCGCCGAGAGTGCCCGTCCGGCACCGGAGAGCTATGTGGACAAGGAACTGGCCTTCCGCAAGCGTCTCGCGGAAAAAGCCGAAACCGAAGAAAAAGCCCGCAAGGACAAGGCCGACGGCGAACAGCGCCAGCGCGAATGCAGCGCCTCAAAGCAGCACCTGGCCGGCCTCGAAAGCGGCCAGCGGGTTGTCCGCTTCAACGAAGCCGGCGAACGCATCTTCATGGATGACGACGAACGCGCGGCCGAAGTCGAGCGCACCCGCAAGGCTGTCGAGCGCATCTGCCAGTAGGGCTGCGGCTGACAGCCCGTGGTTTTCAGCTGGCGGCTTCTTCCGCCGGCCCGCCGCCCTTCTTCATGACCTTGCCCTCTTCAGCCCGCTTGCGCCGGACCTCTTTCGGGTCGGCGATCAGCGGGCGGTAGATCTCGACCCGATCCTTGTCCCGCAAGACCGTATCGCCTTTCACCAGCTTGGCGAACACGCCGATCTTGTTGAGCTTGGCGAGGTCGATCTCCGGATGCTTCTGGAGCAGGCCGGACGCATCGATGGCCCGCTGCACGGTGCAGCCTTCCGGCATTTTCAGGTGCACGATCTCCTGGCGATCCTTGAGGGCGTAGCAGACTTCCACGTTGATCGAATCGGACATTTCAGCTCTTGACGTAGACTTGCGCAGCGCGCTTTACAAAGGAATCGACGAAGGTGTTGGCGATATGGCTGAACACCGGCCCGACAGCCTTCTCGATCAGACGGCTGGAGAATTCGTAGTGCAGATTGAACTCCACCTTGCAGGCGGCGTCTCCCAGCGGGGTGAAGTCCCAACTGCCATCCAGATGGGTAAACGGCCCGTCGGTCAGGCGGATGTGCATGTGGCCGGGATAGCGCTTCTCGTTCTCGGTACTGAAGTGGGACTTGATCCCGTGGTAGTTGATATGGAGGGTCGCCTTGGTAATCTTCTCGTCGCGGCCATGCACCTCGCTGCCGCCGCACCAGGGAAGAAACTTCGGGTAATCCTCGCAGCGGTCTACCAGATCAAACATCTGGGCCGGCGTGAATTCGATCAGGACTATTTTCTTGACGGCTGCCATCGGGGCGCTAGCGGAGTTCCGACCTGTTAAAATACGCGATTTTACGCGTCCGTTCGAGCCTACGCCAATGAGCATCATCGACAACCGCAAGGCCTTCCACGATTATTTCATCGAGGACAAGTACGAAGCCGGCCTGGTGCTGGAGGGATGGGAGGTCAAGGGCATCCGCGCCGGGCGCGCCAACATCAAGGAAGCCTACGTGGTGATCCGCGGTGCCGAGATCTTCATCGTCGGCATGCACATCACACCGCTCGAGTCTGCCTCGACCCACATCACGCCGGACCCGACCCGAACCCGCAAGCTGTTGCTCCATGCCGAAGAAATCGCCAAGCTGATCGGCAAGGTCGAGCGGGCCGGCTACGCCCTGATTCCCCTCGACCTTCATTACGTCAAGGGCCGCGTCAAAATCAGCGTCGGCCTTGCCAAGGGCAAAAAGCAGTACGACAAGCGCGAAACCGAAAAAGAACGCGACTGGGACCGGGAAAAGGCACGCCTCGTTCGCTCCAAGGCCTAGGCTGCGCCCTTACTCCATCTCGCCCAGCGCCCACTCCACATCCAGGCGCTCCAGCGCGTCGGCCGGCTGACAGGCCGCCGCTTCACCAAAAATTTCGTGGACCCTGCCCAGATGCGACTGGCCGAAAGCCAGCTGGGTTGAGCGGGCGTATTCGGCCAGCACCACCGGCGACTGGGGATGCAGGCAGCGCGCCGCCTCGAAGTGCTCGACCACCGCCTCCTTGCGCGCCCCGTAGGTCAGCGCCGCGACCATTCCGCCAACCTTGTCGATGACTTCCGCGTGATAGACGCCCATGCCCACATGGGCATCGGCATGCCCGGAATCCAGGTGGATTGCCCGCAACAGGCAATCCCGAACCTTCCCGCCCAAACCCTGGGCCAAAGCCTTCACCACCGAGATGTTCTGGCTGTAGCGCCCGAGGGCCAGCCCGTGCACATACCAGGCGTTGGCCCAGTTGGGCGCCAGCTGAACCAGCGCAACGCAGGACTCCACCGTATCCCGCAGGATGGCAATCCGCCGCACCTCGTTTTCTTCGAGATGGGACGCATACACAGCCGCCGCCCGTGCTGCCACCACCATGCCCACCGGCCCTGCCGCGAGTCCGTAATCGACCGCATCGGCAAAGTCGCCGGCGTGATATGCCCGCCACGCATCCTCGATGAGCGGAACCGTCGCAGCCGGATCGGGCACATGCGCGGCAAGCCCGGGGTTGGCACGCAGCAACCCGGCCACACTGTCGGTCGTCGGGTAGGGCTCCTGGTCGCCCCGATGCAAGCGCGACCAGTTGCTCGCCAGCGCCGTACCACCGTAGCGGTAGATCCGGTCGCCATAGGGAAAACGCTTCCAGGTAAGCCTGTTGGCCCCCTGCGCCTCTTCGGCCGAGGCCGCCTGTTGGCGCGAACGTCGTCGGGCGGTGTTCCAGTCAAACGTCAGGTGCATCGGCTGTGATCTCCGTCGGGTTGTCCGGCTTGCTCTTATCGATTCCCCAACAATGCGGAAATCGTCGAAAACTACAGATCCGGCAGACAAAGGTTAGCACCGTCGCCGCACACAATCATGCCGCAGCGCCGCAAATCCAGATGAAATCAGGCCGCAGCCTGATCCATGAAACGGGCAAGCTGAATATCCAGTTCGGTCACGCCGCCGGCATCGTGGGTGGACAGGGTCACCTCCACACGGCTGTAAACGTTGAACCACTCCGGGTGATGATCGAGCTTCTCGGCCATCAGGGCCACCCGTGCCATCCAGCCGAAGGCCGCGTTGAAGTCGGCAAAGCGGAACTGCTTGGCGATCGCATCCCGCCCGGGCAACACCTGCCAGCCCTGCAGGGTGGCAAGCAATGCCTCGCATTGCGCTTCATCCAGTTTTGCGGGTATCATTCCAGCCTCCTGAAAATCCCTTAGCGCAGGGAAAAGTCCACCCGACTCGCCTTCCCCTTGGCGGGCTTGCTGTCGGCACCGTCACGCCCACTCAGCAGGAAGACCCGCTCTGCAGGCACATTGCCCTTCTCCAGCAGCCAGCTCTTCACCGTCTGGGCACGCTGCTGGGCCAGCAGGCGCAAATCATCATCACTGACGCTGCTGTTGGCCAAGATAAGCTTTTCCATCTCTGGCACTGGCAGATCCTTGGTCAGCCCCACCAGGTTACGTGGCTTGGGAAATTTCTCGTCCTTGTAAACCCGGGTCAGCAGGACCGGATACTCGGCCGGATCAATGCGCACACGCCCCTCCTCGCCTAGCGACTCGCCCTTCCTGGCCATGTCCTTGATCTTCAGCGCCTCCACCTTGCTGAGCATCACTGCGCGCATCAAGCCTTCCCGGTCGGTTTCCGGATCAATCCGGCCGGTGATGTCCAGTTTCAGACTGGTCTTCTCGTTCATGGCCCTGGCGATAGCCTTGAGCTTGGTCTCGGACCCATCGGCAAGGCGCGAAAAGCCCGCATCGAAGTCCAGCCAGGCCAGCTCTTCGCTATTGCCGCCGAACACGGAGCCCAGCAGGGCGAAGGGCGAGGTGATGGCCTTGCCGATCAGATTGACGATCACCTTGACGACAATCCCGCCGATGCTGAACTGGGGATCGTCCAGCGAACCACCCACGGGCAGGTCGAGGTCGATCTCGCCCTTGCTGTTCTTGAGCAGGGACACCGCCAGCAGCACCGGCAGCTTGAGGGCGTCCGGGCTGTCCACCTTGTCGCCAAAGGTCAGCTGGTCGAGGAAGACCTGGTTGGTGGCCGTCAGCTTGCGGTCTTCGATCTTGTAGTTGAGCGTGGCTGACAGCTTGCCCTTCTCGATCCCGTAACCCACGTATTTGGCCGCGTAAGTCGACACACCGGAAAGCTCGAAGTCCTTCACCGAGGCCTTGATATCCAGGGCCTTGTCCTGCCGGAAGGGATTCAGCTTGCCGATTACCTCGACCGGGGCCGCGTTGTCCACCCGGCCACGCAAGTCCAGCTCGGCAATGGTGTTGGGGTCGGAAGACAGGCCGGTGAGACGCCCGCCCATGCCGGTCAGGTTGGCGTCGTAGTTGGGCTTGATGAAGCGGTCGCTGTAGGCGATGTTGCCGCCCTGCAGGGTGATGCGCTTGATGAGGATCGGCGGCAGCGGTTCGGCCTTTGTTGCAGGTGCCACAACCACCGGCACGGGTGGCACCGTGCCGCCGTTTTCCCTGGCCGCCGCCACTTGCTGGTCCTTCGCCTCCTTGGCCTGCTGGGCGGTAATCTCGCGGATATTGAGTCCGCCCTGGGCATTGAGGATGAGCCGGGTGTAGAAATCGCTTAGGGCAATTTCGTCGATGCTCACCGCCAGCGGCGACAGGCGAATGTCCATGCCACCGAAGTAAAGCGACTTCCACTTCAGGAAGTCCGCCGCGTTGAGCTTGTCCACCGACGCAAAATCACCCACCGTGAAATTGCCCTTGAAGCCGCCCTTCACACTGCCGGCGGCAGGCAGCTCAAAGGCCAGCTTACCGCGGGATGTGACGTTACCGCGCGTAATCGCGATCTTCACCTTCTCGGTCACATAGGGCTGGAGCATGGCCAGATCCACGGCCTTCAGGTCCACATCCAGATTGCCGGCCAGCGGTGCCAGCCCCAGCGTACCGCCAATGCCGACCTTGCCACGCTTGTTCACCGCCGCCTGCAAGTTGAGCTTTGCCCTGCTGCCCTTGGCCGTCGACAAGCCCTCCACCTTCAGGCTCAGGGGCTCGGCGTTGAGAACGACGGCCGGCGACAGGGTCCGGTCCTCCACCCGCACGCCCCAGTCGTCGAGGGCAATACGCTTGACGTCCACCTGCCAGTCCGGACCGGCAGCCTTCGCACGCGCCCCCTTCTTGCTGGCCACGGGAGCGGATGCTGCGGCAATGGCCGGATCGCTGGCAGCGATCTTCTGGGCATTGAACTGCCCGTTCTTGTCCCGCACCAGAGCAATCCGCGTGGCCTTGCCGATGACCTCACCCACCGTCACCCGGCGGCTGACGGTTTCCACCTCGGCATCCCGAAGCTCAAGCAAACCGACCTTCGCCAGTTGGCTGCTCTCACCCTTCAGCTTTACGCCCAGATCCGACACGGCCAGCGACTCGGCCTTGATCTTCACCTTCGGATCGTCTGCTTCCAGCGAGAATTCGTAATCGACCTTCGCATCCACCTTGCCGCTGAGCACCTCGGCCTGCTTCAGGGCGGCAGCGTAATAGGGCTTCAGCGCCGGTACATCCACCCGCTTGGCCACCAGCGTGCCGATCACCTTGAGCGGCGCCATGGCCAGCGTCCCCCTGTGCTCGAAACGCTCGCCCGAGTCGGTACTGAAATCGAAATCCAGGGCTGCCGGCTCGCCCGCCGGCAAGCTGAACTTGCGCAGGGAAACATTCAGATCCTGCAGCTCTTTCCGGTAAGTACCCGTGGGCAAGTCGTCGATCAGATGAATGCGACCACCGATCAGCTTGAACTCACCGAGGTGCACGGCAAAGGGCTTGCCCGTGTCACCGGTGTCAGCAGGTTCGCCGCCGCCCTGCTTCACCTCGCGGGCATCCCGGGTCAGCTTCGGAATCAGCGCGCGCAAGCTGATCTGGCTATCCCGCCCCCGGACTGCAGTAACTTCCGGCTTGTCGAGGGAGATCGTGCCGAGGGTCAGCTCCCTGGCAAAAGGCGCCAGCTTGTCAATGCCGATCCGCAGCGCCGACAACTTGATCGCCGGACTGCCATCAAGATGCTGTACTTCCAGGCCATCAAGCCCGATCGTTCCCTTGGCCGTCAAATCGGGAGCCTTGCCGGCAGGCTGGGCGAAAGTCAGCTCCAGGTCGGACGACAGGCGCGCACCGGGCAGGCGAAAGGTCTTTTCGCCGGGCAGGTAATCCACGTAGCGGGTCAGATCGAAACCGTCGAACTTGAGGTGCACGACCGACTCGCGGGCCGCCGAGAAGGGCCTGGCCTTGCCGTGGATGTCGAAGGGCGTGTTGTTTACCTTCATCACCAGCAGGGGCTCGACAAAGGTCTCCACCTGGGACGGCAGGTTCGACACGAAGGGGACACCCAGGTCGAGATCGGAAATGACGTGCTTCTTGCCGACGGGCCGGTCATCGAAGTCGATGCGGCCCTTCTCGATGCGGATGTTGTGGATCGCAAAACTGCTCTTCGAGCCATCATCGGGCTTGTTGAGGATTTCCTCGATCACATCCGACCAGTTGTAGCGCTGTCCTTCCAGATGCACCACGCTCAATGCCGGCTCGACGAGCTTGAGCTCCTCGACGACGATGCCGCCACGAAACAGGGACTCGGCCTCGACGTTGGCGTACAAAGTAGCAAAGCTGACTGCCGTGGCGCCGCCCTCCCGCTCCAGCATGCGAAAACCGCGCACTTCGGCAGACAGGGCGTAGGGGTTGATGGACAAGCCCTCGATCGTCACCGGCCGGTGCAGTGCCTCGCTCAGTTTCGACTCAGCCAGTGACTTGACCAGCGGCGGCGCCACAAGAAAACCTGCCACCCCGACCACGGCCACCAGCCCGGCGCCCCACAGTGCCCACTTTGCCGGACGTCCGCCGACACGCACTTTCTGCACCATATTTTTCGTGTCCCTTGTTCTCCGCACACGCCGTGCGGGCGAGCTTTTCAGTATCAGCCAAGCCTAGCAGGCGAAGTACACTCTGCAAATGACCTTGTGCGCGAAGTTTGCCGTATCGCAAGGCGGGGGCTATCCTCCCGGCCCATTCCCGCAAGCCCGGCTCCTCATGAACATCCCCGCCAAAACCTCCCACTTCGACGTCATCGTGATCGGCGCCGGTGCCGCCGGCATGATGTGCGCGGCCCAGGCCGGCCAGCGCGGGCGCCGGGTGCTGATCCTCGATCATGCCGCCAAGCTCGCCGAGAAAATCCGCATCTCCGGTGGCGGCCGGTGCAACTTCACCAACCTGGACGTGACGGTCGCCCACTATCTGTCGCGCAACCCGCAGTTCTGCCGCTCGGCCCTGGCCCGCTTCACGCCCGCGCACTTTCTCGACATGATGGCCCGCTACGCCATCCCCTGGCACGAGCGCGAACACGGCCAGCTGTTCTGCGACGACTCGGCCCAGGACATCATCGACATGCTGCGAACCGAATGCGAAAACGGCCGGGTGAGCTGGGCGATGCCGTGCAAGCTCGAGTCAGTCAGCCCCGGCAGCGAGGCCGGTGAGCGCTTCATTCTCGACACCAGCCACGGCCGCTTCAGCTGCGAAAGCCTGGTAATCGCCACCGGCGGGCTGTCGATCCCGAAGATCGGCGCCTCGCCACTGGGCTACCGCATCGCCGAGCAATTCGGCCTCCCGGTCATCGCCCCCAAGCCGGCCCTGGTGCCGCTGACCCTCGCGCCGGAAGAGCTGGAAATCTACAAGGAACTGGCCGGCATGGCCTTCGACGCGGTCGCCGAATGTGGCACCGGGCGCTTCCGCGAGAACCTGCTGTTCACCCACCGGGGCCTCTCCGGGCCGGTCATCCTGCAGGCCTCGTCCTATTGGCAGGCCCGCGATTACGGGGGCGACGACGGCGGCAGCCAGGTGACGGTGAATCTCTTTCCGGCCGAAGACGTGCGCCAGTGGCTCATCGAGCGGGCGCGCAGCAAGACGCTCCTCGGCAACCTGCTCACCGAGCGCCTGCCCAAGCGCTTCGCCCACGCCTGGTGCGACCAGCGCGGATGGAACAAGCCGACCAATCAGTTCAACCCGAAGGAGCTCGACGCCATCGCCGGCGCCCTGTCGGGCTGGGCGATCACGCCCAACGGCACCCTCGGCTACGCCAAGGCGGAAGTCACCCTCGGCGGGGTGGATACGCGGAGCCTGTCATCCAAGACCATGGAAGCCCGCCAGGTGCCGGGCCTGTATTTCATCGGCGAGGTGATGGACGTTACCGGCCACCTGGGCGGCTACAACTTCCAGTGGGCCTGGGCATCGGGCCATGCCGCCGGGCAGGCGGTCTGATCCGGCCCCTGAAATGAACAAGGCCCGCACGGGGCGGGCCTTGTTCGGCAAAAACGACTTGCGAATTACTTGGCGGCAGCGGCCAGGCCGTTCACGATTTCCTGCTTGGCTTCTTCAACGGTGCCCCAGCCCAGGATCTTGACCCACTTGCCCGGCTCCAGATCCTTGTAGTGCTCAAAGAAATGCACGGTCTGCTTCATCAGCAGCTCGGGCAGATCGTCGATGGTCTGGACCTTGTCGTACAGCGGGGTCAGCTTGGAGACGGGCACGGCCACAACCTTGGCATCGACGCCGCCGTCATCTTCCATTTTCAGCACGCCAACGGGGCGGCAGCGGATGACCACGCCCGGAGCGAGCGGGAAGGGGGTGACGACCAGCACATCCACCGGATCGCCATCGCCGGCGACGGTGTGCGGCACGTAGCCGTAGTTGATCGGGTAGCGCATGGAGGTGCCCATGAAACGGTCGACGAAAATCGCGCCGCTGTCCTTGTCCACCTCGAACTTGATCGGATCGCCCTGAGCGGAGATCTCGATGATCACATTGATGTCGTTCGGAACGTCCTTGCCGGCCTTGACCTGATCGAAACCCATATCACTACCTCCCTTTATTAGATGTAAAACAGCGCGCCATTATAAGTGAGCCTTGTGACTATCGGATAAACCCTTATGGCGGAAAGCGTTCAGGCAGCGTCGAAGCCACAATCTTCAACCACTGTCCGCAGCGCGTTGGCCGACACCCGGGCCGGGTCGTAGCTGACCAGCGCCTCGCCCTCCTCCAGCGACACCGCCACCTTGCTTACGCCCGGTGTGCCCGACAGTGCACCAGTCAGGTTCTTCACACAGCCCTGACAGCTCATGCCGCTGACCTTGATCACTACGTTTTCCATCGCACAGTCCTTTCAGAAAGTCAGTTCTTACCGGCACGCCAGCGCCGCAAGAGCAGCGAATTGCTGACGACCGACACGGAGCTCATGGCCATTGCGGCACCGGCAATTACCGGGTTGAGCAGGCCGAAAGCCGCTGCCGGAATGCCCAGAATGTTGTAGATGAAGGCAAAGAACAGATTCTGGCGGATCTTGCCGAGGGTCGCCCGCGACAGGGAAATCGCATCCGCCACGCTGTTCAGATCATTGCGCACCAGGGTCAGGTCGGCCGCCTCGATGGCCACATCCGAGCCGGCGCCAATGGCAAAGGACACATCTGCCGCTGCCAGCGCCGGGGCATCGTTGATGCCGTCGCCAACCATCCCGACCAGGCCTTCGCTACGCAGGGCCTCGACCGCTGCCGCCTTTTCGCCCGGCAAGACCTGGGCGCGAAATTCGCTGATGCCGGCCTCGGCGGCAATCCGCGCCGCCGCCGCCGGATGGTCGCCGGTCAACATCACCACACGCACCCCGAGGGCCTGCAGGCGCGCCACCGCCGCCTTCGATGTCGCCCGCAGCGGGTCGGCAATCCCCAGCGCACCGAGGGCCCGACCATCGACGGCGACGCCCACCGGCGTCAATGCGGCAGCGAGGAGCGGCGCCAGCACATCAGCCGGCAAAGGCACGCCCTGCTCCACCAGAAAGTCCGGCGAACCGACCAGCACCAGCCGGCCATTCACTCGTCCGCTGACCCCCTTGCCACCCACCGCCTGGGCGCCCTCCGGCATCACGGGTTCAAGGCCAGCGGCCCGCGCAGCCGCCACGACGGCCTGCGCCAGCGGATGATGGCTCGCCTGTTCCAGGCTCGCCGCCAGCAACAGCATATCGTTGCGACTCACGCCGGCCGCCGTACGCACGTCCAGCACCGCCGGACGCCCTTCGGTCAGCGTCCCGGTCTTGTCCACCACCAGCACCTTGATCTTCTCGGCCAGCTCCAGCGCCTCGGCGTTCTTCACCAGAATGCCGGCGCGAGCGCCCTGCCCGGTGCCCACCATGACCGCCGTCGGCGTCGCCAGCCCCAACGCACAGGGGCAGGCGATGACCAGTACGGCCACCGCATTGACCAGCGCCGGCGCCAGTTCGCCGCCAATCCACCACCAACCGACGAAAGTAATCAGCGCAATCACCACCACGGTCGGCACGAAAATCGCGGCGATGCGGTCTGCCAGGCGCTGCACCGCCGGCTTGCCGCCCTGAGCCTGCTCCACCAGCCGCACGATGCCGGCCAGCAGCGTATCGGCACCGACGCCGGTAGCCCGGCAGCGCAAGACGCCATCACCATTCACCGTTGCCGCAAAAACCTTGTCGCCCGTCGCCTTGGAAACCGGAACGCTCTCGCCGGTCAGCATGGCCTCGTCGGCGGACGACTCGCCGCTCAGCACCTCGCCATCGACCGGTACCGAATCCCCCGGTCGCAGCACGAAGACCATCCCCGCCACCACCTGCGCTACCGGCATTTCAACCAGTTGGCCGTCCTGCTCGATCTGCGCTGTCGGTGGCTGCAGGCGCAGCAGGGCCTCGATGGCAGCCGACGTGCGGGCCCGCGCCCGGGCTTCCAGCAGCTTGCCGAGCAGCACCAGCGTGATGATGCTCGCCGAGGCTTCGAAGTAGACATGCAGGTCGTGACGATCAAGGAGCACCACGGCGAGGCTGAAGAAATAGGCCACGCTGGTCCCGAGGGCCACCAGCACGTCCATGTTGGCACCGCCACCGCGCAGGGACGACCAGGCGCCCTGGTAGAAACGCCGGCCGATCCAGAACTGGACCGGCGCCGCCAGCAGGCACTGGAACCAGCGCGGCAGCCATTCGGCGTGATGGGCAAAGCCACTCATGCCTCCGCTCAGCATGCCGACCATCTGCACCAGAAAGGGCAGGCTCAGAATCGCCGAAATCCAGAACAGACGCAGCTCGGCCTGGAAATCGGCCTCCTTGCGGGCCTTCTCGGCCTCACGGTCACGAGCGATGCGGGGGGTGGCGGTGAAGCCGGCCTTCGCCACCGCGGTAATGATCGCGGCCTGGTCGGCCAGCTCCGGCGCATAGCGGACCCGCGCCATCTCGGCCGCAAAATTGACGTTGGCCTCAACGCCGGGCAGGCGGTTCAAAACCTTCTCGATGCGGGCCGCGCAGGCCGCGCAGCTCATGCCGCCAAGACTCAGCTCAAGCGTCTGGGGCGCCACCGGGGAATCCATCTCATCCAACCAGCAGAACGGGCACTGCAGAGCGCTGCAGCACCCTGGTTGCCACCGAGCCGAGGATCAGGTCGGCCACCACACCGCGGCCGTGACGTCCCAGACAGACGTAATCACACTCCAGCTCATCAGCCAGTTTCACGACCACGTCAGCCGGATGGCCCACATGAAGATGGCGCACCACATCCAGCCCGGCCGCCTGCAACTGCGCCACGGCGGCCTTCAGCACATCCTCGCCTTCGTCCCGGTAGTAGGCATCCAGCGCCTCCTTGCCCACATGACGGGTCGCGAAATCCACCGGAATCGGCGGATGGACATACAGCACATGCACCTCGGGCGGCGACTTCAACTCACCGGCCAGCGCAATCACCTGCCCTGCGGCACGCAGGGACACGGGGGAATCATCGACTGCCAGCAGGATTTTCATGTTTGTCAGCTTCGCAGAGGAAAAACCGGGTCAAAAGTGGCAGACGACACCACTCCACAGCTTGCTGCCCAGGGATGGGGCCGTCGCCAGACCGAACACCCCGAAGGCCAGCACTATCAATCCAGACCCCATCCGGATCGCCCGGTTCCGCACCACATCGCGCAAACGCTTGAGGAGCATGCCGGCGAGCATCAGGTTGGGCAGGGTCCCCAGGCCAAAAGCCAGCATTAGCGCCGCGCCCCGCTCCGCCGCGCCGGTCACCAGCGCCGTCGCCAGCACGCTGTACACCAGGCCACAGGGCAGGAAGCCCCACAGCATGCCGAGGGGAAAAGCCTGGGCCACCGTACGGGCCGGCAGGAAGCGCTTCGTGAGGGGCTGGATGCGCGACCACAGCCGATGACCGAGCCGTTCGACCCCCGACAGGGCGCGGGTAAAGCCGGTGAGGTACAGACCCAGCGCTACCAGCATCAGATTGGCCGCCACATAGAGGCCCATCTGGATCGGCAGGATGTCATTGAAGAGCATCCCCACCGTGCCGATGGCCCCCATCGCCGCCCCGGCCAGGGTGTAGCTGGAAATGCGCCCCAGGTTGTAAGCCAGGTGCATTGGCCACTCGCGACGCTTCTCGCCGGGCATCTGCACGGTCAGGGCACTGACGATTCCCCCGCACATGCCGACACAGTGGGTACCGCCAAGAAGGCCAATCAGGAAAACTGCGAGGTAGCCGGTTTCGGGCATCGTTCCAACCTGCAAAAACAAAACGCCCCGCGGAAGCGCGGGGCGCGTGAATTACCGCTTCGGTTGCCATTCTAGCCCGGTACAGCCGGGCCGGCTGGCTCAGATCACCTTGGAGTAACGGGTACGCTCCCGGTCAGACCGCAGGTACCTGTCGAAAACCATCGCAATCGCCCGCACCAGCATGCGACCGGCCGGCAGCACGGTGATCCATTGGTCGTCGATGGTCAGCAGACCGCCCTTCTCCATCTCGCGCAGATCAGCAAGCTCGGCGGCAAAGTACTTCTTGAAGTCGATCAGGTGGGCGATCTCGATGGACTCGATGGACAGCTCGAAGTGACACATCAGGGCCTGGATGATGGCCCTGCGCAGAAGATCGTCCGGCGTCAGCTCGATGCCACGCAGCACCGGCAGGCGGCCCGTATCGAGAATGTCGTAATACTCGTCCAGCGTCTTCACGTTCTGGGCGTAGGTCGGGCCGACCTTGCCGATGGCCGACACGCCAAAGGCCAGCAGGTCACACTCGGCGTAGGTCGAGTAGCCCTGAAAGTTGCGGTGCAGGCGTCCTTGCCGCTGGGCTGTGGCGAGTTCGTCAGTCGGCTTGGCGAAGTGGTCCATGCCGATGTAGACATAGCCAGCCTCGGTCAGGCGACGGATGGCCAACTGCATGATCTGCAGCTTGGTTTCGCCCGATGGCAACTGGGCGTCGACGATACGGCGCTGCGGCTTGAACAGGCTCGGCAGGTGTGCGTAGTTGTAAATGGACAGGCGATCGGGCGACAGGGCCAGGATCTGCTCGAGGGTCCGGTTGAAGCTGATCACATTCTGCTTGGGTAGACCGTAGATCAGGTCCACACTGATGGACTTGAAACCGTGGGCGCGCGCCGCATCGATGACCAGCTTGGTTTCTTCTTCGCTCTGAATCCGGTTGACCGCCTTCTGTACATCCGGATTGAAGTCCTGGATGCCGACGCTCATGCGGTTGAAGCCGAGCTCGGCCAGCAGGGCAACGGTGGGTTCATCCACCTTGCGGGGGTCGACCTCGATGGAGTATTCGCCATCCGGAACAAGCGTGAAGTGCTTGCGCACGATCCCCATCAACTGGCGGAGTTCGTCGTGGGACAGGAAGGTTGGCGTACCGCCACCCAGGTGCAACTGCAGGACTTCCCGTGGCCCGTCCAGGCTGGCGGCCTGCATCTCGACTTCTTTCTCGAGGTAGGTCAGGTACTTGGCTGAACGGCCGTGATCCTTGGTGATGATCTTGTTGCAGCCGCAGTAGTAGCAGATCGTATTGCAGAAGGGGATGTGGAAGTATAATGAGAGAGGTTTGCCAATCCCGCCGACGGTACGCCTCCCCAGCCAGTCACAGAGGGCTTCGGAGTTGAATGCCTCGACGAAGCGATCAGCGGTGGGATACGACGTATACCGGGGCCCATTCACATCAAACTTGCGAATGAGCTCGGGATCGAATATCAGGTCTTTTTGAGTCGTGTTCATGGGTGTACTTCTGTTGGTTGCACGAGACAATCGCAGAATCATCCCGAAATCGTATTGACGTGGATCAAAGGGCTCCAAACGTTGGTATAACCCTACAAGTTCAGGTGATTGCACGTGCAGATGAAATCGGTAATTCCGGTGACGGTGGTAGAGATCAAGGCAGCCTGTTCCCAGTGCAACCTGAGAGAACTGTGCCTGCCTTTCGGCCTGGATCCGAGAGAGATAAACCAGCTCGACGAACTCGTCGGGGCCCGCCGCAAGATCAAGCGGCAGCAGCACCTGTACCGTTCGGGCGACGGCTTCGAGGCCATCTACGCGATCCGTGCCGGCTCCTTCAAGACCGACGTGATCCTCGAGGACGGCCGCGACCAGGTAACGGGCTTCCAGATGACAGGCGAAGTCCTCGGCCTCGACGGCATCAGCACGGAACATCACTCGTGCAACGCCATCGCCCTCGAAGACAGCGAGGTCTGCGTGATCCCGTTCGGCCGGCTGGAGGAGCTCTCCCGCCAGGTCGAGAGCCTGCAACACCAGTTCCACAAGATCATGAGCCGCGAGATCGTACGCGACCATGGCGTGATGATGCTGCTTGGTTCAATGCGCGCCGAAGAGCGGCTGGCGGCCTTTTTGCTCAACATGTCGCAGCGCTTCACGGTGCGGGGCTTCTCGCCGTCGGAATTCCACCTGCGCATGACCCGCGACGAAATCGGCTCCTACCTCGGGCTCAAGCTCGAAACCGTATCCCGCGCCTTCTCCCGCTTTCAGGATGAAGGCCTGGTCGCCGTTCAGCAAAAGCACATTCGCATCCTCGACACGCCGGGCCTCAAGCGCCTGCTGAACCACCACAACAACTGATGCATTCCGGCCCGGGAGTCACACCCAGGCCAGCCACCCGAGCGGGTTCTTGCTCACCGCCACCGACACGATGTAGGACAGGGTAGCCAGCGCAGCGGCGTAGGCGGCTATCCGCACGGGCCTCGGGCGCGCCGGCCGCAGGGCCACGGCGCCCAGGCCGATATAGGCGAGCAGCCCGAACACCTTGGCCGTCAGCCAGCCATTCACAAAGGGATACTGCCCCGCCAGCACGGCCAGCCCAATGGCGCTGGCGAGCAGGCAGGAATCGATGAGGTGGGGAAGAACGCGGGTCAGCCGGGCACGCAGGCGCGGCGACCCCGTAATCGACCACCAGCCCCGCAGGGCGAAGCCGGTGCCGCTGAGAATCACGCAGCTGATGTGGAAGTGCTTGAGAATCAGGTACATGTCGCCTCGAAAAACCGGATTTTCCGCGGCAACAGTCTGAACAAACGCCGGGCCCTGCGGATGCAGGGCCCTCACTTTATCCGCGCAGCACGCCGACTTCCAGTGCCGCGAACCAGTTGATGAAGCGCTGCACGTCGGCGCCCTGGTAGATGGCTCCATGCTGCGGCACCATCATGTCGATGTCGAGGCGGGAAACCCGCTCGCACCAGTCCCGCTTGGCCCGGTCGGATCCCATCCAGCGCTTGTGGAAGCCTTCCGCATGACGGATATGGCGGGAGAAGTCCTCCACGTACAACTCGTTGTGATCGGGGGGCAGCAAGGCCGCGCCCACATCGCCTGAGAAGAGGATCTTCGCCTTCGGGTCATAAAGGTGGAAATTGCCCGACGAGTGCAGGTAGTGCGCCGGAATGGCCTGCAACTCCAGCCCGCCGAGGCGAATGGTCATGCCCGGATCGGGGATCGTGACGAAGGTCGAATCCTGACCGCCGAAGTGGGGCAAAAAGGATTGCCACAACCAGCTCGTATAGCACTTCAGGTCGGGCTTGAATTCCAGCCACAGGGCCAGCGACGAGATGATGTCCGGATCCTGATGGGACGCGAAAATACCGGCCAGACGGGTCGGATCGCACTCGGCTGACAAGGCTGAAAAGACGGCCGGAAATATCTCGATACCACCCGGATCGCACAGCAGGGCTTCTTCGCCATGGACAACCACGTATTCGTTGGTGTCGATGATGTAGCCCGGTTTGGTCGGGTCACGGGCAATCGCCAGCCAGCGGTGGGTGTCGTCCTGATAGATACAGTGGGCCTGCTTCATGGGTTCCTAATCCTTTACAAGACGTTCCTTGCCGAGTATTTCCAGTGAGCGCTTGATTTGAGCGATCACCTCCGCGAAATCTGTCGAAACCTGCATCAGCGCCGGACTGAATCCACCGCCATATGCTGCCTCGATCTTGGCCGAACGAGCCAGCACACCGCCCAGTTCGACCAGTTGCTGGGTCTCCTCCACCGACGCCCGCAGACGCATGTCGAGGGTACGCAGCTTTGCCTGTTGCTCGGCGAGCCGAGTGGCGCCGCGTTTGCGCGCCTCGCGCACGCCGGGCACCCCATCGCCACTGAGGCGGATCGCTGCCGCCAGAATGGCCGAGTTGCGCTGCTGCTGGACGACGCCGGTGACACTGCCCACGGAACCGGAGGTCATGTCCCGCAGCGACGCCATGTGGCGGGTCAGATCCTGCGCAAAACGCCGCAACTCATTGGACAGCACGCCGAAACCGAGTGCCGCGTTACCGGCTCGTTTGGCCAGAAAGATCGCGTTGAGAGCCATCAGGTTGATGCGGAAAGCCGTCGCGACGATGGCCTTGATCTCTTCATTGACCCGCACGATGCGCGCAAGCTCACCGCTGTTGGTCGAAGTGAAATGCAGATTTCGTTCTGGCGCGTTCATGCCGGGCTTTCGGAAGCAGCGTTGCGGGCTCGTCGATCTGTGGCGAGGCCGGTGGCAGGTCCCAAAGGACTACCGGCCGGCCGCCGTTGTGGGTTTAACGGCGGCCGGCAGGCAAGCTTGAGGCTGCTGGCTGTCAGGCTAGGGCGCGGCGCGGCGGGCGGATGAAATCGAGCGGATGGGTACGCAAACGCAGCCACAGGCGACGACGCAACTCGCGAAGGTCATTCCGCGGCAGGTCGTAGGCGCGCACGGCGGTCATCAGCGACAGGGCGAAGCTGACCCCCAGGTTGAGCACGAACATCACCGCCACCCCGAGCAGCGCCAGCGACAACAGCCCGGTACCAATCCACTTCACGTCCAGCGCTGAAGTGGCGAGACTGAGGATGCCGGAGTTGAGCGTGACGTGGCGCACGTCGAGGGGCAGACCGAAGAACTTGCCGAGAATCGGCGTCATGCCGAGCATCAGGCCCAGGGAGATGTTGGTAGCCCAGCCCGACATGTTGCGGGACACGATACCCGCCAGCCGGATCATGCGCATTCGCCCGAAACGGTTGCCCAGCCGGTGCTCGGCAATTGCCTGGGGCAGGCGGTGATAGACAGCCCAGTTATCCACCCAGCCGCCCACCAGCGCTGCCAGGTAAAGGATGCAGCCGGTCAGTGCCGCATAAAACACGGTACCGCTGTCCACCGGACTAAGCGCCTTGAACACGTAGCTGGCCTCGGCCACGCTCAAATATGAATGCCCTGTCATCCAGTGCCATGCGGCGTCGAAAGCATAGGCGCCCGTAGCCACCACCACCACGTTGGCAATCGTCGCTGCAAGCTGGGAATGGCAGATGCTCGCCGCGTAGTCGACGATCACGTCGAGGCGCTCGTTGCCCTTGCGATCACGGATGATCGCGGCAAAAGCCGCAGCCGTCATGGCCGGCTGCTTGGTGGCCAGGATGAGCCCGAAGGCCTGCAGGAACAGGAAGCTCACCGCGTAATTGAGGCCCGACCCGAGGCCTTCCATGAACATGGCCAGACCGGCGCCGGCAATGGCCATCTTGATCGCCGCGGTACCCACCGTCAGCAGCCCGCCGCCCGCGGCAGCAATCCAGATGTGGCGGTAATCCTCGGGGGTGTCGGCAATGTAGTGCTCGCCGGTCTTGCCGGCCCGGTCCACGATGCGGCGCTGCAGGCGTTGCAGGTTACTGCGGACCAGGTGGCGCAGGCTGGTGCTCTCGTGGGCCGCATGGGCAAGTTGTTGCAAGAGCAGCAGCACCGGCCCGGGAGCCCCCGGCTCGGAAGTCATCACTCCGACAATGGTCGCCATGCGTGTCAGGCAGCGGTCGAGCACATCAAGCCCGTAGACGATATCGACGCTGATGCCTTCGGACTCGTGGCGCGTGGAAATCAGGTGGATCTCTTCCCGGCAGGCAGCCAGATCGGCCTCCCAGGCTTCCAGCAACGGCCCCGAAAGGCGCCCCTGTTCCCACGCACAAAGCAGGTTTTCGCCACTGTTGGCGAGACACTTGAAGGGCGAACGGGCCACCGGGCCGGCCTGGCTGCGGGCACGCAGCTTGAGGGACAGGCCCTGCCCCTGGACCCGCGCCAGCAGCAGGCGGAAACCATCGGCCATGGCACGCCGCAGGGCGTCATTCACGACCGGCTCATCGGCCGGAAAAAAGATATCGACCGCCCGCTGGAAGGTGGACGGCTGCAGGCCGCGGATCAGGGTCAGATCCTTGTCCCGCTGAAAGCTGCGGCTCATCAAGTGGCCAAGATCGTGGTCGTCGCGGGGCGACGGAATCAGCTTCAACGTAAGCCGGTCGCCAAATTCGGACAAGAACCCGCGGTCACTGGGAATTCCCACTTCGCCAAACAGGTTGGCACCGTCGGTTTCGTCGAGGATGGCGTAAAGCGCGTGACGTACCCGGCCAGCCACGGCGGGATCGGCCGCCAGCACGTCCATCAGCACGGCAAAGCGCTGGGTGGCCGAGCCGTGCACGTCAGCCGAGTCGATGTAAACGTCGTTCCACAAGGCGCCGTCGGACAACCAGCCGGTCAACGCCCGCCACGCATCGAGGCGGTCGGGCAAATCGTCGGCGGCAATCAAGGCATGCAGACGATCGGCAAGCCTGGGCAGGTCGCGCTGGTTTTGACGCTGGGACGGGAGTGCGGCGTGAATGCACGCCAGCAGGGCTTCGGTAGAGGGGGTCAAAGTATTCTGCATATGCGCAGTATGACCCGGACAGGCGGTTTTTGGTTCGGAGGAGCCGCCGGGCGGCGGCCCCTCCAGGTTCGCTCAGGCCGCGGCGAGCGCCTCGCCGTACAAGGCAGAGAGCGGCGCTTCAATGATCTCGATACCCAGGCGGGCACAGTAACGGACCTCCTTGGCAGTGGGCTCTTCGATCATCGCCCAGGCGGACGGACCGGTGGCGCAGTCGTAGATGATGTCCGACATCACCATCCGCTCGGTGTCACGATTGAGGCGCAGGCCAAGGAAGAGATAGCGCTTGCCCGCACGGCGCGCCTTGATCAGCGGCGGGATGGAGAAGCCCCCCATCAGCTCGGTGATGTAGTCCACGTAGTCGGCATCCGAGGCGATGAAATCCGGATTCGGCTGCGGTGTTCCCATGGGCTTGAAAAGCACCGGCAGGGACGTATCAACGCCCTCGTTGCTCACTTCCGTGTATTTCTCGCCATCGTGCTGGTAGAGGCGATAGCGGAAGGCGGTACCGACCATCCGCGCAATGCCCACCACCAAAATGTGCGGCGTCTTCGACCACATGCGCTGGAGCTGGGTATCCCGGTTCACGTCGATGACGTAGTCCGGGTTGAAGCCCGTCAGCCAGCCGTGGAAGGTGGAGTCGGTCCATTCGTCCGTATCGTAGGTGCTGATCAGGAACTTGTTCACTGCCGCCCTGCCCCGCTTGAGCTCGACATTCATGGCGGCGCGGGGAAATTCGTACATCAGGCGCGGCGCCATCGGCTGGCCATTGTTCATGGCCAGGATGAGGCTGTTGCTGTCGGCGGGAATCGGCTTGCCGGTGACCTTGTGGGTCACGTGGGCCAGGGCACCGGGTCCGAGGTAGGGAACAATCGCGCCGGAGGCAAGGCCGGCCTGCAGCTGGGCCAGGAGATCGGGATGGATGGACTGACTCATGGAAGGCTCCGTGGGGATGGAATGCGAGAAGGAAGAAGCAGGCGGCAATCAGGCATGCAGTGCCATTGCCGGCGGAGCCATGGCGGCGAGGGGCAAGCCATCCTCGGCACCAAAACACAGGGACTGGTCATTGCAGACCGTGCAGCTGGGCGCCCGGCAAGCGTGCACTTCAGCCCGGTCGCAAAGCTGCTTGTAGAAAAACTTCTTCCACTTCATGTCGCCGTCGTTGCGCGCATGAAGGGCCGGAAAATGGCTCGCCAGCACATCGCCGAGCATGTGCCGGGACGGCAGGCCCATGTCCTGCCACAGATGGTTTGCCGACATGCAGGCGGTGGACACGGCACAGGCCAGCCACAGGCTGCGGGTGTCGTCCTCGGCCCGGTGGTCCCACAACAGGGCCAGCAGATCGGAGAACTCGTCCAGCGAACTCATTGGCCGCGGCGCCTTTTTCTGGGCGGCCCGCAAGGCAAGATGCGAATCCCACTCGAGGAAGGGGAATTCGCTTTCGAGCAGCCAGGCGAACTCTTCCACGCCGAGACCGGCAATCGGTGCCCGGTATTCGGACGGACGCAGCCCGGCGCTGGCGATAACGCCGGCCAGGGCAATCGTGGTGACATCGGACGGATCGCCGGCTGCAGCGAGGAGTTGCAGATTCAGGGTGGCTGGGGTCGCCATGATGGCCTCCGGAATGATTGACCTTGGATGGCATCATTCACGCAAAGCCCGTGCCACATGGCTACCGTCATCCCGACAAAGGCGCCGAGCCCGCTGATTGCGCAGCATTCCGGTTCGGCAAGGCATGCCGAAGCCGCCATCGGCGAGTACACCGGCGATGCCGCCGCGCGGTTGAGCCACGACAGCGGCGGCTCCCTTGTCGCAATCGCGACAAGGGAACGAGGCATCAGTACCTGCTGATATCTACCGCATACAGCCCGCCGATCACCGCGAACTCCTCCTCGCCTCCCAGCAGGCCCGGCAACAGGCCGGTATAGAAGAAGATCTTGGTCAGAGGCACCTCCGCCCGGAGGATGTAGTCGCCAAACTCGCAGGCACGCTCCCGGGAACGGGAGAAGGAATTCAGGTTGTTGAGAAGGAATACGCCCGCCGACGGCCCCTTGTCGACAATCCGCTCATGGGCGTCGAGGCGATTCACCCCTCTATACAGGGTGAGGTGGGTGCGATCCGGATCCGGGTGGTGGAGTTCGTACTGGGTGTAGGCATACAACAGGTCGAGCTGGGACTCGAGGGCGTTGGTGCCATAAAGGCCCGCCGAGCGGGCTTCAAGATAGCGGGCGAAGGCCTCGCTGGCGGTATCGACAAGGGAGCCCGCGTGATAGCGCGGCAACAGCCCGAAGCGGGACTCCACCCAGCCCTTGAGCACCGCCCCCTCGCGGCCGTCTGAATCGAAAGCCCAGCCGCGCACGGCCCGCAGATAGTTGCCGTTGGCGCGGACCCGCGGCTGCGGGTTACGACGGCATTCCGACAGGCGGCCGAAATCGGGGCTCAGGCCGGCCTCCTCCAGCGCCTCAAGCCGGAAGCGCACCACCAGATAGTCCACAAACCGCCGGGCCCGCGCCGCCTGCGTGGGCAGGCCGTCGAGCATGTCGAAGAGGCTGCGGTGCAACTCGCGCACCCCGTCGATGACCAGCGGCGCCGGACTCCGCTGGTAACGCAGCCCGCCAATGATCGAGGCCGGCAGGTTGCAGCGATTGATGGGCAGCCTGGCCTCCCGCGGCAATGACGGCGACAAATCCTCTCCTGCCGACTCCGGTGCGCCATTCAAATCTGTGTAACTCCCTACAAATCGTGGGCTCTTGTCGCAACCCGAACGCGACAAGACCCCACTGCGCAAGAATGTTTACTCTTTATTTTCAACAACTTGAACATTGTCGCAAGTGCTGGCACACGCCTTGCGAAGTAAAGGGCGTACGAGGCATAGGGTCTCGTCGGATTCATCACCCAAGGAGAATCAACATGGCACTTCGTCAATGCGCCATCTACGGCAAGGGCGGTATTGGTAAGTCTACTACCACCCAGAACCTGGTAGCAGCCCTGGCCGAAATGGGCAAAAAAGTCATGATCGTTGGTTGCGATCCCAAGGCTGACTCCACCCGTCTGATCCTGCACTCGAAGGCTCAAACCTCCGTCATGGCGCTCGCCGCCGAAGCTGGCAGCGTCGAAGATCTGGAACTCGAGGACGTCTTGTCCGTGGGCTTCGGTGGCATCAAGTGCGTTGAGTCCGGTGGCCCGGAACCCGGCGTCGGCTGCGCCGGTCGTGGTGTGATCACCGCCATCAACTTCCTTGAAGAAGAAGGCGCCTACGACGAAGCCCTCGATTTCGTGTTCTACGACGTGCTCGGCGACGTGGTGTGTGGCGGCTTCGCCATGCCCATCCGCGAGAACAAGGCCCAGGAAATCTACATCGTTTGCTCCGGCGAAATGATGGCCATGTACGCGGCCAACAACATCGCCAAGGGCATCGTGAAGTACGCCAACTCCGGTAGCGTGCGTCTGGCCGGCCTGATCTGCAACAGCCGCAACACCGACCGCGAAGACGAACTGATCATGGCCCTGGCCGAAAGCCTGGGCACCCAGATGATCCACTTCGTGCCGCGTGACAACGCTGTGCAGCACGCTGAAATCCGTCGTATGACCGTCATCGAGTACGACCCGAAGCACAAGCAGGCTGATGAGTATCGCGCCCTCGCTCGCAAGATCGTCGATAACAAGAAGTTCGTTATCCCGACCCCGATCGAAATGGAAGAGCTCGAAACCCTGCTGATGAACTTCGGCATCATGGAAGTGGAAGACGAGTCCATCGTCGGCAAGACCGCCGCCGAACTCGCCGCCGAAGCTGCCTGATCTGCGAGCTGAGCTGTACCCCGGTGCCGGCCCCGCCCGGCCGGCACCGCCCTTCGCCAAACCTGATTTCGTCGCCGCAGATTAGCGGGACGCAAAAGGAGCATCACCATGGCTACGCTTACGCGTGAAGAGACCGAAGCCCTCATTCAAGAGGTGCTCGAGGTTTACCCGGAAAAGGCTAAGAAGGATCGTGCCAAGCACCTTGCGGTGAACGATCATGAAGCCAACGCCAAGAAGTGTGTCACCTCCAACCGCAAGTCCCTGCCCGGCGTCATGACGATCCGCGGCTGTGCCTACGCCGGTTCCAAGGGTGTTGTGTGGGGTCCGATCAAGGACATGATCCACATCTCCCACGGCCCCGTCGGTTGCGGTCAGTACTCCCGTGCCGGTCGTCGCAACTACTACGTCGGCGTCACCGGGATCAACGCCTTCGGCGAAATGAACTTCACGTCCGACTTCCAGGAACGTGACATCGTTTTCGGCGGCGACAAGAAGCTGGCCAAGCTGATCGGCGAAATCGAAAAGCTCTTCCCGCTCAACAACGGCATCACGATCCAGTCCGAGTGCCCGATCGGCCTCATCGGTGACGACATCGAAGCCGTGTCCAAGAAGGCCACTGCCGAATTCGGCAAGACCGTCGTGCCGGTCCGCTGCGAAGGTTTCCGCGGCGTGTCCCAATCCCTCGGCCACCACATCGCCAACGACGCGGTGCGTGACTGGGTGATCGGCAATCGCGACAACAAGCCCTTCGAACAAACCGCCTACGACGTCGCCATCATCGGCGACTACAACATCGGTGGCGATGCCTGGTCTTCCCGCATCCTCCTCGAAGAGATGGGTCTGCGCGTTGTCGCCCAGTGGTCCGGTGACGGCACCCTGGCCGAAATGGAGAACACCCCGAAGGTCAAGCTCAACCTCCTCCACTGCTACCGCTCGATGAACTACATCAGCCGTCACATGGAAGAGAAGTACGGGATTCCCTGGGTCGAGTACAACTTCTTCGGCCCGACCAAGGTTGCCGAGTCCCTGCGCAAGATCGCCTCGTTCTTCGACGATTCGATCAAGGCCAAGACCGAAGAGGTCATCGCCAAGTACCAGCCGATGATGCAAGCCGTCATCGACAAGTACAAGCCGCGTCTCCAGGGCAAGCGGGTCATGCTGTACGTGGGCGGCCTGCGTCCCCGTCACGTGATCGGTGCCTACGAAGATCTGGGCATGGAAGTGGTCGGCACCGGCTACGAATTCGGCCACAACGACGACTACGAGCGCACCGTCAAGGAAATGGGCAATGCGACCCTGCTCTACGACGACGTGACCGGCTTCGAATTCGAAGAGTTCGTCAAGAAGGTCAAGCCTGACCTGATCGGCTCCGGCATCAAGGAAAAGTACATCTTCCAGAAGATGGGCATTCCCTTCCGCCAGATGCACTCCTGGGATTACTCGGGCCCCTACCACGGTTACGACGGCTTCGCGATCTTCGCCCGTGACATGGACATGACCCTGAACAACCCCTGCTGGAGCACGCTGACCCCGCCCTGGAAGAAGCCGCAAGCGCCCGCACTGGCCGCTGCAGCCTAAACCGACGGAAAAGTCCGAAGCGGGTGGCAACCCGGTTGCCACCCACAATTTTCGACCTGTTGCCCTTTGGTTCGCAGATTGGCGACCGGGGCTAGGAGACGAGAAATGCAAGAAGTCGATGACATCAAGCCCTGCTATCCCTTGTTCCGCAACGACGAATACAAGGATGTGCTGGCCCGCAAGCGCGATCAGTTCGAAGAAGGTCACGAGCGCTCCAAGGTAGACGAGGCCTTTGCCTTCTCCACCACTGCCGAATACCAGGAAATCAACTTCAAGCGCGAAGCCCTGACGGTTAACCCCGCCAAGGCCTGCCAGCCTCTTGGCGCCGTGCTGTGCTCCCTGGGCTTCCACAAGACGATGCCCTACGTCCATGGCTCGCAAGGCTGTGTGGCTTACTTCCGCACCTACTTCAACCGTCATTTCCGCGAGCCGGTCTCCTGCGTTTCCGACTCCATGACCGAAGATGCAGCCGTGTTCGGCGGCCAGAAGAACATGTTCGACGGCCTCGAAAACTGCATGACCATCTATAAGCCGGACATGATCGCCGTCTCCACCACCTGCATGGCCGAGGTGATTGGTGATGACTTGAACGCCTTCATCAACAACACGAAGAAGGACGGTCACATCCCCCAGGACTACCCGGTCCCCTACGCCCACACCCCGTCCTTCGTCGGCAGCCACACCACCGGCTGGGACAACATGTTCGAAGGCATTGCCCGCTACTTCACGCTGAACCACATGGAAGGCAAGGAAGTCGGCAGCAGCGCCAAGCTGAACCTGGTGCCGGGCTTCGAAACCTACCTGGGCAACTACCGGGTCATCAAGCGCATGATGGGCGAGATGGGCGTCGATGCGACCCTCCTCTCCGACCCCACCGATGTGCTCGACACCCCGGCTGACGGCCAGTTCCGGATGTACGCCGGCGGCACCACCATGGATGAAGTGAAGGAGGCCCCGAACGCCCTCAACACCATCCTGCTGCAGCCGCTGTCCCTGGAAAAGACCCGCAAGTTTGTCGAGACCACCTGGAAGCACGACGTTCCGAAGCTCAACATTCCGATGGGCCTCGAATGGACCGATGAGTTCCTGATGAAGGTTGCCGAGATCACCGGCAAGGCCATTCCGGCCAGCCTGGAACTCGAGCGCGGCCGTCTGGTGGACATGATGGGCGACTCCCACACCTGGCTCCACGGCAAGAAGTTCGCGCTGTACGGCGACCCCGACTTCGTCCTGGGCCTGACCAAGTTCCTGATGGAATGCGGTGCCGAGCCGACCCACGTGCTGTGCAACAACGGTTCCAAGAAGTGGGCCAAGGCCGCCGAAAAGGTTCTGGCCAGCTCCCCCTACGGTGTCAATGCCAAGGTTCATCCCGGCTGCGACCTGTGGCACATGCGCAGTCTGGTCTTTACCGACAAGCCCGATTTCCTCATCGGCAACTCGTACGGCAAGTACATCCAGCGCGACACGCTGCACAAGGGCAAGGAATTCGAGGTTCCGTTGATCCGCCTCGGTTTCCCGATCTTCGACCGTCACCACCTGCATCGTGCCACCACCCTCGGCTACGAAGGCGCCATGACCATCCTCACCACCCTGGTGAATGCGGTTCTCGAGCGTCTTGACGAGGAAACCCGCGGCATGGGTACCACCGACTACAACTACGATCTGGTTCGTTAATCGGCACCCCGAAAGCCCCCGTCCCCGGACGGGGGCTTTGACGCGAACGAAGGAGCAAGGCGAAATGGCAAACATCATGATCCGGCGCGGTGACAACGGCGCTCTGTCGTTTTACCTGCCCAAGAAAGACCTGGAAGACGACATCGTCTCCCTCGAATTCGAAACTCCCCAGCGCTGGGGCGGCGAACTCGTCCTGAAGGACGGCAGCCGCTGGCACTTCGAGCCGCTGGAAGGCGAGCCCCGCCTGCCCATTACGGTACGGGCCCGGCGTCTCGGTGGCGAAGACGACTGAAAAACGCAGCCATGAGCATGGAGATCAGACAAGCCCTCTGCGTCTTCTGTGCCGACTGCGAAACCGTCTGCCCGACTCACTCCATCAGCGAGGCGGGTGGCACGGTCCAAATCAACCAGGACACGTGCACGGAGTGCGAGGGCAGTTTCGACGAGCCCCAGTGCGTTACGGCGTGTCCGACGGACGGCTGCATCGTGCCCGCGCCCTGAACGGCGGCCCTGGCACGACGACCGGCCCACGGAGCGAAAATCATGAGTGAAGCCGCACCCCTGACCCGCGAGATCGCCCTGCGACTCGCCCTGGCAGTCCGCGAAATGCCCGAACTCGACCTGCGCGGCTTCGTTGGCCTGGTCTCCGAACGGCTCGGACAGCCCCTCAGCGCCGACAAGCTTGCCGGCATCACCGTTGCCGACCTGACCCTGTGGCTGGCCGGCGACGACGGCAAGCCCGCCAGCACCGACAAGGAAGCCATCAAGCGCGCCGTGCGCTTCCTGTGGGGCGAAGGCATCGACGACGGCCTGCCCAAGCCGGTGCCCTACGCCGAGGGCGATCTGCCCAACAGCCTGCGCATCGCCATGGCCTCCAACAAGGGCGATCTGGTGGATGGCCACTTCGGCTCCTGCGCGCGCTTTCTGGTCTATCAGGTCAGCACCACCGACAGCCGCCTGGTGGCCGTGCGCAGCACCGCCGACGCCGACACGGAAGAAGACAAGAACGTCGCCCGCTCGGCCCTCATCGGCGACTGCAACCTGGTCTATGTCCAGTCGATCGGTGGCCCGGCGGCAGCCAAAGTCGTGCGCGCCGGCGTGCATCCGGTCAAATGGCCGGCCGGCGGCCCGGTGGACAACGCCATCGGCAAGCTGCAGACCGCCATGCTCGCCCCGCCCCCGTGGCTGGCCCGGGTGATGGGTGTCGAGCCGGCCTCCCTGGCCCGCTTTGCCGAAGACGTGGAAATGGAGGAAGCCGAATCATGAATGCCCCTGACGCCCTGCCCCCGAAACCGCAGATCACCCCCGAACTGGCCAGGGAACTGGCTGCCCGGGTGAAAGCCCACAACGGCTCCGCCGAGATGCTCACCGTCATGCGCCTGGAGCACCCGGGACTGCGCTTCGCCGTCTGCGGCGAGGACGATATTCCCGCCCGCCTGCCCACCTGGCTGACCCACGACGGCGTGTCGATGTATCTGCTCGACGCCACCGAGCATTGCGTGTCCCTCACCACTAACGAAGATCGCGCCTGCGGCCTCGTGTTCACGCTCAATTCCGATGACTGAACGCGCCCATGGCCTGCGGGTGGTGGCAGCCGACTGCACCGGCTGCCACCACGCCGCGCTCCTCGCCGCCGGCAAATGCACGCCCGGCGATTGCTGCGTGGTGGCCATGAGCGGACGCCAGATCGACCGTTTCTTCCGCACCAACCCGGATGAGGCCGAAGCCTACCTGGGCGACGACTTCTGGGAACGCCGGGCGATTGCCTCGCGCTACGCGCCGCTCGAAAAGATCGATCACCTGATGTTTGACCCGGACGAAGTCGTGCGCCGCGTGGTTGCCGGGCGCATCCCCGACGAACGCCTGCCCGAACTGATTCGCGACAGCGACCGGGACGTGCGCGCCATCGCTGTCCAGCGCCTGCCCGCCGAGCAGGTCGAATGGGCGCTCAAGGACGTGGACTACCTGGTACGCATGTTCGCCGTACGCAAGGTGTCCCACGGCTTGCTGCGCCCGCTCATTCACGACCCGGAACGGGAAGTCCGCAAGGCCGTGGCCGCCCGCCTGCCGGCCTTTGTGCTGGGCTGCTACGCCGACGACCCGGAGGCCGAAGTCCGGCGCATTGCCGCCGGCCGCATGCTGCCCGCCGCGGCGGCCGGCATGCTCGCCGACGTGGACTGGTCGGTGCGCCTCGCCGCCGCCGAAATCGCTCCCCTCGACGACATCGCCCGCCGCCTCGACGACGAAACCGACGAAGAAGTCCGCCGCACCATTATTGAACGCCTCGCCAGCCAGATCGCCACAGACGACGAAAAGCGGGTTGGCTGAACAAGTTGACGGAGACGGAGCGCCAGGGCGGTTACCATCGCGCCCCATGCTCCCCATCCTCTTCCATGACGAGCACCTCGTCGCCATCCACAAGCCCTCCGGCCTGCTCGTCCACCGCAGCATGCTCGACCGCCACGAAACGCGCTTTGCTGTCCAGTTGCTGCGCGACCAGATCGGCCGCCACGTATACCCGGCCCACCGCATCGACCGGGGCACCTCCGGCGTGCTGCTGTTTGCGCTGGACAAGGAAACCGCCCGCGCCGTCGGCGGGCAGTTCGAGCGCCAGGAAGTCGCCAAGACCTACCTCGCCGTGGTGCGCGGCCATCCGGATAAAGCCGGCCGCATCGACCACGCCCTGACCCGCCAGCGCGACGACGCCGAGTGGGTCGGCGAACGTATGTCAGAAGAAGCGCAGCCGGCCGTCACCGACTTTCGCTGCCTCGCCACCTGCGAACTCCCGCACCAGGTGGACCGCTATCCCACCAGCCGCTACGCCCTCGTCGAGCTGACGCCCCACACCGGCCGGCGCCACCAGATCCGCCGCCACCTCAAGCATATCGCCCACCCGATCATCGGCGACGCCACCTTCGGCAAGGGCCGCCACAACCGTCTCTTCCAGCAACTTTTCAACAGCCACCGGATGCTGCTGGCCTGCGCCCGCATGCAGCTTGTGCATCCGGTCAATGGCGCCCCCCTCGAGCTCATCGCCCCGCTCGATGGCGAATTCGCCACTGTTGTCGATGCCCTCGGCTGGACATCCGCGCTGCCCGAGGCCCTGCGCCAGCCCGGAATCCTGCGCTAAAACACGCTGCGACATCACGGAGCTTTCGTCCGTAACAGAGGCCGGATAACATTGGCGGGTTTTTGTGCTGCGCTTTGCAATGAATCTCTCCGAACGTTTCGACCTGACCCGCCTTCCCTGGCAGCGCGCCATGCGCCTCGGCCCCCTGCTGGCCTGGGGCTGCGCCCTGGCCATCACGGCCTGGGTGGCGGCCGACCTGTTCTGGCGCTTCAGCGCCCCGCGCCCGCCTGCCCTGCCCGTTGCCAGCCTCGCCGACCCGCAGGCGGCCGCCCAGGCCATTGCCAGCCGGCACCTGATGGGGCAGTCCGCAGCCGGCCCCACGGCCGCCGCCGCGGCCCCCAGCCGTTACACCCTGCAAGCTGTAGTGACCGGCAGCGCCGGGCGCCCCGGCTGGGCCGTGATCGCCGTCGATGGCGGCGCCCAGCAAGGCTTCGTCGAGGGGCAGGACATCCAGCCCGGCGTCAGCCTCGCGCTTGTCAGGAGCGACAGCATCGAGATCGCGACCGGCGGCCTGCGCCAGACCGTGAAACTCGCCGAGCGCGCCGGCGGCGAAGCCCCCACCGGCGCGGCCCCACCCCCGGCCATGGCGACCATCACCATGCCGGCCCAGAATTTCAGCGGTGACACCAGCAACGCCCCCGACACCGCTCAACGTCCTTTCCCTGCCGGCTTCCCGGCACAACCCGTTCCCAGCCAATGAAACCTGCCCGCCGCAGCCCGGGGTTCGCCCGCCGGCTCCTCGCCGCCAGCCTTGCCACCACCGTCGCCGCGACCCTCGCCCTGCCGCTCCAGCCGGCCCTCGCCGCCGGCCCCGTGAACGACGCACCCGCAGCCACCGGCGAGCCCGTGTCCCTCAACTTTGTGAATGCCGACATCGGCGCCGTGATCCAGGCCATCTCCAAGATCTCCGGGCGCAACTTTATCGTCGATCCGCGGGTCAAGGGCACCCTCAACATCGTCACCGCCCGCCCGGTGGCGCGCAACATGACCTACCCGATCCTGCTCTCCGCGCTGCGCCTGCAGGGCTACGCAGCCATCGAAGGCCAGGGCATCACCAAGATCGTGCCGGAAGCCGACGCCAAGCTGCACGCCGTCCCCGTCGGCAAGGGTCAGGGCGCCGGTGGCGGCGACCGCCTGACCACCCAGGTCTTCAACCTCAAGCACGAATCGGCCAGCCAGCTGGTGCCGGTGATCCGTCCGCTGGTGTCGCCCAACAACACCGTCACAGCCTACCCGGGCAACAACTCGCTGGTGGTCACCGACTACGCCGAGAACATCGGCCGCATCGCCCAGATCATCGAATCCATCGACACGCCGCAGGCCGGCATGCGGGTCATTCAGCTCAAGCACGCCTCGGCCCTCGATCTGGCCCAGACCGTCACCCGCCTGCTCAATGACGGTGGTGCCGGCGTGGCCACCGGCGGCGGTGTGGCCGGCGACGCCAGCCAGCGCATCACGGTGATCGGCGACCCGCGCAGCAACAGCCTGCTGGTGCGCTCCGACAACCCGTCCAAGCTCAACGCCGTACGCCAGCTGGTTGCCAACCTCGACCAGCCCGGTGCCGCCGGCAACATCCATGTGGTGTACCTGAAGAACGCCGAAGCCGCCAAGGTCGCCCAGACCCTGCGCGCCGTGCTGTCAGGCGAGGCCGGCAGCACCAGCCAGACCACCACGACCAACAGCAACTCAAGCTTCGCGCCGAACAACAACAGCAGTACCACCAGCCAGAACACCAGCACCACCGGCAACACGCCCTCCTTCAGCGGCAGCAACACCTCGGGGACATCCGGCGGCACCACCGGCAACGGCATCGTCCAGGCCGATCCGATGACCAACTCGCTGATCATCACGGCCCCCGATGCCATCTACAACAACATCCGCAAGGTCATCGACCAGATCGACAAGCGCCGCGCCCAGGTCTACGTCGAAGCCCTGATCACCGAAGTCAGCACCGAGAAAGCCGCCGAAATCGGCATCCAGTGGCAGGCCGGCAAGATCGGCTCAACGGGCGCGTATGGCGGTACCAGCTTCAGCTCCGGCGGCAACAACATCCTCAGCCTGGCCAGCAGCCTCGCCTCCAGCACCGGCACGACGCTTCCGGGTAGCGGCCTCAACCTGATCCTCGGCGGCGGCACCATCAGCGTCGGCGGCAAACAGATCGCCAACCTCAACCTGCTGGCGCGCCTGCTCGAATCGGACAGCCGGGCCAACATCCTGTCCACGCCCAACCTGGTCACCCTCGACAACGAGGAAGCCAAG
>JAOAUC010000087.1 GCA_030157785.1 Zoogloea oleivorans
CCCCGCCGGCAATGGCAACGGCGGCAATGCAGCTCCTGCCGAACAAGGTGGCGGCATGTTCGGCGGTCTCAGCGACATCCTGTTCGGCTCCACCGGCCCCCGCGGCGGACGTCACGCCGGCCTGGCCGAAACCGCCGCCAGGAGCGTCGCCCGCACCGTCGGCTCGACTATCGGCCGCGAGATTGTGCGCGGCGTGCTGGGCTCGATCCTCGGCGGCGGCAGCCGGAGACGCTAAGCGCTCGCCGACAGATCGGGCGATCTGTCGAGGGTGATTGTAGGGGCGACTTCAGTCGCCCGCTTCTTCGTTGATCAAGCACCGGATGGGCGACTGAAGTCGCCCCTACAGTCGACCCAACCGTTCCCCTACCAGACGCCCAGGGCCAGCAGTTGCTTCGTTGCCGCTTCGCTCCAGCCCCGGTTGGCTGCCGGGCTGGCCGGGCTGGGGTGGAGTACCCGCCCGTAGCGCACCGGCAAACCGGCCAGCGCTTCCCGCGCCCGGGCTTCGGCCCACGCGCCCACGCCGATCACCCATTCCGGTTGCAGGATTTCCGCCACCTGACGCAGGTGCGCGTCACAGGCCGCCAGCAGCGGGCCCTGCTCGGCCACCGGCAGCTTGTCGGGTGTGAGGTTGCGCCCGCCATCGAAGAAGGCCAGCGGGCAGTAATTGGCCACGAAGTGCTCGGCGAAGAAGGCCTCGGCGGTACCGAAACGTTCGGCAAACAAGCCCCACAGGCGTCGCCCGCTCACCTCGGAACGCGCGCAGCCAAAGCCCTCCACCGGCCGCTTGGGGTTTTCTTCTTCCGGCTTGCCCACCTCGCCCTCGATTCCCATCCAGTCGCGCACCGCGGCGATCTCGCCGAAGGGCACGCCGGTCTGGACCATGCCGAAGGGACCTGGGTTCATGCCGAAGAACACCACGCGCTTGCGCCCCTCGCCGTAACGCTGCAGGTAGGCCGCGTGCGGCGCCCAGGCGTAAGTCAGCGGGTTGTAAACGTGGGAGACGGGCGCAGCAAAGCGCATGCCGTCGATGGTGTCGGACAGTGCGCGGGCGGCGGATTCGAGAGGCGTAAGAGACATGGCGATTCCGGACTGAAAGATCAGGCGATGGCCGCCGGGCGTTCATTCCACGGGGCGACCTTGAACAGCAGCAGCATGCCCGGCACCGCCAGCACACCGCACAGCAGAAAGAAGTTGTACCAGCCGAGGCCTTCCACCAGCCAGCCGGCGGAGGCGTTGATGAAGGTGCGCGGCACCGCCATCAGGCTGGTGAACAAGGCCAGCTGGGTGGCCGTGTAAGCCGGGTGCGTGGTGCGCGCCATGTAGGCCACGAAAGCCGTGGTGCCAAGCCCCACCGCCAGCGCTTCCATGCCGATGACCACCGCCAGCACACCGAGCCGCCCGGCATCGGCCGGCGCCGGGCCGAGCCAGGCCAGCCAGGCAAAACCATAAATCGCCAGCCACTGGACCACGCCGAACACCCACAGGGCCCGGTTGATGCCCAGCTTGACCATCCACAGCCCGCCCAGCAGGCCGCCGATCACGCTCGGCCACAGGCCGGCATTCTTGGCGATCAGACCGATTTCGGTCTTCGAGAAACCCATTTCCAGGTAAAAGGGCGTGGCCAGCGCCGTGCACAGGGAATCGCCGAGCTTGTAGAGAAAGATGAAGCCCAGCACCACCAGCGCCGACTTGACTCCGTGGCGCCCGAAGAACTCCCGGAAGGGCTCGACCACCGCATCGCGCAGGGTGCGCGGCGCGCCAGCAGCCACCACCGGCTCCGTCACCATCAGCGTCATCACCAGGCCCGGCAGCATGAACAGCGCGGTCACCAGGAAGACCTGTGCCCACGGCAGATGATCGGCCAGCACCAGCGACAGCGAACCCGGCACCAGCCCGGCCAGCTTGTAGGCATTGACGTGAATGGCGTTGCCGATGCCCAGCTCGATCTCCGGCAGCAACTCACGACGGTAGGCGTCGAGGACGATGTCCTGGGTCGCGGAAAGAAAGGCGATCAGCGCCGTCAGCCCGAGCACCAGGCCGAGCTGATTGGTCGGCGACAGCGTGCCCAGCCAGGCGATGGCGCCCAGCAGCAACACCTGGGTCGCCCCCATCCAGCCGCGCCGCCGCCCGAGCACGGGCAGCGCAAAGCGGTCGAGAAAGGGCGACCAGACGAACTTCCAGGTGTAGGGAAACTGGATCAGCGCAAAGGCGCCGATGGCCTTCAGGGACAGGCCCTCGGTCTTCAGCCAGGCGGGCACCAGGTTGAGGAGCAGGTACAGGGGCAGGCCCGAGGAGAAGCCGATCAGCACGCAGATCAGCATGCGGCGGTTGGCGAGGGCGCGCCAGGGAGAAGCGGTCATGGGGGAGGGTCAACAGGACAAGCGCCCCATGATAACAATCGGTTACTTGATTCCGGCGCCTGTGCACCGAAAAATGCGACCATCAGGGTGTAAAAAAACAAGAGGAGACCAGCATGTACAACGTCACCGTCGTCTTCCGGGCCGACCGGGAATATGAGTTCCACGTGCACGCCGCCGATAGCGCCGGCCTGAGCAAGGACGCCGCCCGGGAATGGCTGCACGAAGAATTCGACGAACTCGAGTGCACACCGAGCAACCCGGTGGGCAAGGTCCTCGTCCTCGACGTGATCCTCAACGTGGCCAAGTACGGCGGCGAACAGCGCTTTGCGCAGGGCGGCGACTGGGCCAGACGCTTTGCCGCCTGCGTGGGCGTGGTACTCGATCGCCCGGCCGTGCGCATTGACGTGCCGGGCTTCGTGGTCGGCTGAGTCCGGCCTAGTAACGCAGGTCGATGTTGATCCGCGTTTCGCTTCCGCTGACCTCGAAGGCGCTGTCGGCAAAAGCGGGCGGACCGGACACCTTCGGGTTGTTGGAGAGGCCGTAGCCTTCGGTCGGGAACATGCCAAAGCGCAGATTCAGCGCACCGTCAGCGTTTTCGTCGTGGTAGGCCATGATCGCGTAGCGCCCGGGGGCAAGGCCCGGGAAGCGCAGCTCGACATGATCCGCCGTCGCGGCGGTGCTCACCACCGCCACGGCCTTGTCCTCCTTGCGGAAGGTCGCCGGGTCCCGGTAGAGGCCGGCACGCAGGTTTCCGGCACCCGGCTTCACCTGCCCCACAGTGACGATCAGCGTGGTGTCGGCGGCGCTCGCCGGAATGGCAGCCAGCAGGATGCCGGCCATGCATGCAGCCCGCAGGGGGCGAATCAGCCAACGCGTCATGGGAATTCCGGTAGAAAGTGGTGGAAGGCTTTAGTCTGCCCGACTTCAGCCAAATACGAGAACAAACCCGATGAGCGCACACCCTTGGTGGAAAGGCCGACGCGGCGAGTGGTACGTCGGGATGCAGGCGGTGCTGTTCGGACTGGTGATTTTTGGCCCGACCGGCACGGGCCTGCCCGCGTGGCCGAGCCCGCTGGCGGCAATTGCCACTCCGCTGGGGCTTGCCCTGGTGGCCATCGGCGGGCTGATTGCCGCGGCGGCGGCGCTCAAGCTCGGCCCCAACCTGACGCCCCTGCCCCATCCGAAAGACGATTCGACGCTGGTCGATACCGGCCTCTACGGCCTCGTGCGCCACCCGATCTACTGCGGCCTGATCCTGGCAGCCTTAGGCTGGGCGCTGTATGTGCAGGGCTGGCTGACGCTGGCGTGGGCCCTTGTTCTGCTGGTGTTCTTCGATATCAAGTCGCGGCGCGAGGAAGCCTGGCTGCTGGCGCGCTTTCCGGCCTATGCCGATTACCGGCGACGGGTGCGCAAGCTGATTCCCTTCCTTTACTGATCGCCGGCATCGCGCCAGTGGATGAAGCTGCGGCTGGCCTTGCGCAAAAAATCCATCTGCCCCCGAAAGGCCCGGCAGCCACGGCAGAACAGCAAGTGCACACGCAAGTTGAAGCGCTCGCGCCCGCTCAGGGGCCGGTCGAGAGCTTCGGACATCAGATGGGTGGCGTGCTTGCAGCTCAGCATGACTGCGCCTCCCCGGCGAACCAGCCCTGATTGAGGCACTGCCGCAGGCCCGCCCGGGCACGGTGCAGGATCACGTTGCAATTGCTGGTCGTCAGGGCCAGCGTGGTGCAGATCTCGTCGGTTTCGAAGCCCAGGAATTCGCGCATCATGAAAACCCGCGCCGTGCGGGCGGGAAGTATCTCCAGACAGGTTTCAAAAACATGCCAGAACTGGCGCTGCTGCAGCGCCTCCTCCGGGTCGCCCCAGGCCTTGGGACGGCTCTGCGGGCTCCAGTGAGCGTTTTCCTTGAAGAGCGCATCGAAGGCTTCGTCGAGTTCCGATTCGTCCCGCTCCAGGCTGGAAATCTGCACGGTGCGTCCGCGCTCGCGCAGGGCATCGATGATCTTGTGGCGCAGGATGGTGAAGATCCAGGTCTTCAGGGCCGAGCGGCCGGCAAAGCGGTCTATGCCGCCAAGCGCCGCCTCGATGGCCTCCTGCACCGCGTCCTCGGCGCCGGAGTCGTCCTGCAACTGCAGCCGGGCGAACTTCAGCATCTGCGGCCTGAAGCCCGAAATGAGCTCGGCGTTCCTGGTGTCGGTCATGGTGTGGGGGCGGATTGGACGGCCGGGTCAGCATAGCAAGGAACCCGCGCGTCAGCCTCCCGTTCGTGTCCCCAGGATGACGCCCAGCCGGGCCAGCTCGACCAGGCTCTGGCGCCCGAATTCGATGAAGGCCGGATCGGCGGCACAACCCAGCATGGCCCCCAAGCGCACGATCGCCTCCCGCCCGCTGCCAGCCTCCTCGCCCAGCACCGCCAGCAAACAGGCCGTGGCCGGGCTGACTTCCATGAAGCGCACCTCATCACCGGCATCGCGATACACCAGCAGATGCACCGGCGCCGGGCGGCGCGGGCGGAAGTCCGGGCTGATCTTGTGCACGGGCCACTGGAAGCCCAGCGACAGCAGCGCCGGATTCACCACTGGCACGCCGTCCAGCAAATCGCCTGCCGCGTCGCAATCCGGCGGGCGCACGTCCATCACATCCACCGCCAGTTCGGCCCACTCGTAGCGGGCCAGTTCGACGAACCAGCGCGGCAAGGGCTGACGGCTGGCGGATTCGAGGTAGTCCACGAACTCCCGCGGGATCTCGCGGAACCACGAGCTACGGCACGGCCAGTCGCGAAAGAAGGCCCGGCACAGGCGCGTCCAGCGGGCCTCGCCGAGGCAGGCGCGGGCTACCGGAAAGCAGCGGTCCAGGAAGCCGCGCAGGTTGTTGAAGAGGAGTTCTTCATAAACAGCCATGCGCCGCCGGGGCACGCCGGCCGGCAGTGGCGCCCGGACACCGGCACGAATGCGGCGGCCGAAGGATGTCTGGAAGGCCTGCAGCGCGCTCATGCCGTCACCGCCAGGGCCTCGCCCACCCGCGCCTGCAGGCGGGCAATCTGCGCCACCTCGGCGCCCAGCCCGGCCAGCGGCGGAAAGTTGAAATCCCGTTCAAGACAGGTCGGCACCACGCCGATCCGGCGATAAGCCGCTTCGAGCAACGCCCACACGTCGTCGATCACCTCCGCACCGTGGGTGTCGATGAGCAGCCCGTCGGGCTCGGTGTAGTGGCCGGCCACGTGGATGTAGCAGGTGCGCTCGAGCGGCAGGTCGTGCAGGAAGCGGAAGGGGTCGAAGCCGAAGTTGCGGGCATTGACCAGAATGTTGTTCACGTCGAGATGCAGCAGACAGTCGGCCTCCTCGACCACTGCACGGATGAACTCGGCCTCGCCCATCTCGGCGCCCGGCGGGGCTACGTAGTACGAGGCATTCTCGATGCCGATGCGCCGGCCCAGCACATCCTGGGCCTGGCGAATGCGCGCTGCGGTCCAGCGCACCGCTTCGCTGGTGCACGGCAGCGGCAACAGGTCGTAGAGCTGGCCGGCGTCGTTGCTCCACGACAAGTGCTCGGTGTAGAGCGCGATGCCGTGTTCAAGCATGAAGGCGCGGGTCTGCTGCAGCAGCGCGGTATCCAGGGGCAGCATGCCGCCCAGCGACAAGGACAGCCCGTGGCAGACAAAAGGGTAGCGCTCGGTGAAGGCACGCAGTTGCCGTGCCGAACGCCCGCCCATGCCGGCCCAGTTTTCCGGCGCCAGCTCGAAGAAATCGACGGCCTCCGGCACGCCGGCCTCCAGTTCCGCCAACAATTCGCGGCGAAAACCGAGTCCGGCACCGTGCAGCTTGCGATCTTCCATCTCAGTGTCTCCAAACGGCCGGGGGCAGGCTCGCGCCGCCGCCCGGCTGCGGCTCATCGATTACTTCTTGTCACCACCGCACTTGCCATCGGCCTTTTTGTCGCCGCCGCAAGATCCGTCGGCCTTCTTGTCCATTTTCTTGTTCGCGGCGCAGGAGCCGTCGGCTTTTTTGTCCTTCTTCTTGTCGGCGCCGCAGCTGGCGTCCTTCATTTTGGGCTCTTCCTTCATCTTGGTATCGGCCTGGGCGAGCTGGTAGCCACCTTCGAGGGGCTTGGCAGCAAAGGGGTTTTCGCCGGCGTGAGCGGCCGTACCGAGGGCAAAGGTGGCCAGCAGGGAGGCGGTAATGGCGGAAGTGGTTTTCATGATGATGCTCCTGTCGAGTGGGGGTTGCAGCCCTGCCGGAAGCCCGTCTGGCGACCGCGAAAAATCAGGTGCTGGCGATTAGTCGTGGCAAGCGGGGCGTTTCTTACACACGTTGCGCAAATAATTTGCGGCGAGGGCTGCGGGTATGATCAGGCATCCTCCGCCAGCCTGCTCGCCCTCATGTCGCCCACCCCTTCCGACTCGCGCCACAGCCGCCTCGAAGACGTACAGGGATTGCTCACCGGCTGCCTCTTCGTGGCCCTGTCAGTCCTCATGTTCCGCGAGAGCCGCCTGCTGCTGGGCGGCACCACCGGGCTGGCCTTCCTGCTCCATTACCTGGGCGGCTGGCGGTTGGGGCCGGTACTGTTCCTGATCAACCTGCCCTTTTACGTGTTCGCCTACCGGGCGCTGGGGCGGGAATTCGCCCTGAAGACCTTCTGCGCAGTGGGCCTGTTGTCGATCGGCACCGAAGTGCTGCCCCACCTGATCGCCTTCTCGCGGCTCGATCCGGTCTTCGCGGCGATCATGGCCGGCCTGCTGGCGGGCATCGGCATCCTGATCCTGATTCGCCACGGGGCCAGCCTGGGCGGGCTGGGGGTGCTGGCCATCTACCTGCAGAAGACCCGTGGCTGGCGCGCCGGCAGCGTGCAGATGCTGGGCGACTGCGTGATCCTCGCCCTCGGTCTGCTGGTGGTATCGGTGGGCCAGGTGGCGCTGTCGGTGCTGGCCGCTGGTGCGTTGAACCTGGTCATCGCCGTCAATCACCGGCCGGGCCGCTACTTCGGCGCCTGAAATAGGCGTCACGGAAGTCCGTGTGGCGCGGTGAATCGTCATCCCGGTTCTAATTGAGAACAATCACCAGCCCCTCCACCATCTTTCCCACCAGTTCGAGCTGCTGTTCCGTGGCCGAACTCGAACGGCACTTCGGCAACCAGGGTGCCGCCCGCATCGGCAAAGGCCTTGCGAAACTCGGTCGGCCAGGACTCGGTGGACAAGCGGTTGCGGATGTCCAGGACCACCGCGATACGGCGCTGGCCCAGGCCCTACAAAACGGGGGCATAACCCCGGGCATTGTCACGAGTGGTCCGGTTGATGCGCACAAGGTTGCCCAGTTCGGCAGCCGCACGGGCTTCCGTCTCGCGGTCCTGCGCGTCGCCACGAGGAGCGGGCACTTCAGCGCCGCCTTCAAAAGACCATCTTTTCGTTTTTTGTGATCCTTTGAAGAAGATCGAGAAGTTTGACACTTCTCACAATTGTGATTTTGACGAAAATATCATTTGTGATGTTTTTTTTATAAAAACGATAAAATCGAACTCTCGTACTACTTAGAAAATGAACGCGCGACGCGCGCTCATTCCCTCTGCACAGGAGCGGAATCCAGCAATGCGCCTTTTCTTCCTGCCCGACTCTCGCAAGAATCCTTGGCGTGCCTCCCTGCGCCTGCGGATGGTGACGCTTGGGCTCGCCCCTTTGATTGTCGCCTTCCCGATCATTCTTGGCATTCTGACCATCGCTGGCGGACAACTCTTCGATGAACTGCTGATCACCAATGCCCGTGGCAATCTGACCAGCGCCCATACCTACATGGAGCAGGTGCGCGGCCAGACGCTTCAGAACATCGAGGAAATGGTCCGATCGGATCGCCTCAACCACATGCTGGACGAACTCGCAGGAAAGGCCGGCACAACCCGCAGCATCCCCCTCAACCAGGCCCTGGCAGCCCGCGCCGACGCGGCCCGACTCGACTTCATGATCATCGCCACCCGGGACGGGCGGGTCATAGCCTCCAGCACCGGGCTCGAGCCCGGTAGCCGCCTGCCGGAAAGCCATGTTTCCCGCCAGGCCGCCACTGGCGTTTCAAGTTCGGCCTATGAACGTTTCAGCGCAGAAATGCTGCGCGCTCTGGCCGCGGACCTGCCCGAGCGCGCCCGCATCCATGCCGCCAACTCCGCGGATGGCGCACACGGCACACAGCTCGAAACGCGCGGCCTGTTGATCAACGCGGCGGCGCACTTCACCCTGACCAACAAGCATCCGGACGCCATCCTCATCGGTGGCGTGTTGCTCAACAACAACCTGCCGATGCTCGACCGCATCCGCGATGTGGTCTTCCCGATCAATGCCCGCTTTGGCGAAGAGGGCGGCGTGATGTCGATCTTTCTCGACGACATCCGGATCAGCACCTCCATCACCCGGAAGAACAACCAGCGCGCCATCGGGACCCGTGCCCAGCCGGAAGTTCGCGAGCAGGTCATCGACAAGGGCGCTTCATGGATAAAGCGCACGGACCTGCTGGACACGCAGCAAATCGCGGGTTACGAGGCCATTTCCGACGGCGCCGGGCTGCGCATCGGCATGGTCGGCATCAGCTTCCCGGAAGCAAAACTGCAGCGCGAAAAAACCCTGCTGACCGGCAGCGTTGCCGCCCTTCTTGCCCTAAGCATGCTGGCCCTGTCCCTGTCCTTCCTGCGCGGGGCGAGGGACTTCACCCGCCGTCTATCGAAGATCACCGACACCATGCAGGCCATTCACGGCGGCAACCACACCGCACGTGTCGCCCCCGATGCTGAAACCGACGAAATCGCCCAGCTGGCCAGCCACTTCAACGAGCTTCTCGACGCCCTGGACGCTCAGAACATGGCACGTCAGCAGGCCCAGCAGGCAATCAGCGAGGAAGCGTCGCGCCGCCGCACCCTGTTCGAAATGGATCGTGACGGCATCGTCGTGATCAACGACGACTGCAGCGTCTTCGAGGCCAATCCCCAGTTTGCCGCGCTGCTCGGCTACACGCCGCAAGAGATGTCCACACTGCACGTGTGGGATTGGGAGTCCCATTTCACGCCGGAGCAGTTGCACGAGATGATCGTCTCCGTCAGGCCCCAGGGAGAGTCCTTCGAAACCGTCCATCGGCGCAGGGACGGCAGCACCTATCCGGCGGAAATCAAATCAAGCCGTGTACATTGGGGTGGCAAGACCTATGTCATGTGCCTTGTCCGCGACATCACCGAGCGCAAGCAGCTCGACGAAGAACTGCAGCAGCACCGCCACCACCTGGAAGAATTGGTCGACAAGCGCACGCTGGAGCTGGCCGCCGCCCGCGACGAAGCGGAAAGCGCCAACCGGGCCAAGAGCGCCTTTTTGGCCAATATGAGCCACGAAATCCGCACCCCGATGAACGCCATCATCGGCCTCTCACACCTGCTCAACCGGGACATCACGGAGCCCCGCCAACTGGACCGCATACAGAAGATCGGCACGGCGGCCCAGCATCTGCTGCGCATCATCAACGACATTCTCGACCTGTCGAAAATCGAAGCCGACAAGATCAGCCTCGAAGCCATCGACTTCTCCCTGCCATTGCCCCTCGAGAAAGCCGCCAACCTGCTGCGCGAAAGCGCCGGCCGGAAGGATCTGGCCCTGCACCTGGAGATCGACCCGATGCTCCCGCCGCGGCTGCGCGGCGACCCGGTGCGAATCGAGCAGATCGTCGTCAACTTCCTGTCCAATGCGATCAAGTTTTCGACCCACGGAAACATCACCCTGCGTGCCCGCCAGATCGAATCCGGCCCCGGCAGGGAGCTGATCCGCCTTGAAGTGCAGGACGAAGGCATCGGCCTGAACCCCGAGCAACAGGAAGCCGTCTTCCAGGCCTTCGAGCAGGCCGACAACTCGACAACCCGCAAATACGGCGGCACCGGCCTCGGGCTGGCTATCAGCAAGCGCCTGACCGAGCTCATGGGGGGCGAAATCGGCGTGACCAGCCAGCCCGGGCAAGGCAGCACCTTCTGGGTGACGCTTCGGCTCGGCCATGCCCAGGGCGATGCCGAGCCCGACAGCACGACGGCTAACGACGGTGAAGCCGCCTCACCGGCGCAGGTGGGCACCCTCTGCCAGCAACTCCGGCAAACGCATACAGGCCACCGCATCCTGCTGGTCGAAGACAACCTGCTCAACCAGGAAATCGCCTGCGAGCTTCTCGGCGACACCGGCCTCACCGTCGTCCTTGCGAACAACGGGCAGGAGGCCGTGGAGCAAGTCCGGGCCGGAGACTTCGGTCTCGTCCTGATGGACCTCAACATGCCCGTGATGGGCGGCCTTGAAGCCTGCACCGCGATCCGTGCCCTGCCCGGACGGCAGGCCCTGCCGATCCTGGCCATGACCGCCAACGCCTTCAACGAAGATCGCCAGCGCTGCCTGGAAGCCGGCATGAACGACCACGTGGCCAAACCGGTCAACCCGGCGGTGCTCTATCAGGCCCTGCTGCGCTGGCTGCCGGCCACCGCAGCGACAGCGCGGGCAGAAACCCCGCCAGCGGCGCCGGAGCCTGAAAGCACTGCTGATCTGGTGCAGATCTCCGGCCTCAACGTATCCCGGGGCCTGGTCAGCGTGCGCGGCAAAGTCGACCGCTACATTCATCTGGTTGCGCTTTTCGCCGATACCCACCGGAACGAAGGGGATGCCCTGCGACAAAAGCTCTCCGAGGACCGGCTCAAGGACCTCAGCCGCAGTGCGCACAGCTTGAAGGGCACAGCCGGGACAGTCGGCGCCCTGGATCTTAGCCAGCAGGCAGCAAATGTGGAGCAAGCGATTGACCACAGGGTGGCCGCTGCAGAGCTGGCAGGCCTTGTCGAAGCGCTCGCCAGCGACCTTGAAGCAGTCGTCGTCGCTATCGACCAGTTCACAGCGGGATATCGTGGCGGGCCGCCGCCGCCCTGAGACGTTCCAGTGCCGTGACAAAATCGAAGTGGCGGACGGCATCGGCAAACGGAACAAAGTCGGCGCCCAAACCCGCCTGCAGCAGGGCCTCATGTTCATTCAGCAGATGCACGCTGGAAAAGTCGTCCGTCGCGAGCTGACGGGCCAGGCCGGCACACGCCTCCTGCAAACGCCGACGATCGACCTCCGCGGCCGGCAAGGCCACGCGCTGGCGGGGCAGATGCGGAACGATGGCCGCAATCAGTTGTGCGAGACAGGCGTTGGTAGCCGACTGCAAGGGCGCCAGCACCTCCCCGGTTTCATGGCGGTGCACCGCATGCTCAAGCTGCTCCGCCAGCCCCCGCAGCAAACGGGCGCCGATCTGTGCGGCAACGCCCTTCAGGGTGTGGGCAAAGCGCTCGGCAGCCAGCCAGTCGGCCCTCGCCACGGCGTCGGCCATACGGCCGGGAAAATCCTGCTCGCCGGCGACAAACCTTTCCAGGATGGACAGATACAGAACCTCGCGGTCCAGGGCGAGATGCAGGCCAGTCACCGCATCCAGCCCGGCAATCTCCGCCAGCGGCAGCACGGCGGCCGACACGCCCGGGTGGCCAACGCTCTCGGCCACGGGTGGCACAGGGACCCGCGGCCTGGCCCAGCGCAACAACATGGCCCACAACACCTCGGGGTCAATGGGCTTGCCCACATGATCCTGCATGCCGGCAGCCAGACAACGCTCCCGGTCCCCGGCCATCGCGTTGGCGGTCATGGCGACAATCGGCAGTTCGGCGCAGCCGGGCAGCTTGCGGATCTCACGGGTCGCCGTCAGACCATCCATGACCGGCATCTGCACATCCATCAACACGCAGTCGTAGCGGCCCTGCCCGGCCTTGTCGACGGCAACGGCGCCGTTCTCGGCCACGTCAACCAGGCAGCCGACCAGCTGCAGCAGCTCGCTGGCCACCTCGCGGTTGATTTCGTTGTCCTCGACCAGCAGGATGCGCGCACCGCGGATGGGAACCAGGTCGGCATCCGACACGACAGGCGCCCGCCCGGCATGGATCGGCTCGACCCGGGCCGAACCCAGCACGCGGATCACGGTGTCGAAAAGCAGTGATGCGGTCACCGGCTTGATCAGGATGTCGGTGATCCCCGCCTTCGTCGCCGCCGCGATCAATTCGTCACGACCGTAGGCCGTCACCATCACCAGCTGCGGCTGGCGTGACAACGGCAACTGGCGGATGTCCCCGGCCGTCGCCACACCATCCCGCCCGGGCATCTGCCAATCGAGGAAGACCAGGTCGTAGGCTTCGCCCGCCGCATCGGCGCGGGCCAGTTCGGTCAGCGCCGCGGCCCCGGACGACGCGTCACCAATCGTGAATGCCATCCGGCGCAGCATTTCACCGAGGACATCGCGCGCATTGTCGTTGTCATCCACCACCAGCATGCGCCGACCGCGCAAGCCTCCGTCCGGCAGTTGGCGCCGGGCCTTCGTCGCGCCCACCTGGAGACGCACGGTAAACCAGAAGGTGGAGCCGATACCGGGCTCGCTGTCGACACCGACCTCGCCCCCCATCAGCTCGGCCAGACGTTTCGAGATGGCCAGGCCCAGGCCCGTGCCGCCGTACTTGCGGGTGGTGGACGAATCGGCCTGCTCGAAGCTCTTGAACAGGCGGGCCTGCTGTTCCGGGGCGACACCAATCCCGGTGTCGCACACCTCGAAACGCAGCAGCACGTCGTCGGCCGTGGTTTCCAGCACGGCGACGCGGATCGCGATCTCGCCCTCGTCGGTGAACTTCACCGCATTGTTGGCGTAATTGACGAGGATCTGGCCCAGGCGCAAGGGGTCGCCGATCAGACTGGCGGGCACATCGCCTGCCACATCGACGATCAGCTCGAGCCCCTTGCCGGCGCTTTTCTCGGCGATCAGGCTGGTGACGTTGTCGAGCATCCGGTCAATCTCGAAGCCGATGTGCTCGACAACCAGCTTGCCGGCCTCGATCTTCGAAAAGTCGAGAATGTCGTTGATGATGCCCAGCAGGTGCTGGCTCGAGGCCTGGATCTTCTGCAGGTAATCACGCTGGCGGCGGGTCAGGTCGGTTTTCAGGGTCAGGTAGGCCATGCCGACGATGGCGTTCATCGGCGTACGGATTTCATGGCTCATGTTGGCCAGAAAGTCCGACTTCATCTGCGCCGCTTCCTCGGCCAGGGCCATGGCCTTGCGCATCGCGTCGGTGGCAGCCCGCTCGGTGTCGATGTCGTCGATGATCCACACCGAACCGCGGGACCTGTCCTTCATATCCACCGCGTGGGCGGTAAGGCGCGCCCAGAACTGACTGCCGTCCCGGCGCATCAGCATCTGCTCGCGGCGGTGAATCTCGCCGCGCCAGATCTGTTCGTACACCTCGCCGCCGCCCGTACGCCAGGCCGCCTCGTCGGCGTACCAGATGTGCGTGGACTTGCCGACCATTTCGCCCTGCGGCCAGCCGAACATGTCGTGCAGCTTGCGGTTGCAGCGCACCAGCACGCGATCGACGATCAGGACGATGCCCGAGGTGGCGGAATCGAGGATGGCCTTCTGCTCCTCGTTGGCCGCGGCCAGATCCGCCGTCCGCCGGACGACCTCAGCCTCGAGGCTGTCGCGGTAAAGGGCCAGCTCCATTTCCGCCAGCTTGCGCGTGGTGATGTCGCGGGACAGCACCATGAAGGTCGGTGCCGTGCCGCTCGCCGCACCCTTGCGCCGTACGGAAAGTTCAAACCAGTGTGGCCCGTCGCCGAGCTCCAGCATGATGGTGCGGCCGTAATCGCTGCCGCCGTGCATGGCCGCGGCCAGCGCTTCGGCAGTGGTCCGGGCGGCCTCGGGTGGCAGCACCTCGGCAAGATGACGGCCGCCCAAGGCTTCCCGCGGGGCAGCCAGCAGCGCGTCGCGGGTGGCGTACACCTCCAGGTAGCGGCCGTCGGCATCCAGCTCGAAGAGCAGATCGGGAATCGCCTCGAGGGTCGTCGCCAGCCGGTTGCGGGCATCCTCGTTCTCCTCCCGGGCCCGTTGCAGCGCCGCGGCGCGTGCCGCAACCCGTCGGCTCAGCAGCCGGTTCCAGCCCAGCAGCGACACCACCACCAGGGCCAGCACCAGCGACGCGTAGCCCGGAAAGCCGGCGTCCGGCACGACACTGATCGGGCCGGGTGGCGGGACGAGCTCGGCGGCACGCAAACCCTTGCCCAGGACGCCAAAGCAGAGCGCAACGACAATCCACCGGCCAAGCGAAGTGATTCCCATGAATTGATCGTATCAGTCCATCTGTGGCGATTCTGCCATCGCCGCACGCAGGGTGATGTTGCCCGTCCCGGTGAATTTGACCGCATTGCCGGCAAAGTTTAGCAGTATCTGCTGCAGACGCAGGCCGTCGCCATGGAGCATGAATGGCAGGCCGCGCAAGTCCACGACCAGCTCGATATTCTTGGCCTCGGCCTTGTCTCGGATGAGGTTGATGACGCAATCGACAACGCGCTTCACATCGAAGTCGGTCAGCTCCAGCTCCAGCTTGCCGGCCTCGATTTTCGACAGATCGAGGATGTCGTTGATGATGCTGAGCAGGTGCTGGGCCGCCCCGCCGATCTTGGTGAGTCGGCCCACGTGGCGGGGCTCGACGAGATCGCGCTTGAGCAGGCGGGTGAGCCCGATGATGGCGTTCATCGGGGTGCGGATTTCGTGACTCATGTTGGCCAGGAAGTCGCTCTTGCTGCGACTGGCGGCCTCGGCCACCTCCTTGGCCTCCTCGAGTTCGACACTGCGCTCGGCCACCAGTTGTTCCAGGTGGTAGCGGTGCGGCTCCAGTTCCTCGCCGATGCGTTTCTTTTCGGTAATGTCTTCCTTGATCGCCACGTAGTGGGTCACCCGGCCGTCGGCCTGGCGAACCGGGGCGATATTCGCCAGCTCCACGTACTCACTGCCGTCCTTGCGCCGGTTGATCAGTTCGCCGCGCCAGGACTCGCCACGCGTCAGCATCTCCCACATGTCCGTGTAGATGGCCTGGGATGTGTGACCCGACTGGAGCACGCTCGGGTTGAGACCCAGCGCCTCCTCGCGGGCCATGGCGGTACTGCGAAAGCTCAGCACGGCCATGGCCATCTTGCGCAGAACACTCCGCAAATCCGTTCCGATGGCTTCGACCACCGCCAGGGAAGGCGGATCGAGGTCGCCATCGGCCAGATCCTGCAAGGCCTCGGCAAGGCTGGACAGGCGGCGGCCTGGTAGGCCTGGCGCAGACTGAACAGGCGGAGTTTCATCGGAGACGCCTTCAGCGCAGCAGTTCAGGCCACGACGCGGGCAGAATGCTGGCCACGTAACCGAAGCGCCCCTGTCCCTTCGGGCGAAACACCACCAGGGTGGCCTCCTTGGGGAAGTAACCCATCAGGTCCATGAGGTTGGGCCCGTGAGCCACCAGCAAGCGGTTGCGGCCCGCCTCGACCGGTGCCGACAGCAGCCTTCGCGTAAGGGCAATGATCGGTGTCTTTTGCGCGGCGGTCAGGTTGGCGGTGTACATCAGGTCCGGGGCGACGCTGCGGACCTGCCCGGGAAAGGCCGCCAGCGCGCTGTCCCGGGCCCGGCACAGGGGGCTCACATGGATGTCGCCAATCGGAATGTGCGCCTTGCGGATCGCCTCGCCAACCCGGGCGGCAGCGGCAAACAGCAGCGTGGTTCGCATTGGCTTGTTCAATTCGTTTTGGGCGCCGGATCGGTAAAGCGCGCGGCGATCTCGGCAAAGCTGGCGTGGCAGGCCAGGAAGGCATCCACAACGTCGGGATCAAAATGGCTGGCACGCCCGTCGCAGATGATCCGGGTGGTCTCGTCGAAGCTCATGGCCGCCTTGTAAACCCGGTGACTCATCAATGCATCAAAGACATCTGCCAAGGCCATCAGGCGCGCCGAAACGGGAATGGCATCGCTCGCCAGCCCGGCCGGGTAGCCACTGCCATCCCACTTCTCGTGATGGCCAAGGGAGATTTCCCGAGCGATATGGAGGAAGGCGAAGGCACCCGAAGCCTGTTCGGCGGTCTCGTCGTCGGCGCTCGCCAGCGCCTGCGCCATCGCCTTGTTGATGGCGTCGGCGCCAATGCCCGGGTGCGACTTCATGATTTCGAACTCCTCGACCGTCAGACGGCCGGGCTTGAGCAGGATGGCGTCGGGTATGCCCACCTTGCCGATGTCGTGCAACGGCGCTGCCTTGACCACCATGCCGAGCCGGGAGCCGGTGAGCGCGTGGCGAAAACGTTCGTGGCCGGCCAGATGACGGGCGAGGAGCTCGACGTAGGCCTGCGTCCGCACAATGTGCAGGCCGGTTTCGCTGTCACGGGCCTCGCTCAGGCAGGCCAGCGCACGCACGCTCAGATCCTGGATGAGCAGGTTTTCGCTCATCCGCCGGGCCACCTCGTGCTCCAGCCATTCGTTCTCGTCGGCCAGCCGATCACGGGCCCACTTGAGTTCGAGATGGGTATGCACACGGGCCAGCACGATGGCCGGATTGATGGGCTTGGTGATGTAATCGACCGCACCGAGGGCCAGGCCATGCTCCTCGTTTTCGGTGGCTGTCATGGCAGTGACGAAGATCACCGGGATGTTGCGGGTATGGGGGTCGGCGGCAAGACGCTGCATGACTTCGTAGCCATCCATGCCGGGCATCATCACATCCAGCAGGATCAGATCGGGGCGGGGCTGCAGACTGGCCGCCCGCAAGGCTCGCTCACCGGAATTGGCAGCCCGGACACGATAAAGTGGCTGCAACAGCTCGCCCAGTACCGCAAGGTTTTGCGGCGTGTCATCGACGACCAGGATGGTCTGCTGCGCAGCGCCTTCCAGTCGCAGGTCCCTGCTTGCACTTGTACTCATGGCGGTGGCCTCGGAGGATGAACACTTCCGGTAGCAGAGAGTAAGGCTGCCACGGACGCAAATCACCCCGGGCAGACCACTGCAGGATCGCGAAAGCATGACACCTGCAAAACAGCTTGGCTCCACCTTCATAACGGCGACGTCCGGCAGCATCTTTAGCTTTCGTACCGAACCCGCTCACGTATCCGGGCGGCTCTGGAAGATCAGGCAGAAGTCGGGAACCTCCATAGGCGTTAGCACTCAAAGGCCGGGAGTGCTAAGATTTGAATGAAGGAGGTTTTTTGTCCATGTCTCAAACCCTGTCGTTTCCCGTTCCGTCCGCCGTTGGCAGCCTGGATCAGTACATCCAGAGCGTTAACCGCATCCCCTTGCTGACCGAGAAGGAGGAGTCCGATCTCGCCCACAGCTTCCGGGAGCAGGATGATCTGGAGGCGGCGCGGAAGCTGGTTCTGTCCCACCTGCGACTGGTGGTGGCCATTGCGCGCGGTTACCTGGGCTATGGCCTGCCCCACGCCGACCTGATCCAGGAAGGCAACGTGGGCCTGATGAAGGCCGTCAAGCGCTTCGACCCCGAGCGCGGCGTGCGTCTGGTGTCCTTCGCGATCCACTGGATCAAGGCCGAGATCCACGAGTACATCGTCAAGAACTGGCGCCTGGTGAAGATCGCCACGACCAAGGCCCAGCGCAAGCTGTTCTTCAACCTGCGCAGCATGAAGAGCAGCAGCAGCACCCTGCAGGGCGATGCCGTGCTGGCCGTGGCGCAGCAGCTGGGCGTCAAGCCGGAAGAAGTCCGCGAGATGGAAACCCGCCTGTCCGGTCAGGACATGGCACTGGAATCGGGTCCGGACGACGAAGAGGAGCGTTTCGCCCCCATCGCCTATCTGGCCGACCCCAACGCCGAACCGTCCGAAGTGCTGGCCCAGCGCCAATACGCCCGCCTTCAGGACGAAGGTCTGCACCAGGCGCTGGCCGGGCTGGATGATCGCAGCCGCACCATCGTGCAGCGGCGCTGGCTGGCCGAAGGCGATAGCGCCACCCTGCACGAGCTGGCCGCCGAGTACGGCGTGTCGGCCGAGCGCATCCGCCAGATTGAAGTAAAGGCGATGCAGAAGATGCGCACCCAGCTCGCCGCTCTCGCCTGACCAAGGTCATTGCGCAGCAAAAAGGGCAACCCGCGGGTTGCCCTTTTCATTTGTAGCGCCGGGATTACTTGCCGGCAATCAGCCGCTTCAGGTCGGCGGCGATGAGCTCCGGCTTCTCGCCGTGCTTCACATACAGGCGCAGCCGCCCCTGAGGGTCGAAGACATAGGTGCCGGTGGAGTGATCCACCGTGTAGGCCTGGCCCTTCGTGTCGCCCTGCTTCTGGTAGAACACCTTGAAATCCTTTGCCACCGCCTGGGTGGTGGGGATGTCGCCGTACAGCCCGACAAACCGCGCATCGAAGGCCGGCACATACTGGGCCAGCAGTTCCTGCGTGTCGCGCTCCGGATCGACGGTCACGAACAAGACCTGCACCTTGTCGGCGTCAGGCCCGAGCTGGCGCAGCACCTCGGCCATGCTCAGCAGGTTGGTCGGGCATACATCCGGGCACTGGGTGTAGCCGAAGAACAGGGTCACCACCTTGCCCTTGTAATCAGCGAGGCTGCGGGGCGTGCCCGTGTGGTCGGTGAGGCTGAAGCCCCTGGCATAATTCGCCCCCGTGATGTCAGTGCTGGCAAACCCCTCAACGCCTTTGCCTCCCGCCCCGCCCTCCCCGGTCGGCGAACAAGCCGCCAGCAGGCCTGCTGCGACACAAGCAGCGATGACGCGTTGCAACATTAAAATCATTTAAAACATCCTTGTTTTTCAGTAGCTTGCGCGTTTTTCAAGTGCACTGCAAAACGCGGGGTCGATGCTACACTCCTTCCAGAATTTGATCTGCGTCAAAAAGTCGCAGACAGGGCCTGGAGGAGACGCCATGGCTATAACAACGATAGAGGCAGCGGGCGCGCGATCATGTATCGCGCGCTCCAACTGCTCAATCCCCCCGGCTGTCCGCCACAGCCTGATCAGCGGAGCCCTTGTTGCGAGCCTGCTCGCCAGCGCGGATTCTCGTTTGCTGGTCTCTGGCGGAGTGTGCCGTTTACCGGCCTCGAACCCGCCGCTCTTCTTTTTGCCCTGCACGTTCATTCGCCTCGAAGACGATCGCCTGACTCTCGTGGATTCACTGCGCGCGCCGGCTTCATATCTTGCCCACCGGCTCGCCGCGCCGTACCGAGCCTGATCATCCCACGAAAAGAAGAGGTAGAGACTTGACCACACTCAACCCCCGCTCCCGCCCCGGCTTTCGCCCTCTCTCACGGCTGTTCGCAGGACTTTGCCTCACCCTCGGCAGCGCCGCAGCCCTCGCCGACTACACCTGGAACTTCCCCAAGCCGGTCACCCCCATCGGGCGTGACACGCTGTCGATGCACAACCAGTTCATGATCATCATCACCGTGCTGTTCGTGG